>NZ_BJOC01000021.1 GCF_006540005.1 Halomonas halmophila | reverse complement strand
TTCGCGCTTGGCGGGCTGGCGGGTGGCGGCGAAGGCCACGTCGGTGAGGCCGTTTTCCTCGCACAGGGTGTTGATCACCGTCAGCGGCGAGACATTCTGGAAGATGCGCGAATTCTGCCGCAGCGAAAGCCGCCACAGCGCCGGGCGAATGGTGAAGTGGTAATGGGTGCGGCGATGGCCGCGATCCCCGCGGGCGAACTCGCTGACCACGCCGTGCACGCGGCGGGTCGGCTGATCATCATGCCAGACCGTGAGCGTGGCGCCGCTTTCCAGCAGGTCGCCGGGCTTGAGATCAGGGCGACGGCTGACGGCCTCGACCTCCAGGGTGAAGGGCGCGGAGAGCGCCTCGTCGAGCTGGAAGTCGACCACCGCCAGGTCGAGGCTGTCGCCGCCGGCCAGGCTGAGCGTGAAGTTCAGGCGATTGGGCTTGGCCATGTCAGCTACCCTCCCCGGTGGCGCTGCCGATTACCACGCCGCCGCAGTCCACCTCGTGGCCGGTCAGGGCGGCGGGCTTGCCATCGATCATCACCGTGGCCGAGCCTTCGGCAATCTGGCGCGGGTGCAACGAATGATTCGGCTTGGTGTGCGGTGCCAGGGCATCGCCCTGGCGCGCCACCGGCTTGCCATCGATCATCACCGTGGGGCTTCCCTCGATGACCGGCGTCGGGGGAAAACCTTCATGGTCGGTGCCGATGTCGCCGACCAGTACGAATTTGCGTGCCATCTCAACCTCCTTGTCTAATGGGCTAAGGTGTCAAACCGAGCGACCCGCTCGCTTGGTGTCATTCCATTGGGCCGGGGCCTCGTAATGGGCCACGCCCTGAGCGTCGGTATAGCGACATTCGAAACCGGCCTTTTCGAGGCTGCGTATCGCCACGCCGCACTGGCGCGGCAGCCGCACTTCCACCGGGGTACCACGCAACACATTGCGCAGGGTGGCGAGCAGCCGGCCGGCATGGCCGCGCTCCTGCCACTGGGGCTCGACGTAGAAGAAGCGCAGTTGCCAGGCCGCCTCGTCATCGCGGCGGCAGACGAAGGCCATGCCGAGGGCGTGGCCATCCTCGTGGCGCAGGGCCAGCAATCGGCCCTGCCAGTGCGCCACGCCCTGCTGATCGCGCTGCAGCCAGAGGCCGCGATGCACGACGAACTCGAGAGCCCGGCGCAGGGTCTCGAGGCGCGCCTCGTCGCGCAGCACCCAGGGCGAGGCCCCGCTACGCTCGGCGCGTCTGGCGGCCTCGAGAAAGCCATCGATGTCGTCCGTGCGGGCATCCTCCAGCGGCAGTGCCAGCGGCCTGGTGGGCGCCGTGGCGGCGGCGTCCGGGGCATGCGGCTCGGCACGGGGTGTCGCGGTCGGCGCCGACCCGAGGGTCGTCTCCCGCGCCTTGTCGACCCAGTGCTTAATTGCCTTGAGCATTGTCGCGACCTCCCTCGTCACGCTGGGCATCATCCGTCGTGTCGGTGTCGGCCTCGCGTTCGGCATACAGCGCCACCGGCAGGTTGAAGCCGGCCACCAGCGGCCTGGTGAAGGGGTTGTGCGGGCCGTCGGCGCTCAGTCGGTAATGCACGCTGCCACCGTCGACATCGAAACTGAGCTCCAGGGCTTGTTGACCGGCACCCACCAGCTGCGCCTGATCGAGCAGGCGGAACCAGGCCCAGGGGCCATTGCGGCTCAGAGTGCGCGGCGAACGGTTGTATTCGCTGGGCACCAGGGTGATGCGGCTTTCATTGCTCTCGCGCAGGCCATTAGGCCAGATCATCGAGACCGGGTGGCGCGAGCCATGGGCATAGTCGATGAGCTGGCCGTCGACACTGATCACCGCGCGCCGCTTGTTGGAGCTCAGCGAAAGCGGCTCGAGAGAGAAGGGCACATCCAGGCTGCCGTCACGGTCCAGGTAGGCGTCACGAATGCGCTCGGCGCGCTGGAAGGCCTGCATCACGCCCTCGCGCAGCAGGGAGTTGCCACGCGAATCGCGCAGCGCTTCTTCCTTGATGAACGGCTTGAGGTTTGACTCGTAGAAGGCATCCAGGGTGCCGCCGGCGGCGAAGAAGTCCTCGAAGTCGCTGAGGGCGACGTCGCGCTCGGAACCCGGCGCCAGTGGGTAACGGCCCGCCAGTTGGCTCTGGAAGGGCGTCACCACGTCATCGCGCCACTGTTTTTCGAGGTGACGGATGGCCGAACCCATCAGCAGCTGCCAGCTCTGGTCGGCCAGGCTGGTCAGCATGCGGCCAACCGGGTCCGGCGTTTCCTCGGCGATGTGCTGCAGACGGGTGATGGGGTCACCGCCGCCCAGGGAGATACGGTCCCGCGCCAGCAGGAAGGCTTCACGGCCGGAGTCGCTGGCCTCATCGACCTGGCGCAGGTAGTCACGCAGCTCGCCGATGGCCGTCTTGATCTCGCTGAGGTTGGAGGGGTTGTCGCCACGTGCCTGGGTCAGGGCATCGAGCTCGACGAAGTCGCGTTCGATCTCGCTGGCCAACCGATAGCGTGGCGATTCCTTCAGGGCCTGACGCGCCTCCTCGTCGCCCTCGGGAAGCGTCGGGTAGAGGTCAGTCTGCTCTTCAACCGCACCGAGCAGGCGATCCAGCGGGCGGCTGGCGCCGATCAGGCCATCGGCGACCACCACGGCCTGATGGATGTCGGGCAGGGGCACCATCTGGATATCGGCCAGGGCCTCGCGCCAGGTTCGGCGGTAGTCGCTGACATAGAGTTCGCGCAGGGCATCCTGCAGGCGTTCGCGGTCGGCCTTGCTGAAGTCGATGTCGTCGCGCTTGCCGAGTACCCACATGTCGATCAGGGCCAGCTCGGTGGCCTGGTCGAGCTGGTCGAGGAAGTAGTTCTCGAAGCCGCTCCGGGTCAGCAGGCTGGGAATGCGCACGTTCTGCGGATCGTCGTTGCGCGCCATGAAGACCAGATTGAAGGCCGGGCCGACGCTGTCGCGCAGGTCGAGCATGGCCGAGCTGCGCTGGTCGCTGCCGGACTTGAGGGAAGCATAGACGCGCTCATGCATGGGCTGGCGGGCCAGCTCGCGTTGCGCCGCCGAGATGCTGCCGCGCAGTGGGGCCATGGCATCCTGGGCACCGGGCACGCCGGCCTTGGCATGCGCGGCCAGGTCGGTGTCGGCCATGGCATTGTCGAGGTGATAGAGCAGTTGACGCTGCACATCGCCTTGTCCGGGGAAGGCCCGCTGCCAACGCGCCGCCATGAATTCGTGGACGCGCTCGGGCTGGCGACCGCTGGCATCGGCCATCATGCGGATGATGCGCAGCAGCGAGAGCTTGCGGTTGCTGCCCTCCGCGGCGTCGTTCATGTCATCCATGATGCCGATCATCAACGACGGCAGGAATTTCTGCTCGAGCAGCTGGAGATAGGCATTGTCGATCTCGGCCCCCAACTCATGCCCCTGATAGAGGCCCATGTCGGCGAACAGCCAGGGCCGTGAGCGGTAGTCACCGAACTCCTCTGTGGTGCTGATCAAACGGTTCAGCGGCTTGAGCAGGGCGCGCCCGGTGGGATCGCCGATGTTCCATTCATCCGGCTTGAGCATCAGGAAGGCCTGGGCCTTGTCTTCCACCGCGGCCAGGGCCTGCTGATTCTTCTGGTAGAAGTGGCTCCAGCCGCCGACCATCGCCAGGCCGACGAACAGGCAGGCAAAGGTGCTGTAACGCTTGAGCTGTTCGCGCCGCCAGATCACCCGGGCGTTGTCACCGGCGAGATTGGCTTCGGGATAGATGATGCGCTCGAAAAGCTCCTCGGTGAAATATTGCCCGGAGCGTGCGGCGCGGTGGGCGGGCAGCACACTGGCGTCCATGCCGTAGCGGCGCGCCGCGGCATCGACGAAGGGGTCTTCGGGCACGCCCTGCTGATACACCGAGGTGAAATAGGCCCCGCGTACCATGGCGGCGGTGGAGAAGCGGTCGCTGGACAGCGCCTCGGTCAAAAAGCCATGCAGGACGTCACGCAGCCCGGCCAACTGGCGGACGAAGCGGAATACCGCCTCGCGCTCGTTCTGGTCGCGGCACTCGTTGAGCAGGGTGGGCAGTTGATGGTTGAGGCGTTCGAGCATGGCATCGTAGTGCGTGACGAACTCGTCTTCCCACTGCCCCGGGGTGTCCAGGGCCTCGGCGGAGAAGGTGAAGCCCATCGGCGCCTTGCGGGCGGTGCGCGAATAGTGACGGAAAAACTCGTCGAAGCCATGCAGCAGGTCCATCTTGCTGAAGGTCACATAGACTGGCAGGCGGCTGCCGTGGCGCTCCATCAGCTCGCTGAGGCGGGCGCGCAGCAGTGCGGCGTAGGCCTTGCGCACCACCACCCGGGCATCACTCAGGCGTGCCAGGTCAAGTACCAGCACCACGCCATCCAACGGCCGCCTGGGGCGCTGCTCCTCCAGCCAGTCGACAAAGTGATTCCACAGGCGGCTCTTGGCCTCCTCGGGGGCATTCTCCTGCAGGGCTCCCTGGGTCAGCAGCTCGCCATCCGGGTCGATGAGGACCGCCCGGTCACCGATCCACCAGTCGAAGCCGAGCGGCTCACGCCGGTGTTCCCCGGAGGCGTTGAGGAGCTGGGTGAGCGAGAAGTTCTGGCCGGAGCGATTGACCAGGCTGGTCTTGCCGGCATTCTCGACGCCCATGACCAGGTACCAGGGCAGCTTGTAGCGCGCCTTCCTGCCGCCGCCCAGCCGGTCGACCAGGGTCGCCAGGATGCTGTCGAGCCGCGCCTGCTGGCGGTCGATCTGGTCGAGAACCGGATCGTCGTTACGCTGTGCATCCGACTCAGCCTGTTCATCGATCTCGCGGAGTCGACGCGCCAGGCGGATGCCCCAGACCACGGCCACCACGACGAGCAACGCCAGGGTCGCCAGGGCGCGATTGACCCAGGGTTCGAGGGGGCGGGTATCGAAGGCCTGCCATTTTGGCCCCAGCCACCAGATGGCCACGACCAGCGCGATGAGCAGCAGCCACCAAAGCCATTTGCCCAGATTCTTGAGGCTGCCCTGCACGCCCTTGGCGGCATTGGCGTGGCTGCGGGCCTGGTTGGCCTTGCTCTGCATGGTGGAGAGCCCGGGCACCCAGCGACTGAGCGCCGATCTTATGCGTCCTTTCATTTGACTGCTTTCCTCATCCCTGTCGATTCGGTTGTGCTCATGACGCGCCCTCGCTCAGCGCCTGGAGCCGTTGCGGCAAGGCCGGCTCCCAGTGGTCGAGGTAAATCCCGCTTACGGCGTCGTGCAAGGCTTGATAGTGCTGGCGTGCCATGGCCTCGAGGCCAGCCTCGCGCAGCAGGTCGGCACTGGCCAGGCGCCAGTAGACGCGCTCGCGGGGTGAGCCCGCGGCGGCCAGCCCTTCATCGAGAACGGCCAGCGCCGCGCCCAGCCCTTCGCTTCGCAGCCACTCGCGGGCGGTTTCCAGGCCCTCTTGCCAGGGGTCGCCTCCCGCCCCCAGGCTGGCGCCGGCCGGGCCGGTGTCTGTAGCCGAGGCCAGCCACTGCCGGGTGGTGTCATCGAGGAAGGCCGTGCCGTCGCTGAAGGTCAGTTCGTCGAGGCCGGGAAGGCGTTCGACGAAGCGGCGGACCTCATCGCGAATGGCCTCGGCGCAACCCTCATGCTCGAGTCGCCGGGCCATCTCGGCGCTCAGGCGGTGGCCTTCCAGCCAGTAGGGGCTGAGCGCCAGGCTGTTCTCGATGCGCCGCCATTCGTCGAGGCTGGGCCGGCCTGCCAGAGCCTCGCGATAGGCGGCCACCCGGTCGGCGGAGACCGGGGCCAGGTCGGTGCGGCCATCGGCACGGCTCATCGGCAGTGTCTGAATGGTGTGCCAGATGGCATAGCGGCGCAGCCGATAGCCCAGGGGGTCGCCGGGGGACTGGTCGTTGAGAAACTCGGCCATCTTGATCAGCGACTGACGGTTGGCGCGTTCGTTGCCGGACTCCAGGCGCATCTCGGGCGCGCGCGCCGGCTCGGGGGCATCGTTGCCGCTCGCCGGTGCGGCGGTCTGGCTCGGCGTTGACGCTTGCCGGGTGTCGTGGCGGCCTGTCGAGGCGGCAGCGGCATTCGCGCCGGGCTGGGTCTGCTCCAGCAGGCGCGCCAGGTCGATCAGCGCCTGGTCCGGCAGCTCGCGGGCAACGGCCTGCTCGCGCAGTCGCTGCAGGGCCTGGCGACACGCTTCCAGCTCGGCCTCGGCGGCCGCGAAGTCCAGCGCACCGGCCAGCTTGAGGCCACGCTGGGTAAACTGCTGAAACAGCTTGCCGCGCATGCGATTGCCTTTTGCCCCGGGGGCGGGATAGGCCTCGGCCCACCAGTGCTCGAGGCTGCCCGCCAGCAGGTGCAGCGACAGCGCGAAGCGCACCGGGTCGCCGCCCTGTTGCAGACAGTGCAGCAGGTGGCCCAGCACGCGCAGGTCCTTGCCCTGTTCGGTGAGCAGCCGCACGGCGCGGTCCTCCGCGCCGGCCCAGTCCATGTCGCCATGCTGCAGGGAGCCGACGCGCATCATCTGTTCATCGAGCCAGTCATAGTCGTCGCTGTTGCCCACGGGCTGGCCGGCGCCCCCGGCGATGGGGCCGAGGATGTCGTCGAGCTGGGATTCGCGGGTGATTCTTATCGCCATATCGTCATCAAGGAGTCGCTTGCCTGAAGTTGTCGCTGTTCGTTGGTGTCACCAGCGGCACATGGTGCGCAGCGGCTTGATACGCTCGCGCAGCCCCGCCACGTTGAAACTGAGGCCATCGATGGCCGGCATCTTGCTGGCCAGCTCCAGGCGCTGGCTGGACAGCAGACGCTTCAGGGTGTCGATGGCCGGCAGCCCGCGACCGCCACTGAGCACATGGCCGCCATCCAGCACGCGCCAGTCGCGGCTGACGCTTACCGATTCGCTCTGGAAGGTCAGTGCCACCCGGTTGGCATCGCTGGGCTCGGGCAGGTGCAGCTGAAACCGCGTGATCTTGGCGGCACAGCTGATCACCAGTACCGGTCGCGGCGGCACCGCGCCCAGTGCCGGTACGCTCAGCAGGACGCTATCGTCGGTCTGTTCGACCATCAGCCCCATGTTCTGGGCATCGCGGCTGGCCTCGAGACGCGCCACGCGCTGCCACAGCCGCGAACGCTCGCCGGAGGCCACATCACTGCCTGTCGAGACCTCGCGGAAGAGCGCGTCATAGCACTGCAGGCGCTCCAGGCGGACGTCGCTCGCGGCACACTCACGTGCCTGGTCGAGTCGCTGCTGCGCGGCGTCGGCGCCCTGCGTGTTGGCCTGAGCGGCGCCGCCGAGGCCCAGCGCGACACAGCATGTGACCCATGCCAGGCGCGGACGGCGCTTGCCCGAGGTGCGGTGGTGTCGGGGGTGAGTTGCTGTCATGAGTTATCCAGATGCAGTTGACGACACTTGTGCGCCAGGGTCCGTTTGGGAAGCCCCAGGCTCTCGGCCGCCAGCGTTCGATTGCCCTCGAAGAGGTCCAGCCGCTGCTGAATCAGCGTCGCCTCGTAGTCGCGCAGTGCCTGACGCAGATCGCCGGTGGCGCCTTCCTTGCCTGTCGCCCCGGCTGCCTGCGACGCGTGCGGGTCGTCGGCCTCATCGCTGGCGGCGGGACTGCGGGGCAGTGTCATCAGGTCGATATCATCGCCGCTGTGTGTCATGGCGCAGGCGTAGTCGATCAGGTTCTTGAGTTCGCGGATGTTGCCCGGGTAATCGCGGTCGCGCAGGTCGGCCAGGGCCACCCGGCTGATACCCAACAGCTCGCGGTCCTCGCGCTCGCAGAAGTCGGCAATGAAGGCCTGAACCAGCGGCTCGATATCTTCACGGCGCTCGCGCAAGGGCGGCAGCGCCAGCGGGAACTGGTTCAGGCGATAGTAGAGGTCGGCGCGGAAGTGGCCATCGCGCATGCGCTGATGCAGCGGCTGGTGGGTGGCGGCGATCAGTCGCAGATCGACCCGGCACTCCTCGCTGGCGCCCAGCGGGCGATAGCGCCCGGACTCCAGCACCCGCAGCAGCTTGGCCTGGAGCGACAGTGGCATGTCGCCGATCTCGTCGAGAAACAGCGTGCCGCCATCGGCCTGGCCGACCAGCCCCTGCTGAGCGCGGTCGGCGCCGGAGAAGGCGCCCTGGGCATAGCCGAACAGCTCGGACTCCAGCAGTGCCTCGGGGATGGCCGCGCAGTTCAGCGCCATGAAGGGTTCTGCGGCGCGCGCCGAGGCCCAGTGTATGCCGCGCGCCACCAGGTCCTTGCCGGTGCCGGTTTCGCCGCGCAGCAGCACTGCCAGCTGGGTCTCGGCGGCGCGCACGACCTGATCCCGCAGGTTCCGGATGCTGGCGGAGTCGCCCTTGATCTGCTGACCCAGGCGATCGCTCAGGATCTGACGCCGGGCATTGGCATTGAAGCGGGTCAGCGAGTCCTGCAGCTTGGCCTGACGCTGGCGTTCGCCCTGCTGACGCAAATGCCAGGCCCAGAGCTGACAGAGCAGGGACTCGAAGGCCTCGAAATCCGTGCTGGCGGTCAGCGGCGCGAGGCAGTCGCGTGGCCCGACCAGGCTCATGACGCCCAACCATTGGCGAGCGTCATCCGGGGCGCGCAACGGGCGTACCTCGAGCATCCAGTCCGGTGCACAGTCGGCAACCAGGGCCTGGAAGGCGGAGTGGTCGAGGCGCGAACGCGCTTCGCCCAGCGCGAGTTGCATCGGCTCACCCCGCCGAATGGCATGGGCATAGGGGTGCGTGAAGTCATCACAGGCCAGCCGCACGCCCTGATCGTCATCCAAGAGCCAGCGCCCGCTGGTGTCCAGTACCAGGCAGCCGACCCGGGGAATGCCCAGCCGTTGCTGCAGCAGCGCTACGGCGCGCTGGCGCAACTGCCGGGGTGACTGACTGTCGACCAGCGTCAGGGCACCGACCATCCCGGCCAATGGCGCCGAGTCGGGGGTGGTGACGCTGGGGTCGATCGTCAGTGCTTCCATGGGGTTATGCCACCTCTGCCTTGAAGCCGTCTTCGCAGACGCCGAGCACCACGCGCGAGATGGGTTCCTGACGCGACAGGCGCTCGAGGATCGAGCGCGAAACGGGCGGCAGCAGCTCGCCCTCGATGACCGAGTCCAGCATGCGGGCGCCGTTCTCGCTGCGGTTGGCGCGCTCGCAGATGGCCTCGGCCAGTGCCGGCTCGAGGGTCACCTCGGCCTGGCGATGGCGGTCGCGAATGCGCTCGGCCAGGGTCTCGAGCTTGGCGCCGACGATGCGCTGCAGTACCTGCCGGTCCAGCGGGAAGTAGGGCACCACTTCCATGCGCGCCAGCAGGGCCGGCTTGAAGAACTCGGCCAGCACCGGGTAGAGCGCCGGTTCCAGGGCCTCGGGCTGGTCGGCATGGCGGACGATGGTCTCGTAGCCCAGGTTGGAGGTCAGGAAGAACAGCACGTTGCGGCAATCGATGAGCCGGCCTTCGCCGTCGGCCATCTCGCCCTTGTCGAAGGCCTGATAGAAGAGGTTGAGCACGTCGGGGTGGGCCTTCTCGACCTCGTCCAGCAGTACCACCGAATAGGGGCGCTGACGGATGCTCTCGGTCAGCAGGCCGCCCTCGCCGAAGCCGACATAGCCGGGGGGCGAGCCGATCAGGCGGGAGACGGTGTGCTTTTCCTGATATTCGGACATGTTGATGGTCGTCATGAACTGACGCCCGCCGTAGAGGCTCTCGGCGATCTGCACCACGGTTTCGGTCTTGCCCACTCCGCTGGGGCCGACCAGCAGGAAGGCGCCCAGAGGCAGGCCCGGGCGACGCAGGTCGGCACGCGCGGTCAGCAGGTGACGATGCAGCCGCTTGACCGCCTCGTCCTGGCCCTTGATGGCCCGGCCCAGTTGCTCGGGCAGCTCGGTGAGCCGCGTCAGTTCGTCACTGCTGATGCGCTCCACCGGCACTCCGGTCCAGTCGCCGATGACCTCGGCGATCCGGGCTTCCTCGACACTGGCATGCACCAGGGCATGCTCGCGCTGCAGTTGCTCGAGGCGTGCCTCGTATTCGCTCAGGGCCTGGCGGCGCTGCTCATCCTCGTCGGGGCGGGCATCGCCGGCATCCGGCGAGCCGTCGAGCAGGGCCTGATGCAGCTCGAGCATGGCATTGACGCATTCGCGCTGTTCCTGCCAGGCGCCCTGCAGCGCCTCCAGCTCGGCCTCGTGACCGGCCAGGCGGTTCATCAGCTCGTTGCGGCGTTGCTCGTCGGCCGCACGCCCCAGGCGCGTCTCGCGCTGCAGGTGGTCGTGCTCGCGCCGCGCCGCCTGGTATTCGCTCTGCAGGTGACTGAGGCGGCGTGGCTCGGCGTCCAGGGTCTGGGCGAGTCGGGTACAGGCGGTGTCCAGTACGTCGATGGCCTTGTCGGGCAACTGGCGGCCGGCCAGATAGCGGGCGGAGAGCTCGGCGGCGGCGCGCAGGCCGCTGTCGCCGATCAGGACGCCATGGGTCGTTTCGTAGACATCGCGCAGGCCGCGCAGGATGACCAGTGCCTGCTCGGTATCGGGCTCGGCCAGGGTGACGGGCTGGAAGCGCCGCGACAGCGCCGGGTCCTTCTCGAAGTGCTTCTTGTACTCGCGCCAGGTGGTCGCGGCGATGGTGCGCAGCTCGCCACGCGCCAGCGCCGGCTTGAGCAGGTTGGCGGCATCGGCGCCGCCTTCCTGGTTGCCGGCGCCGATCAGGGTGTGCGCCTCGTCGATGAACATCAGGGTGGGCCGCGGCGCCTGGCGCACTTCCTCGATGACGCCCTTGAGGCGCTTCTCGAACTCGCCCTTGACCGAGGCACCGGCCTGCAGCGCGCCCAGGTCCAGGGCGATGAGTTCCACGTCCGCAAGCGAGGCCGGCACCTGGCCGGCGACGATACGCAGGGCTAGACCCTCGACGACCGCGCTCTTGCCGACGCCGGCCTCGCCCAGGACGATGGGGTTGTTCTTGCGCCGCCGGCCGAGGATATCGAGCATCTGGTCGATCTCGGGGTCACGTCCCAGCACCGGGTCGAGTTCGCCGTTGCGTGCCTGCTCGGTGAGCGAGGTGGCAAAGCGCGCCAGGGCGGAATCGCCGCCATTCGCCGGGCGCGGCGCATTCGACTCGGGGGTGGCGACCACGGCTTCGGCCGATTCGCGGGTCAGCAGCGTGAAATCGCGACGCAGGCGTTCACGGTTGATGCGTTCCAGCACGCCGCGGCTGCTGGTACCCAGATAGCGCTCGGCATGGTGCAGCAGGGCGGTGAGGATCAGGCCACTGCGCAACTCGCGGTGCTCGAACTCGGTGCTGGCCAGCAACCAGGCGTCCTGCAGCAGCTCGACCAGCAGCGGCGAGAAGCTCGGCACCTCGGTCTCCAGCTCGGCGGGCGGGCGGGCATCCTCGACCAGCGCCTGACGCAGCTCGTCGACATTGATGCCTTCCACCTCGAGCAAGACCCGCACGTCGCACAGCGGCTGGTCGACCAGCGCCAGCAGCAGGTGCGTGGCACTGATTTCCGCGGCCTGCTGTTCGCCACACAGTGCTGCGGCCTGTTCGAGTCCTTGACGGGCAACCCCGTTGAGGCGGCCGATCAGCGCCGCCAGATCCATCCTTAGCATGCCAGCTTCCCTAGTTGGTAATGCGGTCCAGTAGCGCACCGACCTGGTCGGCCTGGTGCTCCAGCGAAATCGAGAGTCCGAGGTAAATCACCAGCATCATGCCAGCGAAGATCGCGAAAATGCCCCACAACGGCATGTTTTCTCCCTGACGCCGGGAGGTGTTCTGCACGTTGTCCAGTGGGTGAGTGAGCAGGTCGTCCTCGTGGTGGTCCAGCGAGGCCAGTTGGTCACCGAGTTCGCGCAGTATCTGGTCGTATTCGTCCTTGCCGTGGGAGCGCACCTTGTAGCGCCCCTCGAAGCCCAGACACAGACAGAGGTAGATGAAGGCCAGCATGTCGCGATAGCGCCGCGGCTCCTGGCGCAGCCGCGAGAGGATCGAGAAGACCTTTTCGCCGCCCCAAGTCTCGTTGTGAAAACGCGCCAGCAATGAATGCGCGGCCCAGGCACTCTGGTTGCCCCAGGGCGTGGCCATGACGGCTTCATCGATGAAGGAGCAGAGGACATAGCGGTAGGCCAGCAGGGTCGGCCGGTCGTAGCCCTGCTCGGTGAGCTCGACCTCGATGGACGACACCTCCTCGACGACCTGGCGATACAGCCGCTCGATGTTTTCCACTTGCTCGACATGGCGGATGCGCACCACCATTCCCAGCAAGGGGCTGGCGGCATCGACCAGCGGATTGATGCTGTGGCCACGCAGCCGGAACCAGTAGTCTTCGTCGGCATCCAGATGACCGGCGTGGCCGTGCACCAGCCAGTCGAGCCCCTCGGGGTTGATGGTGTCCTCGTGGCGCGTGGCGTCAGATGATACGAGCGTCGACATGGCTTAGCTCCTGATGGCCCAGAACTGCATTTCCAGCCCGGGAAAATCCCCGGCCACGTGAAAGGCAAAGCCGCTGGCACCGCGCAGCATGTTCCAGGCCTCGCTGTAGCGGTCCAGTCGGAAATAGGTATAGCCCGCATGGAACGGCAGCTGACGAGGGGCCACCGGCAGCGGCTCGAGGGGAATCCCCGGCAGCTGGAGGCTGATCAACTCGCGCACCCGCTCGACGCTGGCCACCTTGGTCTGCTGCACGAACAGCTTGCGCAGGCGCTCCGGCGGCATGTCGGCACGTACGGCGAGGATGAAGTCGGCGTCGTCGAGCAGGCTCGAATCCTGCAGGGTGGCCACCTTGAGACCGAAACGCCGCGACTGCAGCTGTATGGCCAGCGCCCTGGGTTCCAGCACCGTGGACAGCGACTGGCGCAGGCTCTGCATCAGCGGCCGAAAGGCGGTTTCCGGGTGGTCATGGTCATAGGCCGGAAATTCGGGCGGCAGACGCGACTCGCCGGTAAAGGTGAGGATCTCGCAGCAGGCCTCGAGCATGGCGTTATAGAGCCGCTCGGGATGCAGATGCCCCAGCCGCGACAGATGCTGAAAGCGCGGGTGCACCCGGTTGAGCAGCTGCAGCAGCATGAACTCCGAGACATCGGCGACCCCGCTCTGGTCGGGGGTGGCCATGCGATGCGCCAGGTTGCGCGCCCGCTCACGGACCAGCCCCGCCATTTCTCCGACGAAGCGTTGCAGTGCCGGGGCCGCCTGGACATTGAGCAGGGTCGGCAGGAAGTTCTCGTCAAGCACCAGGCTGCCATCGGGGCGCCGCTCGACGATGCGGGCCACCGCCAGGCAGGCATAGGCACTGCGATCCTCGCCTTCCAGCAACAGGCGCGGGGCGATACGCGCCAGATGGAGGTCGGCCAGGTCGCCTTCCTGAGAATGCAGGTCTCGCACGCCACGCATTTCGGCGCGATATCGCGACGGCAGCGAGGTGGCCTGCCAGGAGACGTCGGCCACGCCATCCGTGGACAGCGGCAGCCCCAGGTAGACGATCTGGTTGGCGGTCGCCGCATTGGTGATTTCCAGTGCCGGCGGCTCGATATCATCATCGGGCAGGTGAAAGGCGGTACCGTCCGGCATCACGCCACTGGCCCGCGTCAGCGAGATACGCCCGAAGCTCAGGTACTCGGCATTGATTTCCAGCGACAGAAACCCATGCAGATGACCGCCGACGCCGCGCAGGCGAGTCTCGATCAGCCCTTCCAGGCTTCTCTGCTGTTGCTGGAAGTGTTGCGGCTTGATGAACAGGCCTTCACTCCAGACGACTCGGTTACGACTGGTCATCGGGTTTCCTTTCTCAACTTGGCTTCATGCGCCAGCAAGTGCACCAGCAGGTGGTAGTCGCGCCCGGTATCATCGACTGGCACGACCTTCTTCCACTGGGCCCGGTTGGGCGCGGCATAGAAGGCGATGATGCCGATGTAGCGGGTGTTTTCTTTCAACTCGAAGGGCTCGTAAAACTTGAACTGGCCCGGCAGCAGGGTGAAGTCGTCATGCGCCAGGTAATTGGTGCCCAGGGCTTCTTCCAGATCGGTGTAGAGCTGCCGACGAGCAGCGGCCATCAGCATCGAGTCATCCTTGAGCTGCAGGATCTGGAAGCGCAGGGGCGTGCCCTGGCCGCCGAGGTAGGGGTTGACGTTCTCGGTGGCGAGCATGCTCAGATCGACCTTCGAGGGCCGGTCTTCCAGCGGGCCGACCGGCGTCGAGGGGTCGCTCAATACCTGTAAGGTCTTGCTGACTGTCGTGCAGCCGCTCAGCAGCATGGCCATCAGCGCCATGAGCAGCCACGCCAGCCTCGGCTTGCGTCCGGGGTGAAGATTACCCTTGATCATGTCGCCTCCCGTTGTTGACGACGCAGCGAGGCGTCATAGGCTTGCTCGAAGACTTCCCAGAAGAGCTTTTCGAAGCCCTGCTGACGCCCCGAATTGAGCTCCTGGAAATAGTGGCGATACATGTTCCAGGCCCAGTCGCCCTCACTGTCGGCCGGGGCGCTGCCGGCGCCGCGGTAGGCCATGAAGCGTTTGAGCAGCGCATCCGGCGAGAAGGCGGCCAGAATCGACTGCAGTGCCTCGTTGATGGCCTCTTCGATGGCCACCATGTGCTGTTGCTGATGCTGCAGGCATTCGGCCACCGCCGCCGGCGCCGATAGATGCACCGGGCTGCGCTGGGCCGAAAAGAGGGTCTGCAGGGTGCGCTCATAGTCCTCTCCGAGCCGCAACGGGTTGTCCTCGATGGGCTGGAGATGGCGATCGCGCAGCGGATAGCGGCGATCATCATGATGCTGGTGCAGCTTCAGCAGCCCCTGGATGGTGGCGTTCAGCGTCTTGCCGGATTCTTCCAGGAAGGCCTGCTGCTCGGTGCTGTCGGCAAAGTCGAGCTGGCCGCCCAGGGCGCGCAGCAAGGGCGAGGCACTGAGGTGCTCCATGCCGGTCTGGCCGGGTTCTTGCCAGCGGTCCTCGAGCTGCTCGCCGACCGAGCGCTCGAGATCATTCAGCAGCTTTTCATCCATCTTGGGTTCCTTGTGGTGTCCATGGGATGGCAGGGCAGGTGTCCAGCTGACCGGGTCTGCCTCGTCCACCGTGGTCATGAGGGTGTCTGCGGCCTCGTCCTGGCCGTCGATCTGACCGCTGTCCCGTGCCGAGAGGGCATCCAGCGGGTCGTGCTGTCGCTGCGTGGCGGTCGTTTCGCCGAGAGCCCGGAGCGGGTCGTCGCGTTGCTGGGTCTCGACCGTGGTAAAAGAGCCTGCCTCTTCACTTTCCGGGAGGGCCTGGTCATCGTTGACCAGGGTGGCCAGCGACTGCACACCGCCCTGCTCCGCCTGGCGGTCGCCCATGTGGACGCGCATGCGATACTCGCCGACGACCAGCTCGTCGCCGTCGCGCAGCGCCACGTACTTGCTCTGCCCCAGGGGCAGGGAGGCGTCGTTGACGAAGGTGCGTCCGCTGCGATCGATCAGACAGAACTGCCCCTCCCGCAGGCAGATCTCGGCATGGCCGGGCAGAATGCGGCCGGAATGGTCCTGCAGCAGCCAGTCATCCGTGGGGGCGCTGCCCAGGGTGCCACCGGAGGCCGGGAAAACATGACTGCTGGTGGAACGGCCTTCTAGCCGTTCGCTGTTGGTGACCACCAGCGTGATCGCGGAATGTCGGGAAGCTTCTGTCATGAAAATCTCACCGGGTCATCTGGATTCGGACCCGGCGTCGCCGAGCCGTGGCATTGAGGTCAGGGTTGACGAAGGTGGTCCAGCCAAGCTGGCAGCTCTTGCTGTCGCCCAGGTGCATGGGGCGAACCTCGCTTTCGAGCAGCTCCAGTTCCAGGTCATAGGCCAGGGGCTCACGCAGCACGAAGGTCACCAGGGTTTCCAGGGCGGCATGATCCCGACCGTCGGGCAGGAAGTCGCGGAAGCGCTCCAGACTGAGGCCGCGCAGGCAGAGCGCGAACTTGCCGTTGATATCGGCCACGCTCGCCCCGGAGACCAGATCCTGCCCCAGGGTGGCGCAACGCATGCCCATACTGCTGCGCTGGTCGTCGGGGATGGTCACCCGGCGATAGACCCAGGGCTCGATCTCGACCTCGGACAGATCGAAGCAGTGACTGACGATGCCGGCAACCACATCCGGAGATCGCGAGCGGCCGGCCAACAGGCCGGCGTAGGCCAACATCTTGCTCCAGTTGATGGGCGTTTCACCGCGCAGGCGGTCATCGGCCAGGCCGGCAAGTGCAAAGACGGCGGACGACAGTCCGTCGCCGGCACCATCCTGATAGCGAACGTAATGCCGGTACTTGCGCCAGCCGCGATACAGCAGCGTCAGATATCGATGGTTGAACAGGTTGAGAAAGTCTGTCGCTGCGCCTTCTCGATGGGCATCCGCATGCGCCATGGACTCCAGGTAGTAGCTCGGCAGGGGCGACTGCGAGCCTTGGAGTCCCAGGAAACTGATGCGCATGTTGTAGGTATCGGCATCCCGGGACTCGAGGTTGAGGATGTCACTGCTGGGAAAGCCCAGCGAGGCCGTGGCCTGAAAGCGCACACGTTCGGTGTCCACGACGCTGCCCCTTTCCAGGTCATCGCCGTGGTACTGGTGAAGCAGCTCGACCAGCCGATAAAAGTTGTAGTGACGTGCGCCCTCGACCAGTGGGGAGAGCGTCACATCAGGGGTTGTTGCCCTGTCTGCAAGTTCCATGTGTAACGCTCACGGTTCTGCTGGTTGATGACTTCCAGCTCATGAAAGGAGTTGATGCTGGCGTAGAGGGAGAAGAAGCGCGACAGCATGCAGCCGAACAGGTAGAGGCCGCCTTCATCGCCGAAGGCCTCCTGGTCCAGCGTCATGACCGAGCGCAGTCCGCGCACTGGCAGTCCCTTGTAGAGCCGGTCCACCGGCTGAGTCTGGATATCGACGATGCCCTGCAGGCGCTTCTGCGACATGCGCTCTGCCTGCCGATCCACCAGGGCTCGAAAATCGTAGACACGCAGCACGGAGCACAGGGCGTCGCGGTTAAGCAGTGACAGATAGTTCAACGACAGGTTGGAGATCAACGTCCACAGCAGGCTGCCGTCCAGTGTCGGGCGCATGGCTGGCGTGGGCCGGGTGATGTTGCGAAAGGCGGCGAAGGATGGACTCTCATCGGTCGGCACCTGAACATCTCCAATGGCTAGACGTTCCGGCAGCTCGCGGTTGCTGCAGGTCAGACGCAACGAGATGGTTTCGCGAAAGCCCATGCAGGCCTGCTCATCGCCGCGCACGAAGGCGATATCGTGATCGAAGCCATCGCCCCGCAGACTGTCGCGCACGCGAATGCGGTAGTAGAGCGCCTGACGATCGCGGTCCCGCTCGATCTGGTGTTCGAAGCTTTCGAAGGGCACATAGCGGCGTGGCGCGCCGCGAATGCGACCGCTTTCACTCTCCAGCCAGCCTTCCACGTCATCGACACTGAAGACCTCATGGTGAGAGGGGTAGCGGCCGCTGGGGCGTACCCGATACTCGCTGCGCTCGCCGGTCAGATCGATCGGGTCAGCATCGTGCTCGAATAGGTTGATGGCCGGCGTGCAGAACAGCGCCAGGCTTTCATCCACCACCCGGGCATCGGCCGGCAGGGTGCGCGAGAAGGTGAAACGCAGCGAGATGGTCTCGGCCATCCCCGGGGGCAGATAGTCACCCAGCGACTGCAGCTCGACAAAGTGAAAGGCCTCGGGGAAGCACAGATATTCCTGCAGGATGCGATAGCCCTGATAGGCGTTGCGCGGGTAGGGCAGCAAAGCATCCCTGGCGCTCATGCCCACCGGTTGCAGGAGGCTGGCAGGCAGGCCGAGACGTCGTCCATCGACCTCCAGCTCGATCCCCGACAGGTAATGGTTGAGCCACAGATAGAGAGTGCGGGCCGTGTACTCGCTGCTGCCCAGGTACAGGCGCAAATCCCCGATGCCGATCTCGTTCAACGGCCGGTCACTGTGCACGGACAGATTCAACTGGAGCTGCGATGACTCTCGCGAATGCTGTACCTTGACGCCTTCATGGCCCAGTGGATAGACATTCAGGTCATGGCAGGTACGGAACTGGCATACCGTGTCCTCCACTGGCGCGCTGGCCAGCGTCGTGCCCTTGGCTATCACCTGTCCGGTGCTCAGGCTGTTGAGGTGCGGCGTGAACTGGGTGATCGTCACACTGGGAACCGGCCGCAGATAGTTGGGCCACAGCATGGCGATCAGCGAATGCGTCAGCTCGGGAAACTCGTCGTCGACCTTCTCGCGAAGGCGCCCCGAGAGAAACGCAAAGCCCTCGAGCAGCCGTTCGACATCGGGATCGGTGCTGTGCTCGGCGAGAAAGCGGCTCAAACCGGGGTTGCCTTCGGCGAACTCGCGTCCCTGGCGCTTGAGGAAGTCAAGCTCATCCCGATAGTAGCGATTCAGCATAACGGCCTCAGTTCAAGCACAGATAGCGCTTGTCGTTGAGCAGCAGATCGATGGTGGTTTCCGCCATGTCGTGATCGACATCCAGCACGGCCTGCACCTGAAAACGCAGCTGCAACGGATCGTTGTCGTGGTGATGCTGGGTCTCGACTTGAACGCGCTGAACCCGAGGTTCATAGCGCTCAATGCACTCGCGAATGGCACTCTCGACCTTGAGTTCAAGGTCAAGCGCGCCGAGCGTGGCATCGTTTAGATCCAGCAGACCCAGGCCCGGTGCACATTCGCTGTGTCCGGGATGACTGTTGAGAAGCTCGACCAGGTGGCGCTTGATGGAAGTGACCGTGGCCTCGACAACATCCGCCTTCGGCACCGAGTGACTCGGTGCCGACAGACGTTCGAAAAGGCTCGCGCCAGCCAGGCCGCTCCGGTGCCTTGAAGCGGCCATGGCGTCACTCCTTGTCGAGGCGACCCACCAGCGACAGTTCGAAGTTGGCGCCCATGTACTTGAAGTGCGGGCGCACTGCCAGGGATACCTGATACCAGCCCGGGTCGCCTTCCACATCGGAGACATGCACCGAGGCGGCGCGCAGCGGACGGCGACTCCTCACATCGGCAGGCGGGTTTTCCTGGTCCGCCACGTACTGACGAATCCAGGTGTTGAGCTCGCGCTCCAGGTCCTGACGCTCTTTCCAGGAGCCGATCTGCTCGCGCTGAAGCACCTTGATGTAGTGCGCCAGGCGATTGACGATGAACATGTAGGGCAGCTGGGTGCCGAGCTTGTAGTTGGTCTCGGCTTCCCGACCCTCGGGCGTGTTGGGGAACGACTTGGGCTTCTGCACCGAATTGGCCGAGAAGAAGGCTGCATTGTCGCTGCCCTTGCGCATCGTCAGGGAGATGAAACCTTCCTCGGCCATCTCGAATTCGCGCCGATCGGTGATCAGCACTTCGGTGGGAATCTTGTTCTGCAACTGCCCCAGGGACTCGAAGGTGTGGGTGGGCAGGTTCTCGACGGCACCACCACTCTGCGGCCCGATGATATTCGGGCACCAGCGGTACTTGGCAAAGCTGTCGTTGAGACGCTCGGCCAGCAGGTAAGCCGTATTGCCCCACAGATAGTTGTCGTGACTATCGCTCACGGACTCGCGATAGTGGAACGACTTGGCCGGGTTTTCTTCCGGGTCGTAAGGTGTCCTCAGCAGGAAACGCGGCGCGGTCAGGCCCAGATAACGGGAGTCTTCCGACTCGCGCAGGCTGCGCCAGCGAGTGTACTTCGGCCCCTCGAAGATCGCCTTGAAGTCCTTGACGTTGGGCAGTTCCTCGAAGCTGTCGATGCCAAAGAAGCTGGGTGCCACCGAAGACAGGAAGGGCGCATGCGACATGGCACCGACCGAGGCGGTATATTGCAGCAGCTTGATATCCGGCGTGGAGGGCGTGAAGTCATAGTGGCCGATCATGGCCGCCACGGGCTCACCGCCGAACTGGCCGTATTCCGCCGCATATACGTGCTGATAAAGGCCACTCTGGCTGAGTTCCGAGGCGAACTCGAAGTCTTCCAGCAGCTCTTCCTTGGTGGCATGCAGGACATTGAGCTTGATGTTCTCGCGGAAATCCGTGCGATCCACGAGCAGTTTCAAGCCGCGCCAGGCGGACTCCAGATGCTGGAATTCATCGTCATGGATGACCTCGTCGACCTGCTGGCCGATCTTGCGATCCAGCTCGACGATCATCCGGTCGACGACCGACTTGTTGACCTGCTGATCGGCGTCATCAGTCTTCAACAGCTCGCTGATGAAAGCTGCCACGCCCTGCTTGGCCACATCGTACCCTTCTTCCTCGGGGACCATGCGGGTCTGCGCCATGACCTGATCGAGCAGTGACTCGGACTGAACCTCTTCGCTGGCCACGGCCTGGTTCTGAGTGGATTCCGTCATGATAATGCCTCGCTTCCGTGCAGAGAATCAGGTGTCGTTGGAAGATGTCGGGTTGTCGATGAGGTCCAGCTCGCTCAGCAACTGATCACGGGTCGCCGGATCCTCGATCAAGGCCTGAAGGCGCTCGCGAAATGCCGGGACGTTACCCAGCGGTCCCTTGAGCGCCACCAGCGCCTCGCGCAGTTCTACCAACTTCTGCAGCTCGGGAATCTGGCGCGCAACGCTGTCCGGTCCGAAGTCCTCCAGGGACTGGAAATTCAGGTTTACCGCGATTTCCTGATCGGTATTGTCGTCTTCCAGACGGCTGGGCACGGATGTCTGCAGGCTGAGCCCGGCTTCACGCATGACCGACTGGAAGTTGTTCTTGTCGACCGAAACGGCTTCGCGGTCCTCGACCGGCGCTTCCTCGGTACCACCCTTGAAATCGCCCACGATGAGGAGTTTCTGGGGAAGCTCCGTTTCTGCCTGGTTGTCGCCAGTGGCGGGAACGTACTTGATGTTGATGCGCTCTTTAGGCGCCACTGAACCTTCCTTGGCCATGATCGAAGTCCTTGTCGCTTGCACTGATGGATGATTGATGGCGGCAAAATCGTGCCTGAAAGCGGCTTGTGCTCCGCTCGATATCCACCGCAACTGCAGACACCGACTACCACCTGGAGATGTGCCGATGTAGACAAATCAGCACATTTAAAAGCGCAAGAAGGTTATCACCACACAATGATCATTGGGAGTATCCAAAAAGCGACACCACTTAATCAATCATTTGTTTGAAACATTGAAAGACCCAAACAAAATAAAAAAAACAAGCAAAGCAGTATGTTATCCAAAGTTAAAAATAGCGGGAAATGCTATGTAAGACATATATTACAAATATTTAATCATCATCCTACAGAATATACTGCACAAAAATTAACCTACCTGTATAGAAAACAGGTGCTTTGAATCGCTTGTATAAACATAGGCGTCTCCAACTGCTGACAAGTATAGCGTCAACCAGAAATCTTCATCCATTTATGATAAACTAATAACATCTTTTCCACGCGGGCATCAGTCCTGATCATACGATAACAGCGACCATATTCCTGAAAGATCAGTCTTTTAAACCTGAACTGAAAAATAATTCTCGGAATCAAGGTGTATCGGAGGGATGGCATGCACAAAAGCCATTAATCATCAGCACCAGTCGATGTCTGGTTGAAAAAAACATCAATCACTAGAGAATTGATATATATGGTCTGCTACTTTTCAGAGCGGCGGATCAGAAAATTGAGAAGGCTCATGAGGAGCCGAAGTCTGAACAAGAGGCAAGCCCACGATTCACTACAGCGACCTGACCTCGGGCCAGGCCGCCGTGAGGCATCGAGGGTTTAACCCTCGATCGGCGCGCGCCAGTCGTCGGAACCGGAGGTGCCGGCGACGGTGTGCTCCCAGTCGATCTTGCGGTAGGCCAGGGAGACGTCCATCAGCTGCGTGAACTCGGACTTGGTCGAATCCTGGGCATGCGGCATGCGCAGATTGACGTCGACGATGGTGGCGTCGGTCAGTGTAGTGGTGAAAAAGTGCTCCTGCTTGCCTTCCACAGAGGTGCGGTACCAGCGCAGCTCCACGTTGGGCAGCATTTCACCGGAAGCCAGAGCGTTGTACATCAGCGGCACGGCCTTGTTCAGCGCCACAGTGAAGATGAACGGCTTGTGGGCCCGTTGACCGGCCGGCTGACCGGACTGCGGGTCGGTGGGCACAGTGACGATGTGCTTGAATTCCTGGACCAGCATCTCGTCTTCGTGGCCCTCGACATAGATGTTGCCGACGGATTCAGGCGTGAAGGCACCCGCGGTGATGTTGCCCTGAGTCTGACCTTCGATGCTGATATAACATGGAGTTGGCATGTGTCGATTCCTTGACGTTGAAGTCGCAGCGCGACATTCGAAAAAATTGGCGTTTGTGTCCGATGGACACCCTTTTATAGGGCACTATTGATGCCAAAAAACCAATCTCCCTTTTGAATCAAAAAGTTGATAAAAATCAGGGTTTGTCAGATCAGCACAATTGAGCAAGATCTTGCCTGGAAGCGAGCAAAAAGTTGCCCAGCGGGCAAGATCTTGCTCGAATTCTGGCCCTGCTTGTGGATAACTTCAGGCGGTTCGGGTGCCCTCGCCGCATGCATTTTGGGGTGAGGAGCGGTAAGAGAGGGGTTAGGAGTGAGGCGGCAGGAGTGAGGGCATCAGCTGAGCGCAGCGCCTGGGTGGGCGCTGCCGCTGGTGGCGCAATGTCTCAGAGGGGGGTGAGCTTGGCGAAGCCCAGCACCAGCCATTTGTCGCCCTCGCCTTCGAAGCTTATCTGCACGCGGGCACGCTCGCCCTGCCCTTCGGCATTGAGGACCACGCCTTCGCCGAACACCGGGTGGCTGACGCGCTGCCCCAGGCTCAGCGAGGGCAGCTCGTCACCGCCTTCGACGCTGCCTTGTTGTGGGCTCGAGGGTCGAGAGGTCACCGGGCGCGAGATCTGGCCGCGCAGCCGGACTTCCTCGAGGAAGTGCTCGGGGACCTCGCGCAGGAAGCGCGACGGGCGCTGGAAGGTTTCCTTGCCGTGCAGGCGACGCAGTTCGGCATGGGTCAGGTAGAGCTTCTGCATGGCACGAGTCATGCCCACATAACAGAGGCGACGTTCTTCCTCCAGGCGGCCGGGCTCTTCCATGGACATCTTGTGCGGGAAGAGGCCTTCCTCGACGCCGGCCATGAACACCACGGGAAATTCCAGGCCCTTGGCCGAGTGCAATGTCATCAACTGCACGCAGTCCTCGAACTCTTCGGCCTCGTGCTCACCGGCATTGAGGGCGGCCTCGGCCAGGAAGGCTTCCAGGGCGGCCATGCCCTCGCCGGCTTCTCCGGCATCCGAGGCATCTCCACCGGTAACTGCCTCGCTCTGGGTGAAGGCCCGGGCGGCGGTGACCAGTTCCTCGAGGTTCTCCACCCGGGCCTGGCCCTTTTCGCCCTTCTCGTTGCGGTGATGCTCGACCAGGCCGGTGCGTTCATTGAGGTGGTCGATGATGTCGTGGAGCGACAGGCCGGCGGCTTCGTTGTCGAGCTGCTCGATCAGATCGGCGAAGGCCTTGAGCGAGGTCACCGCCCGCCCGCGCAGGCTGCCATCCGCGGTGGCCTGGTGCAGGGCCTGCCACAGCGATTCGCCGGTCTGGCGGGCCCGATGACGCAGGGTCTCGACGGTGCGGGTACCGATGCCACGTGCCGGCACATTGATGACCCGTTCCAGGGAGGCGTCGTCGTCGCGATTGAGCAGCAGCCGCAGGTAGGCCAGGGCGTTCTTGATCTCGAGGCGTTCGTAGAAGCGCTGGCCGCCATAGATGCGATAGGGCACGCCCTGGCGGATCAGGGTTTCCTCGATGACCCGCGACTGGGCATTGGAGCGGTAGAGGATGGCGACCTCGCGGCGATTGATGCCCTCCTCGACCTTTTCACGAATGGTGTCGACGATGTAGCGGGCTTCATCCAGATCGTTGAAGCCGCCATATACCGAGATGGGGTCGCCATGATCGCCGGCGGTCCACAGTTCCTTGCCCATGCGATCGGCGTTGTAGCGGATCAGGGCATTGGCGGCATCGAGGATCACGCTGGTGGAGCGATAGTTCTGCTCGAGGCGCACCAGCTTGGTCTCGGGGAACTCGTTCTCGAAGCGACGGATGTTCTCGATACGTGCGCCCCGCCAGCCGTAGATCGACTGGTCGTCATCGCCGACCACGGTCATCGGCGTGCGCATGCCGGTGAGCAGCTTGAGCCAGGCATACTGCAGGGTGTTGGTATCCTGGAATTCGTCGACCAGCACATGGCCGAAGCGCTCCTGGTAATGCGCCAGCAGGGCCGGGTTGTCGCGCAGCAGTTCCAGGCTGCGCAGCAGCAGTTCGCCGAAATCGACCAGGCCGCCGCGTTCGCAGGTCAGTTGGTAGCGTTCGTAGAGCTCGACCATCTGCAGCATGTAGGCGTCGCCATGGGCATCCACCTGATGCGGGCGCAGGCCCTCTTCCTTGCAGCCGGAGATGAAGGACTGCACCTGACGCGGCGGATAGCGCTCATCGTCGATGTTGTAGTCCTTGATCAGGCGCTTGATCAGGCGGAGCTGGTCATCGCCGTCGATGATCTGGAAGTGCTGGGGCAGCCGCGCATCCTGCCAGTGGGTCCGCAGCAGACGATGAGCGATGGAGTGAAAGGTGCCCACCCAGACATGACGCAGCGAGATGCCCAGCAGCGCCTCGAGACGCGTGCGCATCTCGCGGGCCGCCTTGTTGGTGAAGGTGACGGCCAGCACGGCATAGGGCGACAGCCCCTCCGCCTGCATCAGCCAGGCGATGCGATGCACCAGCACCCGGGTCTTGCCCGAGCCCGCCCCCGCGAGTACCAGCATGTTGCCCTGAGGCGCACTGACCGCCTCGCGCTGGGCGGGGTTCATGTGATCGAGAATCGCCGTGACGTCGTCCATGGGGAAGGCATCGCTGCTCGGGAAATGGAGCGGTAGTTTAGCATAGAGGGAAGAGGGAAGAGGGAAGAGGGAAGAGGGAAGAGGGAAGACAGGCTGAGCCCCTAGTCCGGGATGAAAAGGGGTTTCTTCCCTCTTGGGGCGCGCAGCGCCGCTCTTACCTCTTCGTTCTACTGAGCCGGCTACGCCGGCTCAGGACTCGTCTGTTTCCGGAAACCGCAGGGGGTTGAGGCTGCGTTTCACGGCCTTGAGCTGTTCGGCGAGTTTGGGGCCGCGGGTCTTGGCGACCCCGACGGCGAGGACGTCGATGAGTACCAGGTGGGCGATGCGCGAGCTCATCGGGGTGTAGATTTCGGTGTCTTCGTGCACGTCGATGTACAGCGGCAGGCTCACCTCGCCGGCCAGGGGCGAGTCACTGGGGCACAGGCCGATGACGGTGGCGCCGGCCTCACGGGCCAGCCGCACGCTGGCCACCAGCGCCTTGGTGCGCCCGGTCTGCGAGATGGCGACGACCACATCGCCGTCCTTGAGCGTGGCCGCCGACATGTTCTGCATGTGCGGGTCATTGTAGGCGGCGGTGGAGATCTGCAGGCGGAAGAACTTGTGCTGGGCATCGAAGGCGACCGCACCGGAGGCGCCGAAGCCGTAGAACTCGACCCGATTGGCCATGCCCAGGGCATTGATGGCCTTGCTGAGGGAGTCGTTGTCCAGTCGGTCGCGCACCGAGAGCAGGGTGCCGACCGTGGAGTCGAAGATGCTGTGGGAGAATTCGGCGACCGAGTCGCTGTCGTTCATCGAGAACTGGGCGAACTGGCTGCCCGTGGCCAGCATTTGCGCCAGCTTGAGCTTGAAGTCCTGAAAGCCGTCACAACCCAGGGCGCGACAGAAACGCACCACCGTGGGTTCGCTGACCTTGGCCTCGGTGGCCAGATCGACGATGCGCATGTGAATGACTTCATCGGGATTGCGCAGCACGAAACGCGCCACTTTCTGCTCGGAGCGACGAAAGTGCTCCATGCGACGTCTCATTTCATCGAACAGGCCAAGACTCACGCGTCGCTCCTTGTGGTGGGGAAAATCCTGTCGGCACCAATGATGCTACGCCGCGTCGCTCGCGTCATCCGTACCGCAATACCGACAGTATGCCCCATGCTGCCAGGCAATGCGCCCCCGACCGGACGTGCGGCGAGCCCGAAGACGGCGCTTTGCCGCAACATCGATCAAGCGAGTCAGTGCCAGACATACTCGGGAGTTTTTCGGCAGGGGGTTTCGGCCAGGCTATGCAGCGGATTTTTTGCCGTTGGTTGACGCTACGTCATCAATCTGTCAAGTAATGTATAGTAAGAAGTGCAGTGTCGAGCAGCATTCGGAATGCCGGCACATTCACTGCAGACAGGAGCGTCGATCATGCGTAAAGCCGAAAGGTTAACCTCCGTCAGGAACGAACTTCTCGATATCTTCATGAGCATGGAAGTCAACGAACACGAGCAGCGTTCTCGCACCGCCGCTCAACGCAATCTCCGCGCCCGCCGGGGCATTGAACTCCATGAAGAGTTCAAGCGCCTCAACCAGGATATCGCCGAACTCCCGGAAGACGAGCCCAACGACGACATGCACTGATCCGACGACGCTCGACCCCAGCCAGGGGGCCGCAAGCACCGCTGGCAGGATACGCAAAGCCCCGCCGTGGCGGGGCTTGCAGAGGCACCACTGTCGATGACAATGGCCGCCATCGGGTCACGCGGCAGCGGCCATCAGAGGCTGGAAACGAAGACCACGATCACCCCGATCGGTGCCACATAGCGTGTCACCAGGTGCCAGATGCTGGCCCCGCCGGCCGACAGGCCAAGCTCGTCGACGACACTCTGGCGATCCAGACGCCAGGCGGCGAACAGGATGGCCCCCAGGCCGGTCAACGGCAGCATGAACTTGCTGGTCAGCTTGTCCAGCAGGTCGAAGACACCCAGGCCGAACAACACGGGGTCGCTCCACACATTGAACGACAGTAGTGCGGCGATGCCCAGCGCCCAGGCACCGATGCCGGCGACCAGCGTCGACATGGCACGCGACAGTGGCGTGCGTTCCTCGACGAACTCGACCACCGGTTCGAGCAGAGAGATGGCCGAGGTCAGGGCGGCAAAGGTCAGCAACAGGAAGAACAGCAGGCCAAGAATCATGCCGCCGCCCATGTTGCCGAAGGCCAGTGGCAGGGTGACGAAGATCAGGCCCGGCCCGGAATTCAGGTCGAGGTCATTGGCGAAGACGATGGGGAAAATCGCCAGGCCGGCGCCCAGCGCGATCACGGTATCCATGATCACCACGGTCCGCGCCGTCTTGAGCAGATTGACCTCTTCACCCAGGTAGGAACCGTAGGCCATCATGATGCCCATGCCCAGCGAGAGCGTGAAGAAGGCGTGACCGAGGGCCGCCAGCACGGTTTCGCCGGAGAGCGCACTCCAGTCGGGATTGAACAGGTAACTCACGGCCTCGCCGAAATGGCCGGTGGTCACGCCATACCCCACCAGCACCGCCAGCAGCACGCCCAGTGCCGGCATCAGGGTCCTCACGGCGCCTTCCAGGCCCTTGGTCACACCGCGTGCCACGATGCCGATGACCAGCAGCATGAAGACCGAGTGGCCCAACAGCAGTAGACCGGGATTGCCCAGCATGCCGTTGAACAGCGCGCCGATGCCATCGGCATCCTGGCCACTGAAGGCGCCGGTCACCGAGTTGAGGGTGTAGTACAGCGACCAACCGCCGATCACGCTGTAGAAGGACAGGATCAGGAAGGCACCGAGGATGCCGCTGATGCCGACGATCATCCAGTTGCGGGAGCGGCCGGCTTTCTCGGCCACGCTGGCCATGGCATTCGCCGGGTTGCTCTGGCCACGACGCCCGATCAGCCACTCCGATACCAGGATCGGCAGGCCGATCAGCGCGATACACAGCAGGTAGACCAGCACGAAGGCCGCTCCACCGCTCTCGCCCACCATGTAGGGAAATTTCCAGATATTGCCCAGACCGACCGCCGACCCCGTCGCGGCGAGGATGAAGGCCAGTCGGGACGACCAGTGCGCATGTTGCTTGCTAGACATAAATCACCCTGAAGATACGTGTCGTCATTGATCGATCGGATGCAATGACGTCGTTGTGCTTGTCATCGCCACGTCTGCTGCACTTCGGATCGCGAAGTCCGCATTTTCCAGGGAATGGAAGGATGCCGGGCAGGATCTCTGCCTGGCGGGCATGCCGTCACCGCGATCGTGGCAGGACGGCAACCCGAGCGAGGCATGGCGCTGTTTCACGCGGGATAGGCGTGAACCCACAAGACCCTTGGCCAGTGACGATCAGCCGGTAAAAATATCCGATCATACGCTTGATGGCCAGTCACCAGGCCGTTTTCAGCCTGCCGAGGGATCAGAAAAGGCTTGTCTGACGCTCGCCGGGAAAGTCGGCCAGGGGCGCCAGTGTCAGCTGTTCGCCGAGTGCGGCATGCAGCTGTCTCGCCATCTCGGGAGAACGCCGGTTGTCCGCCGTATGCACAAAAAGAAAAGGGCTTATCCCCTGATTTATCCACAACTTGAGCTGGTTAATCCAGGGCTGAAAATAGGCCAGATTGATCGCATCATCGATGTGACCGATGAAGCGCACCACGGGAAAGCAGCCTGTCGAGATCACGTGCAACGGGCGTCTCGGCTTCTCGCCATGGGCCTGCTGCATGCCGGGATGGCCGTCGGCTGATGTGGAAAACAACGGGCGCACATCCAGCATGACGCGATTGGCGCCATGACTTATCAACATGCGGTTGAGGGTCGTTTCGGCCTCACCCTTGTGGAAAAACTCGGGGTGGCGCGCCTCGACGGCACAGGGAATATCCGCCGGCCAGCGATCCAGCAGTGCCTGCAATTGCGGGAGCTCCTCGGCACCGAAATCGCGAGGCAACTGCACCATCAGTGGACCGAGCTGCGCTTTCAAGGGGGCCAGGGCAGCCACAAAGGCATCGAAGCCGGCTGAGATATTCTGCAGCCGATGCTCGTGCGTCAGGCTGGCCGGCAACTTGAAGCAGAAGCGGAAGTCCGCCGGCACCCGTTGCGCCCAGGCGGCGACCGTCTCGCTTTTGGGAGCCCCGCTGTAGAAGGTGGTATTGCCTTCGACGGCGGAAAAGACCCGCGCGTAATCGGCGAGATTGCCACCTTCACCGGCATGTGGCGGATACAGGCTGCCCCGCCAGTCGTCATTGGCCCACATGGGCAGGCCGAGGTGCAAGCGTCCCGTCATTGCCGGTAAATCCCTGCGTTGTACTGCGACCATCGCCCCTTCGAGAGCACCTCGACTCTGGCGATCTGGGTACCTAGTATACCCGGCCGTGGAACTTCACTCACTGCGGCTCGAGGCGATCGGCCCGGCTCTGCAGACCTCCGGAAAACGCCGTCATGGCGCTGTTTCAGGACCATGGGCAAGCTATCACTTTACCTTTTCACACACTATATATACCTTTTCCACAGGATTCCCACACCATATCTGGTATTTGAACCGCAAATGCTGTGATATACTGAAGACAATATTGGCGCCGCGAGGCGCCAGCATGGTGTTCGGCCCAAGGCCGAGCTAAATCTGTCACGTTCGAGAATCTTTATCATGATCATCAAGATTTACAGCTCGCCCGACTGCATGCAATGCCACGCCACCTATCGCGCCCTCGACAAGCAGGGTCTCGACTACACCGTGGTCGATATCAGCGAAGAACCCGAGGCCGCCAACACCGTTCGCGAGCTGGGTTATCGCCAGCTGCCGGTGGTCGTGGCCGCCGATGAGCACTGGTCTGGCTTTCGTCCGGAGCGCATTCGCCAGCTGGCCAGCTGAGGGCCGACATGAGCGTGAGCGAACTGGTCTATTTCTCCACGAAATCGGGCAATACCCATCGCTTCGTGGAGAAACTCGGTTTGCCGGCCCAGCGCATTCCCTTGAGCCGCGACGAGCAGGCACTGCAGGTCGACAACCCCTATGTGCTGGTGGTTCCGACCTATGGTGATGGCGATCCCCGCACGGCCGTGCCCGCGCCGGTGATTCGCTTTCTCAACGATGCGCACAACCGTGCCCTGATTCGCGGCGTGGTGGCAGGCGGCAACACCAACTTCGGCAGTGCCTTTTGTCTGGCCGGCCGCGTGATCGCCCACAAGTGCCAAGTTCCACTGCTTCATCGCTTCGAGCTGATGGGCACCCCAGAAGATGTCGCCAAGGTGCAGGAGCGCCTGGCAACGGAGATAGACGATGCTGGATGATACTCTGACCCCAACTGACGCCCCCCAGGAATCGGCGACGGCGTCCGCTGAAAAGGCCCAGCCCAAGGAGCTGGACTTTCACGCGTTGAACGCCATGCTCAACCTCTACGATGCCGATGGCCGCCTGCAACTCTCGGCCGACAAGGAAGCCGCGCGCCAGTACTTCCTCCAGCACGTCAACCAGAACACGGTGTTTTTCCACACCCTGGATGAAAAGCTCGACTACCTGGTCGAGGAAGGCTACTACGAGAGTGAAGTCCTTGAGCAGTATGATGCGGCCTTCATCAAGTCGCTGTTCGATCAGGCCTATGCGGTGAAATTCCGTTTCCAGAGCTTCCTCGGCGCCTTCAAGTACTACACCAGCTATACCCTCAAGACCTTCGATGGCCGCCGCTATCTGGAGCGCTTCGAGGATCGCGTGTGCATGGTCGCCCTGAGCCTGGCCCGCGGCGACGAATCCCTGGCACGCACCCTGGTCGAGGAAATCCTGCACGGCCGTTTTCAGCCGGCGACCCCGACCTTTCTCAACTGCGGCAAGAAGCAGCGCGGCGAGCTGGTGTCGTGCTTTCTGCTGCGCATCGAGGACAACATGGAGTCCATCGGCCGGGCCATCAACTCGGCCCTGCAGCTCTCCAAACGTGGCGGTGGCGTGGCCTTCTCGTTGAGCAATGTTCGTGAGTCCGGGGCCCCGATCAAGCGCATCGCCAACCAGTCGTCGGGTGTCATCCCGATCATGAAGATGCTGGAAGATGCCTTCTCGTACGCCAATCAGCTCGGTGCCCGTCAGGGCGCCGGCGCGGTCTACCTGAACGCGCATCACCCGGACATCCTGCGGTTCTTGGATACCAAGCGCGAAAACGCCGACGAGAAGATCCGCATCAAGACGCTGTCGCTGGGCGTGGTGATTCCGGACGTGACCTTCGAGCTGGCCAGGCGCAACGAGCCCATGTACCTGTTCTCGCCCTATGACGTCGAGAAGGTTTATGGCGTGCCCTTCGGCGATATCAGCGTGACCGACAAATATCAGGAAATGGTCGACGACTCACGGATTCGCAAGAGCAAGGTCGATGCCCGCGAGCTCTTCCAGACGCTGGCCGAGCTGCAGTTCGAGTCCGGCTACCCGTACGTGCTGTTCGAGGATACGGCCAACCGCGACAATCCGATCGCCGGTCGCATTAACATGAGCAACCTGTGTTCGGAAATTCTCCAGGTCAACACGCCCAGCGAATACGACGACAACCTGGATTACCGCCGCACCGGCGAGGATATCTCCTGCAACCTGGGCTCGTTGAACATCGCCCGCGTGATGGACTCGCCCGACTTCGGCACCAGCGTCGAGACCGCCATTCGGGCATTGAGCGCCGTCTCCGAGATGAGCGACATCCGCTCGGTGCCGTCGATTGCCGAAGCCAACGCGCGCTCCCACGCCATCGGCCTGGGCCAGATGAACCTGCATGGCTACTTGGCGCGCGAGCATATCCATTATGGGTCCGAAGAGGGGCTGGACTTCACCAACCTCTACTTCTACACCATCACCTATCATGCAGTGCGCGCGTCCAACAAGCTGGCCATGGAGCGTGGCGAAAGCTTCGCCGGCTTCGAGGACTCCGCCTATGCCAGCGGCCGGTACTTCGACAAGTACACCGAACAGACCTGGTTGCCCAGGACCCAGCGGGTGCGAGAGCTGTTCGAGAAGTCGGGCATTCATATCCCGACCCAGCAGGACTGGCGTGAACTCAGGGACTCGGTCATGCAGCATGGCCTGTTCAACCGCAACCTGCAGGCCGTGCCGCCGACCGGCTCGATCTCGTACATCAACCATGCCACCTCGAGCATTCACCCGGTGGTATCCAAGATCGAGATCCGCAAGGAAGGCAAGCTGGGCCGCGTCTATTATCCGGCGCCCTATCTCAGCGACGCGAACCAAGATTACTATCGCGACGCCTACGAGATCGGCCCCGAGAAGATCATCGATACCTATGCCGAGGCCACGCAGCACGTCGACCAGGGCCTGTCGCTGACGCTGTTCTTCCGCGACACGGCTACCACGCGGGACATCAACCGGGCGCAGATCTATGCCTGGCGCAAGGGCATCAAGACGATCTACTACGTGCGGCTGCGTCAGGCGGCACTCGAAGGTACGGAAGTGGAAGGCTGCGTGTCCTGCACGCTCTAAGAGCATCCACAAGCTATCCATGACAGTCGGCGCCGGGGATAAGCCAAAGCGAGGGTCATCCGCCATGGAAGGCGGATGTAGCGCCCAGGGAAGGGTTCACAGCGCCCTCGCGTAGGCTTATCGCCGGAAAGCCATCTCACGAAACAGTTGCATAACCGGATGAGATATCAACCATGACTGCTCGACTGAACCGCGTCGATGCCATCAACTGGAATCGCCTGCAGGATGAAAAGGACCTCGAGGTCTGGAACCGACTGACCAGCAACTTCTGGCTGCCGGAGAAGATCCCGCTGTCCAATGACGTGCCTTCGTGGAGTACCCTCACCGAACAGGAACAGCAGCTGACCATCCGGGTATTCACGGGCCTGACACTGCTCGACACCATTCAGGGCACCATCGGCGCGCCGGTGCTGATCAACGACGCCGTCACCCCCCATGAAGAAGCCGTGCTGACCAACATCAGCTTCATGGAGTCCGTGCATGCGCGCTCCTACAGCTCGATCTTCTCGACCCTCTGTGCCACCCGCGATGTGGATGACGCCTATCGCTGGAGCGAGCTGAACCCGCACCTGCAGAAAAAAGCCGACCTGATCCTGGAACATTACGATACCCAGGACCCGCTGATGCGCAAGGTCGCCTGCGTATTCCTGGAATCCTTCCTGTTCTATTCCGGCTTCTATCTGCCGATGTACTGGTCGAGCCGCGGCAAGCTGACCAACACCGCCGACCTGATCCGTCTGATCATTCGCGACGAGGCGGTTCACGGCTATTACGTCGGCTACAAGTTCCAGCTCGCCCTGGAGCAGGAAACGCCGGAGCGCCAGAAGGAGATCAAGGACACCACCTATGATCTGCTGCTCGACCTCTACGACAACGAGGTGCACTACACCGAATCACTGTACGACGATGTCGGCCTGACCGAGGACGTCAAGGCGTTCCTGCATTACAACGCCAACAAGGCGCTGATGAACCTGGGCTTCGAGCCGTTGTTCCCGAATGCCACCGAATCGCTCGACCCCGCTATCCTGGCCGCCCTGTCGCCGGGCGCCGAGGAGAACCACGACTTCTTCTCCGGCTCGGGTTCGTCCTATGTGATCGGCCGTACTGAGAAGACGGAAGACGAGGACTGGGCCTTCTAGGCAATGTCTGAAAACTGTCTGCGCTCGGCTATACGGCGTTAAAAATCAGCTCGCGCGCGAGTCCGATCAAAGTGCTCATTTACAACTCGTAAACTCCGCTTTTTCGCTGATTTTTGCCTTGTCTATCCTTCGCTCGTCGACTTTTCAGATAAAGCCCAGGCTCCTCGCATCATCGGGCTGTCAAAAAAAGCGCCGGGGCAGAAATGCCCCGGCGCTTTTTTGCATGGGCCCCGGATATGACGGGGCCTGATGAGATCACTCCACGGTGACCGACTTGGCCAGGTTGCGAGGCTGGTCGACGTCGGTGCCCTTGAGCACCGCAACATGGTACGACAGCAGTTGTAACGGCAGAGTATAAAGGATAGGCGCCAGGGCTTCGTCGATGTACGGCAGGTGAAGTACCCGGGTGTCGTCACCATCCGCCAGGCCGACATTCTCATCGGCAAACACGAAGAGTTCACCGCCTCGCGCCCTGACTTCCTGCAGGTTCGACTTCAGCTTCTCGAGCAGTTCATCATTGGGCGCCACCGAAATCACCGGCATTTCACTATCGACCAAGGCCAGGGGACCGTGCTTGAGCTCGCCCGCCGGATAGGCCTCGGCGTGAATGTAGGAGATTTCCTTTAGCTTGAGAGCACCTTCCAGGGCCACCGGGAAGTGGGCACCGCGGCCCAGAAAGAGCGCATGGTGCTTCTCGGCAAAGGCCTGCGACAGAATCTCGATCTGTGGATCCAGTTCCAGCACGCGCTCCACCTGAGCCGGCAAGCCACGCAGGGCCGAGACCAGCCTGGCCTGCTCTTCGCTGTCCTGACCGCGCACTCGACCGAGCGCCAGGGTCAGCAGCATCAGGGCCGTCAACTGGGTGGTGAAGGCCTTGGTCGAAGCCACGCCGATCTCCGGACCCGCCCGGGTCATCAACGTCAGATCGGATTCGCGCGCCAGCGAGCTACCCGGCACATTGCAGATCGCCAGGCTGCCCAGATAACCGCCCTGCTTGGCAAACCGCAGCGCCGCCAGGGTATCGGCGGTCTCGCCGGACTGTGACAGGGTCACGAACAGGGTGTTCTCGGGCACCACCACGCGGCGGTAGCGGTACTCGGAGGCCACCTCGACCTGGACGGGAATGCCGGCATAACGCTCCAGCCAGTATCGCGCCACCATGCCGGCATGGTAGCTGGTCCCGCAGGCCACCAGGTGAATCTGCGACGCTTTCGACAACAGGGCCTCGGCATCCGGACCAAAGCTTTCGACCAGTACCGAGCGATCCCCCAGGCGGCCCTCGAGGGCTTCGGCGATGACCTTCGGCTGCTCATGGATTTCCTTGAGCATGAAGTGGCGATAGTCGCCCTTGCTGGCGCTGCCATCACCATGCTCAAAGATTTGGATTGAGCGTTCGACGGCTGCACCCTGGGAGTCAAACACCTCGATACCGCCATTTCCGGAAAGCCGCACCACATCACCTTCCTCGAGGTAGATGAAGCGATCGGTCACCTGCAGCAACGCCAGCGGGTCCGAGGCGATAAAGGCTTCCTCGATGCCGACGCCCACGACCAGCGGGCTACCCTTGCGGGTGCCGATCACCACATTCGGTTCATCGGCATGAATGACGCCCAGCGCATAGGCGCCATCCAGTCCAGCGGTGATGGTCTGCACGGCGGACAGCAGGTCCGTGTGACTCGCCTCACGCTCTAGCAGATGGGCAATGACCTCGGTGTCGGTCTGCGAGGTGAAGACATAACCCTCGCCTTCCAGCTCGGCCCGCAGGCCTTCATGGTTCTCGATGATGCCGTTGTGGACCACGGCCAGGCGCTCACCGGACTGGTGAGGGTGAGCGTTTTCCTCGCTGGGACGGCCATGCGTCGCCCAACGGGTATGGGCGATACCGCTGTTACCGTTCAAGGCGCCACTTTCCAGCTTGTCTTCCAGGGCGGCGACCTTGCCCAGCGCCCGCTGGCGTTGCAAATGGCCGTGGGCGTTGCGCACCACCATGCCAGCCGAGTCGTATCCACGATATTCCAGGCGCTTGAGGCCCTCGAGCAGAATGCCCTGAACGTTGCGCCTGGCTACCGCGCCGACGATGCCACACATAGAATATCTCCTTGTTCAGCCCCGCTTGGTGGGGCGCTGCCAATCATCCTTGCTAACCACCCTGGAACGTTCGACCGCCAGGGTATTCTCCGCCACATCCCGATTGATGGTCGAGCCAGCGCCCACGGTCGCTCCCTTGCCAATGGAAACCGGGGCCACCAGTGCCGTATTGGAGCCGATGAAGGCATCATCGCCGATCTCGGTATGGTGTTTGTTGGCGCCATCATAGTTGCAGGTGATGGTGCCGGCGCCGACATTCACCCCCTGGCCAAGACGCGCATCACCGACGTAGCTCAGGTGGTTGATCTTGGAGCCCTCACCCACCTCGACATTCTTGGTCTCGACGAAGTTGCCGACCCTGGCGCCTACCGCCAGACGCGTGCCCGGTCGCAGTCGGGCGAAGGGCCCCAACTGATTGTGGCCGGCCACCACGGCACCCTCGATGACACTGTGGGCCTCGATGACCGTTTCGGCGCCGATGTGGCTGTCACGAATCACACAGTGCGGGCCGACCTTGACGCCCTCGCCCAGTTCGACATGACCCTCGAAGATACAACTCACGTCGATTTCCACGTCATGCCCACATTGCAGTTGGCCGCGCACATCCAGGCGTGCGGGGTCACGCAGGGCCACACCTTGCGCCATCAGGTCATCGGCGATATCGGCTTGCAGGGTGCGCTCGAGCCGTGCCATCTGGCGACGGTCATTGACGCCTTCGACCTCGACCGGGCGCGTGGGCTGGGCGGTGGCAACCGTGACACCATCCGCGGCCGCCATGGCGATGACATCGGTCAGGTAATATTCGCCCTGGGCATTCTCGGCCGACAGACGGGGCAACCAGCGGCGCAGCTGTTGCGCCGTCATGGCCATGATACCGGTATTGCACTCGCGCACCGCCCGCTGGGCCTCGCCGGCATCCTTCTGCTCGACGATGGCCACCGCATCGCCGGCCTCATCACGGATGATGCGACCATAACCGGCAGGATCTTCCAGGGTGACCGTCAACAACGCCATATGCTGTTCATCGACGGGAGCCAGCAGTGCTCGCAGGGTGTCGCGACGAATCAGCGGCACATCGCCGTACAGCACCAGTACCTTGCCGTCACCGAGTTGATCCAGCGACTGGGCCACCGCATGGCCGGTGCCCTTCTGCTCGGCTTGCAGGGCGAAATTGACCGCATAGTCGGCCAGCGCCTCGCGCAGCGTATCGGCGCCATGCCCGACGACCACATGAGTGCGCTCGGCATCGAGTCCCGCCGCCGTGTCGAGTATGTGGCGCACCATCGGCTTGCCGGCCAGCGGGTGAAGTACCTTGGGCAATGCCGAACGCATGCGCGTTCCCTTGCCGGCTGCGAGTATCACGACATCCAGGGTCATCCCGACTCCTTCATTGTGTCTCTGATTACGGGTTGTGGTTGGCAGATGGGGTTAGAACCCATTGTGATCCATTCTTCAAGGCGCTTCATCTTTTCCTGAAGGGAGTCGATCAACCGCGTTCACGACTTCGATCCCCATTCTCTTGACCCTGTCCTGACCGAATCGTGCCACGAAGGCGGGACTCGCCAGACTCTGCCAGCCCTCGCCCTGGCGTACCAACATCAGCACGGCCAGGTCGTGGCGCTGGGCAAGCCGCATGCCTTCACGCTCGCCCAGCACCGTCATGGCGGTGGCCCAGGCATCGGCTCGGGCATTGGAAGGATGAACAACCGTCACCGACGCCAACTGATGGCGAATGGGGCGGCCGGTGCGCGGGTCGATGGTATGCGAATAACGTCGCCCATCGGCTTCGAAATAATTACGATAATCGCCCGAGGTGGCCACTGACGTATTTTCGAGCGGCAGCACATGTTCGGCCCGGGGCTGGCCATCCCGGGGTACCTCGACACCGATGCGCCAGGGCTCTTCCTTGCCATCACGATGGCCATCCACCTTGACCTCGCCGCCCAGGTTGACCAGATAGTTGTCGATGCCCTGCTCATCCAGATAGTCGGCAACCTGGTCGGTGGCATAGCCCTTGGCCACCCCGGAGAGGTCGACGAAGACGTCCTTGAGCCGCCTGGCGCGGTTGTCGTCGACATCCAGCTCCAGGGTCTGCATGCCGACCTCGGACAGGCGCTGCTCGATCAGGGCGTCACTGGGCACCTCTTCGGGACGCGCTTCGGGGCCGAAGCTCCACAGGTTGACCAGCCCGCCCACGGTGATATCGAAGGCGCCATGGCTGGCCTCGCTCACTGAACGAGCGACCTTCAGTACATGAATCAACGGCGCGGAAAGCGTCTGCCACTCACCGACCGGTGCCTGGTTAAAGGCGACCAGCTCGGCGTCATCGCGGTAGGTGGACATGGAGGCATCGACCGCTTCCAGCTCGTCGAGGATGCCGTTTTTCAGGGTATCGCGACGCTCGGCGGTGATCGGATCGGCGAGGGTGACCTGATAGAAGGTGCCGAAGATATCGCCCTTGAGGGTCACCGGGGTTTCCAGCTTGCGCTCGGAACAACCGGCCAGCACGAAAACCAGCAGCAGTAACAGGAACGCATGGCGGTAATTCAAAAGTGGCATGACAAAACTCCAGAAGGAACCCAACCAACAGGATGAGCGCCGGGGACAAGCTGAAGCGAGGGTCCTTTGCCATGGATGGCAAAGGTAGCGCCCAGGGATGGGTTCACAGCGCCCTCGCGAAAGCTTGTCGACGGAACAGCTCATCCTCCCCCGGCGCTCATCGATCGCGCTACCCGAACAACCAGATCAAGGCAACCCCCAGTATCAGCCGATAGATGACAAAGGGCTGCATACCGATGCGCTTGATGAAGGCCAGAAAGAAATGAATACAGGTATAGGCGCTGATGCCCGACAGCACGGCGCCCACTGACAGGGCCAGCCAGTCCACCGGCTGTGACGAGCGGATCAGCTCCAGGGTCTCCAGACCGCCGGCCAGCACGATCACCGGAATCGACAGCAGGAACGAAAAGCGTGCCGCCGCTTCGCGGTTGAGTCCCAGCATCAGGGCGGCAGTCATGGTGATGCCCGAACGCGAGGTGCCGGGTATCAGCGCCAGTGCCTGGGCCAGGCCGATCCACAGCGCATCCTTCCAGCTCATGGCGTATTCGTTGCGCCGTCCGCGACAGCGCCAATCGACCAGCCCCAACAGGATACCAAACACGATAAGGCCGCCGGCCAGCACCAGCGGTGAACGCATCACGCTCTCGATGCTGTCCTTGAAGGCCAGGCCGACCAGACATACCGGAATCGTCGCCAGTATCACCCACCAGGCCAGGCGCGCATCGGCATCGGTGCCCTGTCGCGTCAGGCTGCGATACCAGCTGGCGATCATGACCAGCAGCTCATGGCGAAAATACAGCACCACAGCCGTCAGGCTGCCGATATGCAAGGCGACATCGAAGGCGAGACCCTGATCCGGCCAGCCGGTGAGTACCGGCACCAGAATCAAGTGGGCGGAGCTGGAAACCGGCAGGAACTCGGTCAATCCCTGAATGATGGAAAGCAGGACGATCTGGAGCCAATCCATGGAATACTCTATGTCTGCAAGTAAGTAGCCGGTGCATGAGGATACAGCTCCAATCACGGCCTGTCCCGCCGTCCTGTTCGGGAAAGTCGCTGCTCAGGACAGTATCAGGGTCGCGAAGCTGAAGTAGATCAGCACCCCGGAAGCATCGATCAGGGTCGTCACCAGCGGCGCCGAGGCGGTTGCCGGGTCCCAGCCGAAGCGATCGAGCACGAAGGGCAGACACATGCCGAGCAGACTGCCAAACAACACGATCGAAATCATGCTGATGGCGACCACCAGGGCCACCGCCTCGCCGCCGCGCATCACCCCGATCGGCGCCACCGCCAGCGCCATGGTCAGGCCCAGCGAGCCGGCGACCAGCAACTCGCGCCCCAGCAGCTTGCCCCAGTCGCGCACGCCGACATCCCCGGTGGCCATGCCGCGTACCATCAGGGTCGCCGCCTGGGCCCCGGCATTGCCGCCACTGCCGATCAGTAATGGCAGGAAGAAGACCAATGCCACCTGGGCGGCGATGGTTTCCTCGAAATGCGCGATGCCGGCCCCCGACAGCAGGTTGCCGAAGACCAGCAGCACCAGCCAGGTCACGCGCTTGCGATACAGGCTCAGCAAAGATACCCGACTGACGCCGTCCTCGAGTTGGCCGATGGACATGCCCTTGTGGATATCCTCGGTGGCCTCGGACTCGACCACATCGAGGGCATCATCATGGGTGACGATGCCCACCAGCAGTCCCTGCTCGTCGACCACCGGCACGGCCAACAGGTCATAGCGGGCCACAATACGAGCCACATCTTCCTGCGGGGTCTCGACCGAGACGCGAATCACATCCCGAATCATCAGCTCGTCGACCGCGGTGCCGGGACGGGCCACCATCAACTGGCGCAGCGACATGGTGCCGGCCAGGCAGCCATCTTCATCGATGACATACAACTGATAGATGGTCTCGGCATCCGGTGCAGTCTGACGCACCCGCATCATCGCCCGCGAGACCGTGATGCCCATCGGAATCGCGACGTAATCGGAGGTCATCAAGGCACCGGCAGTGCCCTCTTCGTAACTGGCCAGGCGCATCAACTCTTCGCGTTCGCGATGCGCCATGCGACGCAGCAGTACTTCACGGCGATCCTCGCCGAGCACCTTGAACAGGTCAGTGCGCTCGTCCGAGCCCATCTCCTCGAGCACTGCCTGCAGCTTGTCGTTGCGCATCACGGCCGTGAAGACCAATTGCTCTTCATCATGCAGGTGGCCCAGCACACTGGCCTGACGTTCGATGGGCAGACTGTCGAGCAGGGCCCGAGCCCGCAGCTCGTGATCATCTTCCATCAGATCATGCAGGATCTCGGCGATATCCGCCGAGCGCAACTCCGGCAGCTGCTGATTCAGCTGCTGGCGATCATCCATGTCGAGGGCATGCAGCAGTGTGACTTTATGCCGCTCCAGGGACGTTGTTAATGACATGATGGCTGTCTCCCGGCATCGAGGCCGCTCGATGATCCACAGGTAATTGTCCCGAGCGAATAAAAAAAGCGCCCCCCGGTATATATCCGGGAGGCGCCTTGGTCCGTCACGCTCGGCTCGGGGCTGGCTCAGCCGCGCCCCGCCTTGCGCCGCAGCTGCTGGATGGTGCGCAGCTGAGCCATGGCTTCGGACAGTTCGGCCGCGGCGCGGGTGTAATCCAGCTCCGCAGACTTGTCCTGCATGGCCTGAAGCGCCTCCTGGCGAGCCTGTTCGGCGGCGGCCTCGTCCAGATCGTCGGCACGCACGGCGGTGTCCGCCAGTACGGTGACCACGTCAGGCTGGACCTCGAGGAAACCACCCGAGACATAGAAGTGATCCTCTTCGCCCTCGCCTCGGATGATCCGCACCGGACCGGGCGCCAGCTCGGTGAGCAGTGGCGTATGGCCGCCGAGGATACCTAGATCCCCCATACGACCGGCCGCCACGACCTGTACGGCCTCGCCGGAGAAGATCGACGCCTCGGCGCTGACGACCTCGCACTTGATGCTTTTCGTCATGATGACGTCTCCCAGGTGGAGGGATTACTTCATCTGGTTGGCTTTCTCGACGGCTTCGTCGATGGTGCCGACCATGTAGAAGGCCTGCTCCGGCAGTTCGTCGTATTCACCGTCGAGAATGCCCTGGAACCCGCGAATCGTTTCCTTGAGGGAAACGTACTTGCCAGGAGAACCGGTAAACACCTCGGCCACGAAGAACGGCTGCGACAGGAAGCGCTGGATCTTGCGCGCCCGATCCACGGAGAGCTTGTCCTCGTCGGACAGCTCATCCATGCCCAGGATGGCAATGATGTCCTTGAGCTCCTTGTAGCGCTGCAGCACGCCCTGAACACCACGCGCGGCCTTGTAGTGCTCCTCGCCGATGACCAGCGGATCCAGCTGACGCGAGGTGGAATCCAGCGGGTCGATAGCCGGATAGATACCCTGCTCGGCGATGGAACGCGCCAGTACCACGGTCGCATCCAGGTGCGAGAAAGTGGTGGCCGGCGACGGGTCGGTCAGGTCGTCCGCAGGCACATAGACGGCCTGCACGGAAGTGATGGAGCCCGTCTTGGTGGAGGTGATGCGCTCCTGCAGAACACCCATCTCTTCCGCCAGCGTCGGCTGATAACCCACCGCGGACGGCATGCGGCCGAGCAGTGCGGACACCTCGGTACCGGCCAGGGTATAGCGGTAGATGTTGTCGACGAACAGCAGCACGTCGCGGCCTTCATCGCGGAACTTCTCGGCGATGGTCAGGCCGGTCAGCGCCACACGCAGGCGGTTGCCCGGCGGCTCGTTCATCTGACCGTAGACCAGCGACACCTTGTCGAGGACGTTGGACTCCTGCATCTCATGATAGAAGTCGTTGCCCTCGCGGGTCCGCTCGCCGACACCGGCGAACACGGAGTAACCGCTGTGCTCGGTGGCGATGTTGCGGATCAGCTCCATCATGTTGACGGTCTTGCCGACGCCGGCGCCGCCGAACAGGCCGACCTTACCGCCTTTGGCAAACGGGCAGACCAGGTCGATGACCTTGATGCCGGTTTCCAGCAACTCTTCGGCGGCTGCCTGGTCGGCGTAACCCGGCGCCTTGCGGTGGATCGGCATGCGTTCCTGCTCGCCGATTTCACCTTCCTCGTCGATCGGCTGACCCAGGACGTTCATGATGCGTCCCAGAGTCGCTTCCCCCACCGGCACGGAAATCGCCGCGTCGGTGCCGGTGATCTCGAGGCCGCGTTTGAGGCCCTCGGTAGTCCCCATGGCGATGGTGCGCACCACGCCGTCGCCCAGCTGCTGCTGGACCTCAAGGATGGTCTCGCTGTTCGAGACCGTCAGCGCGTCGTAGACCTTGGGCACTTCGTCCCGCGGAAACTCTACGTCAATCACCGCGCCGATGATTTGTACGATACGTCCGCTCATCTTGGTTCCTCTCAAAGTACCTGCAAATGAAACCTGTATGCCTGGCGCTATACGGCGGCGGCGCCACCGACGATCTCGGAAATTTCCTGGGTAATGGCCGCCTGACGGGCCTTGTTGTACACCAGTTCCAGGTCGTCGATCATGTTGCCGGCGTTGTCGGTAGCACTCTTCATGGCGATCATGCGTGCAGCCTGCTCACAGGCCACGTTCTCGACCACCGCCTGATAGACCTGCGCCTCGACGAAGCGCACCAGCAGGCTATCCAGCAGCGCTTGGGCATCAGGCTCATACAGGTAGTCCCAGCTGCTGGGACGCTCGAATTCCTCGTCGTCGTCATCCTGCGCCTTGCGCCCCATATCGGGAGACAACGGCAACAGCTGACGGACCACCGGCTTCTGCGTCATGGTGTTGACGAATTCATTGAACACCACATAGAGGCGGTCCAGCGTGCCTTCGTCGTAGGCATCCAGCATGACCTTGACGCTACCGACCAGATCCTCGGCGCGCGGGGCTTCCCCCAGGCTGCTCCTGGAGGCCACCAGATTACCGCCATACTTGCGGAAGAAGGCGTTGGCCTTGCTGCCGAGCGTACAGAAGTCGAGTTCTGCGCCCTGCTCATGCCAGGCCTGGGCGTCCTTGACGACCGACTTGAACAGGTTGCCGTTCAAGCCACCGCACAAGCCGCGGTCACTGGATACCACGATGTAGCCGACACGCTTGACCTCGCGCTCTTCCATCCACGGATGCTTGTACTCCGGGTTGGCATTGGCGAGGTGGCCCACGACCTTGCGAATCTGCTTGGCGTAGGGCTGGCTGGCCCGCATGCGGTCCTGCGCCTTGCGCATCTTCGACGCAGCCACCATTTCCATGGCGCTGGTGATCTTCTGCGTGTTCTTGATGCTCCCGATCTGGGAGCGAATCTCTTTTGCGGCTGCCATAGCGATCTACTCCGTTCGTGGCCCTCAGAATGCTCCAAGGCCCGCTTGCCTGAAGCGGGCCGGCGGAATTACCAGCTCTGAGTTGCCTTGAACTTTTCGAGACCTTCCTTCAAGCCACTCTTGATCTCGTCGCTGAAGTCGCCGCTCTGGTTGATCGTGTCGAGGAGTTCGGCGAACTCGGACTTCATGAAGTCCTGCAGAGAACGCTCGAAGTCCAGCACCTTCTTGACCTCGACATCTTCCAGATAGCCCTCGTTGGCGGCAAACAGGGTCACGGCCATTTCCGCCACGGACATCGGCGAGTACTGATTCTGCTTCATCAGTTCCATCACGCGCTGACCGTGTTCCAGCTGCTTGCGGGTCGACTCGTCGAGGTCGGAAGCAAACTGGGCGAAGGCCGCCAGCTCACGATACTGAGCCAGTGCCAGGCGCACGGTGCCACCAAGCTTCTTGATGATCTTGGTCTGGGCCGAGCCGCCCACACGCGATACCGACAGGCCCGCGTTGATCGCCGGACGCACGCCGGAGTTGAACAGGTCGGTCTCGAGGAAGATCTGACCATCGGTGATCGAGATCACGTTGGTCGGAACGAAAGCCGAGACGTCGCCACCCTGGGTCTCGATGATCGGCAGTGCGGTCAGTGAGCCGGTCTTGCCCTTCACCTCACCATCGGTGAACTTCTCGACATAGTCCTCATTGACGCGCGCCGCCCGCTCGAGCAGACGCGAGTGGAGGTAGAAGACATCACCCGGGAAGGCTTCACGGCCCGGCGGACGACGCAGCAGCAGGGAGACCTGACGATAGGCCACGGCCTGCTTGGACAGATCGTCATAGACGATCATGGCGTCTTCGCCACGGTCGCGGAAGTACTCGCCCATGGTGCAGCCGGAATAGGCGGCCAGGAACTGCATCGGCGCGGGATCGGCCGCACCGGCCGCCACCACGATGGTGTTTTCCATGGCGCCATGCTCTTCGAGCTTGCGCACCACGTTGGCGATGGTCGACTGCTTCTGGCCGATCGCCACATAGACACTGGTCACGCCGGTGTCTTTCTGGTTGATGATGGCGTCGATGGCAATCGCCGTCTTGCCGATCTGGCGGTCGCCGATGATCAGCTCACGCTGACCGCGACCGATCGGCACCATGGCGTCGATCGACTTGAAGCCGGTCTGGATCGGCTGGTCGACGGATTGACGGGTGATGACGCCCGGCGCGACCTTCTCGACCGCGTCAGTCTTGTCGGTGCCCAGATCGCCCTTGCCGTCGATCGGATTGCCCAGGGCATCGACCACGCGGCCGCACAGTTCCGGACCCACCGGAACTTCGAGGATACGACCGGTGCACTGAGCGGTCATGCCCTCTTCCAGCTGCAGGTAGTCGCCCAGCACCACGGCGCCGACGTTGTCGCGCTCGAGGTTGAGCGTCATGCCGAAGATGCCGCCGGGGAACTCGATCATCTCGCCGAACATTGCATCGGCAAGACCGTGGATCTGCACGATACCGTCAGACACGCTGACGATGGTGCCCTGGTTTCGGGCTTCGGATGCGACATCCAGCTTTTCGATACGCTGCTTGATGATGTCGCTGATCTCGGAAGGATTCAGTTGCTGCATGCCATGTCCCTCAGACTCAGGCGGAAAGGGCCTCGTGGAGGCGATTCAGTCGACCACGCACCGATCCGTCGATGACGGTATCGCCGGCACGCAGGACCACGCCGCCCATGAGGCTGCTGTCCACCTGAGTGGTAATGGAGATTTCGCGGTTCAGACGCTTGGCCAGCGCACTCGCGAGCGTTTGTTGCTGCGCGTCGTCCAGCGGGAAGGCAGAGACGATTTCCACGTCCATGCGCTTCTCCTGCTGAGCCTTGAGCAGCGCGAACTGCTCGGCGATGGCCGGCAGAGCCGCCAGGCGACCCTTGTGGCCAACCTGGAAAAGGAAGTTGCGCAGTTCGTCGTTCACGGCATCGCCGCAGAGCTCGACGACCAGCTCGACTTTCTGCGTGCTGGTCAGTCGCGGATTGCCGAGCACCTGCTGGCGCAGGTCGTCGTTGCCGACAACCTGGGCCACGCTGTCGAGCATGCCGGCCCAGGCATCGAGTGCCTGATGCTGGTCAGCGAACTCGAAAGCTGCCTTGGCATAGGGGCGAGCGACAGTAGACAGTTGCGCCATGGAAGACCTCCTTAAAGCTCGTCAGCGAGTTTTTCGACGAGCTTAGCGTGTTGCTTCTCGTCAATGGAGGCTTCCAGGATGCGCTCGGCGCCCATTACGGAAAGACGCGAGACTTCGCCTCGCAGTTCTTCCTTCGCGCGGTTGACTTCCTGCTCGATCTCGGACTTGGCACCCGCGATCATGCGCTCGCCTTCCTGGCGGGCCTGCTCACGTGCCTCGTCGATCATCTGATTGGACCGCTTGTGGGCTTGCTCCAGGATTTCGGCTGCCTGCTCCTTGCTTTCACGCAGTGTCTCTTCGGCCTGCTCTTCGGCCTTTTCGAGGTCACGTGATGCACGGCTGGCAGCGTCCAGGCCATCGGCGATCTTCTTCTGGCGCTCCTGCAGGGCCTGCATGACCGGGGGCCATACAAACCGCATGCAGAACCAGACGAAGAACGCAAAGGCGATAGCCTGGCCGATCAGGGTTAGGTTCAGGTTCACGCCAGCACCTCTCGCGTCACAGGTTTGGGGTTAATGTCTCGACGGGTGTTGCGACCGTCGATGATCAACCGACAAACGGATTGGCGAAGGTGAAGAACAGCGCGATACCCACACCGATCATGGTCACGGCGTCCAGCAGGCCAGCGACGATGAACATCTTCACCTGCAGCATCGGGATCATTTCCGGCTGACGCGCGGCGCCTTCCAGAAACTTGCCGCCCAGGATACCGAAGCCGATGGCGGTACCGAGGGCACCCAGGCCGATCAGCAGGGACACGGCGATGGCGGTCATACCCAGAACTTGTGCTTCCATGGTGGTCTCCAGTTTCAGTCGAGTGGTTTTAAGGGTCAGTGGGTTAAGGGTGAAACACTTAGTGCTTCTCTACCGCCATGCTCAGATAGACGATAGTCAGCATCATGAAGATGAAGGCCTGCAGGGTGATGACCAGGATATGGAACACCGCCCAGGGGAAGTGCAACGGCAGCTGCCAGAGTCCGACCAGCGCGATCAGGATGAAGATCAGCTCGCCGGCATAGAGGTTACCGAAGAGACGCAGCGCCAGTGATACCGGCTTGGCCAGCAGGGTGACGGTCTCGAGCAACAGGTTGACCGGCACGAACAGCGCCTGGACCAGCTTGTTGGGCGAGTTGAACGGATGCAGGGTCATCTCGGCGACAAAGCCGGAAACGCCCTTGGCACGGATGGTGTAGAAAATGATCAGCGCAAAGACCGACAGCGACATGCCCAGCGTAGCGTTGATATCGGTGGTCGGCACGACCTTGAAGTAGACATTGGCCGGGTCGGCGCCGAACATCACACCGATCTTCTGCGCCAGCATCGGCAGGAAGTCGACGGGTACCAGGTCCATGACGTTCATCAGGAAGACCCAGCAGAAGATCGTCAGCGACAGCGGCGCAATCAGTTGGCTCTTGCCGTGGAAGGTATCCTTGACCGAGCTGTCGACGAATTCGACGAGCATCTCCACAAAGTTCTGCAGACCACTGGGAACGCCGGTCGTGGCGGCCCGGCCCACCTTGCGGAACAGCAGGACAAAAAGCAGCCCCAATCCGATGGACCAGCCCATGGTATCCAGGTGCAAGGCCCAGAAGCCCATTTCTGTGGCTTCTTCCGCAGAGCTGGCAAACCCCCAACCGTTTTCGGGGTGATACCCGAAGGTCAGGTTCTGCAGATGGTGCTGGATATAATACGACGCGGACGTCGGGTTGTTGCCTGCCATTGTCTGCCCTCGATTCAGGTGTGTAACGGCCGCCGCAAGAGCCAGGGCCCCAGCCAGTGCGCGAACAACGTCACCACATAAGCGCCAAAGAAGAAAGCGGGGTTTGAGGGAGGCACTGCAATGAACACCAGGGTGAACAGTACCGCCGTCAAACCGAACTTTCCGGCTTCTGCCTGATAGAAACCGTTGACTATTTTTTTGGCGTGGCGGGCTCCCTGATGGCGGAAGACTCGCCAGGCAAAAAAGGCATTCGGCAGGAATGCCACGGCACCCCCTTCGAGGGCTGATACAGCGCCGCCGAGGCCATCGGCGACAATGGCAATGACCGTTATCAGGCCTATCACCATCAATTGAGCCAGCAACAGTCGTTGGATGCTGGGGCGCTTGATCCTGGCCGCCATGAGGTCTCCGTTGTCTACCTTGCAGGCACCCAGGCCACCTTCTGAACCACCGTCTGCCAATGCGGCGGTCCGGCGCGATTATAGGGAAGCGGCTCGCTGGCTTCAACCGGATGCGCTGCGAATATACGCGATATCACGCCAGGTTAAGACTAAAAGGCGATGAAAAGACGCGAACTTCTTTAGCCCGCTAAATGAATCCCCGCCTCAGCGAATGTGCTCCAGTATGCCGTCGAGCTCTTCCAGGCTGGCATAGCGGATGGTCACGCGCCCCTTGCCGCTCTGGCCGTGCTGGATCTTGACGGGGGCGCCGAGAAGATCACCGAGGCGCGATTCCAGCCTGGCCACATCGGGGCTCTGCTCCGGCTTGGTCTGCTTTTTGGACCCGCCGGCATTAAGCTGCTTGACCAGGGCTTCGGTGGCACGCACCGTCAGATCCTTGTTGACCACTTCGTGAGCGGCCTTGCGCTGTTTGGCGCCCGAGAGCGACAGCAGCGCCCGGGCGTGGCCCATGTCCAGGTCACCGCGTTCGAGCAGCGTCTGCACTTCCGGGTCCAGCGACAACAGCCGTAGCAGGTTGGCGACCTGGGCGCGCGAGCGACCGACGGCATCCGCCGCCTGCTGCTGCGTCAGCTCGAACTCGTCGAGCAGGCGCTTCATGGCCATGGCTTCCTCGACCGGATTGAGGCTCTCGCGCTGAATGTTCTCGATCAGCGCCAGCGCCAGCGCCCCTTCATCGCTGACCTCGCGGATCACCGCCGGGATGACGTCGAGCTCGGCCAGCTGTGCGGCGCGCCAACGCCGCTCGCCGGCCACGATCTCATAGCGCTCGTCATCCAGCGGCCGCACCACGATGGGCTGCATGACGCCCTGGGCACGGATCGAGTCGGCCAGTTCCTCCAGCGCTTCGGACTGAATGTCACGCCGCGGCTGATAGCGCCCGCGGCTCAGTTGGCCGAGCGGCAGGCGTTCCAGGCGTTCCTCGGTCTCGGGGAGCCGTTGAGGCTGGTCGTCCTGTTCGTCCCCCGCCAGGGTGGCATCCACTTCCGGCAAGTCCAGACTGTCACGGCGCTTGGCATTGGCGCCGATCAGGGCATCCAGGCCACGTCCCAGGGCGCGTTGTTTGCGCGTCATCGCGTTTCCCTCTTTCGGGGTATATACGGTTCCAGGGTCTATACGATTACAACGACAGACGACGGATCAATTCCTTGGCCAGTACCCGGTGAGCCTGGCTACCCCGCGAGAAACGGGCGTACTTGGTCACCGGCAGGCCGTGACTCGGTGCCTCGGCGACTCGCACGTTGCGCGGGATGGTGGCCTTGAGCAAGGCATCCCCGAAATAATCGCGCAGCTGCTTGCTGACATCGCGTGTCAGGCTGTTGCGGTTGTCGTACATGGTGCGCAGGATCCCGAAGATCTCGAGCTGGGGATTCACGCTGTCCTTGATCTGTTCGATGGTGTCGAGCAGCGCCGACAGCCCTTCGAGAGCGTAGAACTCGCACTGCAGCGGGATCAGCACGCCATCGGCAGCCGTCAGGCCATTGACGGTCAGCATGTTCAAGGACGGCGGGCAGTCGATCAGCACCACGTCGTACTCTGCGGCGACCTCGCGCAGGGCGTCGATCAAACAGCGCTCACGGCCATCCTGGCGCTCCAGAAGCTCGACTTCGGCGGCGGTCAGGTCACCATTGCCCGGCAGCAGGGCATAACCGGCCTCGGGACAGTCGAGGATGACCTCGCTGGACTTGCGATCACCGAGGATGACGTCGAGGACACTGCCATCCAGCTCGTGCTTGTCGACCCCACTGCCCATGGTGGCATGGCCCTGAGGGTCCAGGTCGACCAGCAGCACCCGGCGGTCCAGAGCCGCCAGGCTGGCGGCAAGGTTGACGGCGGATGTGGTCTTGCCCACGCCGCCCTTCTGGTTGGTCAAGGCGATGATCTTGGTCACGGCGACATTCCTTGCGTGTGACGGACGCCTCAGTGGCGACCCTGGGTGGAAGCGGTGCGTTCGAGTATCACGAGCCGACGCTGGCCGGGCTCGAAGGGTACCCGCAGTTCATGACTGGCGACCGGGGCAACATCCTCGGGCAATCCGCTCAACTCATCCTCCACGGTGGGGCCCTTCATGGCCAGCCACCGTCCTCCATCCGCCACCAGGCGGGCACTCAGCGAGACGAAATCCCCCAGGCTGGCGAAGGCCCGCGAGATGACCTCGTCATAACCTGCGTCCGGTCCCGCGAAGGTTTCGACCCGCGCCTGGACCGGAGTGACATTGGTCAGGCCCAGCTCCATCACCGCCTGGCGTTGAAAACGTACCTTCTTGCCGTTGCTGTCGAGCAGGGTCACCTGACGCTCCGGAGCGAGAATCGCCAGTACCAGTCCCGGCAAGCCGGGACCGGCCCCCACATCGAGCAGCGAAGACCCGGTGACATGGGGCGCCACGACGGCGCTGTCCAGCAGGTGACGCGAGACCATGTCTTCCGGCGCCCGTATCGCGGTGAGGTTATAGGCACGGTTCCACTTGTGCAACAGCGCCAACAGCGACATCAATGCGTCCCCGGTGCCCGGCCGGGTCTCGAGACCCAGTTCGTCGAGGCCCTGTTCCAGGCGTTCGCGCAAGCGCTGATCATCCTGGGTCATGCGTTGGCTACCCGGCTTTCATCGAGCAGGCGGCGCTTCTTGAGATGGATGAGCAGGATCGACACCGCCGCCGGCGTGACACCGGAGATACGCGAGGCCTGCGCCAGTGTCTCGGGCCGGCTCTCGATGAGCTTCTGACGGATCTCGTTGGAGAGCCCTTCCACCTGTTGGTAATCGAGATCGGCGGGCAGCGGCGTGGCTTCATGACGCTTGAGCTTGTCGATGTCGGCCTGCTGACGATCGATATACCCCTGGTACTTGGCCTGGATCTGCACCTGTTCGGCGACGCGCTCATCCTCGACTGGTTCGCCCGCCAGTCCGGCGACATCGCGATAGCCCAGCTCGGGGCGGCGCAGCAACTCGAGCAGGTTGTATTCCCGCTTGAGCGGCTGCCCGGTGAGCTCATCGACCCTGGCCGCCGCCTCGCCACCGGGTTGTATCCAGCGGGACTTGAGCCGCGCGGTTTCCTGCTCGACGGCTTCACGCTTGGTGCTGAAGGTCTGCCAGCGCTGATCATCAATCAGGCCCAGCTCGCGACCGGCCTCGGTGAGGCGCATGTCGGCGTTGTCTTCGCGCAGCAGCAGGCGGTACTCGGCGCGAGACGTGAACATGCGATAGGGCTCGCGGGTGCCCAGGGTGATCAGGTCATCCACCAGGACGCCCAGATAGGCTTCGTCGCGACGCGGCCACCAGGCCTCCAGGCCCCTGGCGCGACGGGCGGCATTGAGACCGGCCAGCAGCCCCTGGGCGCCGGCTTCCTCGTACCCGGTGGTGCCATTGATCTGACCGGCGAAGTACAGGTTGTCGATATGCCGGGTTTCCAGCGAGTGCTTCAGGTCCCGCGGATCGAAGAAATCATACTCGATGGCATAGCCGGGCCGCGTGATATGGGCATTTTCCATGCCGCGGATGGAGCGCACGACCTGCAGCTGCACATCGAAGGGAAGCGACGTGGAGATGCCGTTGGGATACAGCTCATGGGTCTCCAGGCCCTCCGGCTCGACGAAGATCTGATGGCTGTTCTTGTCCGCGAAGCGATGCACCTTGTCCTCGATGGACGGGCAATAGCGCGGTCCCACGCTGTCGATGGTGCCGGAAAACATCGGCGACCGATCCAGGTTGGCGTGAATGATCTCGTGGGTGCGCTCGTTGGTGTGCGCGATGTGGCAGCTCACCTGACGCGGATGCAGATCCCGACCGCCCATGTAGGACATGACCGGGGTCGGGTCATCACCCGGTTGGGCATCGAGCTGCGAGAAATCGACGCTCTTGGCATCCAGCCGCGGGGGCGTCCCGGTCTTGAGTCGATCGACGCTGAACGGCTGGGCCCGCAGACGCTCTGCCAGCCCATTGGAGGGCGGATCGCCGGCTCGACCGCCGCGGCTGTTGTCCATCCCGATGTGGATAACTCCGCCGAGGAAGGTGCCGGTACACAAGACCACGCTTTCGCTGTGGAAGCGGATTCCGGTTTCGGTGGTGACGCCGCGTACCTGGTTGCCGTCGACGATCAGGTCGCCGGCAGCCTGCTGAAAGATTGTCAGATTGGGCTGGTTTTCCAGCATGCCGCGGATGGCGGCCTTGTACAGCACGCGGTCCGCCTGGGCACGGGTCGCCCGCACGGCGGGGCCCTTGCGGGCATTGAGCACGCGAAACTGGATGCCGGCCATGTCGGTGGCCAGGCCCATGGCACCGCCCAGGGCATCGATCTCCTTGACCAGATGACTCTTGCCGATCCCGCCGATGGCGGGATTGCACGACATCTGACCGAGGGTCTCGATGTTGTGGGTCAGTAGCAGCGTACGGCAGCCCGTGCGAGCCGAGGCCAGAGCGGCTTCGGTGCCCGCATGGCCACCACCGATGACGATGACGTCGAAACGGTCGGGGTAATCCAAGGTTCACCTCGTTCGGCGCATCGGCGCCGATATTGCGAATCGGGGATGAAATCAGCCAGCCAGTATAAACCTCCTGTGGGTAATCGTCAGGGTTTTCCACACCTAGATTTTGGTCCGCGCCCTTTCACACACCCTTAGACAACAATATAAATAATATATAGATAAGAAGTTCTGTTGTTGTTGTTATTACTGGTGTGGAGCTTTTCTGTTGATAATCGGTCATAAGCCTTTTACATCAACAGCATGCAGTGTTGACTGATATACGCAAAGCTTCCGGGCGAGCTGCGCACGAGCTGTTGGAGGGCTGTGGATGAAACCTCGACTTGCCCACAAGCCGGAAAAATCAGCCCTTTTCCACCGGTCTCTACCCGAGTTGTCACCGCGGCTGTGAACAACCTGCCTTCTTGTTCAGCATTACCGGCGTGGCAGTGCCTGCAAGCGAATTTCGGGGTCATCGTCCGGTTGGTTATCCACAGGCAGAAAAAAGGCCCTGTCGATAACGACAGAGCCTTGTGGAAGTGCCTGATTGGCACTCGATGAGATCCTGGAAGGCGGTAAATGCCTCCCGCACGTGCGCGACGGTCAGTGCTTGAGCACCCTCGAAAGGAAACTCTGGGTGGCAGCCTCGACAGGCTGATCGAAGATCGTCTCGGGCGGGCCTTCCTCGACGATGCGGCCCTTGTCGATGAAGATCACGCGGTCGGCGACCTCGCGGGCAAAGCCCATTTCGTGGGTAACGATCATCATGGTCATGCCGTCGTTGGCCAGCTCGCGCATGGCATCCAGGACTTCACCGATCATCTCGGGATCCAGCGCCGAGGTGGGCTCATCGAAGAGCATCAGGCGCGGTTCCATGGCCAGGGCGCGGGCCAGGGCAACACGCTGTTGTTGACCGCCGGAGAGCTGGGTGGGGTATTTGTGGATCTGGTCGCTGATACCCACGCGTTCGAGCAGGCGTTCACCGGTCGCCACCGCCGTTTCGCGGTCCTGACCACGCACCTTCATGGGCGCCAGAATCACGTTGTCGAGCACGCTGAGGTGCGGAAAGAGGTTGAATTGCTGGAAGACCATGCCAACTTCGGTGCGGATCTTCTGCAGGGCCTGAGTGGCCTTGCCGTAGGGCAGCAAGGGGCTGTCGTCGACATCCAGTTCGCCCTGCTGGAATTCTTCCAGGCCGTTGACGCAGCGGATCAGTGTCGATTTGCCGGAACCACTGGCGCCGATGACCACGACGACCTCGCCGGTGGCGACCCTAAGGTCGATATCCTGGAGCACGTGAAAGTCGCCGAAATGCTTGTTGAGCTTGTTCATGCGCACGATGGGCTCGGCGCCTGCCTTGGACTTCTGCTGGTTCATGAGGTGCCTTCCTTATTGTCCGACGAGGCCCTTGCGCTCGAGCATGCGCAGCGCAAAAGATAGGGTCAGGGTGATCGCCAGGTACAGCAGGGCAACCATCAGGTAGACCTCCAGGGCGGTGAAGGTGGTGGCGATGTAGATCTGTCCCTGGCGGACGAGTTCGCCGACGCCGATGACCGAGAACAGCGAGGTATCCTTGATGCTGATGATGCCCTGGTTGCCGAGCGACGGAATCATGCGCCGGAAGGCCTGGGGCCAGATGATGTAGCGGAAGGTCTGAATCCGCGACAGGCCCAGCGAAAGCCCTGCCTCGCGCTGACCGCGCTCCACGGATTGCACGCCACCACGCACGATTTCCGAGATATAGGCCCCGGAGTTGACGGCAATGGCGGCAATACCGGCCACCAGGGCATTGATGGGCCCCCCCAGGATCTGCGGCAGGCCGTAGAAGATGAACAGGACCTGAACCAGAACCGGAGTACCGCGAAAGATCTCGATATAGGTAATGGCCGGGATGTGTAGCCACTTGGCTGGGCTGATCCGCAGCAAGCCAAAGATGATGCCGATGATGAAGCCGATGGCCAGGCCACCGAAGGAAATCAGCAGGGTGTAGGGAATACCCGTTGCCAGGTGCGGAATGGAGGCGAAAGCGGCCTGCCAGTCGAATTGAAAGTCCACAGTGGGTCTCCCTTTCAGCGTTCTAGTCGGAAATACCCTGACCCTGCTGGCCGAGTGCTGAGGATGGAATACTGGGTTTCATCGCCGCCGGCACGACGCTGAAACGCCGACAGCGAGCGATTTCCTTCGCTCACGGGATGGGTCAGGGTGTCTCTGATGAGTAATGTCTGCAACGCAATGGGGCCGGGTCCGTGGACCCGACCCCATGATCTGCATGACGTCTGTATCATTCCTCGCTGGAGGAAGAACCGAACCACTTGTCGTGGATTTCGTCGTAGGTGCCATCCTTCTTCATGGACGCCAGGGCCTTGTTGATGGGCTCGACCCATTTGCTGCCCTCGACAATCGCCAGGCCGTATTGTTGACCTTCATAGAGCGGGCCAACGGTCTTGACCTTGCCTTCCCCCTTGGTCTGGGAGAAGTAGCCGACGTTGGGGGCGTCATAGAAGACAGCATCGACACTGCCGCCGAGCAGCGCCATGTACATGTCGCTGGTGCCCGGATAGGGCGTGATGTCGGCGCTGTCGCCGAGGTTTTCCTGGAGGTAGTTGTAGCTGGTGGAGCCGATCTTGGTGCCGACGGACTTGCCTTCCAGGTCCTCGACGGTCTTGATGCTGTCATCATCGGCGTTGACCAGCAGCTTGAGACCACTGTCGTAGTAGGGATCGGAGAAGTCGACGACTTCGGCTCGCTCATCGGTGATGGTGATGCCGGCGATGGCGATATCGACATTACCCGTTTGCACGGCGGGGATGATGCCGTTGAAGGCCATGGTCTTGAGGTTGTAGTCGAAACCGGCGCGTTCGGAGACTTCCTGAATGATGTCCATGTCGAAACCGACCATTTCACCGGTTTCCTGGTCCATCATCTCGAAGGGCACGAAGCTTGGATCGGTGGCCACGTTGAGCGTTTCATCCTGAGCAATCGCCATGCCCGAAGTGCTCAGAGCCAAACCGATACAAGTCGCCAGTGATACCGCCTGCAATTGACGTTTCATACGTTTCCCCATGTGGAGCAATTGTTGTGGAATACGTATCCACCATGGCGAGTTGTCATGAAGGCGTCAAGTCAGGGTGGGAAGCCTTGTCAGCGCCGGTTCAACGTTCCGGCGCGGTGGGTCAGACCATGAAGGAGGCGCCGCAGCCACAGGTGGTGGTGGCATTGGGGTTCTGGATCATGAAACGTGCACCGGCCAGGCCTTCCTCGAAGTCGACCGTTGAACCGACCAGATACTGGTAGGACAGCGGATCGACGACCAGGGCCACGTCGTCGAACTCGACCAGGGTGTCGTCTTCGGCGACCGAGTCGGCAAAATCGAAGCCGTACTGAAAGCCGGAACAACCTCCGCCGGTCACATAGACCCGCAGCTTGAGTGCCTGGTTGCCCTCTTCCTCGACCAGGCCTCTGATGCGTGCCTTGGCGCTGTCGGACAGCAACAGCGGGGTAGGAACAAAGGATGCTACACCACTCATGGGCGACCTCCCCGTCGTCTTTGAAGGTGAATATATGACAATTATCCACACCACCCAGTAAAAAGGTCAACTATTGTGTGGGGGCTAGGGCATCATGGCCGGGGCGTCGAGGCCGGCGGTCTCGACGCAGTCGAACATCAGGTTGAGATTGTGTATCGCCTGACCCGAGGCGCCCTTGACCAGGTTGTCGATGACCGAGAGGACCACCACGGTGTCGCTATCTACCGGGCGGTGCACGGCGATGCGGCACATGTTGGCGCCCTTGACGCTGCGGGTTTCCGGGTGACTGCCGGGCGGCATGACGTCGACGAAGGGTTCGTCGGCGAAGCGCTGTTCGAAGAGTGCCTGGAGATCCGCGACATCGCCCTGCAACCGGCCATAGAGCGTGGCATGGATGCCGCGGATCATCGGGGTCAGATGGGGCACGAAGGTCAGGCCGACCCGCTCGCCGAAGGCATCGCCCAGGCCCTGGCGGATTTCCGGCAGGTGGCGATGACCGGAGGCACCATAGGATTTCATCGATTCGCTGGCCTCGGCCAGCAGTGAGCCAACCTTGGCCCCACGCCCGGCGCCGGTGACGCCGGATTTGCAGTCGGCGATCAGGTGGTTGGCATCGATCGAGGCGCTTTCCAGCAGTGGCAGCAGGCCGAGTTGCACGGCCGTCGGGTAACAGCCGGGCACGGCGACCAGGCGTGCCCCGCGAATGCGCTCGCGGTTGGTTTCCGGTAAGCCGTAGACCGCTTCCGCGAGGAGTTTCGGGGCACCATGAGACTGGCCATACCACGCCGCCCATTCATCGGCATCGCGCAGGCGGAAGTCGGCCGACAGGTCGATGACGCGCGTGCCTCGTTCGAGCAGGTCGCCCGCCAGGGCATGGGCTACGCCATGTGGTGTGGCGAAGAAGACGGCGTCACAAGCACCCAGTCGTTCGGGGTCGGGGTTGCTGAAACGCAGGTCGGCGTAATGCCCCCGCAGATTGGGATACAGTTCGCTGACCGCCAGGCCGGCTTCACTGCGCGAGGTGATGGCCTCGACACTGACATCCGGGTGACGCGCCAGCAGCCTGAGCAGCTCGACTCCGGTATAGCCGGTGCCGCCGACGATTCCGACCTTGATCACGTTGGACTCCTCATCAGGAACGCTGGGACCTTTTAAAAGGATATGATACACAAGTCGGGCGGGTCCTACCCACCCTGTGGGCTTCTGCTGGAGCAGGGATGTCCGGGAAATTGTCTGGTTCCAGAGGACGGTCTTCTTGTCACGACGCCGGTTTCGTTTTTTTTCGCTCGATGGCTTTCGCCGCCGTCTGGCCAGTGTCGATGGCCTGCCGCAGCTGTGCGTGCTGGGCATTTTTTCTGGCCTGATCACCGGCGGTCTGATGGTCGGCTTCCGCATGATGCTGGAAATCGGTGCCATGGCCTTCATGCCGGATGCCGATCCTGAAGCCTTCGAGACGCTCTCCCCCTGGCTCAGATCCTCGCTGCCGGTGCTGGCGGTGATCCTGATTGGCCTGTGGATGCATTATCAGCCCCCTGCCGCGCGCCAGATCGGGGTGGCCCATGTCATCGAGCGATTGACTTACCATCAGGGTCGCTTTCCGTTGCGCAACTGGTTCACGCAATGGTGGGTCGGGTTGATCTCGGTGCTCGGTGGGCTTTCCGCGGGCCGCGAAGGCCCGGCCATTCATCTCGGTGCGGCGGCGTCGAGCGGCCTGGGTGAACGCCTGAGGCTGCCCCACAACAGCCTGCGCGTGCTGGTGGGGTGCGGCACGGCCGCGGGCATTTCGGCGTCATTCAACACGCCGATTGCCGGCGTCATCTTCGCCATGGAAGTGGTGATCATGGAATACACGCTGATCGGTTTCATGCCGGTGATCCTGGCCTCTACCATCGGTGCCCTGGTGGCACAGATGGCCTATGGAAGCGTGCGTCCCTTCCAGATGAGCGGTGTCGAGCTGGAGTCGTTGTACAACCTGCCCTGGATCGTGCTGAGTGCACTGGCGATCGGTCTGATGGCGGGAGGCTTCGTCAAGCTGGCGCGCTCGTGCAATGTCATGAAACGTCTCCCCTTTGCGGCACGCCTGGCCCTGGTTGCTGGCCTGGTCGGTGGCGTGGCCTGGTGGTATCCCCAGGTACAGGGCATGGGGTATGACAGCCTGGGCAGCATCCTGAATGGTTCGATCACCCTGGACGTATTGATTGCCCTGGCCTTCGGCAAGCTGGTGCTGACGGCCCTGGCGGTGGCCTGCGGCATCCCGGTGAGCATCATTGGTCCGGTGCTGGTGGCCGGGGGTGCCGCCGGCGCCCTGTGTGGCCTGTTCGGCGGCTGGTGGTTGCCGGAGGTCGCGGCCGGCCCCGAGGTGTATGCCATGCTGGGCATGGCGGCCATGATGGGAGCCGTCCTGCAGGCACCGCTGGCGGCGCTGATGGCACTGCTCGAGCTGACGCACAATCCGGGCATGATTCTGCCGGGCATGCTCGCTGTGGTGGTGGCAGGCCTGACGTCACGCCAGCTGTGTGGCTGTGATGGTTTTTTCGTGAGTGTTACCCGCCATGGACTCCATCCCTTGCAGCAGCCCTTGATGCAGGCTCTGTCACGCGTCTCGGTGCCGGCGGTCATGGAGCGCGCCCTGGTTCGCTCGCCGCGCCGCGTGACGCGTGCCGAGGCCAGTGCCCTGCTGGACGACAAGCCCGAATGGGTGGTCATCGAGCGCACTCGCGATGACAAGCCGACCCTGGCCCTCAAGGCGGCGTCCCTGGCGCGCTGGATGCTGGAGCATGATGACGATGACAATATCGGCAAGGATGGCAAGATGGACCTGCTGGAGATTCCTGGCAAGCGCCTGGACCTGGCGCCCATCCATCTGCAGGCGACTCTGTCCGAGGCCTTCGATCGGCTCAATACCAAGCATGTCGATGCGCTCTACGTGCAACACGGCCATCGTCCCGGCAAGCAGCGCATCTCGGGTATCATTACCCGCGATGCCATCGAGCGCTATTACCGCTTTCGCAATACGTGAGGAGTGACATGTATCTCTGGATCAAGGCCTTTCACCTGATTGCCATGGTGACCTGGTTTGCGGCGATGTTCTATCTGCCGCGCCTCTATGTATACCATGCCACGGCGCGGGATCAGGACGACCGGCAGGCCATGGCGTATTTCACCACCATGGAGCGCAAGCTGTATCGGGGCATCATGATGCCCTCGATGGTGGCGGTGCTGATCTTCGGTGGCCTGATGCTCTATCTGGTACCCGGCTGGCTGAGTCAGGGCTGGATGCACATCAAGCTGACCCTGGTGGCCCTGCTGGTGGCGTATCATCATGTATGCCTGATCTATCTCAAGCAGTTTGCCGCCGAGCGCTGCCAGCGCAGCTCGAGATATTTCCGCATCTTCAATGAACTGCCCGTGATCGCCCTGCTGGGGATCATCCTGCTGGCCGTGCTCAAGCCGTTCTGATGACGCCGTCCTTGACCTTCAATCGACACCTGCCGGTAATTCTGGCCCTGGGGGGGCACGATCCCACCGGCGGCGCCGGTATCATTGCCGACGCCGAGGCCATCGGTGCCTGTGGCGGCTGGGCGTTGACGATTCCCACGGCGATGACGGTACAGAATTGCCGCGATGTCAGCCGCGTGCAGCCGGTGGCCGGCGAACTGGTCAGCGAGATGGCCGACGGGCTGGCGGGTATCGAGATCGATGCCATCAAGATCGGTCTGCTGAGCGATGTCGCGAGCCTGGAGGCGGTGGCGGACATCGTCCGGCGTCGGCCCGGAGTGCCGGTGGTGGCCGATCCGATCCTCAAGGCAGGCGGTGGTCGTGAGTTATCCACGGATGCCCTGGCGGCGGCGTACGCGTCGCGCCTGCTTCCCCTTGTGGATATCCTGACGCCCAATCATCTCGAGCTGCAGCGTCTGGCCGAGGCGGTATGTCGGGATGAGACCGACAGGGCAGTCAGCCTGATGCGCCAGGGCTGCCAGGCGGTGCTGGTTACCGGCACCGATGCGGCGGACGCCGATGACAAGGTTGTCCACACCCTGCATACACCGGATGGTGATCGGCAGTGGGAGTGGCCACGCTTGCCGGCGGTCTTCCATGGCTCGGGATGCACCCTGGCCTCGGCGCTGGCGGCTCGGCTGGCGCTGGGGGACTCCATGGTTGCCGCCTGCGAGCAGGCTCAGGCCTTTACCTGGGAGGCGCTGTCGCACGGCTGGTGCCCGGGAGACGATCAGTGTCTGCCGCGGCGCTACTGGAACGGGCCAGGTATGTAATACTGAACGAGTGTGCCGAAGCAGCATTGGCGGGATGATGGCGACCACTTCGACGCTGTTCACCGGTCGATCACTGCTCGTCAAAAGTTTATCCAACGAATTATCCACAAGCTGGAGGCCGTCAGTTTCCTGCCTCCAGCATCATCCAGAGCTTTCCCTCAACAGGACAAGAGGTTGACATGACCACATCAGCGCAGCTCTTCGAACGGGCCTGTCGACGCATTCCCGGCGGTGTCAATTCGCCGGTGCGTGCCTTCAAGGGCATGGACCGTTCCCCGGTTTTCATGGAGCGTGCCCAGGGAGCGTATCTATTCGATGTGGAAGGCAAGCGTTATATCGATTATGTGGGCTCCTGGGGGCCGATGATCACCGGTCACGCCGATCCCGATGTGCTGGGCGCGGTGCGCGAGCGTCTCGATGATGGCCTGTCCTTCGGCACGCCGACGGCCATCGAGACCGACATGGCCGACCTGATCTGCGAGATGATCCCCAGCATGGACATGGTGCGCATGGTCAATTCCGGCACCGAGGCCACCATGTCCGCTGTGCGACTGGCCCGCGGCTACACGGGACGCGACAAGATCGTCAAGTTCGAGGGCAATTACCATGGTCATACCGACTCCCTGCTGGTCAAGGCGGGCTCGGGAGCCGTGACCCATGGTGAGCCGAGCTCGCCCGGCGTGCCGGCATCGCTGGCCGAACATACCATCACGCTGTCGTATAATGATCCGGATGCCGTGGAGGCCTGTTTCGAGGAAATCGGCGACCAGATCGCCTGCATCATCGTCGAGCCGGTGGCCGGCAACATGAATTGCATACCGCCCCAGCCGGACTTTCTCGAAACCTTGCGGCGGGTCTGTGATCGTCATGAGAGCGTGTTGATCTTCGATGAGGTCATGACCGGCTTTCGCGTCGCCATGGGCGGCGCCCAGGCACATTATGGCGTTACCCCGGACCTGACCTGCCTGGGCAAGATCGTCGGTGGCGGCATGCCCGTGGGGGCTTTCGGCGGCCGCCGCTCGATCATGGAAAACATCTCGCCGCTGGGACCGATCTATCAGGCCGGCACCCTGGCGGGTAACCCTCTGGCCATGGCGGCGGGCATTGCCCTGCTCAACAAGGTGCGTGAACCCGGCTTCCATGATGCCCTGTCCCAGCGTGCCGCAACGTTGTGCGAAGGTCTGCAGACGCGTGCCGATGCTGCGGGTATCGACATGATCACCCAGCAGGCTGGGGGCATGTTCGGCATCTTCTTCACCGGACAGAGCCGGGTGGACAATTTTGCCCAGGCCACGGCCTGTGATGGCGATGCCTTCCGCCGCTTCTTTTCCGCCATGCTCGACCAGGGGATCTACCTGGCACCGTCGGCATTCGAGGCCGGCTTCATGTCCAGCGCGCATGCTCCCGAGGATATCCAGGCGACCCTGGATGCCGCCGAAACGGTGTTTGCGTCGATGAATCAGGCCTGAAGGGCGTTACTGCAAGGAGATCGGTAATGAGCCAGCAACCGCACGACACCCTGCCGCGGGAGGCGGATTTCGACCTTGCGTCACTGATTGCCGCCTTGCATGCCTGGCATGCACAACAGGGCACGGTGGACGAGGCATCGGCCGCGCAGTTGATTCGCGACCGCAGTCAGGCAGAGCTCCAGGCCCTGGGTTCACTGCTGCACGGTGAAGAGGATCGCCAACGGGTGGCCGATCTCGAACGCTGGCTGGAGGAAAACATCGCGCGTCTCGAACCTGTGCTACAGGCGCGCTGCACCGGGCTCTTGCCGGCCAGTTGGGCCAGGGCTCATGCGGAGAGTCGCTTGATCGATGACGGCCGGGTCCTGATGGCCAATGCCATTGATCGGGATCTTGCGGGCGCGGGCCCAGAGGGGCCGCTGGATGCGGCGAGCGATCTGGCCTCCCTGCTGGTCGGCCTGGAAGTCCGTGATGAGCGTCGCCTCGCCTTTCAGGCACTGGATGGCTATCTGCGCCTGACGGGCGATTACGAGTTGCCGCGACTCTTGCCGGTCTTCCAGGTGATCGAGGCATTATCCGGGGCGCGTCGTGTCCTGCGGCGTTTCAGCGATGCCGGGGACGAGGAACAGCCGGCATTGCTGGCCGAGACGATGAGCGATTTTCGGCGTTATATCGCCCTGGCCGAGCAGTATACCGAATTTCGCTTCCCGCCCCTGGTGATCGGGGTCGGTGTCTCGGGGAGCGGCAAGAGCCGTTTCACGCGCACCCTGGTGGAGCGGCTGGGCGCCATTCGCGTGTGTTCGTCCGCCGAGCGTCGTCGTCTGTACGATGTTTATCCACAGGAGGAGAGCCCGCAACCGGATGTGGACATGTTTTCACGGACGGCGACCGAGGCAACCTATCAGCGCCTGGCCCGCTGCGCCGGCGCGCTGCTGGATGCCGGTCTGCCGGTCTGCGTCGACAGTACCTGTCTCCAGCGGGAGCAGCGTGACCTGCTGCGCCATCAGGCCGAGGCCCGCGGCCTTCCGGTGTTGCTGATCCATTTCGAGGTCGATGACGCCACGCTGCGCCGGCGCATTGCCAAGCGGGCTACGCGGCAGTCAGTGGCGACCGAAGAGAGCCTGGGTGTGCTGGAACAGCAGTGCAGCCTCTTCGATGCCTTCACCGAAGAGGAGCGTCGTCTGCTGGTGCGTTTGGATACCACGGCCGACAATGCCGCTGAAACCCTGGCCGGGCTGATGCAGGAACATATGCGCTGACAAGTGGAGGCCAGAACCGGTGCTCTCCGGGATCCTGGTTCATTCTCCTCTCGGCGGCGGGGCTCCCAGATGCTGGCGGGCCCAGCTGACGGCCTGACGGCGCGTGTTCACACCGATCTTCTTGAAGGTATTGTAGAGGTGTGATTTCACGGTGTGCTCGCTGACATTCAGGATGTCGGCGATCTCCAGGTTGGAAGACCCCGAGCCCAGCAGGCCGATGATTTCCTGTTCACGCTGGGTTAGACCGCAGGCCGGTCGATAGGCATTCATCTGCTGTTGACGCAGGAACTCCAGGAGTCGCGCCATCAGTGAGCGGGACATCCAGGGGTGGCCTTCCATCAGCGTGGTCAGACCCTTGCAGATGAGGGACAGGTCATCCTGACGATAGAAGACTCCTTGGAGGTGCATGGCGGATACCAGTTCCGCGGCATGATCCTCGTCGGCAAGGTTGAACACGGCCAGAGCCACACCTGGCTGGTCGGAATAGTGGGTATACCAGGCATATACCGAAGCTTCGCTCATGTGGTCGATATCCAGCAGGATGACCGTGGGCAGGGCTTCTTCATGCGTCGGTCGGGATTGTGGCAACGTGACGGACACAGGGAAATCGCCCTGTTCACGCAGGTAATCCACAAAGAGTTGGGAGAAGGCGCTGGGCTCTGTCACCAACAAGAGAGAGCGGTGGTCCTTATCCATGGGTAGCCTCCTTGGCCTGGCTGAATGGTCGTCATGGTTCACGGCACTTGGCATGCATGGTGATGTTGCCTGCATCCCAGGGTGTCGACGATCTTCCCCTGCAAAGAACGCCAGTCGCCTTTACGCTGCCAATTGCCGTTAGAACGGCTGATGCAGAACCTGCGGCCAGGGCCTCTCCGGGCTCTCGGTTCACGTTGTTTCACCACAGGTCTTAGTCGTTTAAGCTTAGTACGTCTCTATAGCATGCATCTTAACGCAATGTAATAGATGGCTGTAAAAAGTTTGTTCATGCGTTGCGCACGCCTGTCAGTGCCGCGAGCCGCCGCAATCTGAGCGCTGTCAGACGTTCCGCCAGGCTCATTCCTTATGCTGGCTATTACGCCTAAAATACTGCCATGAATCCCTTATCCGTTTTGTCTGGCAAGAGCGTACGAAATGCCCCAACAATTGGTAATCGCCAGCGGTAACGCCGGCAAGTTGAATGAATTTCATCAATTACTCTCGCCCCTGGGTTACGAGGTCCAGCCGCAGTCCGCATACGATGTTGTGGAGGTCGAAGAGACCGGAGTGACCTTTGTCGAAAACGCCCTGCTCAAGGCGCGTGAAGCCAGTCGCGTCAGTGGAGCCGCGGCCCTGGCCGATGACTCCGGCCTGGCTGTCGACGCCCTCCAGGGGCGGCCGGGCATCTACTCGGCGCGTTTCGCGGGCGAACCCAGGAGTGACGAACGCAACAACCAACAGCTTCTCGAGGCCCTGGCCGATACGCCTGAAGGTCGGCGCCAGGCCCGTTACTGGTGTGTACTGGTATTGCTGCGCCATCCCGAGGATCCGGTACCGCTCATCGTCCAGCAACACTGGGAGGGTGAAATTCTGGCCCATCCTCGCGGGGACAGCGGTTTCGGCTATGATCCGCTCTTCTGGCTGCCGGATCAGGGCATGTCGGCCGCGGAGCTGACGGCCGCCGAGAAGAATCGGCTGAGTCATCGGGGGCGTGCCTTGGGCGCCTTGGTGACGGCCTTGTCCGAAACACCATGAGTACTGCGTCGAACACGCTTCCGCCCCTGGCGCTCTACGTCCATGTGCCCTGGTGCGTGCGCAAGTGCCCCTACTGTGACTTCAATTCACACGGTGTGGGGCGCGGTGCGGCTTTGCCGGAAGAAGCCTATCTGGCGGCGCTGATCGACGACCTGAAGGCCGATCTGCCGTTGGCCGCCGGGCGTGAAGTGGTCAGCGTGTTCATCGGCGGCGGCACGCCCAGCCTGATGTCGGCCTCCTTCTATCGTCGCCTGCTGCAGGCGCTGGAGGCTTGCCTGCCGTTGGCCGAGGATATCGAGATCACTCTCGAGGCCAATCCGGGTACCCTGGAGCGAGGGCGCTTCGCCGGTTATCGCGCGGCGGGCATCAATCGGCTGTCACTGGGCGTGCAGAGTTTTCAGGATGAGCAGTTGACGGCGCTGGGGCGTATCCACAGCGGTGATGATGCCCAGGCGGCCGTTCAGGAAGCACGCGAGGCGGGCTTCGATAACCTCAATATCGACCTGATGCATGGGCTCCCGGGTCAGAGCGTGGCGTCGGCGCTGGCCGATCTGGACCAGGCCCTGGCGCTCGCGCCGGAGCATCTGTCCTGGTACCAGCTGACCCTGGAGCCCAATACCGAATTTCATTCCCATCCGCCGACCCTGCCCGAGGAAGAAGTGCTCTGGGACATCCAGGACATGGGACATGACAAGCTCGAGGCCGCCGGGCTGGCACGCTACGAGATTTCGGCCTACTCACGCCCCGCGCGGCGCGCTCGCCACAACCTCAATTACTGGCAGTTCGGAGATTATCTGGGCATAGGTGCCGGGGCACATGGCAAGCTGAGTGCCCGGGCGGAGGGCGAACTCGCTATCGAAAGGCGCTGGAAGGCTCGTCAGCCCGAGGCCTACCTGCGTCGGCATCAGGATCCGCGTGGTTTCGTGGCTGGTCGCGCCCCGGTGAGCGATGAAGAACTGCCGCTGGAATTCGCCATGAACGCCCTGCGGCTCGTCGATGGGGTGTCCATGGCAACCTGGGAGGCCAATGCCGGCAAGCCGGCGTCGCTGATGCACGCGCGTCTGCAGGAGGCTCGAGAAAAAGGACTTTTGGTGGAAGATACTCGGAGGCTGCAAGCATCATCCCGAGGGCTATTATTCTTGAACGAGCTACTGGCCATTATCAGTGAACCCGATCGGTGAGGCCGGTGCCCAAGGAAACACTGCTTAAATGCCTGCACATGTGAATCGCTTCGTTACACGGTGCTCGAAGGCTCGCCTAACTAATTGTTATGTCTCGCTTTCTGTGCTCCGTGCGCCTTGCGCTTCACTATGCTCGTCGATTTAACCAGCGTTCCCTAATGGATAATCAATGTCATTTCAAGGAGTACTCGCATGACCAAACCCTTTCGTTCGCTCGTTCCCGTGGCCGTTGCCGTGCTGCTGGTAGGGTGCAGCACCACCAATTCGAATAGCGGACAGACCCAGCGCGGTAATACCGGGACCGGGGCGGCCATTGGTGCCGTGGTCGGGGCCGCGGCCGGTGCCCTGAGCGGTGATGGCAGCTCCAGCCGTCGTGACCGGGCCTTGATCGGTGCCGCCGCCGGCGCGGCAATCGGTGGTGGTGTGGGAGCCTACATGGATCGTCAGGAAGAGCAGTTGCGTCGCAGCATGGAAGGTACCGGCATCGGTGTTGAGCGCGATGGCAACGATATTGTGCTCAACATGCCCAGCAGCGTCACCTTCGGTTTCGACTCCAGCGAGCTGACATCCTCGGCCACCAGTGCCCTGAACGATGTGTCGCGGGTGCTGACCGAGTACACCGACACACGCATCAATATTGCCGGGCACACCGACAGCATCGGGGATGCCGGCTACAACCAGCAACTCTCCGAGCGCCGTGCCCAGGCAGTGGGCCAATACCTCGCCCGCTCCGGCGTGGCCACCAGTCGGCTCAACATGCAGGGCTACGGGGAAAGCCAGCCGGTGGCCAGCAACGATACCGAGTCCGGCCGTGCCCAGAATCGTCGTGTCGAGCTGACACTGTCGCCCATCCAACAGAGTTGATCACCCCGGCTTCTCGAGCCGCTCTCAAACCGGCCCGCCGACCTCTCCGAGGGGCGGGCTCTTGCCTTGTCGACCTCGGAATCCGTGACCATGCTTTCGTATCAGCACGCCTACCATGCGGGTAATTTCGCCGACGTTCACAAGCATCTGACGCTTTATGCGGTGATTGATCATTTATTACGTAAAAAGTCATCTGTTACGTACATAGATACTCATGCCGGCCGTGGTCGCTATCCCCTGCAGGCGAAAGAAACCTCGCGCCTGGCAGAGTACCGCCATGGGGCCGAGAAGCTCTGGCAGGCACGCCAGACGTTGCAGGCCGATCCCCTGCTCGAGGACTGGCTGGCCGGCCTGGCAAGCGCTCAGCAGCATCAGCCAGCCACCAGGCTCGACCATTACCCGGGATCCCCCTGGTGGATGGCCCAGCGACTGCGCGCGCAGGACAGCCTGCAACTCTTCGAGCTGCATCCCGGCGAGCATGGCCACCTGAGTCAGCAGGAGCTGCCTGTCCGGGCACGTCATCGACATGCCGATGGCCTCTCGGGATTGCTGAGCGGCTTGCCCGTCAAATCCCCGCGACTCTGCGTGCTGGTGGATCCCAGCTATGAACGCAAGAGCGAGTACGCCGAGGTGGCGGATACCCTGCTCGAGGCCATGCGCAAGGCACGCCATGCCATCATGCTGGTGTGGTATCCGTTGCTGCCGGCAGAGCATTACATGACACTGCTCGAGGCCCTGAAGGCGGGTGGCCAGCGCAAGATATGGCGCAGCGAACTGAGCCTGGGGACGGTCGGCCGGGAAGGCGGCATGCATGGCAGTGGCATGCTGGTCATCAACCCGCCCTGGGGGCTGGAGCAACGTCTCGCGGATGCCATGCACAGGCTGACGCCACTATGGGGTGACGCCAGCCATTACCGAGCGGATTGGTGGGTCCCCGAGTAGCCGCTGTTCCGGACTTGCCGTGCGCATGCCGGGATACGCTGCGCCGAGCGTCACTTGCCGATACAGAAGCTACCGAAGATCTCGCCGAGCAGGTCATCGGCGCTGAACTCCCCGGTGATTTCCCCCAGGGCCTGCTGGGCATCTCGCAGGTCCTCCGCCAGCAGTTCGCCGGCGCCGTGTCCGGATAGCTGTGCCCTGCCGTTGTCCAGCGCCGAGGCGGCCCGGTCGAGGGCGTCCAGGTGGCGGCGGCGGGCCGAGAAGCGTCCTTCGGTGGTTGTGGAAAACCCCATCACCGACTTCAGGTGATCCTTCAAGTTATCCACACCCTCACCGGTCTTCGCCGAGAGCCGGATGATCGGTGTCGCGCTGGAAGTGTCCATACCCGGCGTTTCCTGGCTGCTATCCACCTTGTTGCGCACCAGGGTCAGGCGGCCGGGATCGGCGAGTCGCGCGACGAATTCCGGCCAGATGGCCATCGGATCCACGCTGTCGGTGGTCATGGCATCCACCATCAAGAGCACGCGATCCGCTTTTTCGATTTCCGACCAGGCCCGTGCGACACCGATCTGCTCCACGGCGTCCGGGGTATCACGCAACCCGGCGGTATCGATTACGTGCAGCGGCATGCCGTCCAGGTGGATATGTTCGCGCAGGACGTCGCGGGTGGTGCCCTCGATCTCGGTGACGATGGCGGTGTCCTGCTCGGTGAGGGCGTTCAGCAGGCTGGACTTGCCGGCATTGGGGCGCCCGGCAATGACCACGTTCATGCCTTCGCGCATCAGGGCCCCCTGGCCAGCACTGTCGCGCACCTCGGTCAGAGTGGTGCGAATCGCGTCGAGCTTGCCGGCGACATGGCCGTCGGCGAGAAAGTCGACTTCTTCTTCGGGGAAATCGATGGCGGCCTCGACATACATGCGCAATTCGATCAACTGCTGGACGAGGGTGTCGACCCGTGTCGAGAACTCGCCCTGAAGCGAACGCAGCGCATTCTCGGCAGCGCCGCGCGAGCTGGCTTCGATCAGGTCGGCGATGGCTTCGGCCTGGGCCAGGTCCAGCTTGTCGTTGAGGAAGGCGCGCTCGGAAAACTCCCCGGGTCGGGCCAGCCGCGCGCCCAGCTGAACACAGCGCTCCAGCAGCAGGTCCATGATCACGGTGCCGCCATGGCCCTGGAGTTCGAGGACATCTTCCCCGGTAAAGGAATGGGGCCCGGCGAAGAACAGCGCGATGCCTTCGTCGAGTAGGCCGTTGTGGCCCTGAAAAGGCAGGTGCAAGGCGTGTCGCGGGGCCGGGCAGGACCCCAGTACCCGCTCGGCGATCGAGCGGCTGAGAGGCCCCGAGACGCGAATGATGCCGACACCACCCTGGCCGGGCGGTGTCGCCAGGGCGGCAATGGTGTCTTGCGAATACAGATGGTCGGCCATCGGCTATTCCTCGTGGTGATCGCGGTTATTGTCGGTTTCATGGGCCATAAACACCAGACCCCCGCAGGGGCGGGGGTCTGGTGGATCGAGCAGGGCAGGCGTGGCTGCTTACTTGGTCTTCATGCCCTTGCCGATTTCGGGGTCGGCCTCGATCTTGCGCGTGATGAAGTACTGCTGGGCGATCGAGGTGATGTTGTTGACCACCCAGTAGATCACCAGGCCGGCCGGGAACCACAGGAAGAAGAAGGTGAAGACAACTGGCAGCATCTTCATGATCTTGGCCTGGGTCGGGTCCGGCGGTGTCGGATTCAGCAACTGCTGCACATACATGGAGGCGCCCATGAGGATCGGCAGCACGAAGTAGGGGTCCTTCACCGACAGGTCGGTAATCCACAGCATGAAGGGCGCATGGCGCAGCTCCACGGACTCCAGCAGCATCCAGTACAGGGCGATGAAGACCGGCATCTGAACCAGGATCGGCAGACAGCCGCCCAGCGGATTGATCTTCTCCTTCTGGTAGAACTTCATCATCTCCTGGGACATCTTCTGACGGTCGTCGCCATACTGTTCCTTGAGACGTTGCATCTCCGGCCCGAGCTTGCGCATGCGCGCCATGGACTTGTAAGCCTTGGCCGATAGCGGCCAAAGGGCCGTCTTGACCAGCAGCGTCAGGATGACGATGGACCAGCCCCAGTTACCGATGATGTCGTGGATGTGGTCGAGCAGCCAGAACAATGGGTTGGCGATGAACCACAGCCAGCCGAAGTCGACCGTCAGCTCCAGGTGAGGCGCCACGGCTTCCAGGCGATCCTGGATCTTGGGCCCCATGTAGAGAGTCGCCTGCAGCGAGCCTTCGCTCTGGGCACCCAGTGTCTTGGTGGGGCCGGCAAAGGCCGCGACATTGCGGTTCTGGGAGTCGGTCGCGACATAGTAGAGGTTCTGCTGATCCTGGGGTGGGGCCCAGGCCGACGTGAAGTAGTGCTGGATCATGGCCACCCAGCCGCCTTCCACATCGCGGTTGTTGAATTCGCCGTTTCGAATTTCCTCGAAGTCGACCTTCAGGTAGCGGTCTTCCGGGGTCGAAAAAGCGGCTCCCAGATAGGAGCTCATCCCCATCTTGGGCCCGCTTGAGGGGTCGCTGGAGTTGTCACGTACCAGCTGTCCCACAAAGCGTGCGGTTAATGGGGTTTCGCTGGCATTGTTCATCAAGTACTCGACATTCACCGCATAGCTGTTGCGGTCGAAGGTGAAGCGCTTGATGACATCTACGCCATTGACCGTGGCGTTCAGATCCACCTGCAACTGATCATCGCCTTTGGCCAGCTGGTAGGAGGTCTGCTCCGGATCGAAGGCGATGCGGCCATCATGACCTTCCAGCTGCAACCCCGAGCGCGCCACATAACTGCGGGTGCCGTTGTCGGAAAGCAGTACGAAGGGTTGGTCGGAATTCTGGGCGTACTTGTGCTGGGGCAGGGCGGCATAAACGATGTCGCCGCCTTGCGGGTCGATACGGATATCCAGCACATCCGTGGTCACGGCGATCAGGTCGCGACTGTTGGATGCCGGTTCGTTACCCGGCATCTGATTGTCCATGTCCGCACTGGAAGGGCTGCTGGCAGGAACCGAGAGGTCACTGCTCTTTTCGGTGCCCTCGGGCGCTGTCGAGCTCTCGCTCGCAATGCCCGGGGCTTTCGGCGCCTGTGTGGCCTGGCCATAGTCCTGGTTCCACTGCACTACGATCAAGTAGGCGAGCACTGCCAGGGGAATCAGCAGGAGGAGTCGTTTTACGTCCATGAGGGGTCTGCCCGATGGGTGGTGAACATTCCGATGGCGTAGCGTGATTCGTACACCCTGCACAAACGAAAGCCCGCCAATGGCAGGCCGGCTCTCGTCAGAGGAGCGTCCGCTTTCGGCGGGGTGACGTCAAGCTTGGCGGCAAGCGGAGAAAACAAGCTCATCAGAGCTCCAGACGATGATGACAGCCGCAGGGTGGATGCTTCATCGATGCTCTGTCGAGGCGTCAGAGGAGCGACGTGAGGCCTTCTGCGCTTCACGCTCAAGGCGACGCCACATGCCATGTAACTGGCGGTGGACAACATCATTGTCCAGCTCCTGTACGCCACGTCGGGCGAGCAGCACGATATCCACGGCGGGAAGTCGGTGCTGTCGATGCCGTATGGATTCACGCGTGATTCGCTTGAGACGATTGCGATCAACGGCCCGACGGACATTTTTCTTGCTGAAGATCAGGCCAATACGCGGGTGGCCCAGGGTATTGGGTGTGGCCAGCGCCATCATCCCTTTGCCGTGCAGCTTGAAGGCTGCCGAATCGAAGACACGTCGATAGTCCTCGGCGGTCAGCAGTCGCAGCCGCCGAGGAAAGCCCTGACAGGACACGTGTTCTCGATCAAGCGCTTAGACGCTTGCGGCCCTTGGCGCGACGGCGCGCCAGGACGGCACGACCATTCTTGGTGGCCATGCGAGCGCGGAAACCATGCATGCGCTTGCGCTTGAGAACGCTGGGTTGAAAGGTGCGTTTCATAACTGATTATTCCCACGTGGTGTTGGTACGGAGTCGAAAACTGTTTGAGGCGCTCGGCTGCTGCATCGGCGCCAAGCAAAACCGGCTCAAGACCGGGCATTGTAGTGATTTCCAGGCGCTGGCGCAATTCCTGCTCGACCTGGGCCCGACAAGCCTCGTTTCTCGGGTCGCCATGACAATCATTATTACAAGAAGAAAGGATAACTGATTCTGTTATTATTGTTGGGGAGAAAAATTGTGGAAAACCTGGATTAAAGTCTTATCTTCAAATAGTTAGCTTTTTATTGCTGCTGTGCACAACCTTGGAGAAAAGCGGGAGCTGGCTGTGAATAGCCTCTGCAAGGATTCCAGAACTGTACACAGGGGCCGATGCTGCCACCTGTTGTGCGCCGCTTGACACTCAGCCTGAAAACAGGGTTTTCCACATTGTCAAATCAGGCATGCTGTCATGTGGATAACCCGCAGGTTGAGCGCTACAATGTTCGGCCGTTCTTGAATCTACGATGTGAGGTTGTGTGTCACTCGCTCTCTGGCAACAGTGTCTGGCTACCCTTCAGGATGAGTTGAGCTCCCAGCAGTTCAATACCTGGATCCGCCCCTTGCAGGCGGAAGAGGGGGAGGCCAACCAGCTGCGCCTGCTGGCGCCGAACCGCTTTGTGCGCGACTGGGTCAGTGACAAGTACGCCAAGCGCATCAGCGAACTGATGCGCGAGCTGGCGCCTGCCAAGCCGCCCAAGGTCGTGCTGGTGGTGGGCAGCCGTCGTGCCGCTCCTGCCCCGCAACCGAGAGAGCTCGGTGACCCTGTTTCGGCAACGCCCCAGGCGCCCAATGTGCACACGCCACCGCGCGGAGATGTGGCGGATGAATCGGAGATCGACCAGGCCGGGAATGAGGCCGAGGAAGCCCGTGCCCCACGTCGGACCTCAGGAGAGCGTCAGGTGCAGGTCGAGGGCAGCCTCAAGCACAACAGCGGGCTGAATCAGAACTTTACCTTCGACACCTTCGTCGAGGGCAAGTCGAATCAACTGGCCAGGGCCGCCTCCCGCCAGGTTTCCGAGAACCCCGGGGGCGCCTACAATCCGCTGTTCCTGTATGGCGGAGTCGGCCTCGGCAAGACGCACCTGATGCATGCGGTGGGCAATGCGCTGGACATGCGGCGCGAGAATGCGCGCGTGGTCTACCTGCACTCGGAACGCTTCGTGGCCGACATGGTCAAGGCACTGCAGCTCAACGCCATCAATGACTTCAAGCGCTTCTACCGCAGTGTCGATGCACTCCTGATCGACGACATCCAGTTCTTTGCCGGCAAGGAGCGCTCCCAGGAAGAGTTCTTCCACACCTTCAACGCCTTGCTCGAGGGCGGTCAGCAGATGATCATGACCTCAGACCGCTATCCCAAGGAAATCAGTGGGGTAGAGGAACGTCTGAAGTCGCGCTTCGGCTGGGGGCTGACCGTGGCGATCGAGCCGCCGGAGCTCGAGACGCGGGTTGCCATCCTGATGAAGAAGGCCGATCAGGCCAAGGTCAACCTGCCCCATGACGCCGCCTTCTTCATTGCCCAGAAGATCCGCTCCAATGTCCGTGAGCTGGAGGGCGCGCTGAAGAAGGTCATTGCCGATTCGCACTTCATGGGCAAGACGATCACCCAGGACTTCATCCGCGAGTCGCTCAAGGACCTGCTGGCACTGCAGGACAAGCAGGTCGGTGTGGATAACATCCAGCGCACCGTGGCCGAATACTACAAGATCAAGCTGGCGGACCTGCTGTCGAAGCGGCGTTCGCGCTCCGTTGCGCGGCCGCGTCAGGTGGCCATGGCACTCGCCAAGGAACTGACCAATCACAGCCTGCCCGAGATCGGCGATGCCTTCGGGGGCCGTGATCACACGACCGTGCTGCATGCCTGCCGCAAGGTTCAGGCGCTGCAGGACGAGAGCGCGGATGTTCGCGAAGACTACAAGAACCTGCTACGTATACTGACGAGTTGAGTGCCACGCAATCGATCCGGTCGGCTCGCCGGCCTCAGGAAGTGCTGCATACATCGCCGAGCATAGTGAAGCGCAAGGCGTATGGAGCACAGAAAGCGAGACATAACAAGTAGTTAGGCGAGCTTTCGAGAACCGCACAACGAAGCGATTTGCATGCGCAGACATTTATGCAGTGCTTCCTTCACACCCCTCCAGGACAAGAAGTGGAGTCGACATGAAATTTTCCATTTCCCGAGAAGCGCTGCTGCGCCCGCTGACTCTGGTCGCCGGCGTGGTGGAGCGGCGTCAGACCCTGCCGGTACTGTCCAACGTCTTGATCCAGGTCGAGCAGGATCAGGTTTCGTTGACCGGCACGGATCTGGAAGTCGAGCTGATCGGTCGTACCGTGGCTAACCAGGTCGATGAGGCGGGTTCGGTCACCGTACCCGCGCGCAAGCTGATGGATATCTGCAAGTCGCTGCCCGAACAATCGGACATTCAGCTGGCGGTGGAAGACAATCGCGCCGTGCTGCGCAGCGGCCGCTCGCGTTTCACGCTGTCGACGCTGCCGGTGGCGGAATTTCCGAACATCGAGGATGGCCAGGCCAGCACAGAGCTGAGCCTGCCGCGCGGCACCCTTAAGCGCCTGATCGATGCCACTTCCTTCGCCATGGCGCAGCAGGATGTGCGCTACTACCTGAATGGCATGTTGCTGGAATTCGGTACCAATCTGGTGCGCACCGTTGCCACGGACGGCCACCGTCTGGCCGTGGCGTCGCGCTCTGCCGAAGTGCAGGTCGAGCCTGCACAGAAGCTGATCGTGCCGCGCAAGGGCGTCATGGAGCTGGTGCGATTGCTGGATGATGGTGAGGATCCGGTGAGCATCACCCTGGGGTCTACCCATGTGCGTGCCCATACCGGCGATTTCACCTTCACCTCCAAATTGGTGGACGGCAAGTTCCCGGATTACGAACGCGTGGTGCCCAAGGGGGGCGACAAGGTGCTGATCGCCGATCGTGCCGAGCTGCGCCAGGTGCTGTCACGCACGGCGATCCTCTCCAACGAGAAATATCGCGGTGTGCGCCTGAATCTCGAGGAAGGCAACCTGCGCGTAATGGCCAACAACCCTGAACAGGAAGAGGCCGAGGAAAATGTGGGTGTCGAATATACCGGCCCAGCCATGGAGATCGGCTTCAATGTCGGGTATCTGGTCGATGTTATGAGTGTGCTGGACGAGGATCGTGTTCAGTTGACCCTGGCCGACCCCAATAGCAGCGCCCTGCTGGAGGAGCCGGGTGGCGGCGATGCCTTGTATGTCGTCATGCCCATGCGCCTCTAGGCAGCCCGTGACGTTGCCGCTGGCGCCATACGGAAAGCGGCCCGCCATCGACCTGGTTGTGCGGGCCGGGTCATGGCATGCGACGCTTCCGCAATTACTCTGACTCGCCGTGCCGATTCCCTGATTGACAGGGCATCGGCAACAGGACCCTCTCTTCGATGCCTCTCGATCGTCTCGCCTTCCAGGGTCTGCGCAACTTCAAGACCCTCGAACTCTCTCCTGGACCACGCATCAATGTCTTCGTCGGTGAAAATGGCTCGGGCAAGACGAGTCTTCTCGAGGGAATTCATGTGCTTGGTATGGGGCGTTCCTTTCGGACACGCCAGCTGCGCAATGCCATCGCGCATGATGCCTCCGAGCTGGTGTTGCATGGACATCTTGATGGTGAGCCGCCGGTTCCCATCGGGGTACGCCGTCGTCTCGATGCCGATGAGCTGGAAATGCGGCTTTCCGGCGAAAAGGTAGGGCGGGTGTCCGAGCTGGTGCAGACGCTGCCGTTGCAGTTGATCAATCCCGATGCCTTTCGTCTGCTGGAAGGCTCACCGGCCGGCCGGCGTGAGTTTGTCGACTGGGGTGTGTTTCACGTGAAACATGACTTCCTGGATGCCTGGAAACGCTACAGAAGAGCGCTGAAGCATCGGAATGCCCTGCTCAGACATGGTAGAATGCAGGATGCATCAATGAGCGCCTGGGAGCGGGAGCTGGCGCATTGGGGCGCCCGCATGGATGACCTGCGACATGCCTGGCTGGATGCCTTTCTTCCCGTCTTTCAGGAAACGCTCGAGGGGCTTATCAGCTTGCCCGATCTGCAGTTGCGCTATGCCCGCGGCTGGGACCGCAAGCGTGAGCTTGCCGAGGTGCTGGAACAAGGTAGAGAAACCGATCAGCAGATGGGCTTCACTCAGCAGGGACCACAGCGTGCCGATCTGAGCATTCGCCTCGGACGCCGGCCTGCCGTCGAGATCCTCTCCAGAGGCCAGCAGAAGCTCGTGGTGAGCGCCTTGAAGCTGGCCCAGGGCAGGCTCCTGGAACGCCTCACAGGGCGCTCATGCGTCTATCTGATTGATGACCTGCCCGCCGAGCTGGATGATGGCCGGAAGCGCATCTTCTGTGAGTGGCTGATGCACATGCGCTGCCAGGCGTTCATTACCAGTGTGGATCCGGGCGCCTTGATGGAACAGTGGGACCCGAACACACCGGTGTCGATGTTTCACGTGAAACATTCCGAGGTGGGCCAGGGGCAGCTGCTGCCAATGGACAGACAGACTTCATGATGGAGTAGTCAATGAGCGAACAAGCTTACGACTCATCGAGCATCAAGGTTCTCAAGGGACTGGATGCGGTACGCAAGCGGCCCGGTATGTACATCGGCGACACCGATGACGGCACCGGCCTTCACCACATGGTCTTCGAGCTGGTGGACAACTCCATCGATGAGGCACTTGCCGGCCACTGCAGTGAAATCGGGGTGGTGATTCATCCGGACGAGTCGATCACGGTACGCGACAATGGGCGTGGCATTCCCACCGAGATCCATGAAGGCGAGGGGGTATCGGCCGCGGAAGTGATCATGACTGTGCTGCACGCCGGCGGAAAGTTCGATGACAACTCCTACAAGGTCTCCGGTGGCCTGCACGGTGTCGGCGTCTCCGTCGTCAACGCGCTCTCCGAAGAGCTGAAATTGACCATCTGGCGTCAGGGACAGGTCCACGAGCAGGTTTACCGTCATGGTGTGGCCGAGTCGCCACTCAGTGTCGTCGGCACCACCGAGCAGAGCGGCAGCCGAGTGCATTTCCGGCCTTCCACCGAGACCTTCCACAACATCGAGTTTCATTATGATGTGCTGGCCAAGCGCTTGCGAGAGCTGTCATTCCTGAATTCCGGTGTGGCCATTCGCCTGACCGACGAGCGTAGCGGCAAGGAAGAGCTTTTTCACTACGAGGGCGGTCTGCGGGCCTTCGTCGACCATCTGAACACCAACAAGACGGTCCTCAATCCGGTCTTCCACTTCAATGTGGAGCGCGAGGATGGCGTGGGCGTCGAAGTGGCGATGCAGTGGAATGACACCTTTGCCGAGAACATCTTCTGCTATACCAACAACATCCCCCAGGGGGATGGTGGTACGCACCTGGCCGGTTTTCGCGCTTCCCTGACGCGCACCCTGAATCACTACATCGAGGCCGAAGGGCTCCTGAAGAAGGCCAAGGTCAGCACCTCGGGGGATGATGCACGCGAGGGCCTGACGGCGATCATTTCCGTCAAGGTGCCGGACCCCAAGTTTTCCTCGCAGACCAAGGACAAGCTGGTGTCTTCCGAGGTCAAGACGGCCGTCGAGCAGGAAATGGGGCGCCAGTTTTCCGACTATCTGGTCGAGCGCCCGAACGAGGCCAAGGCCATCGTCAACAAGATGCTGGACGCAGCTCGTGCCCGCGAGGCGGCCCGCAAGGCGCGGGACATGACGCGTCGCAAGGGTGCCCTGGACATTGCCGGTCTACCGGGCAAGCTGGCGGATTGCCAGGAAAAGGATCCCAGCCTTTCCGAACTCTACCTGGTCGAGGGTGACTCGGCGGGTGGCAGTGCCAAGCAGGGACGCGATCGGCGTACCCAGGCCATCCTGCCCCTCAAGGGCAAGATCCTCAACGTCGAGAAGGCGCGCTTCGACAAGATGCTGTCATCCGCGGAGGTCGGCACCCTGATCACGGCCCTGGGCTGTGGTATCGGTCGCGAAGAGTTCGATCCCGACAAGCTGCGCTATCACTCCATCATCATCATGACGGATGCCGACGTGGATGGCTCGCACATTCGGACCCTGCTGCTGACCTTCTTCTTCCGCCAGATGTCGCAGCTGATCGAGCGCGGCCACGTCTATATCGCGCAGCCGCCGCTATACAAGATCAAGCGGGGCAAGCAGGAAAGCTACCTCAAGGACGAGCAGGCCCTGACCCAGTACCTGACGACGACGGCACTGGATGGGGCACGCCTGCACGTCAATGCCGATGCGCCCGGCATCGAAGGCGAACAGCTCGAAGCCCTGGTCAGTCAATATCGCGATGTCATGAACCGGATCGATCGCCTGTCTCGCGTCTACCCGGACATCGTGCTCAGAAAGATCGTGCATGCCACCAGGCTGCAGGGCGAGGAGAGCCTGCGCGATCGTGCCGTCATGCAGAGCTGGATCGACCATCTGCAGTCCGAGATGGATGCCATCGTCTCCTATGAGGGTGGCCCTCGGTACCACTTCCATCTCGAGGAAGACTCGGAGCGAGGTTTCTTCCTGCCGGCGGTCAGCCTGACGGCCCATGGCACCACCTCCAACTATATCTGGGGAGTCGACTTCTTTACTGGAGCCGATTATCGTGCCCTGGCGGGGCTGGGCGAGACCCTGGACGGCCTGCTGGAAGAGGGTGCCTACATCGCCCGCGGCGAGCGCAAGAAGTTGGTCGGGAACTTTTACGATGCCCTGGAGTGGTTGATGAACGAAGCCCAGCGGGGCCTCTCCATCTCCCGCTACAAGGGCCTGGGCGAAATGAACCCTGACCAGTTGTGGGAAACCACCATGGACCCCAACACGCGTCGCATGCTGCGGGTCTCCATCGAGGACGCCGTGGCCGCCGACATGATGTTCAACACCCTCATGGGTGACGAGGTCGAACCGCGCCGTGACTTCATCGAGCGCAATGCCTTGACGGCCAATCTGGATATCTAGCCCTATTACTCCAGGGAGTGTTTCACGTGAAACACTCCCTGTGCTCGCCTGTGGCCAGAACAGCAGAAGCGCCGCACCGATGCTATCGGTGTGGCGTTTTTTATGCCAATTTATTGAATAATAGGCGAAATTGCTCGGGTGCCTATTGCGTCGCTTCGCGTTGACGGCAATAGCCCGTGATCGCAAGTCTTGAAACGTGTCGCGCTTGGGTAGCCCGGGAGATGGCGTGAGAGGGCTCGCGTCGGATGCATGCAAGTTGTTTCACGTGAAGCACGGCTGTCGGTTTGGTCATCCCCTGAGTGAAGCGGAAAAGGGCAGCTGTCCTGGTTCCCGGGCGAGTCTACCGAGCCTCAACGGCTATCCCCGTCATGCAACAGCCATGCGGTAAAGGCCGCCAGATCCTCAAACACCGGTGTATCGGAAGCGGAAATATCGGGGTGTCTGTCGAGAGTGCGCTGGCCTTTCCCTGTCAATACCAGCGCCTGCTGGCAGCCGGCGGCCTGTCCGGCCTGAAGGTCCCCGAGACTATCGCCTATCATCCAGCTGTCCTGCAGCGTTTCCAGGCCGAGGGCTTCCCGGATATCGATCAGCATGCCAGGCAGAGGCTTGCGGCATGCACACTGGTCGTGCGGCCCATGGGGGCAGTATGCGATATGGGCTATCTCGCCGCCGGCCTCGGCAACCAGCGCATTCAGGCTGTCGTGCATGTGCTTGAGCTCGGTCTCATCATAGTAACCGCGGGCAATGCCGGACTGGTTGGTGGCGATGGCAGTCGTCCAGCCGGCTTGCGTCAGACGTGCGATCGCCTGGATGGCGCTCGGATAAGGAATCCATTCCGCCAGCGACTTGATGTAGTGGTGGGAGTCCTGGTTGATGACCCCGTCGCGGTCAAGGATGACGAGCTTGGTGGACATGGTCGGCGGCTGTTTCAGGATGAGAGAGTCGCCAGTGTAGAAGGATGTTTCACATGAAACAATCGTGGTTGGTGTGAGGGGTGACGGGAGAAGAGCAGAAGGAAGAGAGAAGAGGGAAGAGAGAAGAGGGAAGAGGGAAGAGGGAAGAGGGAAGAGGGAAGAGGGAAGAGGGAAGAGGGAAGAGGGAAAAGTTGCCGCTTGGTTTCGTGGTGCCGTAATGATTATTAGCTGGCTCAGCGGATTAATGTTTCACGTGAAACATGTGGCTCTCCTGAGTGAATCCGCTGTCTGACATGCCGACAGCCACTCAGTGGTTTGAAGGGCGGAAAAGGTAGCCTGGATAGCAGCGGGGAATTAGTGTTTCGAGCTGCCGTCGCGAGTCGAGCGTCATCCAGGTGAAAGCGAGGGTGTTTCACGTGGAACATGGTTGGCGTGCCGGTGGGTAACCTGATTGGCCGTTGGGGAAGTCGCCTGGTGGCTGTAAGGGAGGAGGGGTGAAGAATGCACAGGTGTGAAACGGAGGGAGCGGCTGGAGCTGGAGTAAGGCGAGGCCAGGGAGTACAGGGGTGAGGTCTTCAAAAAGCAGGGGCGTGTTTCACGTGAAACACGCCCCTGTGTCATCGGGGAGGGGTCAAATCCCCGCCGGTAAGCCGCTCAACCCTGAGGTGTCACTGACTCAGGTCAGCTCGGCGATATCCGCCACTTCCAGGAAGAGCCCCTGCAGGCTGGCCAACAGCGCCAGGCGATTGCGTTTTACGGCGTCATCGTCGGCCATGACCATCACCTGGTCGAAAAAGTCGTCGACCGGCTGGCGAAGGCCCGCCAGGACGTCTAGAGCGGCTCTGTAGCGGGCTTCGGCAAATAACGGGGACACCTGTTGCCGGCAGGCCGTCACCGCTTCAAAGAGGGCCTTCTCGGCGTCTTCCTGAAGCAGCCCGGCATTGACGTCGAGCCCTGCGCCCTCACCCTGCTTGGCGAGGATATTGGCGACGCGCTTGTTGGCGGCGGCGAGGGCGGCGGCCTCTTCTCGATCGGCAAACGCATGCACGGCTTTCAGGCGACGCGCGAAGTCCAGGGGCTTGGTGACCGGACGGCTGCGCACGGCCAGGTACACCTCTGCGCCGATGCCTTCGTCGCGGGCCCAGGCTCGGAAGCGGTCGAGCATGTAGGCCTGAACCTCGTCGACCAGCCCCTCGGCCTTCGGCAGGTTCTGGTGCTGGGAGGCGGCCAGCTCGAGGAGCTCGCGCAGATCCAGGTCCAGCCCGGCCTTGATCAGGATGTTGAGCACCCCGATGGAGGCGCGACGCAGGGCGAAGGGGTCCTTGGTGCCACTGGGGCGCTGACCGATGCCGAAGATGCCGGTCAGGGTGTCGAGGCGGTCGGCCAGTGCCAGGGCCAGGCCGGTGGCGGTAGCGGGCACCTCGTCACCGGCAAAGCGCGGCAGGTACTGCTCTTCGAGGGCTCGGGCTACCTCGTGCGATTCGCCGTCATGGGTGGCGTAATAGCGGCCCATGGTGCCCTGTAGCTCGGGAAACTCCTGCACCATCTCGGTCACCAGGTCGCACTTGGCCAGTTCGCTGGCACGTTGCGCCTGGTTGACGTCACCTCCGATACGGTTGGCGATGAAGGCGGCAATGGCACCACTGCGATGGGCCTTGTCGGCCAGCGTGCCCAGCTGCTGCTGGAAGACCACACTGGAGAGTTCCTTGATGCGCTCGCCGAGCGGACGCTGGCGATCGGTGTCATAGAAGAAGGCGGCATCCGACAGGCGAGGGCGAATGACCTTCTCGTTGCCGTCGATGACCAGCTCCGGTTTGTGGCTCTCGATATTGGCGATGGTGATGAACTGGGGACGCAGATTGCCTTTGGCATCGAGCAGGTGAAAGTACTTCTGGTTGGCCTTCATCGAGGAAACCAGACACTCGGCCGGCACTTCCAGGAAGCGTTCGTCGAAGCTGCCGGTCAGGGCGACAGGCCATTCCACCAGGCCACTGACCTCGACCAGCAGTTCCTCGTCGATGACCGCGGTGGCCTCGTTGACCTCGGCTTCGGCGAGGACCTGTTCGCGAATGCGCTCGCGACGCTTGTCGCGGTCCACCAGCACCCAGGCGTTCTCCATGCAGGCCAGATAGTCATCGGCGTGATCCAGCTCGAAGGCCTGAGGGGCGTGGAAGCGATGGCCGCGCGTCGTGCGACTGGATTGCAGCCCCAACGCCGAGGCCTCGACCACCTGCTTGCCGTAGAGCATGACCAGCCAATGGGCCGGACGCGAGAACTCGACCCGCGAGTCGCCCCAGCGCATGTTCTTGGGGACGGGCAGGGCGGTGATGGCGTGCTCGACAATCGCCGGCAGCAGCGAGGTGGTGGCTTCACCGATCTGCTGTTCGCGGTAGCCCAGCCAGGTGCCCTTGTCGGTTTTCAAGTGGATCAGCTCATCGACGCCGACGCCACAGGAGCGGGCGAAACCTTCGGCGGCCTTGGTGGGTTCGCCATCCTTGAAGGCGGCGGCGAGGGACGGGCCTCGGCGCTCGATCTCGCGGTCGGGCTGCTTGTCGGCCAACCGGGCCACCTGGACCGCCAGGCGGCGAGGACTGGCGAAGGCGACGACCTGGCCGTGTTCGACATTGGCGTCATCCAGCCCCTGGCGAATGCCCTCGGCAAGGGCATCCGACAGCGTATCGATGGCGCCCGGCGGCAGTTCTTCGACGCCCAGTTCGAGCAAAAAGGTATCGGCGGCCATGATCAAGCGTCTCCCTGTTCGGCAGGCGACTCGTTCGCCAGCAATTCTTGGCGCAGGGCCTCGGAAGCCAGCGGGAAGCCGGCGGCCTTGCGGGATTCGTAGTAGGCGTGAGCCACGTCACGGGCCATGGTGCGCACACGCAGGATATAACGCTGACGCTCGGTCACTGAGATGGCATGGCGGGCATCGAGCAGGTTGAAGGTATGCGAGGCCTTCAGCACCTGTTCATAGGCCGGGAGAGGCAGTCTGGCATCGAGCAGCTTGTTGCACTGGCCTTCCTGGTGGTCGAAGGCCTTGAACAGTTCCGGGACATCGGCATATTCGAAGTTGTAGGTCGACTGCTCGCGCTCGTTCTGCAGGAAGACGTCGCCATAGGTGACGCGGCTGCCGTCCGGCGCGACCGTCCAGACCAGGTCGTAGACACTGTCGACATCCTGGACGTACATGGCGATGCGCTCGAGGCCATAGGTCAGCTCGCCGGTGACGGGATAACACTCCAGGCCGCCGGCCTGCTGGAAATAGGTGAACTGGGTCACCTCCATGCCGTTCAGCCAGACTTCCCAGCCGAGCCCCCAGGCACCCAGCGTCGGCGACTCCCAGTTGTCCTCGACAAAGCGTATGTCGTGGACCAGCGGATCGATCCCCAGGCACTTCAGCGAGCCCAGGTAGAGTTCCTGCAGCTCGGCCGGCGAGGGTTTCATCACCACCTGGAACTGGTAGTAATGCTGGAGGCGGTTGGGGTTCTCGCCGTAGCGACCGTCAGTCGGGCGGCGGGAGGGCTGTACATAGGCCGCGTTCCAGGTCTCGGGGCCGATGGAGCGCAGGAAGGTGGCCGTATGGAAGGTTCCAGCCCCGACCTCCATGTCCAGGGGCTGGAGGATCACGCAGCCCTTTTCGGCCCAGTACTGCTGCAGGGCCAGGATCAAGCCCTGGAAGGTTGTCACGTCTGGCGTCGACTGTGTCATTGCGAAAGCACCGTTGGCCATGAATTCACGAGCCGTCAAGTATACAATCACAGGCAGATCGGTTATAGCCGCAGGCCCGGAGTCTAGAGGAATCTCATGATCGTAGTGACAGGCGGAGCCGGCTTCATCGGCTCGAATCTGGTCAAGGCCCTCAATCAACGAGGCCGTGACGACATCCTGGTGGTCGACGACCTTCGCGACGGCACCAAGTTCATCAACCTGGCCGACTGCACGCTGGGCGACTACCTCGACAAGGATGACTTCCTGGCGAGGGTGCGGGCCGCATTGAATGGCGAGTCATCCCATCTGCCCCCCATCGAGGCGGTCTTCCATGAAGGCGCCTGCTCGGATACCACCGAGTGGGATGGCCGCTTCATGCTCGAGAACAACTTCGAGTATTCCAAGGAGCTGCTGCATTTCTGTCAGCTGAAGGGCATTCCCTTCCTCTATGCTTCCTCGGCGGCCATCTACGGGGGCAGCGAGGTCTTTCGTGAAGACCCTGAGCACGAGAAGCCGCTCAACGTCTACGGCTACTCCAAGCTGCTCTTCGATCAGTACGTGCGGGCGCGCCACGACGAGTTCGAGAGCCAGGTCGTCGGCTTTCGCTACTTCAATGTCTATGGCCCGCGCGAACAGCACAAGGGCAAGATGGCAAGCGTGGCCTTCCACCATCACACCCAGATCAGCGGCGGGGAGAATCTCAAGCTGTTCGGCGCCTGGGACGGTTACGCTGCCGGCATGCAGAGCCGCGACTTCATCTATGTAGGCGATGTGGTCGATGTGAACCTGTGGTTCCTCGATAATCCCCAGGCTTCGGGGATCTTCAACCTGGGAACCGGGCGTGCCGAGCCTTTCAAGGCGATCGGCGAGGCGGTGATCGACTATTACGGCAAGGGCGAGATCGAGTACATCGACTTCCCCGAGAGCCTCAAGGGTCGTTATCAGAGCTACACCCGCGCCGATGTCGAGCGGCTGCGCGAGGCGGGTTACGACCGCGAGTTCCGTACGGTAGCCGAGGGCGTGCGGGCCTATCTGGAGTGGCTGAATGGCTGAGGCGGCCACGGCAGAGCGCATCCTGGTCGTCGGCCCCGCCTGGGTCGGCGACATGGTCATGGCCCAGAGCCTGTTCAAGACGCTCAAGGCGCGTCAGCCGAGGGCGCGGATCGGGGTCGTGGCGCCGGCCTGGTCGCGGCCGATTCTAGAACGCATGGCAGAAGTCGATGAAGTGGCGGCCCTGGAGGTCGGGCACGGTGAGTTCGGCTGGGCGACACGCCGTCAGCTGGCCGCTGAGCTGCGCGGACGCTTCGACCGGGCCATCATCCTGCCCCGCTCGTGGAAAGCCGCTCTGGTGCCCTTCCTGGCGCGTATACCGCAACGTGTCGGCTTTACCGGCGAACAGCGTTACGGCCTGCTCAATGAACGCCGACACCTCGACAAGACGGTCCTCGACCAGACCGTGAAGCGTTTCGTGGCGCTCGGCCTGCCGGCCGCTGAAGCCACCGGTGGCGACTTTGCGCTGCCGCGGCCGGCGCTGCGGCTCGACCCCGACAATCTGGCCCAGCTGCAGGAGCGGCTCGGACTGAGTGCGCGGCCGGCCATCGCCATGATGCCCGGCGCCGAATACGGCCCTGCCAAGCAATGGCCGCTGGCGTATTTTCGTGAGCTGGCCGAGGCGCTGGTAGCCAGGGGGCATGAGGTCCGCGTGATGGGCGGCCCCAAGGACGCCGCCGCCGGGGACGAGATTGCCGAGGGCATCGAGGGCGTGCACAACCTGTGTGGCAAGACGCGCCTGGGCGACGCCGTGGACCTGCTGGCCGACTGCGCGCAGGCGGTGACCAATGATTCGGGGCTGATGCATGTCGCTGCCGCAGCGGGAACCCGCATCCAGGCGGTCTATGGCTCCTCGTCGCCGGCCTATACGCCACCGCTGACCCCGGACGCCGATATCCATTACCTGGCGCTGGAGTGCTCGCCCTGCTTCCAGCGAACCTGTCCCCTGGGGCACACCAACTGCCTCAACCAGCTGTCGCCGCAACGCCTGCTGAGGGCCATTCTGGCAGCGTCGGACACTGCCCCTTCGTGAAACGGCTACCCTAAGCGAGGCACACTGGCAGGCAGTAGCGGGCCGGGCTACTCGCGTTTCGGAGGCGTGAGAGATGCCTCACCGGGCGTGCTGGAAACATCATCCGGTGCCATGCCGCCGATATCCAGCCCCTGCCAGAGCCGCTCGTGAAGCGCGGTCTCGCGTTTGAGCTGCTCGTTGAGCGTCGAAATGCCGTGCTCCTCGATCAAAGTGGGCTCTTCCGACAGCAGGGACACGCCCAGGCCGGCACGGTGCCAGTCGATGGTGAAACCCATAGCTTCGAGTACCGTGGGCAGAATATCCATGGTCGAGGCCTCGACCTTCATGCGCCGTGGAGTCAGATCATTGCCCAGCAGCATGAAGGTGTTGCTGCGCGGCCCGGCGGTCAGCTGCTCCCAGGCCGAGACCCGCATCGACAGATGGTCGCTGGCGATGACCACCAGGGTGTTCTCGAGCAACCCTTCGCCCGCCAGTCGCTTGACCAGGTCATGGGCCATGCGGGCCGAGCACTCCACGCTGTAGAGGATATCGGCGCCATCGAACTCGCCCTGGCGTTCCCGGCACTCGTCGGGCGGGTAGCCATAGGGCGGATGGGTGGCCAGGCTCAAGTTGAACAGTCCCCAGGGCCCTGGCTGGGCGTCCAGGCGGCGAATCTCCTCGACGGTCAAGGCGTAGAGGTCATCATCAAAGAGCCCCCAGCTGTTGAGGTCCTGCGGTGATCGCAGGCGCGGGGTGAGGTCATCGCGTCCCAGTACGCGGGAAAACCCATGGCCCTGATAGAAGCGCCCCTTGCCGGCAAAAGCCTTGCTGGCGCCGCCCATGTAGGTCAGCTCATAGCCCTGATCGGCCAGCAGGTCACCCAAGCAGTTCACGCCGGGCACGACCCGCTCCAGGGGTTCCAGCTGGCTGTCATGCAGCAGCCCGGCCGGCATTAGCGGCACACCGCACTGACTGGCGATCATGCCGGCCATGGTCCAGCCGGTATTGTCGACCTGGCGGACCCCCTCGAACACCACGCCCTGATCGCCCAGGGTGCCGAGCGGCACATAGACATCGTCGAAGCGCTGGCGATCGGCGTAGGTGCGCTCGAGGCTTTCCAGATAGAGAACCAGCAGGTTGGGCGGGGCCTTCGGTGCCTCGAGTATCATCGGGGCCACATAGCGCTGATCCAGCCAGGCGCCTTTCTCGGTGACGACGGCCGCGCCCCGCTGACCGATGCCATACAGCAAGGGATTGGCGGCCAGCAGGGCCAGGGCCAGCAGGCGCTCGACAAGTCGCCAGCGGCGGTCGTGACGCACCAGCCAGGTGAAGGATGCCAGAATGGGCAACATGGTCAGGGTATAGACGAGCCCGACCAGGATGCGTTCCCCGCCGCCATGTTCACTGATGCCGGCCTGCAGATGGAACAAGACCGCGCCAAGATCGACGATGCCGAAGCTGTCCGCGAGGTACACATAGATGCCCCACAGGATCAGCGGAAGCAGCGACCAGGGCCAGGTGCGCGACGCCGGATGCGGTGATCTGGCGCCCCAGCGCAGGGTATGGGCCATCATCAGCCAGGCGGCGGTGACGGGTACCAGAACCCAGTGGGACAGCTGGGTGACGGTCGCCGTGGCATGGCCGAGGGCAAGCCCGAGGACCAGCAGGGCCCACCAGCGGGGGCCTTGCCAGGTGGCAGGCAGGGTATCGAGCAGTCTCTTCATTGGCGGCGGCACCGGGGCGGCACAGGGTCACTCGGGTTATCCGTTCAGCTTGTCACACTCCGCCCCGGCGGGAAACGGCGGGTGTCAGTCGCCGCCGGGCAGATCGAGGGGCGGGAGCTGGCCGGAATCGGCAAAGTACTTGTGCAGCACCAGGAGTCCGATCAGGCGCTCGCGAGCCTGGTCGCGGAAGGTATCGACGTAGCGGTTGGCGCGGCGAATGATGGCCCTGGCTTCTTCCGGGTGGGCGTCATAGTAGGCCAGCTGGTCGTCCAGGTCGGAATAGTCGTCCTTGAGTGGGACATAGTGAACGCCGGGCTCAAGGCGTCCTTCCATGAACCAGGTCTCGAAGCGCGGCCGACGCATCAGGCAGAGCGAGTTGGAGGCCATGATCCACTTCAGGTTGGTGGCCACGTCCTTGCCCTCAAGGCTGATGATATAGCGATACTGCAACTGTTCGTCGACCGACATGAAGTCGCCATGCCAGGGCTTGCCGGCGGCATTGGGATGGATATCGGCAATATTGCAGCGCGGGTGGTCATGGAAGGTCTCGACAAACCGGCGCCGATGATCCTGGTGGCAGGATCCGCGCCACACCGCCAGTGGTTTCTTCTGTTCATGGCTCAACCGGTCGCGGGGCAGGTAGTAGTGACGCACGCGATTGAGCTTGAGCAGCACGCTGTTGTGGTTGTCGTCAGCGATCGGGCGACTCTTGACCAGGGTCGGCACCTCGGGGATGTCGGTGACATCACCGAACAGGTGACAGAAGCGCAGGTGCGACGGGAAATAACGCAGCATGGCCACCAGGTCCAGCTGGTAGGAACGGCTCTTCTCGCGCGGGAAGTCCGCCAGGCTGCTGGTGGTCGGTGGTAGCGTGGTCGGCGCACTCAGGCGGTTGCAGTAATGCACACGCTGGCGGATGGCGTTCTGCTCGGCCCGGGGCAGGGTCTGCAGCTGGCGCAGCAGCCGCTCGCGCTGATGCCGCAGCCAGGCGGCGGGAACCAGTCGCTGAGCGGCATGGCCCGAGTAGATGCCGACTTTATGCAGGTTCTTGTGTGCCTTGGCAGTGACGGGGCTCACTGGAACAACTCCTGATAATGCGTGCGTTATAGTTGACGATAGAGACGCAGATACGCCTCGGCCATGGCCCGCGGGCTGTAACTCACCAGACGCTCGCTGGCTTTCCGACTCAGCCGGCTAGCCAGGTCGGCATCGTCGCACAGGCGCTTCAGTCCTTCCGTCAGGGCGGCGGCATCCCCGGGGGGAAACAATAACCCGGTGACATCGTGCTCGACGAGATCGGGAATGCCACCCACGTCACTGGCGATGATCGGTACCTCGAGCTGCATGACATCCAGCAGCACGGACCCCAGGCCCTCGTTGCGCGAAGGGAAGGCAAACACATCCAGGCCCGCCAGGTAATCGGCAATGTTGTCCTTGAAGCCCAGCCAGCTCACATTGGTCAGGTCACCGGATTCCGCGCGCAGCGCTTCGCCATCCGGGCCATCGCCGAGCAGCACGAAGTGCATCTCGGGGCGCTGCGTGGCCAACTGTCGAGCGCTCTCGAGGAGCACCCGCTGGCCCTTGTGGCGATCGACCAGGGCACCGGCGTGGCCGACCAGGAACTTGCCCGCAAAGGCATCGCGAAAGACCTGAGTGGCTACCGGGTCCGTGGTCAGCTCGGCATGGGCGCTGGGGATACGCTCGATGTCACCCCAGTGGCGTGCCTCCAGCTGTGCCTGGATGGGGCGCGAGATGGCCACCCGCCGGGCCGCCCGGCGATAGCACAGGCGGTTGATGGCCTTGTCCTTGACCGGCGTGTCCACGCGGCGGGTGATCAGGTAGGGGGTGCCCCTGAGCCGGTGCTGCAGCCAGGCCCAGTGAACGGCCTTGGCGTCATGAGCATGGACCACGTCCGCCGGCCCGGCGCGCCATTGCCCGCCCAGCTGATGATCAGCGGTGACGAAGCCGAGCCTCGGCACCTCGGCCAGATGCTCGCGCATCGGCGAGTCCCGGCGGCACACCAGCTGCTGGTCGAGCCCCTCACGGCTCAGGGCGCGGATAAGCAACTCGGTCTGGCGCTCACCGCCCCGAAAACCGCGGGCCAGGTTGACGTGTGTTACCCGCATGACTCACCAGACCTTGTTGAAATCTTCGTTGGCCAGCACCTGGGGGTCGCGCTGATATTCCAGCAGCTTGGCATATTTCAGGTAGCTGTTCAGGCTGGCGCTCAGCGCCACCGAAAGGCCATCGATACCGCCCATAAAACCTTTTTGAAACAAGTACTTGCGAACAAAAGCGGCCAGCCCGTGAAGGAACGGTGACCAACCGTTGGCGCGCTTGCCCTTCTGATACATGATCTTGGCGGAGCGGCCGCTGAAATTGCGCGCCGCCTTGGTGAAGAGCTCGCCGAGGTTGGCAAAGGAGTAGTGCCAGAGGTCGGCATCGAGCTGTCTGACGTTGGCGGCGCCGACACTGGCATGCTGCTTGACCTCGCCGAAGCGCGTGCGCCGACGATCATAGAGGCGGATGCAATAATCGGGATACCAGCCACACACCCGTACCCAGCGCGAGCCGACCATGTTGCGGCGGCGGAAGGCGAAGCCGTCATGCGGGGTATCGGCCAGGTCCAGGCGGCGGATCGCTTCCACCATCTCGGCCGTCAGGCGCTCGTCGGCATCCACGCTCAGCACCCAGTCATGGCGCACATGTTCCAGGGCGATGTTCTTCTGCAGGCCATCGCCCAGGTAGGGCTGGTGTACCACCCGTGCGTCGAGGGACTCGGCAATCGCCACGGTGGCATCCTGGCTGCCGGAGTCCACGACCACGACGTCATCGCAGACCTGGCGCACCGAGGCGATGCAGTCGGCGATATGGTCGGCTTCGTCGAGGGTGATGATATTGGCGGAAATCATGAGTCGGCAGGCTCCTGCAGAAACTGGGCGGCAATCCGGGTCGGCGCGAAGGCATTCAACCAGGCGTCGTCGATGGCATAGCCGTCGGCCGCGAGCGTTCGGTCCAGGCACTCGGCCAGGGCCTCGGGGGGCATCTCGCAGAGGTGCTCGGCCAGCTCGCCCTGCATGATATCCCGCACCCCGCCGGGACAATCGACGCTGACCACGGGGGTGCCGCAGGCCAGGGCTTCCAGCAGCACGATGCCCAGGCCCTCGTGGTTCGAGCTGAGCACAAACAGCCGGGCCTGTTGCATCCAGGGGTAAGGGTTGAGCTGATTGCCCACGAAGTGCACCCGCTCGGCGATCTGCAGCGACCTGGCCTGCTCTTCCAGCTCCGCACGCAGGCGCCCCTCGCCGACGATGACCAGCGGGATCGGTGTCGTCATCAGGGCATAGGCCTCGAGCAGCCGTCGCTGATTCTTCTGCGGCACGAGACGGGCCACATTGAGCAGGTAGGGTGGATAGCGGCTGGCCGCTGAAGTCTCCGTGGCGGCGCGGCGAATCTCGTCGATGGGGCAGGGGTTGGTGATGGTGCGCAGGGAGGCCGGTGTGGCCCCCAGGGTGTCCAGTGTCTCCCCGACCTGTGTCGCGACGCCGGAGGACACGCAGACCAGGTGCTTGTCGTGAAACAGGCAGCGTGCCTTGTGGTGTGCCAGTCGGTCCTGCTGGAGACACAGCCCCAGTACGTTCTCCAGCACATAGCAGGCACGGGCATCGTGAAAGGACCAGACCGCCTCGAAGGTGCCCATGCCCCGAAAGATGATGCGATCGAAGCGCCCGTACTCGTCTTCCAGCCGTGCCAGCTCGCGCGCGAAGAGGCGACCCGCCCACCAGCCGGCAATCAGCGAGTGACTCTTGCGCACCAGGCTGTTGGCGACGCGTGCCAGGATATCCACCGGGCCACCCAGCCCTGACGTCCACATGGCCCGTGACAGGGCGAAGTAATGCACTCTGACGCGCTCATCCCGTGGAGCAAGCTGGGGCGGGCGCGCCTTGAAGTACATCAAATGGCTGTCATGCCCCTGCTCGGCGAAGGCATCCGCCAGATTGACGGCCACCCGCTCCATGCCGCCGACTTTCAGGGTACGAACGACGATCAGGGTTCTCATCAGCGCGCCTCTCGGCTGGCTACGGGCAGCGTCAGGCTGGGGGATTGCCGCAGGCGACGGCGGCGGCGCCAGGATTTGGGGGCTTGAAGCAAGCGTCTCCGTAACCGTTTGAATGGACTTAACTGGCCAACTTCCAGGATTGGAGTCCAAGGCGTTAAGTACATGTATTTACGAAACAGCGATGTCAAAGGGTGCCGACTGTCAACATTCCATGGTTTTATGGGGCCCATGAAATGCACCACTGCAGGGTTTGAGGCTGCTTCAAGCAACTCGTGGCGCCATTCGACGTAGTGAGTCGCTTTTTTTTCCACTGCAGGGTAGGTGTATGGCTGCATGTTCCAGCGCAAGGGAAGGCGAAGCCAGTCAGTAAATACCAGGTTCAGTGCATCTTGATCCGGATATTGCCAGGTAGCCTCTGATTGGCTGTTGAGTCGTTGCTCAATACTGGCCATCACTCCCCGTGATTTCCAGCGGTCGAGATCCACCAGTAGAATTCCCGAGTTGAAATATTTCGTGTAGGGGATGCCGAGACGATCTTGCGGCACATTCTGTAGATTCATGGCGGCGGCAACGGCATATCCATGCATCTCTATACCGGCCAACCGTGCAACGTCATCGAGTACCAGCACGTCACAGTCCAGATAGAGAACCCGCTTGACGTCTTCTGGTAGCCAGCGCTCCATGCTCAAGCGCAACATGGCAGCCGGGCCAAAACGCCCCAAGGATAATGCCTGCCATTGTGCCGTGGTCTGGTGCTGTGTCTCGGTAAACCTCAGCCTGGCGGGAAGCTTGTCAAACCAGGCTTCCAGCTTGGCACGTGAAGCCGTACTGATGTCGTGACCCAACAAATGAAAGGTGATCTCCTCGGACCGACTGGCATGGCACAGCACGGAAGCCATCACGGTGGCCGCCTTGTCGATATAGGTTTCGTCGGCACACAACACGATATCCATTAGTCTTTGACTTCCTCTTCACATAACAAGCTGGGAAAGATTGTAACCACCTATCAGTCGGCTACTAGGACATATTGCAACTAATACAGGAGTTTAGGTCAGCTATCTGATGAGGGATAACTCACCCATAGCCATACTGAATCTGTCGGGTGACGTGCGAAGCGATGTCCGGGGCCAGGTGCTTGTGCAGCGAGCGTTCCAGACGCGTCAGGTTGGCCTGTTGCCACTTGCCCGGGCGGCGCAGCCGACAGCGGTCCAGATCAATCAGCCAGACCTTTTTATCCTGGTCGATCAAAAGGTTGCGGGCGTTGAGGTCGACATGGTCCAGGCCGACATCGTGAAAACGCCGGATGGTGCTTCCCACGCGTTGCAACAAGGTGTCATCGGCCTCCGTGAGGCAGTCAGCCAGGGCGCGGGCCCCGGACAGGCGAACGGTGATCAGATCGGCACGATACGTCAAACCGTGCTGCATCACGCCGGCGGCGATGGGGCGCGGTACGGGTAAGCCCTGGGCATACAGCTGTGCGGTCAAACGCATTTCACGAAATGCACGACTGCGTTCCGCGCCGAACCACAGGTATCGCTCGTTGCTGAGTCTTGCGATGAGCCCGCCACGTCGATAGGGGCGTAGTACCCACTGCTCGTTGTCGTCGGCGTCGAGAAACAGGCTGGCGCCGCGTCCGGGCGCTTCGCCAACGACCTTGTCCATTCGGCGCCAATACTCGGGATCAAAGATCTGCGGGTCGATTTGTGGCGCCCCGTGGGCGTCACATAAACTATCCGCATCATATAGAATGCCAGTCTGTCCCTTTCGAAACGTTGCCAATCGCATGAAGCATCCTCTGCCCGCCCGACCCGAGCACATTGGTGTGCTGCGCCTTTCCGCCCTGGGCGATGTCTGCAACCTGGTGCCGACGATACGTGCGCTGCAACGCCAGTGGCCCGAGGCGCGCATCACCTGGATCATCGGCAAGGGCGAGCACAGTTTACTGGCCGGACTTTCCGGGGTCGAGTTCATCGTCTATGACAAGTCCTCGGGCCTTGCCGGCATGCGCCAACTCTGGCGCCAGCTGGCGGATACGCGCTTCGACGTCCTGCTGCACATGCAGCAGGCGCTGCGGGCCAGCGTGCTGTCCCTGGGCCTCAAGGCGGACCTGCGCATCGGCTACGACAAGGCGCGTGCCAAGGATGCTCAGCACTGGTTCACCCATCGCCAGCTGGCGCCGCACGCCCGGGCGCACGTGCTCGAGTCGTTCCTCGACTTTGCGCGCTTGATGGGCGTCGACGATCTGTCGCTGGAGTGGTCCCTGGCCGTGCCCGAAGCGGCCCGTCAGGAAGCCGCCGGATTCACCGCCGGCGCGCCCTATATCCTCATGAGCCCCTGTGCCAATCCGCGGCTGCGCAATTTCCGCAACTGGTCCGCCGAGGGTTATGCCGCCGTTGTCGAGCATGCCTGGATGCAGCATGGCCTGAAGACGGTATTGACCGGCGGCGGCAGTACCCAGGAGCGCGAGATGGGACAGCTCATCGCCGCTCGGGCCCGGTCGGGGGCGGTCATCGACGCGATTGGCGAGTCATCGCTGAAGGGGTTGCTGGCGCTGATCGACGCGGCGCAGGCGGTCATCGCGCCGGATTCCGGGCCGGTCCACATGGCCAATGCCATGAACACGCCGACCGTCGGCCTGTATGCCACGACCAACCCCGACCGGGCAGGGCCTTATCGATGGCGCGAGTTCGTGGTCAACCGCTACCCCCAGGCAGTGAGTGAGTACTTGCACAAGGCGGCTGACAGCGTGCCCTGGGGACAGCGCGTGCGCCATCCGGATGCCATGTCGCTGATTCGTGCCGATGAGGTCATCGAATGCCTCGAGGCCGTGCTGGCGTTGCCCGCGCCTCATCAGACAACGGAGCCTGCCGATGAAACTTGATTTGACGGCCCTAGAGCGCTCGCGCCTGCTGGTCGTGGGGGATGTCATGCTGGACCGCTACTGGCATGGCGGCACCTCGCGCATCTCGCCCGAGGCGCCGGTGCCGGTGGTGCGGGTCGAGGATGCCGAGGACCGCCCCGGTGGTGCCGCCAACGTGGCGCTCAATATCGCCTCGCTGGGTGCCCGGGCCGGTCTGGCCGGCCTGGTGGGCGATGACGACAATGCCGATCGCCTGACGCAGCGCCTCGAAGATGCCGATGTAAGCACTTACTTCGCGCGTAGCGCGCAAATACCGACGATTACCAAGCTGCGGGTGATGAGTCGCAACCAGCAGCTCATTCGCCTCGATTTCGAGGAAGGGTTGGGCAAGGTCGATACTCAGGGGCTGGCCGAGCAGGTGGAGCTCGCCCTGCCGGACGCCGATCTGGTGATTCTGTCGGATTACGGCAAGGGCACCCTGAGTGACGTCGGTGGGCTGATCGAGCGTGTGCGTCGCGCCGGCAAGCGGATCCTGGTCGACCCCAAGGGCACCGATTTCACCCGTTACCGTGGTGCCAGCGTCATCACGCCCAACCTGGCCGAGTTCGAAGCGGTGATGGGGCCATGCCCGGATGATGCCACCCTGGCGGCGCGCGGCGAGAGCCTGCGCGCCGAGCTGGGACTCGAGGCGTTGTTGATCACGCGCAGCGAGCGCGGCATGACGCTGATCCGCGATGGCGCGGAGCCGCTGCATCTGCCGACCCGGGCGCGCGAGGTGTTCGACGTGACCGGGGCCGGGGACACCGTGATCGGTGTGCTGGGCCTGGCCCTGGCGGCAGGGCACGGCTTTGCCGAGGCGATGACCCTGGCCAACCTGGCCGCCGGACTGGTGGTCGCCAAGCCGGGCACCGCCACCCTGTCGATTGCCGAGCTGTATACGGCGCTGCACGGCGACAAGCTGGCCGAGTTCGGTGCCATCGACGCGGCGCCGCTGTGCGAAGCCGTGCGCGCCGCCCAGGCGCGTGGCGAACGCGTTGTCATGACCAATGGCTGCTTCGATATCCTGCATGCCGGGCATGTGGCCTATCTGGAACATGCCCGCCAGCTCGGTGATCGCTTGATTGTGGCAGTCAACGACGACGCCTCCATCGGGCGCCTCAAGGGCCCCTCGCGGCCCATCAACCCGCTGGCGCGGCGCATGCAGGTGCTGAGCGGCCTGGGGGCCGTGGACTGGGTAGTGCCGTTCAGCGAGGATACCCCGCAGCGCCTGATCGAGGCGGTCCTGCCGGATGTGCTGGTCAAGGGCGGTGACTATCGGCCCGAGGACATCGCCGGGGGAGACGCGGTGCGTGCCGCCGGTGGCGAGGTCAGGGTGCTGGACTTCGAGGATGGCGTTTCCACCACCGCCATGATTTCGACCATCCTGGATCGAGAGCGCTGATGGCCGGTGGCCACCCCTGGGCCAGGCGGGTCTATTCCGCGGTTCTGCTGTTGCTGGCACCGCTGCTGTGGTGGCGCGTGTGGCGCGAGCATCTTCCCGGCCGCAGCCGCATGGAACGGCTCGGTCGCGTGCCCGTCGCCAGAGATCGCCGGCGACCGATCTGGTTGCACTGTGCCTCGGTCGGCGAAGTCCAGGCGGCGCGCTCGCTGATCGAGTCCCTGTACCGATGCTATCCCCGGCACCGCCTGGTGATCACCACCATGACGGCCACCGGCGCCGAGCGTGCCATGGCACTGGCCGAAAGTCTGCAGCGTGAAGGGGGTTACGGCGAAGTGAGTCATTACTTCGTGCCCCTGGACTTGCCCGGCGCGGCGCGGCGTTTCGTGACGCGACTGCAGCCGGCCCTAGCGATCTTCTTCGAAACCGAGCTGTGGCCCAATCTGCTGGCTTCCTGCGAGCGCCATGAGGTGCCCGTGGCGGTGGTCAACGGGCGGCTGTCGGCGCGCTCGTTGACGAGCTACCGGCGACTGTCGCGCCTGATGGCCGAGGCCCTGTCGCATGTCGACTGGCTGGGAGCCAAGTCATCCGAGGACGCCAGGCGCTTCCAGGCCCTCGGGATGGCCGCGCATGAGACCTCGATCACCGGCTCGCTGAAGTACGATATGGCCACTGATGATCGGGCATTCGAGGTAAGTGAGCGCTTACGAACAAGTCTGGGGTCGCGCCCCGTCTGGGTGGCCGGCTCGACGCACCCCGGCGAGGATGAAGTGGTGCTGGCGGCGCATGCCAGGCTGCGCCAGGCGTTGCCCGACAGCCTGTTGATCCTGGTGCCGCGTCATCCACGCCGCTTCGAGGCCGTCGCCGAGCTGTGCGCAAGCTCGGGCATGGCATGCGTGCGGCGTTCGGCGGGTGACATCCCGGCGGCGACTACGGCGGTGTATCTGGGCGACACCATGGGCGAGCTCGGGGCGCTCTATGGCGCCGCCGATCTGGCATTCGTCGGCGGCAGCCTGGTGCCCGTGGGCGGGCACAATCTGCTCGAACCGGCGGCCATGGGCATCCCCGTGCTGACCGGCCCCGAGCTGGCCAATTTCGAGGATCTCGCGGCGACCCTGCGCGAGTCGTCGGCGCTGGTCGAGGTTCAGGACAGCGCGACCCTGGCGGAGGCACTGTTGCGCCTGTTCGGTGATGCGCCGGAGCGGGCGCGGCTCGCCGAGGCTGGCCGCGCCGTGGTCGAGGCCAACCGAGGGGCCTTGCACGCCACCCTGGAAGGCCTGGCGCGGCTCTTGCCGGAGAAGTGAGTGCTTGCTTACGCTGTGGCGCCCCTGATGCGCTACAGTGCCCGCCCGATCGACCCGGGCCGACGGCTCAGGGTGTCGAACGCTCCACGCCCCGGTCGGTGCCCAGCAGCAGCACATCGGCACCGCGTGCCGCGAACAGGCCATTGGTGACAATGCCGACGATGGCATTGAGGCGGGCCTCCATGGCAACCGGGTCATCGATCATGAATTCGTAGCAATCGAGGATCTGGTTGCCGTTGTCGGTTACCACGCCCTCGCGGTAGACCGGGTCGGCGCCCAGCTTGACCAGCTCCCGTGCCACATAGGAGCGCGCCATGGGGATCACCTCGATGGGCAGGGGGAAGTCGCCGAGGCGCTCCACGCGCTTGGAGGCATCGGCGATGCACACGAAGCGTTCCGAGCAGGCCGCCACGACCTTCTCGCGGGTCAGCGCCGCGCCGCCGCCCTTGATCATGTGGAAGTGAGCATTCACTTCGTCAGCACCATCGATGTAGACGGGAAGCGTGCCGGCTTCATTGAGCTCGAATGTGTCGATACCGTGGCCCTTGAGGCGTGCCGCGGTAGCTTCCGAACTGGCCACGGCACCGCGAAAGTCGCTGCGCAGGCCGGCCAGTTGGTCGATGAAGCGGTTGGCGGTCGAGCCGGTGCCGACGCCGATGATGATGTTCTGCCCGAGCAGCGGGCGGATCTCGTCGAGGGCGGCGGCGGCCACGGCGTCCTTGAGGTCGTCCTGATTCATGGTGGTACTCGCTTGCGGAAGATGGCGAATGCGGCGCCATTATAGGGGATAACGCGGTGCCGTGCTGGACGCCATGCCAGGCGGGATGCTACCAATAAAGGTTTACCCTGCTCTTGGTTCGTGGGGCGTTCTCGCGAATCGCTGACATTGTATATTGGTAAAGATATTGCGTGCGACGCCGGTCCGGCGATCGCGACCTTCATGCGCTACCCCATTGGGATATCAGGATGCTCGAAGCCACCGTCAAGAAAATCCTCCAGGCCCGGGTCTATGAAGCGGCTCGGGAAACGCCGATGTCGCCGGCCCCCTTTCTTTCCCGTCGCTTCAACAACCAGATCCTGATCAAGCGCGAGGACCTGCAGCCGGTCCATTCCTTCAAGATTCGCGGGGCCTACAATCGCATGGCCCAGCTGACCGATGAGCAGAAGGCCAAGGGCGTCATCGCTGCCTCGGCCGGCAACCATGCCCAGGGGCTGGCCATGGCGGCCAAGCTGATGGGCGTCAAGGCGGTCATCGTGATGCCGCGCATCACCCCGGAAATCAAGGTACAGGCGGTGCGCGCGCGCGGTGCCAGGGTCGTGCTCAAGGGCGATGCCTTCGCCGAGGCGGCGGCCCATGCCCAGGAGCTGATCCAGGAGCATGGCTATACCTATATCCCGCCCTTCGATGATATCGACGTCATCGCCGGACAGGGCACCGTGGGCATGGAAATCCTGCGTCAGCAGGCCACGCCCCTGGACGCCATCTTCGTGCCGGTCGGCGGAGGCGGCCTGATCGCCGGTATCGCCGCTTACGTCAAGTACCTGCGGCCGGAGGTCAAGGTCATCGGGGTCGAGTCGGAAGACAGTGCCTGCCTCAAGGCGGCCCTGGAATGCGGCGAGCGGGTGATCCTGGATCAGGTGGGCGTGTTCGCCGAAGGGGTGGCCGTGGCGCAGATCGGTGAAGCCCCCTTCGCCCTGATGCGTGACCTCATCGATGAGGTCATTACCGTCAACACCGACGAAATGTGCGCGGCGGTCAAGGATATCTTCGAGGAGACGCGTGCCGTCTCCGAGACCTCGGGCGCCCTGTCGCTGGCGGGGCTCAAGAAGTATATCCAGACCTCCGGGGCGAGCGGCGAGACGCTGGTCTGCATCAACTCCGGGGCCAATACCAATTTCGATCGGCTGCAGCACATCGCTGAGCGCACTGAACTCGGCGAACAGCGCGAGGCCATCCTGGCGGTGACCATCCCGGAGCGGCCCGGCAGCTTCAAGAAGTTCTGCCGTACCATCGGCAAGCGCATGGTGACCGAATTCAGCTATCGCTATGCCGATCCGGAGTCCGCGCACATCTTTGTCGGCGTGCAGGTCAAGCCCGGGGGTGAGGATCGCCAGGCCGTGATCGACAAGCTGCAGGAAGCGGGTTATACGGTGGAAGACCTGACCGACAATGAGCTGGCCAAGCTGCATATTCGTCACCTGGGGGGTGGGCGGCCCCAGGAGCGGTTTGCCGAAGAGGTCTATCGCTTCGAGTTCCCCGAGCGCCCGGGCGCGCTGATGAACTTCCTGACGCATCTGCCCCAGGACTGGAATATCTCGTTGTTCCATTACCGCAACCATGGTGCGGCCTATGGCCGGGTGCTGGTCGGCATGCAGGTGCCCGCTGATGATCTGTCCCACGTCCAGGGGTACTTCGACGACATCGGCTACCGCTACTGGAAGGAAACCGACAATCCGGCCTATCGGCTGTTCATGGCCTGATGGCCGGTCCGTGAAGCGATAGTGAGTGCATACTTTCGGGTCGCCGCCTGTCGCGGCGGCCCCTGCTCGATGGGCCCCGAGTCCTTTCCCGGCTTCCTCCACCAGAGGGATACCCGGGCATGAGAGTTGTCATGCCCGGCCTCATCCGCTACCCTCGCCATCGATCGGCAGATTGGTGCTATCGGCCGCGGCAAGGCCGCATTTTGCGCGACGTTCGCCACCGGGACGGCCATGCGGCAACAGGGTCGTGGAAACCGAGCACCGGGGATGCCGCCTATGCAAGTCAGCTCAAGCAAGGAGTCGAAGATGAAGCGCAAGCCTGACCTGGTCATGGTGCTGGTTCTGTTGTTCGGTGTAGCTGTCGTGGTCACCGGTTATGCACAGGCCTTGGCCGGCAACTGAGCAACGCTTCCGCTGACAAGCTGCAGGATTCAAGTAAAGCGGCCGGTGCCCGAGGCACCGGCCGCTTTTTATATAGCGTCGTATGGATCGCACAGAGGGTGTTCAGCAACGACTGTGCGCCCTGTGACGTCCTCAGGGACGCAGAACCTGCCGGTCGCTGACGATGGCATCCAGCGGCACATCCCAGGGCTCGGCCGGCAGGCGTTCGACCCGCTGGCACTCATGAGCGACACCGATCAGGCTAGGGCGTGGTCCGGGGCGGCGGGTAAAGGCCAGGGTGCGGTCATAGAAGCCGCCGCCCATGCCGATGCGCTGGCCTTCATCATCGAAACCAACCAGCGGCAGCAGGATGGCATTCAATGTCCAGGCCGGCTGGCGATGGGCCCGGTGGGCGGCGTAGCGTCGGTCCGGCTCGGAAATGCCGAAGCGGTTGGTCACCATGGGCGTGTCGGCATGGTAATGCACGAACCACAGGCTATTGCTGGCCAGCGGACGCAGGACCGGCAGATAGGCGTTGGCGCCGCGCCGGGCGAGCCAGGGCAGCAGGGGCGTGGGGTCGATTTCCCCGTCATTGGGTAGATACAGGGCGACGCGACGGGCCCGGAAGAGTTCCGGCAGCTGTCGCAGGCCATGGCAGAGGCGTCGGGCGGCAAGCTGTTGTTGACGCGCATCCAGCTGGCGTCGGCGACGGCGGAGTTCTCGCCGTAGTGTGCGTCGATTGGTGGGTGCGACGGTATCCGGCATGCTGCTCATGATGAATGAAGTTCCCCAGAGTGCCGCTGTCATTCTGGCCCTTGAACCCATTGGTTCAAGGTGGGTGGCCGCAGCCGAGCCGTCAGGCTTTCCGTCTCACGGACATGCACACGGGCCCGGCTAGCAATTGGCCCCCTGGGTAATGCGCATAGGCTCGAGGGACGATAATGACTGGCGAACACCCCAGGGAACGCCTCCATCCTAGCAGAGCCAGGCGCCTGGCCAAAGCCGGGAACCAGGGAATTCATGCTCGACTACCCAGGATCGTGAATCATGCGGCGATTTACCGGTACCTACCGCTTATTCGCTACTGCCTTCACGTTTGGCGGGGGCGTGGTGCAGCGCCTTGTCCAAGCGTTCGCTCAGTTCGCTCAGGCTTTGCTCGCCGGCACGTTGATGGTCCTGGGTCTCGAGCAGCTCGTTGGCGATGTTCAGGGCCGCCATGATGGCGATCCTTTCGCGGTCCATGACCTTGCCCTGAGCGTGTATGCCCTGCATGGCACGGTCGAGGTAGCGGGCGGCTCGTTCGAGCTTGTCCTCTTCCTCCGGCGGGCAGGCAATGGTGTACTGCCGCTCCAGCAGGGTGATGTCGATGGTAGGCCTAGAAGAGTCGCTCATGGGTGCTCCGGCGGGCCGAGGGCGCGTCTTGGGGGGACGATGCGTTAACATCGGGCATGCATACGAATTTCAGCCACTATAAGAGAGCCGCTCAAGCGCGGTCAACGCGCACGATTGCTCCAGGATCGCGACATGTCACTGATCAACGAACGCCAGGACTTCTCTACCATCGCCGATATCTTCCTGCTGCATGGCAGCATGCAGGCCCCGTCGTTTCTCGATGGCCGCCTGTGTGCCTCCCTGGCCCTGCACGATCTGGATGCCGAGGGCTGGCTGCAGATGGTCTGTTACAACCTGGGAGTCGAACAACCCCGGGATGAAACCTCCGCGGAACACCTCCTGGGCTGGCGTCGCCAGACGCTGGAGGCCCTCTCGGCGGCGGAAATGAACTACGAGCCCCTGCTGCCGGATGAACTGTTTTCGCTGGGAGAGCGCGCTCAGGGCCTGCAGGACTGGACGCTGGGATTTCTCGAGGTGGTCCGGGATGCCGGCGAGGAGCCGCGCAAGCAGTGGTCCGAGGCCCTGCGTGAGGCCATCGATGACCTGGCAGGACTGACCGATATCGAGACCGATATCGACGACAGCACTGAAAACGAAAACGATCTCTTCGCGCTGACTGAACATGCCCGGATGGCGGCCATGATGCTGTATACCGAGCAGCACCCCGGCCAGCCCCAGGTCGAGCAGACCGAGCAGCAGGGGCCCGCCCACTGAGTCGCGCCGCGCCGGCCATGACGGGCCGCTGTTGCCGCGCCCGAGGATGATGGCCCCAGCGCATGCCGGGTGCGGCCTGACCGGGTAGCGGACAAGATGCCGCCACTGCGCTACGCTTATCGGAGTGTCACGGGGCGTCCGCCCCGAGCGGGTGCCCGTGGTACCGGTGTGCGGCACTGGATGATGGGCAATGCCGGGTGTTGCCGTCGCTGTGTTCTTGTCCTGTTGACCTGTGTCACGGCTACACGGCGGCCGTCGGCCCCTTTTCTGTCAGTGCGACAGCATTCTGCATGCCCTGTCGGGTGACGAGCCGTTCGCTTCAAATCTGCACGAATCCCATTGATGTCTCGAGCCGACTGGTCGCCCCGACGGCCAGTGCTTCGTACGTGTGTGGGTGGCAGCCACCGGGTAGCGCGATGACGTCGAGGCAAAGGCGCCGATACATGAGTTCCCACCGGGCTATATCGGCAGGGTGAATGGTCAATAATTAACCGCTGGCGAGATACGTGAATCATGCTTTATGTAATGTATATTATGAAATTACGGGGTGTCGCATGAGTCATTCTGCCTCCCGCACGGCGCCGCAACAGGTGGATGTCGCGATCATCGGCGGCGGGCTGGTCGGCGCCAGCCTGGGCGTGGCGCTGACGCCTGCGATACAGGGGCAGGGGCTCAGGGTGGCGGTGGTCGAAGCGGCCTCCTTGCCCGCAGACCTGGAAACTCCCTGGCAGCCCAGCTTCGATGCGCGGGCCAGTGCCATTTCCCGGGGCACGGCCAATCATTTCGCCGGCCTGGGCGTGTGGAACGCCATGGCCGAACGCGGCGCGCCGATCCGCCGCATTCACGTCAGTGAGCAGGGCCGTCTGGGAGCGACGCGACTGCGTGCCGAAGAGTTCGGTGACGACGCCCTGGGCTATGTCATGCCCAATGCCTGGATGGGCCGGGTACTGCATCGTCAGCTCGCCGAACTGCCGCTGGACTGGCACTGTCCGGCCAGGGTGGAGGCGATTGATGCCACCGATGCCGGCCATCGATTGACGCTCTCCACTGGCGAGTGCCTCGAGGCCGGCCTGACCGTGCTGGCCGACGGTGGTCGCTCCGGCCTCAAGGAACGGCTGGGGATCGAGAGCCGGGAGTCGCCCTATGAACAGGTCGCGGTGATTGCCAGCGTGGAGGTCGATCGTGATCATCGTGGTACGGCCTATGAGCGCTTCAGCAGCGCGGGGCCGATCGCCCTGTTGCCTATGGATGGACAACGCATGGAGCTGGTCTGGACCTTCACCGCAGGGGCCGAAGAGGAAGCCCTGGCGCTGAGCGATGCCGACTTTCTGGCGCGTCTCCAGCGCAGCTTCGGGGATCGGGCGGGGCGTTTCCGGCGCCTCGGCAAGCGGCATGCCTATCCGCTGTCTCTGGTCACGGCCAGCGAGAGCATTCGTCCCGGGCTGGCGGTGATGGGCAATGCGGCGCATGCGTTGCATCCGGTGGCCGGTCAGGGCTTCAATCTGGCCTTGCGTGGAGTGATGGACCTGGTGGCGGCCATCGAGGCCGGCCGCGTGCGAGGGGATGCCCCGGGCGCGATGGCCACGCTGAATGATTTCGAGGCGCGTCGCCGAGGCGATCGGGATAACGTGATTCGCTTCAGCGATGGGCTGGTGCGACTCTTTGGCCGCGACCACCCCGTGTTGTCTCACGCGCGAGCGGCGGGGCTGATCGGGCTCAACCTGGTCGGCCCGTTGCGGCGCACCCTGGGTCGGCGGGCCATGGGCCTGGAGCGTTGAGCGCGCATACCGGGACATATCTTTTGAGTGAGGAAAGCAGATGACGCCCGAGGCGGCAGAGAGTGATGTCATCATCGTCGGTGCGGGCATGGTCGGCACTGCCCTGGCGTGCCTGCTGGGACAGGCGGGCGTGAGCGTCAGCCTGGTGGATGCCCGCAGCGGCCCCGTAGAGGCCGACACGGCCGGGCGTGGCGCGGCCGATCGGCGTGTCAGTGCCCTGACCCCTGTCTCGCAACGCCTGCTGGAAGGCCTGGGTGTCTGGGAGCGGATGCAAAAGCGCCGGGTCACGCCCTATCACCACATGCAGGTCTGGGATGGCGAAGGATCCGGTGAGGTGAGCTTCTCGGCCGACCAGGCGGGCCTGCCGGTGCTCGGTCATATCGTCGAGAATGACGTGGTGGTCGCGGCGCTGGAGGCTCGGCTCTCGGAGTTGCCCAGTGTGCAGTGTCACTTTGCGGCGAGGGTGGCCGGCCTGGAACGGCGCTCGGGGGCATCGGCGCTGACGCTGGAGGAGGGCGGCAGCCTCGTGGCCCCGCTGGTGGTGGCCGCCGACGGGGCGCGTTCGCCGCTGCGCGAGCTGGCCGGAATTGCGACGCAGTGCGGTGAAACCGGTCAGGTGGCGGTGGTCACCTCGGTGCGCTGCGAGCGGCCCCATGGTGGAGTGGCGCGGCAAGCCTTCCTGGCCGATGGGCCCCTGGCCTTTCTGCCGTTGACGCTGCAGGGAGATGCCCGGCACTGCTCGATTGTCTGGTCGACCTCGCCGGCGCACGCCGAGCATCTGGTGGCGCTGTCCCCGCAGGCACTGGGCGCGGAGCTGGAAGCCGGCATCGGTGGCCATCTGGGCGCGGTCACGCCGACCGATCGGGCCGTGAGCTTTCCCCTGACCCAGCGCCATGCCGAGCGATATACCCAGCCCGGGCTGGCGCTGGTCGGTGATGCGGCCCACAGCATTCACCCGCTGGCGGGCCAGGGGGCCAATCTAGGCTTGATGGACGTGGCCGTGCTGGCCGAAGAGCTGCTGACGGCCCGCCGTCGGGGGCTGGCGCTGAGCGATGAAGCCTGGTTGGCGCGCTATGCACGCCGGCGGCGGGGTGACAATGCCGTGATGCTGCGCCTGATGGATGCCTTTCGGGTACTGTTCGGTACCCGGCAGCCGGCACTGACGCTGGCGCGCAACCTGGGGTTATCGAGCGTCGATCGCCTTGGGCCGCTCAAGCGTCTGCTGATGCAGCAGGCAGCCGGGCGCCGCGGCCGCCTGCCCGCCAGCTGCCGGTGAACGGCCTCAGCGCTTGCGCTTCTCGAGAACGTTGAGTGCCTTGAGCAGGTTCAGCGCCTCGCCGAGCTGATAGTCATCGCGCAGGCGAGTATTCAGCTGGCTGGCGTCGTCGTCCTCGCCGTTGCCGGTCAAATGACCCTCCAGGTCGGCTTCACGAACCTGCAGACCATTGTCCTGGGCGACCTCCAGGCGACCCCGCACCACCCTGACATCCGGTTCGATGCCCTGGGCCTGGATGGAACGGCCATTGGGCGTGTAATAGCGCGCCGTGGTCAGCTTGAGGGCTTCGTCGTCGCCCAGCGGCATGATCTGCTGCACGGATCCCTTGCCGAAACTCTGAGTGCCCATCACCACGCCACGCCGTTGGTCCTGGAGGGCGCCGGCGACGATTTCCGCGGCCGAGGCGCTGCCGCCATTGATCAGGATGACCAGCGGCACGTCCGGGGCCGCGGTCTTGCTGCTGGCCGAGAAGCTGAGCTCGCTGTCGGGCAGCCGGCCCTCGGTGTAGACGATGCGGCCGTCCTCGAGGAAGGCGTCGGCGACATCGACCGCGGCCTGCAGCACGCCGCCGGGGTTGTTGCGAAGGTCGAGCACCAGCCCCTGCAGCGGTTGCTCGTCGGTCAGTTCGTTCAGGGCATTGAGCACCTGGTCGCCGGTGCGGGTCTGGAACTGGCTGATGCGCAGGTAGCCGTAACCCGGTGACAGGATGTCGTGCTTGACGCTCTGGGTGCGAATGATCTCGCGCTCCAGGGTGATAGTGCGCGGCGCGTCCTCGCCGGCCCGCAGGATGGTCAGGCGAATCTGCGTACCCGGCTCGCCACGCATCAGCTCGACGGCTTCCTGCAGCGACAGGCTCTCGGTGGGCGTGTCATCGATGCGCAGGATGCTGTCCTGGGCCTGCAGGCCGGCCGCGGAAGCGGGCGTGTCATCGATGGGCGTGATCACGGTGAGCTGGCCGTCGCGCTTGCCGACCTCGATGCCCACGCCGCCGAACTCGCCCTGGGTCGACTCGCGCAGGTTGTCGTAGGCTTCCTCGTCCAGGTAGGTGGAGTGCGGGTCGAGCTCGCTCAGCATGCCCCGCATGGCATTGCGCAACAGGGTCGCGTCGTCGACATCCTCGACATAGGCGCGCTTGATGCGCTCGAAGACTTCGGCAAAGGCCTGGATCTCGGCCACCGGGAGGTCGTTGTCCTCTGGCTGCGCCTCCGGCGCCGCCACGGTGGTCAGCGGGGCCAACAGCAGGCAGACGGGGAGCCAGATCGTGACCAGGCGGCGCCATACAGGGGATTGGCCAGCGGGGCGTAAGGACATGCGGTCTCTCGCAGTTCGTTAGGATGGGACCAGCATAGCGTGGCCATGGTGGCCAGGAAAACACTCGCCGCGCTTTCCCGGCGTTTCGATCCGGCTCAGCGGCTGGCGATCCAGCTCTGCGGATCGATGGGCTCGCCGGCACGACGGACCTCGAAATACAGTCCCGGCGACGCCTGGCCACCGGAGACGCCGACCTCGCCGATGGCCTGGCCGGCCTCGACCGCCGCGCCCACCTCGGCCTTGAACCGGCGCAGGTGGGCGTGGAGCGTCATCACGCCATCGCCGTGGTCGATGATCAAGAGGTTGCCGAAGCCGCGCATCCAGTCGGCGAACACGACCCGGCCGGCATGCACGGCTTCTACGTCGGTGCCGGCCGCCGTGCGGATCATCATGCCGTTGCGGTGCACGCCGCGCTTCTGGTGAAACCCGGAAGTGAGCTGTCCCTGCACCGGCCAGGGCAGATCGCCACGGGTCTTGCCGATGGATGTGGAAGGTGGCGGCTGCTCCAGCCGGGCGAGGCGTTCCTGAACCTGCTGCAATGCCTGTGCGGCCCGAGTCTGCTCCTCATCAAGCGCGGCCAGGCGTGCCTGCTTGGAGTCGTAGCGCTCATTGAGGTCGGCGACCAGAGCTTCTCGCTCGTCCATCTGGCTGGCCAGTTCGGCCGAGCGCTCCTCCAGCCTGGCGGCCAGCTTGTCGAGCTTGCGACTGCGCTCGTCGAGCTTCTGCTGGTTCTCGTCGAGGGCCGTGTCCAGCTTGTCGAGCTCCTCGAGACGTTGATTGCGGGCCTCGGCCAGGTGATTGAGATAGGTCTGCAGGCGATCGAGCCGGCCAGGGTCGTCCTGGTTGAGCAACAGCTTGAGTTGAGGCGTCAGGCCCAGTCGATAGAGGGCGTCCATCTGCTGTGCGAGAGCGGCCAGCTGCTGCTTGCGCTCGGTTTCCAGCTGCTCGCGTCGCTCCTCGAGTGCCACGACCTCGTCACGCAGGGCACGCCGCCGGGCCTGGATGTCGTCCAGGCGACGGTGTGTCTCGGCCAGCCGGGTCTCGATCCGACGCAGTTTCTCGCTGGCCTCGTTGCGGGCCTGCTGAGTGGCGTCGAGCTCGCGGGTGACGTCCTGAATGCGTTCGCCGATGGCATCGAGGCGCTGCTGCGCCTCCTGCTCGTCGGTGGCCGCCAGCGCGGATGACAGCCCGAGCAGCGTCACGGCCAGCACCAGGACGCGCCACCTGGCCGGCACTCGGGGGCGCCGGCCAGGGTCGGGGGAGCGTGGCGAGACGGTCCGGCTCACCGGGGGGCAAGCAGAATCCGGCCGGTCATCTCGTCGGGCACCGGCTGGTCCATCATCGCCAGCAGCGTCGGTGCGAGGTCGCACAGGCTGCCGTCGTCGTGCAGTTGCAGTGCGCGCTGGCCGACGTAGACCAGCGGCACCTGGAAGGTGGTATGGGCGGTCTGGGGCGCGCCGGTCTGCGGGTGGACCATCTGCTCGGCATTGCCGTGGTCGGCGGTGATCAGACAGGCGCCACCGGCCTTCTCGATGGCCTCGACCACGCGCCCGACGCAGGCATCCACGGCTTCGATGGCCGCTACGGCGGCGTCGAACTCGCCGGTATGGCCGACCATGTCGCCATTGGCATAGTTGCAGACCATCAGGTCGAAGGTGCCGGACTCGATGGCCTCGACCAGATGGTCGGTGACCTCGACGGCGCTCATCTCCGGCTTCTCGTCGTAGGTCTTCACGTCCTGGGGCGAGGGCACCAGGATGCGCGTCTCGCCCTTGAATTCGGCCTCGCGACCGCCGGAAAAGAAGAAGGTGACATGCGCATACTTCTCGGTCTCGGCGATGCGCAGCTGGGTGAGCTCGCGCTGTTCCATGACTTCGCCCAGGGTGTTGGGCAGGTCGGTGGGCGGGAAGGCCGCCGGTGCCGGAATGTCGGCGGCATACTGGGTCATGGTGACCAGGCTGCCGTTGGCCAGCGCCGGGCGGGCTCGTCGCTCGAAGCCATCGAAGTCGTCCAGCACGAAGGCGCGGGTCAGCTCGCGGGCCCGGTCGGCGCGGAAGTTCATGAACAGGGCGGCATCGCCGTCCTGCAGTGCCATGGGCGAACCGGCCGGGGCGATGGCGGTGGCGCTGACGAATTCGTCGGTCTCGCCGCGCTCGTAGGCCGCCTGCAGGCCGGCCTCGGCACTCTCGGTTTGATGCGCGGCATGGCCCTCGGTGATCAGGCGATAGGCCTGTTCGACGCGATCCCAGCGGTTGTCGCGGTCCAGCGCGAAGTAGCGGCCGATCAGAGAGGCCACAAAGCCATTGCCGGCGCCGACCAGCTCGGCCAGCCGGGCGTTGGCGCGTTCGATGGAGGCATGGGCGCTCTTGGGCGCGGTGTCGCGGCCATCCAGGAAGGCATGCAGGTAGATGCGTCTGGCGCCACGCTGGGCGGCCAGCTCGGCCATGGCCAGGATGTGGTCTTCATGGCTGTGCACGCCACCCGGCGACAGCAGTCCCAGCAGGTGGACGGCTCGATCGGCGCCCACGGCGGCATCGATGGCATCGGTAAGCACCGCGTTGGTGGCCAGTTCGTTGTCTTCGATGGCCTTGGTGATGCGCGTGAAGTCCTGGTAGACGATACGTCCGGCGCCGAGGTTCATGTGGCCGACTTCCGAGTTGCCCATCTGGCCGTCCGGCAGGCCGACATGGCGGCCGTCGGTATTCAGCAGGGCATGCGGGCGCTCGGCCCACAGACGGTCCATGTTGGGGGTGCGGGCCGCCTGCACGGCATTGTGCTCGGCATCCGGGTTGTGGCCGTAGCCATCGAGGATAATCAGCGCTACCGGGCGGGGCGTCGGGGTCGAAGTATCGGTCATCGAAGGGCCTCGTTGTGAAGAAGCGATGGGCGCATCACCCTGGGCAATGTCCAGAAGCTGGAAGTGGCGTTGCGTCGGCGAGCCTTGCGCGCGTTACCGGGGTCGCGACTTGCCACTGCATACGGCATCATAGCGCACGGGTTGGCCGGACGTCATTTGGGGCGTCCTCGCAGCCCCCTTGCATCATGTATACTGGGCGCCGCCGGCAAGCGGCCGGCTCGTTCACCGTGCACCCGACGAAGAGTTACCCCAAGCCATGATCGATCAGCTGTTTGAATTTGTGCAGAACCATCCGTTGCTGGTGGGCGCCTTCCTGCTGGTGCTGCTCGCCTGGATCCTTTACGAGGTCCGCAACAGTGGTGCCCATGGTGTGACGACCAGCGAAGCCACCCAGCTGGTCAATCGCGAGGATGCCGTGGTGGTCGACATCCGCGAGTCGAAGGATTTCAAGGCGGGCCACATCGCCGGTGCGCGCAATATTCCCCAGAGCAGCATCGATGATCGCATGGGCGAGCTCGACAAGCACAAGAGCAAGCCGGTCATCGTCGTCTGCAAGCATGGCCAGAGCTCCGGCGCCGTCCAGGGCAAGCTGGCCAAGGCCGGCTTCGAGCGTGCGCTCAAGCTCAAGGGTGGCATGACGCAGTGGCAGTCCGATGGCCTGCCGCTGGTCAAGAAGTGACGCACCGGTCTCTCTTTTTCTCGATTCATTAACGCAAAGGACGTATTTCCATGGCGGAAGACAACAATCAGGGCAGTGGCGTCAACGGCCAGGCCGCCGATCAGCAGGACAAGCCGCAGGTGCAGTTCGCGCTGCAGCGCATCTATGTCAAGGACCTGTCCTTCGAGGCACCGAACTCCCCGGCGGTGTTTCAGCAGCCGTTCAAGCCCAAGGTCGGCCTGGATCTGGACACCAGCCACCAGAAGATCGACGAGGACCTCTACGAAGTGGTGGTCAAGGTCACGGCTCAGGTGACTCACAGCGAGGAAGGCACTACCTCCTTCCTGGCGGAAGTCGAGCAGGCGGGCATGTTCCGTATTGGCGGCCTCGAGGGGGCTCAGCTGGATCATACCCTGGGTGCCTTCTGCCCCAATGTGCTCTTCCCCTATGCCCGTGAGTGCATCGACAGCCTGGTCAATCGTGGCGGCTTCCCGCCGCTGATGCTGGCGCCGGTCAACTTCGAGGCGATCTACGCCCAGCGCAAGCAGCGCGAGGCCGAGCAACAGCAGGGCGAACAGGCCACCCAGTAAGCGACTGACACGAGAGATGAGCGCCGGGGCAAGGCGGGCGAGGGTCCTACGCCAGGCATGGCGTCGGTAGCGCCCAAGGAAGGGTTCACAGCGCCCTCGCAGAGCCTTGCCCGCGGAAAAGCTCATCGTCTTGACCGAACAACCGCAGAGCCCTCCCATACATGGCGATCAAAGCCCCCCGCATTCATGTCGCCGCCGAGCTCTCGCCCGGTGGCGACATCGTGCTGCCGGAAGGCCAGGCGCGCCATCTGAGTCGTGTCCTGCGGCTCGGTGTCGGCGCGTCCGTGGTGCTGTTCGATGGCCGGGGCCACGAGGCCGAGGCCGTGCTCACCGAGGCCGACCGCAAGCGTGTGGTGGCGCGTATCGAGCATGTCGGCGCCGGGCGTGGCGAGTCGCCGTTGGCGGTGCACCTGGGCCAGGCGATCTCCAAGGGGGATCGCATGGACTACGCCATCCAGAAGGCGGTGGAGCTTGGCGTCACGGCCATCACGCCGTTGTACACCGAGCGAGGCGACGTGCGCCTCAAGGGCGAGCGCGAGGCCAAGAAACTGGCCCACTGGCAGGCCGTGGCCGCCAGTGCCTGCGAGCAATGTGGCCGCGCCACCCTGCCCGCGGTTCACCCGCCACGCAGCCTGGCCGAGTGGTTGGCCGAACGCGACGAGCCGTTGCGGCTGGCCCTGCATCCGGGCACGCCCGGTGTGCTCGAGCGCCGCGATACGCCCGATCGCGCCGCCATGCTGATCGGCCCGGAAGGCGGCCTCTCGGACAACGAGATGGCCTCGGCCAGCCAGGTCGGCTTCGAGGCCCTGACTCTCGGGCCGCGCATCCTGCGCACCGAGACCGCTCCCGTGGTCGCGCTGACCCTGTTGCAGGACCGCTTCGGGGACCTATAGCCGGGCGGTGAACCCCTGCGGCATGCTTCCTGCCACCTTTCCCCTACCGCTGCTGGCACCACGCCCTGCGCTGCCTTTCAGGCCTTGTCGCCCAGTGCGGCGATGTGCTCCGGCAGGCGATCATGGTTGCCGTACATGAAGTGGTTCTGCATGCGTTCGGCAAATTGCGCGCCCTGCGGTTCACGACCCACGGCCATGGCCACCTCTCGCACATGCATCGGCGAGGCGCCGCAGCAGACGCCGAGGTAGTTGACCCCCTGGGCATGCACGTCGCGGGCGAAGCTGCCCAGTTCGTAGCGATTGCAGAACAAGGGGTCCAGCGCGGTCGGGAAGGGACGCCCGTGGGGCGACGGGCAGCTGCACCCCTGGTGGTCGGAGAGGTTGAAGAAGGTGGGCTCCTGCTCGGTGGTGCGGTAGGTCACCGGCAGTGCCGCCACATGGCAGTCCACGGCTGCGCGAATCTGCTCGATCCAGGGCTGCATGGTATCCGGCCCCCTGAAGCAGTTCAGGCCGACCACGCTGGCGCCGTTGCGCTCGAGTGCCACACAGGTTTCGACAATGCCCGGGCCATCGATCATGCGGTTTTCGGCCATCGGCGCCAGGGTGATCACGGCCGGCAGCCCCTTGGCCTTGATCGCTTCCAGGGCGGCCTGGGCTTCGCCGGCATAGTAGAAGGTTTCGCCGATGATGAAGTCGGCGCCTTCCTCGACGGCCCATTGCACCATCTCATCGAACATGGCGCGCACGCTGTGTTGCGACTCGGGGTCGTCCGGATCCCAGACGTTGCTGTTGGAAATGTTGCCGGCCATCAGGTTGCCGGGCTGTTCATCGGCCACCTTGCGGGCAATCTGCAGGGCCGCCCGGTTCAGCGGCTCGAGCAGTTCTTCCTTGCCGATCACGCGCATTTTTTCGCGGTGGCCGTTGTAGGTGAAGGCCTGAACAATGTCGGAGCCGGCATGCTGGAAATCGCGGTGCAGGGCTTCCAGCGCGTCCGGACGCAGCAGCGCCACTTCGGGCACGAACTCGCCGGCCGAGAGATAACCGCGCCGCTCGAGCTCGAACAGAAAGCCTTCGGCACAGATGAGGGGGCCCTGGTCGAGCCGCTGAGTGATCAGGTCGTGTGCCATGGTGGAATGTCTCCCCGGTGGTTGGTATCGGCAATGTGAGAGTATTCTGGCAGCCCTCTAACCATGAACACCAATGAAGGTTTCTCCCGTCCAAAGTGAATGAAATTCATCTTGTGGGCGGTCGAGGCGCCACGACGCTATGGATTGCCGTCGCCGGCGGCTTTTGCTGGCGGCGCCTTCGCGAGACAATGCGCTGACACTCCTCGATCGGTATGCCCGTCATGTCTGACTCTCGCCATTGTCCAGCCTCGCGCGCCGGCCACACTCGCCGTGAGCCCATGCGCCGTTCCCGGGAACCCCGGGCGAACCTCGGCGATGTGGCCTACCTGCCGGTGGTCACGGTCAATGAGACAGGGGCCTTCCTGGATTGGGGGCATTCCCGTGATCTGTTGCTGCCCTATGGCGAGCAGCGCTTTCGTCCCAGTGTCGGGCGGCGTGTGCTGGTCAAGATCTATGAAGATCAGCAGGGGCGTCCGGTGGCCAGCCAGCGCCTGGATCGGCATGTCGCGGATGTGGCGGAAGGCCTGAGTGCTGGGGATGAGGTGGCGCTGGTCATCGCCGAGACGACGGATCTGGGCTACAAGGCCGTGGTCGAGCGGCGTTTCTGGGGCCTGCTGTATGGCGATGAGGTCAATCGGCCCCTGCGCCGGGGGCAAGGCGTCACCGGCTATGTGAAGCGGGTACGCGACGACGGCCGCCTGGACCTGTCGTTGCTGCCGAGCGGCTCGGCGCGCCTCGATGTGGTAGGCGAGTCGGTGCTCAAGGCCCTGCGCGAGAGTGGCGGCTATCTGCCGCTGGGCGACAAGAGCTCGGCGGCGGAGATCAAGGCGCGCCTGGGCGTCAGCAAGAATGCCTTCAAGCAGGCCATCGGTCGCCTCTACAAGCAGGGTGTCATCCGCCTGGAGCCGACCGGTATCCGCCTGGTACCGAGCGGGGAGCAGGGGCCCCCCGGCGACTCAGGGTAAAGCGCGCCGGGGGCAGGCCGGAAAGGAGGTCATTTGCCATGGGCGAGGCGGAAGGAGAAGCACATCCAGTGGATGTGCTTCCCGCCGAGCGGGTTGGCCACGGATGGCCAACCCAGGCCCTGCAAGCGGCGCAGGATGCTTTAGCGCCGCAGGGCAAATGTAGCGCCCAGGGATGGGTTCACAGCGCCTCCTTGAAGGCCTGCCGACGGATCAGCGCTTGGCGATAGCGCCTCGATGCTTGGCCTTGGTGCCCCTGTCGCCCATGCGGCATACTGGTCGTCTTCTTCCCTCGATGCCGGAAACCGATGCGATGAGCCAAGCTCCCCTCAAGGTTGGCGTGGTGATGGATCCCATCGCCGATCTCAGCTACAAGAAAGACACCAGCCTGGCGATGCTCTGGGCCGCCCAGGATCGCGGCTGGTCGCTGTATTACATGGAACAGGAAGACCTCTTCCTGCAGGACGGCCGCGCCCATGCCCGCTGGCAGGAACTGGAGGTCTTCCGTGACCCCGAGCACTGGTATGCGCTGGGCGAGTCGCGGGTGGCGCCCCTCGCCGAGCTCGACGTGGTGCTGATGCGCAAGGACCCGCCGGTGGACGGCCGTTTCCTGGACGCCGTGCACCTGCTGGGGTTCGCCGAGCGCGAGGGCGTGCTGGTGGTCAATCCCACCCGGGCGCTGCTTTCGTGCAACGAAAAGCTATTCGCCCAGCAGTTCCCGCAATGCTGCGCGCCGACGCTGGTCGCCTGCCGTGATGCCGAGATCCGTCGTTTCCATGCCGAGCATGGCGACATCATCCTCAAGCCGCTGGACGGCATGGGCGGCAGCGGCATTTTCCACATCGGCCCCGAGGGCCGCAATCTCGGCTCGGTGATCGAGCTGCTCACCGAGCGCGGCCAGCGTCAGGCCATGGCGCAGCGCTACCTCCCGGAGATCAAGGACGGCGATACGCGCATCCTGCTGATCGAGGGCGAGCCGGTGCCCTACGGGCTGGCGCGGGTACCCTCGGCCGGCGAGACCCGGGGCAACCTGGCTGCCGGAGGGCGGGGCGTCAGCCGCGAGCTCACCGACCGCGATTACTGGCTGGTCGAACAGGTCAAGCCGATGATCCGCGACAAGGGGCTGATGTTCGTGGGGCTCGATGTCATCGGCGATTACGTGACCGAGATCAATGTGACCAGCCCGACCTGTGTGCGCGAGATCGACGACCAGCGCGGCACCGACATCGCCGGGTCACTGATGGATGCCATCGCTCGGCGTATGGCCGGGTAGAGGTGATACAATCCTCGGGTAATGCCGAAGGGTCGGCGAGGGACGGCAGGCTCGACGCTACCGCGCCCCGTCGCCCGCATGATTCGGCGAAGGTAAACTGACGGCGCTCAACAGGACCGCCGGGGAGTCTCATGCAAAGTCTGAAAAATCACTTCCTGATGGCGATGCCGCACCTGGAAGATTCCAATTTCGCCGGCTCGCTGACCTATCTGTGCGATTTCGACGAAAAGGGCACCATGGGCGTCATCGTCAACAAGCCCCTGGAGCTGACTCTGGATTCGCTCTTCGATCAGCTCGAACTCGAGGGCAACGAAAGCCCGTACCGCAACGAGCCGGTCTACTATGGTGGCCCGACCCACAAGGATCGCGGCTTCATCCTCCACGAGGGCAGCAGCGACGCCTGGGATTCGAGCCTGCAGGTCACCGATGACATCGCCCTGACCACCTCCATGGATATCCTGCAGGCCCTGGCCAATGGTGGCGGGCCGAAGCGCTTCCTGGTGTGTCTCGGCTGCGCCGGCTGGGAATCCGGCCAGCTTGAGTCCGAGCTCAAGGACAATGCCTGGCTCACCGTGGAAGGGCGTTCCGATATCCTCTTCGAGGTCGAACCCGAGCAGCGCCTGACCGCCAGTGCCGGTGTGCTGGGTGTCGATCTCAACCTGATGACCCGCGAAGCGGGACATGGCTGAGATGCCGGCGCGTCATGGCCTGTGGCGTCGGCGGACAGGTGTCGGTTGCGGAAAGCCCGCCGCCGTAGGTGCTGGCTGTGGGGATAAGGTGTGACCAGGCCGCGCCTGATTCTGGGTTTCGACTTCGGCACACGGCGCATCGGCGTGGCGGTGGGCAACGAGCTGACCGCCAGCGCCCGGGTGCTGGATCCGCTGCCGGCGCGGGACGGCATTCCCGACTGGCACCAGGTGTCGCGCCTGATCGAGGAGTGGCAGCCCGACCTGTTCGTGGTCGGCCTGCCGCTCAACATGGACGACACCGAAAGCGTCATGAGCACCCGGGCGCGCAAGTTCGGCAAGCGTCTCTTCGGCCGCTATGGCATCCCCTGCGAGATGGCCGACGAGCGTGGCTCCACCCGTGAAGCCAAGACCATCGCCCGTGACGCCGGGCATCGCGGCAACTATCGTGACGACGGCGTCGACGGCCTGGCCGCGGTGCTGATTGTCGAAGGCTGGCTGGCCGATCAGGAAGGCCTGCCACGCTGAGCGGACGCCTCATCTCCTCGCACCGCCAGGCCACCCGGCCGTTGTCCCCTTGCCCGAACCCTGGGCAGGCTCATCCCGGAGCCGCATCCGTTGCCTGCGGCTATGCCGGCTCGTCCTCGTTGCGGTACTTGGCCACGAAATCGCCGATCTCGAGGCAGGTGAAGCGCTCGATGAAGAAGGCCAGGGTCGCCGGGCGCTGAAAACGCCGCACGAATTGCTCGGCCGCTTCTCCCTGGCCTCGCATCACCCGTGCCCGGTAGTGGTCCCCCTCGCGGGTGATACGGACACTGGCGGGGCGTGGCGCCTGCTGACGGTCCACCTCCAGCTCCTGCTGCTGTTCGAGCAGTGCCGCCAGGGCCTGACCACCCTGGCGCTCGTCGGGGGTGGCCCACAGGTCCTGGTCGCGCTGGCCATAGTGGAACAGCAGCACGGCCGAGGGGGCGGTGAAAACCAGGCTGGCCAGCAGCCAGGTGAGCTCGCCGCTGGAGGGGGAGGCGCTGACGACCAGCCACAGCTGGGCCAGCATGCTGACCACCAGCAGGCCGGCGAAGGGACGCCAGGTGCGGCAGTTCATGACCGGCCGCCCGAGGAAGTAGCCCCACAGCCCGGCAATGGCCACGCAGCCCAGCGCCAGCTGAAAGAGGGCCAGTGGCGGGCCGCCGCCCAGTATCATGGCCAGGATGCCCAGGGCGAGCAGCCCCGTGTAGAAGATTGCCAGCAGGATATAGGCGCGTTGCAGATTCATTGGCTCGCCTCCCCGGTTGCCGTTGCGGATCTGCGTCATCGGTTCCGTTATCAGCTTAGGCGAAACTCGCCGATCGGGCCCGGCCGATGGTGTCAGCGCTCCACGTCGTTGACGCCGAAGGTCTTCGGCACGAACCAGGGCACATCGCGCATGTCCCGCTCGACCAGGTCCTCGACCTGCAGCAGGGTGGCGAAGATCGCCATGCGCATGGGGATGCCATTGTCGGTCTGGCGAAAGATCGCCAGCCGTGGATCGGCGTTGAGGTCCACGTCCAGGTCATTGGCATCCGGGCGGCTGTCGCGCGGCAGCGGGTGCATGACGATGGCGTGGTCGTTGACGCGCTGGTCCATGAAGGCCTTGTCCACGGTGTAGTCCCGGGACAGGCTGAAGCCCTCGCTCATCTCGGCGGTGAAGCGCTCCTTCTGGATACGCGTGGTGTAGACCATGTCCACGTCCGAGTAGTCGGCGGCCAGGCTTTCGCGAGTCTCGACTCGGTGGCCACGGGAGGCGACCAGCTCGATCAGGTGCTGCGGCATCTCGAGGCCCGGCGGCGAGACCAGGCTGATGCGCATCGGTTCATAGAGCGACAGCAGCTTGATCAGCGAGTGCACGGTGCGGCCGTACTTGAGGTCACCGGTGAGCAGGATATGGGCGCCGGCCAGCGACTTGCCACGCAGCGCGAATTCCTTGTCGATGGTGTAGATGTCGAGCAGCGCCTGGCTGGGGTGCTCGCCGGGGCCGTCGCCACCGTTGATCACCGGCACATTGGTGGCCTCGGCAAACTCGGCCACCGAGCCCTGGTCGGGGTGGCGCATGACGATGGCGTCACAGTAGCCGCTCATCACGCGGCTGGTGTCATACAGCGATTCGCCCTTGGCCATGGAGGAGAACGTGAAGCCGGTGGTATCGCAGACGCTGCCACCCAGGCGGCAGAAGGCCGCATGAAAGCTGACCCGCGTGCGCGTGCTGGCCTCGAAGAAGAGGTTGCCGAGCACCGCCCCCTCCAGCACCCGGGTGACCTTGCGCCGCTGGGCGATCGGCTCCATGCGGGAAGCGACGCGAATCAGGTGGTCCACATCATCGCGTGACAGGGAATCGACGGAAAGCAGGTGGGAACTCATGCAGGCCTCGGCTGACGGTGGAGATGGCCCGCCCAGTGTAACGCCACGGCGAAGCGGCTTCACTTATTCAGGGCCCATGGTGTGCGCCGCGAGTTCACCGACGCGACGAATGGCGGCCTCGAGCGAGGCGGTAGGGCGCTCGGCGTAATTGAGGCGCAGGCAGTGGCGATACTTGCCCGAGGCGGAGAACATGGGGCCCGGTGCCACGTGCAGTCGTTCAGCGGCGAGGCGTTCATTGAGTCGGGGCGTATCGACGCTGTCGGGCAGCTCCAGCCACAGCAGGAAGCCGCCTTGCGGCTGGCTGATGCGAGTGCCGGCCGGGAAGTATTCGCCAACCCAGTCGATCATGATATCCCGTTGGCGCTGGTAACGGCGTGTGATCGCGCGCAGGTGGCGCTGGTAATGGCCCTTTTCGATGAAGGCGGCGACGGCGCGCTGGGGCTGAGTCGCCGAGGCGCCGGTGGAGATGTATTTCTCGTGCAGTGCTCGGTCGCGGTAGCGCCCCGGCTCGATCCAGCCGACCCTCAGCCCCGGCATCAGGCTCTTCGACACCCCGCTGCAGAGTAATACCCGACCCTCGTCGTCGAAGGCCTTGATGGCCCTGGGTCGGGGCGTGTCGAAGGCCAGGTCGCCGTAGATATCGTCCTCGATGACCGCCACGTCGTAGCGCCGGGCCAGCTCGAGCAGTTCGCGCTTGTGCGACTCGGGCATGGAATAGCCGAGCGGGTTGTTGCAGGTCGGCGTGACCTGAATGGCGCGAATCGGCCACTGGTCCAGCGCCAGCTCCAGCGCCTCGAGGCTGATGCCGCGGCGCGGGTCGGTGGGGATCTCCATTGCCTTGAGGCCATGGGCCTCGAGAATCTGCATGGCGCCGTAGAAGCTGGGAGAGTCCACGGCGACCACGTCGCCGGGAGCGGCGAGCATGCGCAGGGAGATCGCCAGGGCCTCCTGGCAGCCGGTGGTGATGACCACATCGTCGGGGTGCAGCAGGCAGCCGGATGTGGTGGCCAGGCGCGCCACCTGCTGGCGCAGCGGCGGGTGGCCGGCCAGACTGTCGTAGCCGAGGTCGCGAGGGTCCGGGTCGCGGTGCAGGCCGGCCAGCAGGCGGCCAAGCGGCTTGAGGGTTGTGGCATCCAGGGCCGGGGTGCCGGCGCCCAGGCGTCGTGGTTGATCGGCACTCGGGCCCGATCCAACCATGGTCAGCACCTGGTCCCATTGTGCCACCTCGAGCGGTCGCTGGGCGGGGCGCGAGACCGTCGGCAAGGCCCGGGGTCGGGGGCGCGGCAGCACATAATGGCCCGAGCGAGGGCGCGCGCTGGCAAGTCCCATTTCCTCGAGTCGCGCATAGGCGCTCTGCGCGGTGGTGACACTGATGCCCTGTTCGCGACACAGGGCGCGAATCGAGGGCAGCCGGTCGCCGACCGGATAGATGCCCTGGTCGATGCGTCGGGCGAGCAGGTCGGCAATGTCGTCGTAGCGTGTCGCGGCTGTCATCGTGATATGCATCCGAAGCGGTACAGATGAGCGCAAGGCGCTCGGTACAGTCAGGCTGACTGTACAACTGTAGCCCATAAAAACGCTAAAACTGAATCTGTATCGCTTGCGGGGCTGAGCTTAACCTGTCGAGACACCTCTAGGGACTGCGACAGGAGGCTCATGATGCGGGATCGTTTGACTGGCTGGAGACAGACCTGGCGCCGCCAGCGGCAGCGGCATCACACGCGCCGTCGGCTTCGCGATCTCGACGCGCGGTTGCTCGACGATATCGGGATCAGTGCGGCCCGCGCCGAGCACGAAGCCCGCAAGCCATTCTGGCGACGTTGAGCAGCGGCGGGTCGGCGCCAGGAACGCTATGCTGTAGGCCTGCGAACACCATTCGACACGGGAGATCTCATGACAGCGTCATTGCTGCGCTATTACCTGCTGGATGTCTTCACCGCCACGCCCCTGGCGGGCAACCCGCTGGCCGTTTTCCTGGCCAGCGAGGGTCTGGACGGGGCGCGAATGCAGGCGATCGCCAACGAACTGAACCTGGCGGAGACGGTCTTCGTCGGCCGGCGCCAGGGCGACAACGACTTCCCGATTCGCATCTTCACGCCGAGCCGCGAGCTGCCGTTCGCCGGCCACCCGACCATCGGTACGGCCCATCTGTTGGCGGCCCAGGGCCTGATCGACACGGCCGAGCCACTGACTCTGCGGGCGCCGGTGGGGCCCATGGAAGTGCGCTTCGAGGGGGAGCTGGCGCGCTTCAGCGCGGCGGTGCCGGCCGAGGTCGGGGCGAGTTCGCTGGGCCGTTCGGCGGCGGCCAGCCTGCTGGGCTTGGCGCCCGAGGCGATCGTCGATGACCCGATTCAGGCCTCCTGTGGCCTGCCCTTTCATCTGGTGCCCCTGGACAGCGAGGCCTCGCTGTCAAAGGTGATGCCGGACATCGGCCAGTGGTTGCAGCACATTTCGCCGAGCGGCGTCGAGCAGGTCTATCTCTACGTGGCGAACGGTGAGGCCCTGGCGACGCGCACCTTCATTCGCGCCTTTGCCGGCCTCAAGGAGGACCCGGCCACCGGCAGCGCGGCGGCTGCCCTGGCCGGCTATCTGGGCACCCGGACGCGCCGCGGCGGCGGTAGCTGGCGCATCCGCCAGGGCGTCGACATGGGGCGTCCCAGCGAGATTCAGGTGAGGGCGCGCCGCGAGGGTGACCAGGTCTGGGTCGAGGTCGGCGGTGCTGCCGTGCTGGTCGGCGAGGGCGCCTTCTATCCACAGGGCTGAGTTATCCACAACCCCTATGTTGCCTTCCACGATCAGCCTCAAACGGCATCCGGCTGCTCGCCGGGGGCGGCCCGCTGGAAGGCGTCCAGGGCCCGGGCGTTGTCGGCGATCCGCATGATCCGCGGGTAGGCCGAGAGGTCGCAGGCGAAGCGTTCGGCATTGAAGACCTGGGGCACCAGGCAGACATCCGCCAGGCTCGGCGTATCGCCATGACAGAAGTCGCCGCTGCCGGCCTCGCGCGTCAGCATGGTCTCCAGGGCGGCGAAGCCGCGGTGGACCCAGTGCTGGTACCAGGCCAGCTTGGCGTCGTCACCGGCCTCGAGGTCCTGCACCAGGTATTGCAGCACCCTCAGGTTGTTCAAGGGATGAATGTCGCTGGCGATGGCCTGGCACAGCGCCCTGACCCGGGCACGCGACTCGGCGTCGTCGGGCAGCAGGGCGGGCGTCGGATAACGTTCCTCGAGATACTCGCAGATCGCCAGCGACTGGGTCAGCTGGCGGCCGTTATCGGTGACCAGCATCGGCACCAGGCCCTGGGGGTTGTGGGCGCGGTAGGCGTCGTTGTGCTGCTCGCCCCGGGCTAGGTTGACCGCGACCTGCTCATGCGCCACGCCCTTCAGATGGAGGGCGATGCGCACCCGGTAGGCGGCGGACGAGCGGTAATAGCTGTAGAGCGTGGTCATGCGGCATTGGTCTCCTCGAGGCTCAGGGTGCGTGATAGGCCACGACCTGCTGGTCGATGGCGCCAAAGATGCTCTGGCCGTCGCGGTTGAACATCTCGAGGCGCACCCGGTCGCCGAAGCGCAGGAAGGGGGTTCGGCTTTCACCGTACAGGATCTTCTCGACCATGCGCACCTCGGCCAGACAACTGTAGCCGACGCCGCCGTCACCGACCGGCTTGCCGGGGCCGCCATCCGGGCCCGGATTGGAGACGGTGCCCGAGCCGATCACCGCGCCGGCGCCCAGGTGCCGGGTGCGGGCGGCATGGGCGACGAGCTCGGCAAAGCCGAAGATCATGTCGGGACCGGCCTCGGGCTGGCCGAATGTCTCGCCATTGAGGTGCACGGTCAGCGGCAGGTGGACGCGGCTGTCCTGCCAGGCGTTGCCCAGTTCGTCCGGTGTCACGCAGATCGGCGAGAAGCTGGAGGCCGGCTTGGCCTGGAAGAAGCCGAAGCCCTTGGCCAGCTCGCCGGGGATCAGACCGCGCAGGCTGACGTCATTGACCAGCATGATGAGCTTGATGTGCTCGGCGGCGGCCGCGGCGTCGACCCCCATGGGCACGTCGTCGGTGATCACCGCCAGCTCGCCCTCGAAGTCGATGCCGTGCTCCTCGCTGACGGCCTCGATGTCTTCGGTGGGGGCGATGAAGGCGTCGCCACCGCCCTGGTACATCAGCGGGTCGTGCCAGAAGCTGTCGGGCATCTCGGCATTGCGTGCCTGGCGCACCAGCTGAACGTGGTTGAGGTAGGCCGAGCCGTCGGCCCAGTTGTAGGTGCGCGGCAAGGGGGAATGCAGGGCGCGCTGATCGAGATCGAAGGCGCCCTCGGCCGTGCTGTCGTTGAGCTGGGCGTAGCGCTGCTCGAGGCGTGGCGCCAGTGTTTCCCAGTGCTCGATGGCGGCCTGCAGGGTCGGGGCAATATCAGTGGCGCGCACGGCGCGGGCCAGATCGCGGGAGACCACGATCAGTTCGCCGTCGCGGCCCTGGTTGAGAGAGGCGAGTTTCATGGGTGTCTGTCCTGTGCTGTCAGAGGGAGTGTGGATGTCGATTGCTGGAAAGTGATGAGCTTTTCCGTCGACAAGACTCCGCGAGGGCGCTGTAAACCCATCCCTGGGCGCTACTTTTGCCATTCATGGCAAAAGACCCTCGCTGCGTCTTGTCCCCGGCGCTCATCACCGTCGTCAGCTCAGCGCGTCGTCGGGTCGAAGTGGCGGCGCAGCGTCGACCACACATCCACGTAATCGCGCTGCCGGAAGTCGGCATCCAGCGCGGCTTCGGTGGGGTGGAAGACGTAGCGGCTCTCGAACATGAAGGCCAGAGTATTGCCCAGGTACTGGGGCGTCAGCTCCGCCGTCGAGGCCTTCTCGAAGGTATCGGCATCCGGGCCATGGGGCGACATGCAGTTGTGCAGGCTGGCGCCCCCGGGGCGGAAACCCTCGGCCTTGGCGTCATAGGCGCCGTGCACCAGCCCCATGAACTCGCTCATCAGGTTGCGGTGGAACCAGGGCGGCCGGAAGCTGTGTTCGGCGACCATCCAGCGCGGCGGAAAGATGACGAAGTCCAGGTTGGCGGTGCCCGGGGTCTCCGAGGGTGAGGTCAGCACCGTGAAGATCGACGGGTCCGGATGGTCGAAGCTCACCGTGTTGATGGTGTTGAAGCATGCCAGGTCGTACTTGCAGGGCGCGTAGTTGCCGTGCCAGGCCACCACGTCCAGTGGCGAGTGGTCCAGGCGCGTAACCCAGAAGCGACCGGCGAACTTGGCCACCAGCGCGATATCACCCTCGATTTCCTCATAGGCGGCCACCGGGCTCTGGAAGTCGCGTGGGTTGGCCAGGCCATTGGCGCCGATCGGCCCCAGCTCGGGCAGCTCCAGCGGTTGGCCATGGTTCTCGGCGACATAGCCGCGAGCCGCCTCGCTGCCGTTGGCCAGGCGCACCTGAAACTTGATGCCGCGCGGGATCAGGGCGATCTCGCCCGGTGTGACCTCGAGCTCGCCGAGCTCGGTACGCAGGCGCAGGTCGCCCTGTTGGGGCACGATCAACAGCTCGCCGTCAGCGTCGTAGAAGAAACGCTCGGTCATGTCGCGGTTGCAGGCATAGAGGTGCACCGCACAGCCCTGCTGAGCATCGGCATTGCCGTTGACGGCCACCGTCAGCAGGCCATCCAGGAAGTCGGTCGCGGTCTCCGGCAGCGGGGCCGGGTCCCAGCGCATCTGGTTGGGATCGGCGGCGGGCTGGTCGAGCGGCGCGGTGGCCACTCTGGGCATGGCCAGCGGCTCATAGGCGCTCTGCACCACCGAGGGGCGAATGCGATACAGCCAGCTGCGCAGGTTGCGATGACGCGGCGCGGTAAAGGCGGAACCGGAGAGCTGTTCGGCATACAGGCCGTAGGGGCAGCGCTGGGGTGAGTTCTGGCCGGTGGGCAGCGCGCCGGGCAAGGCTTCGCTGCTGAAATGGTTGCGGAAGCCAGGCTGATAGTCGAGGGATCTTGTCATTGTGATGACCTGTCGGGCTTGGTTTCAAATGAAACTATATAGAGGAGAGTAGCCGCATATGGTTTCATGTGCAACTATTTGGCTGGGTCACATGATCCGCCCATGCCGATGGCATCATCCGGCGCCTCATCCAAGATTGACACCGTTGCGGGACTTCCCTAATGGCCGAACACAGATCGTCAGCGGACTTCGACCTGGAACACTTTCTGCCCTATCGCCTGGACCGGCTGGCGGATCGCGTCAGCGAGGCACTGGCACGCCTGTATGAGCATGAACATGGCTTGAACGTGGCGCAGTGGCGGGTGCTGGCCTGGTTGCACCACCAGCCGCAAATGACCGCCAAGCAGATCCGTGACGCGACGCGCATGGATAAGGCGCGGGTCTCGCGCGCGGTGCAGGCGCTGGAGGGCAGGGGACTGGTGTGGCGTCGGCCGTCGCCGCATGACCAGCGCTGGCATGATCTGCGCCTCAGCGAGGCGGGCCAGCAGCTGATGGCCGAGCTGATTCCCCGGGTGCGCGAGCGCGAAGCGCAATTGCTGGCGCCCCTGACGGCGCAGGAGCGTGAGCAGTTACTGGAGATGATGGCGCGCCTCGAGCACCCGTTGCAGGAAGACTGAGCGCCGAGCCCTGGCTCAGCTCGGTACTTCGTCCGCCGCCGGGACCCGCCCGCCGAGGCGGGACGTGATGTCGTGAGCGGTTTCACGCACCAGCTCGCCCAGCTCCAGCAGGCGCGGCTCGGGAATGCGCGCCATGGGCCCGGACACCGAAATGGCCGCCAGCGGCGTGCCGTGTTCGTTGTGAATGCAGGCCGCCACGCAATGCAGGCCCACGGCATGCTCTTCGCGGTCACAGGCATAACCGCGTTGCCGTACCTCGGCCAGGCTGGCGTAGAGGGCCGCGGTGTCATTCAGCGTGCAATTGGTGATGCTCGCCAGGCCCTGTTCCTCGAGGATGCGTTCGATCTCGTCCTCCGGCAGCCAGGCCATCAGGGCCTTGCCCACGCCGGAGGCATGCAGGGGCGCGCGGGAGCCCAGGCGGGTGATCATGCGCATCATCTGGGGCGACTCGCACTGGGCCAGGAAGACCGCCGTGCCGCCATCGCGGATGCCCAGGTTGGAGGTCTCGCCGGTCTGCGCGGTCAGGCGGCGCAGGAAGGGCCGGCTGGTGCCGATGAAGTCGCGGGCTTCGAGGAAGCTGTTGCCGATGCGGAAGGTCTTGACGTCGACCTTCCACACGCCCAGTTCGTTGTCCTGGGTCACGTAACCCTGGCTCTGCAGGGCCTGCAACAGCCGGTGAGTGGTCGATGGTGCAAGGCCCGACTCCTCGGCCACCTCCGAGAGGGCCAGCCCGTTGGGGCTGCCGGCCAGCAGTTCGAGCAGGTTCAGCCCGCGCACCAGCGACTGGCTGTGCCCGCCGCTGGTTTTGCCGGTTGCCGGTCGTCCTGCTGATCGTCGCTTGCCTTCGCTCACCTGAATCCCCGTTTGTTCGTCGCCTCAGCTATCGAGCCGCCAGCATACCTTGTCGACCCGGCGCTGTCTTGCCGGCGAGGTTCCGCCTGTATGGGTTGCGTGGCGGTAGATAGGAGCGGCGGCGTGGTGACCTACTCGCCCTTCATCTGCCTGGGGTCGCGGCCCAGCGGGTGGGGTTCGCCGCGCTGCTTGGCGAGCTCGATCTGTTTTTGGCGTTCGCGGGCGGCGGCGCGGGTCTTGTCCGGCAGGGCGTCGAAGCAGTGCGGGCAGCTGACGCCGGGTTCATAGGTGTCGGCCTGCTGGTCCTCGGCGGAGATCGGCATGCGACAGGCGTGGCACTGGTCGTACTCGCCCTCGCTGAGGTCGTGGCGCACGGTCACCCGGTTGTCGAAGACGAAGCAGTCGCCGTGCCACAGCGAGTCCTGCTCGGGGACCTGCTTCAGGTAGTTGAGGATGCCGCCCTTGAGGTGGTAGACCTCCTCGAAGCCTTGGTTGAGCATGAAGCTGGAGGCTTTCTCGCAGCGGATTCCGCCGGTGCAGAACATGGCCACCTTCTTGTGCTGGCTCGGGTCGTAGTGCGCCTTGACGTACTCCGGGAATTCGCGAAACGACTTGGTCTGCGGGTCGATGGCGCCCTCGAAGGAGCCGATGGCGACCTCGTAGTCGTTGCGGGTATCGATCACCAGGACTTCCGGGTCGGCGATGACGTCGTTCCACTGTTCGGGGTCGACATAGGTGCCGGACTGAGTATTGGGATCGACATCGGGCACGCCCATGGTCACGATCTCGCGCTTGAGCTTGACCTTGGTGCGGTAGAAGGGGTGCTCGTCGCAGAGGGATTCCTTGTGATCGACGTCCGCCAGGCGTGGGTCGCGGGCCAACCAGGCCAATAGGGCGTCGATGCCCTCGCGGGTGGCCGAAACGGTGCCATTGATGCCCTCGCGGGCCAGCAGCAGGGTGCCTTTCACGTCATGCTCGAGCATGGCCTGGCGCAATGGTTCGCGCAGGGCTTCGTGGTCATCGAGGGTGACGAACTTGTACAGGGCGGCCACGACGATGCGCCCCGGGTCTTGAGGTGTGGACATGCGGATCTCCTGGTTGTCGTCCTCGCAAAGGACGGACCGGGGTTGGTGTGGCGCGTATTCTACCCATCCCGCGCGGTGTTCGCACTTCGGGGCGGCGCAGCCCTGACGCAACGACCCCGGCACGGGGCCGGGGTCGTCGGGAACGGCACAGTAGGCGCCGGGTTCAGTCGAAGCTGGCTTCCGAGTACAGCACGCGCACGCGGCGGGTGTGCGCAACCTTGCTCAAGGCCTCCAGCGCACGGGGGCCGTACTCCTTGTCCACGTCGACGACCACATAGCCGATGCTGGCATTGGTCTGCAGATACTGGCCGAGAATGTTGATGTCTTCCTCGGAGAGCACGCGGTTGATCTCGGACATTACGCCGGGCACGTTCTCGTGGATGTGCAGCAGGCGGTGCTTGCCGGGGTGCGAGGGCAGTGCCACCTCGGGGAAGTTGACCGAGGTGATGGTGGTGCCGTTGTCGGAGAAGGTGATCAGCTTTTCGGATACCTCGATGCCGATGTTCTCCTGGGCTTCCAGCGTCGAGCCGCCGATGTGAGGCGTCAGGATGACGTTGTTGAGGCCGCGCAGCGGGCTGACGAACTCTTCATTGTTGCCCTTGGGCTCGACCGGGAACACATCGATGGCCGCACCGTGCAGGCGTCCGGCCTGAAGCGCCTCGGCCAGTGCCTCGATGACCACCACGCTGCCGCGCGAGGCATTGATCAGAATGCTGCCCGGCTTCATCAGGTTGATCTGGGCCTCGCCGATCATCCAGCGGGTCGAGGGCACATCCGGCACGTGTAGGCTGACGATGTCGGCCCGGGCCAGCAGCTCCTCGAGGCTGCCGACCTGTCGCGCATTGCCCATGCCGAGCTTGGTCACCACGTCGTAGTAGATGACGTCGAAGCCCAGCGATTCGGCGAGTACCGAGAGCTGGGCGCCGATGCTGCCGTAGCCGACGATGCCCAGCGTCTTGCCGCGGGCCTCGTGTGCATTGCGGGCGGACTTGAGCCAGCCGCCCTGGTGGGCACTGGCGCTCTTCTCGGGAATGCCGCGCAGCAGCATGATGGATTCGGCCACCACCAGCTCGGCCACCGAGCGGGTGTTCGAGTAGGGCGCATTGAACACCGGAATGCCGCGCACCAGGGCCGCGTCCAGGTCGACCTGGTTGGTGCCGATGCAGAAACAGCCCACGGCCACGAGCTTCTCCGCGGCGGCGAAGACACGCTCATTGAGCTGGGTACGCGAGCGAATGCCGATGAAATGGACGTCACGGATCCGCTCGATCAGCGTTTCCTCGTCCAGTGAGGTCGGCAGGTGCTCGATGTTGGTGTACCCGGCATTCAGGAAATTGTCCACCGCGCTCTGGTGGACGCCCTCGAGCAGCAGGATCTTGATCTTGCTCTTGTCCAGGGACGTTTTGGCCATGGTCGAATCAACCTCTGTCTTTGGTGCGCGCCGCTTGCGATTGCGTGTCAGGTAGGTGATGCCCGAGGCAGCCGAGGGAGGCCAGGGCCGCGAAAGGCTCGAAACGAGGGGGCACATCCTACCACAAACGCCGCCGATGCGGATGAAAATGCCTCCGTCGAGGGATGAGCGGGCTGCATCCTGCATCGTGGGCGGGGCAGACGACCCCCCGGGGGATGCGTGTATACTGGCGGCCTCAAAGTGAAATGGCTGAGAGGGTAGCCATGGCGGGACAGGACAAGCATCAAGAGGACAAGGACGCGACAGCGCCGACGGATTTCGCGGCGACCGTCGAGCGTCTGGAGGCCCTGGTGGAAAGACTGGAGTCCGGCGAGCTGTCGCTGGAGGACTCGTTGACCGCCTTTGAGCAGGGGGTGCGCCTGACCCGGGATGCCCAACGCCAGCTCGATGAAGCCGAGCTCAAGGTGCGCAGCCTCACCGAGGGCGAGAACGGTGGGGTCGACCTCAAGCCCTTCGCCCCACCCGAGGAGGATGGCGGTGGACATTGAACGCTTGATGGCCGATGACCGCAGTCGGGTCGATGCACGGCTGGATGCCCTCTTCATGCGCGCCGAGGCGCCGTCGCCGCGTCTCGACGCCGCCATGCGGCATGGCGTCATGGTCGGCGGCAAGCGCCTGCGGCCGGTGCTGGCGTATGCCGCCGGCCGCGCGCTGGGCGCCAGCGACACGGCGCTGGACGGGCCGGCCATGGCCGTAGAGCTGATACATGCCTATTCCCTGGTGCACGACGACCTGCCGGCCATGGACGACGATGATGTCCGCCGTGGCCAGGCCACGGTGCACCGTGCCTATGACGAGGCGACGGCCATTCTGGCGGGCGACGCCCTGCAGACGCTGGCCTTCGAGATACTGGCCGACACCGCTCATCCGCGCCTGCCGGCGATGGTCACGAGCCTGGCGCGTGCTGCCGGCCGGGATGGCATGGCGGCCGGCCAGGCACTGGATCTCGATGCCGTGGGCGGCCATCCCGACCTGACGGCGCTGGCCACCATGCATCGCCACAAGACCGGTGCGCTGATCCATGCCGCCGTGCGCCTGGGCGGGCTGGTGGCCGTGGCCGAGGATGACGAGCGCCTGCTGGCGCTGGAGCAATATGCCGCGGCCATCGGGTTGGCCTTCCAGATTCGCGACGATGTGCTCGATGTAACCGGGGACACCGCCGTGCTGGGCAAGGCCTCGGGCGCCGATGCCGCCCGCGAGAAGCCGACCTATCCCACCCTGCTCGGGCTCGAGGGTGCCGATGCCAAGGCCAGCGCCCTGGTTGACGAGGCCGTGACGGCTCTGGCACCGCTGGGCGAGGCAGGTCATGTGCTGGCCAGCCTGGCCCGCTACATGATCGAGCGTGACCACTGAACCACAGGGCCAACATGAAGCTGTTCGATGACATTCCGGTCGAGCGTCCGGCCACGCCGGTGCTCGATACCCTGGAGACCCCGGCCGCTCTGCGCGCCATGAATGACACCCAGTTGACGCAGCTGGCCGATGAGCTGCGTGCCTATCTGCTGTACAGCGTAGGTGTGTCCGGCGGCCACTTCGGCGCCGGCCTGGGGGTCGTGGAGCTGACGGTCGCTCTGCATCATGCCCTGGAGACGCCCCGTGACCGCCTGGTCTGGGATGTCGGGCATCAGGCCTATCCGCACAAGATTCTGACCGGTCGCCGCGAGGCCATGCAGCACATTCGCCAGTTCGGCGGGCTGGCCGCCTTCCCGCGACGCAGCGAATCCGAGTACGACACCTTCGGCGTGGGTCATTCCAGCACCTCGGTGTCGGCGGCGCTGGGCATGGCACTGGCCGCCCGTGCGCGTGGCGAGCAGCGCCGGGTGTGCGCGGTGATCGGCGATGGCGCCCTCTCGGCGGGCATGGCCTTCGAGGCGCTGGCGCATGCCGGCCATGTGGATGCCAACCTGCTGGTGATCCTCAACGACAACGAGATGTCGATCTCCGAGAATGTCGGCGGCATGGCCAGCTATCTGGCCCGCATCATGTCGAGCAAGCCCTATACCAGCATGCGCGAGAACGGCAAGCGGGTGCTCTCGCACCTGCCGGGTGCCCTGGAACTGGCGCGGCGCACCGAAGAGCACATGAAGGGCATGGTCAGCCCGGCCACGCTGTTCGAGGAAATGGGCTTCAACTATATCGGCCCGCTGGATGGCCATGACCTGCCGACCCTGGTGCAGACCCTGCGCAACATGCGCGACATGGAAGGCCCGCAGTTCCTGCATGTGAAGACGCGCAAGGGGCGCGGCTTCCTGCCGGCCGAGGCCGATCCCATCGGCTATCACGCCATCACCAAGCTGGAAAAGGCCGATGCCGGCCAGACGCCGCCGCCGCTCAAGCCGGTCGACCCCCTGGCCCCCAAGCCGCGCAAATATTGCAACGTCTTCGGCGACTGGCTGTGCGACATGGCGGCCACCGATGAGCGCTTGATCGGCATTACGCCGGCGATGCGCGAGGGCTCGGATCTGGTGCGTTTCTCCCGGGAGTATCCCGAGCGCTACTACGATGTGGCAATCGCCGAGCAGCATGCGGTGACCCTGGCCGCCGGCATTGCCTGCGAGGCGATGAAGCCGGTGGTGGCGATCTACTCCACCTTCCTGCAGCGCGGTTACGACCAGCTGATTCATGACGTGGCGGTGCAGCATCTGGACGTGACCTTTGCCATCGACCGGGCCGGCGTGGTCGGCGAGGACGGCCCCACGCACCACGGCGCGCTGGACCTCAGCTATCTGCGCTGTGTGCCCGGCATGGTGGTGCTGGCGCCGGCGGATGAAGCCGAATGCCGCGCCATGCTCAGTGCCGCCTACCAGCATGCCGGTCCGGCGGCCGTGCGCTATCCGCGTGGTACCGGCCCGGGCGCCGAGGTTCCCGAGCACCTCGAAGCGTTGCCCATCGGTCAGGCGGAGTGCCGCCGCCGGGCGGGCGGCGACGGCCCACGGGTGGCCCTGCTGGCCTTCGGTAGCCTGAATGTGCCGGCCGCCGAGGTCGCCGAGCGGCTCGATGCGAGCCACCTCAACATGCGTTCGGTCAAGCCGCTGGATCGTGAGGCGGTGCTGGCGGCGGCCGACGAGCACGACCTGCTGGTAACGCTGGAAGAGAACGTGGTGGCCGGTGGTGCCGGCAGTGGGGTCGCCGAGCTGCTGGCCGCCGAGGGACGTGCCTCGATGCTGCTGCAGCTGGGCCTTCCGGATGGCTTCGTCGAACACGGCAAGCCGGCCGAGTTGCTCGCCGAGTGCGGTCTGGATGCCGATGGCATCGAGGCCTCGATCCGACAGCGCCTGGGCGACTGACCCGGCGGCCGGGCGCGCATCGCTCCCCGGCATGCCGGGATGCTATGCTCGTCGCCAAGTTTGCGAGAGATGCTTCAAGGAGTCGACATGCTGGCCATGGTGCTGATTGGTGGGTTGCTGGGGTTTCTGATCGGCGGGCCCGTGGGGCTGCTGATCGGCGGCGGTCTCGGTTATTGGCTGGTACGGCGCGTGCGTCGCAGCATGCTGGGCCGCCTGGCCGCCGTTCAAAAGCAGTTTCTCGAATCGACCTTCGCGGTCATGGGCTGCATGTGCAAGGCCGATGGCCAGGTGACCGAGGCGGAACTCGAGGCCTCGCGCCAGCTGTGGGACCGCCTGCGCCTGGGCGAGGAGCAGCGGGCCAAGGCACGTGAAGACTTCACCCGTGGCAAGCGCGATGACTTCGACCTGGACGCGGAACTGGCCAAGCTGAAACCGATCATCGGCAGTCAGCCGGCACTGCGCCAGGTGTTCCTGCAGGTCCAGCTGGCGGCCATCGCCGCCGATGGCGAGCTGCACTCCGCCGAGCACGAGATGCTGATGCGGGTGGTGCGCGGCCTGGGGTGCTCCGAGGCCGAAATCGCGCAGGTCGAAGCCATGCTGCGCGGGGCGGCCGAGGGCGGTGGCGCCGCCTCGCACGAAGTCTCGCTGGAAGACGCCTACCAGGTGCTGGGCGTGTCCTCGGATGCCAGCGACGCCGAGATCAAGCGCCAGTACCGCCGTCTGATGAGCGAAAACCATCCCGACAAGCTGGCGGCCAAGGGCCTGCCCGACAACATGCGGGAAGTGGCCAAGGAACGCACCAGCGAGATCGGCAACGCCTATGACCGCATTCGCAAGGCGCGCTCCGCCGACGCTGCCTGAAGCGCTGAAGACGCCCGGCCGGCGCGCAGGTTTTCGCCACTCCGGCCGGGGTTTCCCGGAATGTGACATTTCGGTTGCTGCCCACGCCTTGCCCCCTTAGTATGCGCATCGCCCTGCCGGGCCGGCAGGGTATGGCAGTGCCTCGCCGGCTGAGCCGCGAGGCGTTCCGGCGGTGATTGACAATAATTCCAAGGAGAAACCGAGATGTCCTTCGGTGCGCTTTCCCTCCTGCCACCCGTGCTGGCCATCGTGCTGGCGCTGGTGACGCGTAATGTGATTCCGGCGCTGTTCTGTGGCGTCTGGCTGGGTGCGACCATGCTCAGCGGCGGCAACCCGGCGGCCGGGCTCTACAGCAGCTTCAACGACTTCATCATCCCCAGTGTCGGCGACGAGTGGAGCGTCACCGTGCTGATCTACTGCGGCCTGTTCGGCGTGCTGATCACGGTGCTGCAGCGCACCGGTGGCGCCCAGGCCATCGCCCGGGCCATTTCGGGCCGTGTGGCCTCGCCGCGCGGGGCCCAGGGCGCGACCTTCGGGCTCGGCGTGCTGATCTTCTTCGAGGACTACTTCAATGCCCTGACCGTGGGCAGCGTGATGCGGCCGATCACCGATCGCATGAAGGTCTCTCGGGAAAAACTGGCGTATATCGTCGATTCGACCTCGGCGCCGATGTGTCTGCTGGGTCCGGTTTCCACCTGGGTGGTCTTCGTGATGGGGCTGATCGGCACCCAGCTGACCGAGATGAACATCAGCGGCTCCGAGTACCTGATCTATCTGGCGTCGATTCCGTTGAACTTCTATGCCTGGCTGGCGCTGGGGCTGATCGCCTTCGTGGTCTTCACCCAGTGGGATTTCGGCCCCATGGCGCGAGCCGAGAATCGCGCGCGCAAGACCGGCGAGGTGCTGGCCCCGGATGCCACACCGCCGTCCGACCGCGAGGTGGCCGAGATGGAAGTGGTGCCCGAGGCTCGGGCGCGCAAGCGCAACATGCTGGTGCCCATCGGCGTGCTGGTGCTGATGATTCCGCCGATGTTCCTGTGGACCGGCAACTATCCCGACAATGACCTGGTCACCGCCGTGGGCGAGGCCAATGGGGGCCTATCGATCCTGATTGCCACCTTCGTGGCGGTGGTAGTCGGCCTGGCCATGGGCATGCAGCAGCGGCTGTTCGATTTCCGCGAGTCCATGGATCTGGTCGTTTCCGGCATCAAGAGCATGACGCTGGTCTACATCATCCTGACGCTGGCCTGGTCGATCGGCAGCGTGACCTCCGAACTGGGCACGGCCGACTTTCTGGTGACCCTGGCCGAGGCCAGTATCGCGCCCAGCCTGGTGCCGGTCCTGCTGTTCCTGATCGGGGCCCTGGTGGCCTTCACCACGGGCACCTCCTACGGTACCTTCGCCATCATGATTCCGATCGCCATGCCGGTCGCCGAGGCCATGGGGCTGCCCATGCCGCTGGCCATCGCGGCGGTGCTCAGCGGAGGGATCTTCGGCGATCACTGCTCGCCGATTTCTGATACCACCATCCTGTCCTCGGCGGGGTCTTCCTGTGATCATATCGACCATGTGCGGACCCAACTGCCCTACGCACTCTGTGCCGGCATGGCCGGCATTTTGGCCTTCTTTGTCGCCGGGCTTGCCAATAGCGCGTTGATGGGGGCATTGGCGGGGATAGCCGCGCTGCTGGCGGCCGCCATGCTGATGCGGATCTTCTGGGGCAGCGGTGGATCGCGCAGCGAGCAACAGACAGGCTGAGCGGGTATCCGCAAAAAGGCCCCTCGCGAGGGGCCTTGGCGTGTCAGGAAGGTGCCAGGTGGCCCTGGCCGGGCCCTGATCAGGTGGTGGCTTCACGCGCCGGTTGCAGCGGGTCATTGCTGACTGCGATATCGGTCTGATGCTGCTGCTTGGCGCGCAGCTCGGCACGGGCCTGGGCCATGGCGGCGCTGCCACCGCCGGCGACCAGGTCGGACTCGACATCGGCCTCCACCTGGGCGCTCGCTGCATGCTGGCTGATGGCGGCAAGCGGCTCGTTGAGCTGCTGGGTCCGTTCGGAGGCCTGACCCGCCTGGGCGGCCAGCGGCAGTGCGGTGAGCAGCAGGGTAGCGGTCATCAGTGTGGTTTTCATCGTGTCATCCTCGTTTGCGACGTTTGATGTCACACACTTTATTAGCCTGCTAAATTTAACGATACCGAAACATCTTGATCGAGCCGATTGAAAGAGGCTATTTGCCTGCCGCCAGGCGGCATCATGGCTTGCGTTCCGTGTCCACGTCGCTTGCCGCAGTGAAATCGCCCAGCGCCATCATGTGCCCCAGCTTGCCGGCCTTGGTACTCAGGTAATGCTCGTTGTGGGGGTTGAGACCGGTGGTCAGGCCCACTCGCTCGGTAACCTCAACCCCCACACGGGTCAGGGCCTCGACCTTGCGCGGGTTGTTTGTCATCAGCTGAAGCGCGTCGATGCCCAGGTGTTCGAGCATCGGCAGGCACAGGTCGTAGCGGCGCAGGTCGGCAGAAAAGCCCAGTTGCTCGTTGGCCTCGACGGTGTCGGCGCCCTGGTCCTGCAGGTGGTAGGCGCGAATCTTGTTGAGCAGGCCGATGCCGCGACCCTCCTGACGCAGATACAGCAGCACGCCGCGCCCGGTCTCGGCGATGCGTTTGAGGGCCTCCTGCAACTGGTAGCCGCAGTCGCAGCGCATGGAGAACAGGGCGTCGCCGGTCAGGCACTCGGAGTGCACACGGCCCAGCACCGGCTGGCCGTCGGCGGTATCGCCCAGGGTCAGCGCGATATGGTCCTTGCCGGTGGCCTCGTCTTCGAAGCCGTGCATGGTGAAGGTGGCCCAGGGAGTGGGAAGCCGGGAAGAGGCGATATAGCGAATCGTCACGATGTACCTCGATGAAGGACCGGGCATGGTCGTCAGGATGATCTCATTCTATCAGGAAGGTGGCGCCGGCTCACGGTGGCGCTGGATGGGTTACAATGGCCGCCACATTTTCCGTGGATGAGCCAACGCATGGAACTCGACAACGACCGCTTGCTGCGTGCCCTGGCGCGCCAGCCCGTTGACCGGACGCCGGTCTGGATGATGCGCCAGGCGGGCCGCTACCTGCCGGAATACCGCGAGGTGCGTGCTCAGGCGGGCAGCTTCATGAACCTCTGCCAGGACCGTGACCGGGCCTGCGAGGTGACCCTTCAGCCGCTGGAGCGGTACCCGCTGGATGCGGCCATCCTGTTCTCGGATATCCTGACCATCCCCGATGCCATGGGGCTGGGGCTGTATTTCGAGACAGGCGAGGGGCCGAAGTTCCGCAAGCCCGTGCGTACCCCCGAGGCCGTGGACGCCCTGACGCTGCCGGACACCGAGCGCGACCTGGGGTATGTGATGAATGCCGTTTCGAGCGTGCGCCGCGAGCTGAACGGTCGGGTGCCGTTGATCGGCTTCACCGGCAGCCCCTGGACGCTGGCCACCTACATGGTGGAAGGCGCTTCCAGCAAGGACTTCCGCCATGTGAAGGCCATGCTGTACGACACCCCGCAGACCATGCATCGCCTGCTCGACGTCCTGGCGCGTGCCGTGACGGACTACCTCAACGCCCAGATCCGTGCCGGTGCCCAGGTGGTGCAGATCTTCGATACCTGGGGTGGTGCGCTGTCGACACCGGCCTATGAGGCGTTTTCGCTGCGCTACATGCAGCAGATCGTCGACGGCCTGATCCGAGAGCACGACGGACGTCGCGTGCCGGTGATCCTGTTCACCAAGAACGGTGGGCAATGGCTCGAGGCCATGGCCGACAGCGGTGCGGATGCCCTGGGCCTCGACTGGAGCACCGAACTCTCCGATGCCCGGGCACGGGTCGGTAAGCGGGTGGCGCTACAGGGCAACCTCGACCCCAATGTGCTGTTCGCCAACCCGAGAGCGATTCGCGCCGAGGTGGCGCGCATTCTGGAGAGCTACGGCAGCGGGACCGGCCACATCTTCAACCTGGGGCATGGCATCAGCCAGTTTACCGATCCCGACAGCGTCACCGCCTTCCTGGACGCCCTGCACGAGCTCAGCCCGGCGTATCATCGTTCGTGACGGCCGCGCCGCGCGGTCGGCTGGCCGACTGAGTGACCCGTGCACTGCCGACCGCCTCTTCGTCCATGGCAAATGCGCTGGTCCGGGACGTCCAGGCGCGCTGCTCGTCGTGCACGGCCGGGCGCCGTTCGTAGGAGCGGGTGATCATGTCACCCGCCGCCAGGCCCTGGCGCTGGGAGCGTGCCAGATGGTAGGGCAGCAGGCCCAGCTCGAGGATCAGACGGGTGAGCAGCATGGCCAGGAGCCAGGCGGCACTCCCCGGCAGCAGGATGGGCCAGGCGGCCTGCCAGGAGGTGTCGGCGAGCCAGGGCGTCAGCGGCAGCAGCCACAGCAGGGTGGCCGTCAGCAGGCCGAGCTGGATGAGAAAATGGCAGCACAACAGCGTGCCGCGCCTGAGCGGGGCGCGTGGCAACAGGAATTGTTGCATGTCGAGTCCTCCGATTGACGTCGATCGAGGCGACCGAGGTTGCACCGGCGCTCCCTGCCGGCAGGCCCCCATCCTAGCCGAGATGGCGGCGCTCAGGCAGTGTCGAAAAAGACCGACGCCCCCCACGAAGGCTCGATGAAGTCAGCGCCGGGTCATCGTCAGCTCAAGATCAAGAATAGTAGGGCAGGTCGATCTGATCACTGCTGCGGATGCCCTCCGTCATGTGTCGACATTGCTTGAGAAACTCGCGCATGCCGATGGCCAGATACTTGTGGCGATGCCAGATGAAGGAGAACTGACGGCTCAGATCGAGTTCCGGCGTCGGAATCTGCACCAGGCTGCCGCGCCGGAAGGCATCGCGCAACGCCAGCTTGGAGACACAGCCGATTCCCAGGCCCGACTCCACGGCTCGCTTGATCCCCTCGGTATGCTCAAGCTCGAGCAGGGTGTTGAAGCGCCCGCGGCGATGACGCGCTGCCTGCTCCAGCGTCAGGCGCGTGCCCGAGCCCTGCTCGCGCATGATCCAGGCTTCCCGCAGTAACCGGTCCAGCTCGACGGGCCCCTGGTGCGCCAGGGGGTGGCTCGGCGCACAGAACACCGCCAGTTCATCCTCCACCCAGGGCTGGGTGATGATGTCGTCTTCCTCGCATTGCCCCTCGATCAAGCCGAGGTCCAGCTCGTGCTGGCGTACCTCCTCGACGATGGTGCGCGTGTTGCGCACCTGCAGCTGTACGCGACTGCCGGGATGGCGCTGCATGAAATCCCCGATCAGCAGGGTCGCCAGATAGTTGCCGATGGTCAGGGTGGCGCCCACATCCAGGGTGCCGATGCCCTGCTGGCCGCGCAGCAGCTCCTCCACCTCCTCGGCGCGATCGAGCAGGGCCACCGCCTTGGGCAACAGCTGAAAGCCCAGGGCATTCAGCTTGAGACGCTTGCCGATGCGGTCCAGCAGGCGGCAATCGAACTGGCGTTCGAGCTCGGCCAGGGCGGTACTGGCCGCGGACTGCGAGAGTGCCAGGGCCCGCGCGGCGCGGGAAACGCTCTCGTATTGCGCCACGGCGACGAACACTTCGAGCTGACGCAGGGTATAGCGCATGGCTTTGTCTCCGGCTCATATATCCAGATTATAGATAAGCTTTATCCATACAATCCATTTAACAGATATTCTGACCTTGCTTAGAATTCATTGCAAAGATCGAGTGGCGCGCATATGCGCTCATGGAATATGAGGGTGACAAGATGGGCAAGTTTGCCGAAGAAGAAGTTCTCAGTGTCCACCATTGGAACGATACGCTGTTCAGCTTTCGCACCACGCGGGAGCGCAGCCTGCGTTTCAAGAATGGCCAGTTCGTGATGATCGGCCTGGAGGTCGACGGCAAGCCGCTGATGCGTGCTTATTCGGTGGCCAGTCCCAACTACGAGGATCACCTCGAGTTCTTCAGCATCAAGGTGCCGGATGGCCCGCTGACCTCGCGACTCCAGCACCTTCAGGTCGGCGACACAGTCAAGGTCAGCCGCAAGCCCACCGGCACCCTGGTGACCGATGATCTGCTGCCCGGCCGCAACCTCTACCTCCTCTCGACGGGCACCGGCCTGGCACCCTTCCTGAGCCTGATCCAGGACCCCGAGGCCTACGAGCGCTTCGAGAAGATCGTGCTGGTCCACGGCGTGCGCAGTGTCAGCGAGCTGGCCTACAGCGACTTCATTTCCAGTGAGCTGCCGGCTCACGAGTACCTGGGCGAGGAAATCAGCGAGAAGCTGGTCTATCACCCGACCGTGACCCGGGAAGACTTCCACACCACCGGCCGCCTGACCGACCATATCCGCAGCGGCAAGCTGTTCGACGACCATGGCCTGCCGGTCATCGACCCCAAGCAGGACCGCGCCATGATCTGCGGCAGCCCGGCGATGCTCGACGAGACCAGCGCCCTGCTCGACGAACTCGGCTTCAACATCTCACCGCGCATGGGCGACCCCGGCGACTACGTCATCGAACGCGCCTTCGTCGAGAAATGACCAGGCGCCCGGGCTACCCGGGCTGCGCCCGGAGCTATAAGCCGTAAGCTTTAAGCGATAAGAAAAACCCTCCGTGGCAGCACCGCGGAGGGTTTTCTTGGATACGAGCCTCACCATTGCGAGGCTTTGTCAGCTTACAGCTTACAGCTTACAGCTTACAGCTTACAGCTGCTGTTAAACCGCGTCCTTGTCGGTTTCGCCGGTGCGGATGCGGATGACCTGTTCGAGCGGGGTGACGAAGATCTTGCCGTCGCCGATCTTGCCGGTATTGGCCACCTGGGTGATGGCGTCGATGACCTGGTCGGTCATGTCCTCGTCGACGGCGACCTCGAGCTTGACCTTGGGCAGGAAGTCGACCACGTATTCGGCGCCACGGTAGAGCTCGGTGTGGCCCTTTTGACGGCCAAAGCCCTTGACCTCGGTGACGGTGATGCCCTGGACGCCGATCTCGGAGAGGGATTCACGGACGTCGTCGAGCTTGAACGGCTTGATGATAGCGGTCACCAGTTTCATGGTCTTGTCCTCGCGTGGTTCGTGTGCCCACGGCGCTGCACGCCGTGCTTGCAGGCTTCATTGTGACAGAGCATACACCTGCAGCGAACAGAATAAAAAAGACCCCCTTGGCAGGGGGCCTTGAGTGCACTTTCCTGTGGCAGTGCGGCGTCACTTCTTGGTGACGTTGAACTCGGGGTAGGCCTCGAGACCACACTCGGCCAGGTCGACACCCTCGTACTCTTCTTCTTCACTGACGCGGACACCCATCGCGGCCTTGATGATCAGCCAGACGATCAGGCTGGCCACGAAGACCCAGGTGAAGATGCCGAAGATGCCGATGAGCTGGGCGCCGAAGTTGGCGCTGCTGTTGGACAGCGGCACCGCCAGTACCCCCCAGATGCCGACCACGCCGTGGGCCGAGATGGCACCCACCGGGTCATCCAGCTTGAGCTTGTCGAGGGTCACGATGGAGGCCACCACCAGCAGGCCACCGAAGCCGCCGATCAGGGTGGCGCCCAGGGCGCTCGGCGACAGCGGGTCGGCGGTGATCGACACCAGACCGGCAATGGCACCATTGAGCGCCATGGTCAGGTCGGCCTTGCGGAACCAGACCTTGGCCAGGATCAGCGCCGCGATCACGCCACCGGCCGCCGCTGCATTGGTGTTGACCAGCACCTGGGCCATGTTGTTGGCCGAGGCCACGTCGGAGACCTTCAGCTCGGAACCGCCGTTGAAGCCGAACCAGCCCAGCCACAGCACGAAGGTACCCAGGGTCGCCAGCGGCATGTTGGCACCGGGGATGGCGTAGATCGCTCCGTTCTTGCCGTATTTGCCCTTGCGTGGGCCGAGCACCAGCACGCCGGCCAGGGCCGCGGCCGCACCGGCCATGTGCACGATGCCGGAACCGGCATAGTCGGAGAAGCCGACCTCGGCCAGCCAGCCGCCGCCCCAGGTCCAGTAGCCGGAGACCGGGTAGATGAAGCCGGTCATGATCACGCTGAAGACCAGGAAGGCCCACAGCTTCATGCGCTCGGCCACGGCGCCGGAGACGATGGACATGGCGGTGGCCACGAACACCACCTGGAAGAAGAAGTCGGCGCGGGCCGAGTAGTAGGGCGCCCCATCGCCGCCGGCGGTGACCGCTTCCACGGTGTTTTCGCCGCCCAGCAGGAAGCCGAGGCTCGGGATGACACCACCGGCTCCGCTGGAATACATCAGGTAGTAGCCCACCAGCAGGTACATGGTGCAGGCAATGGCGAACAGGGAAATGTTCTTGGTCAGGATCTCGGCGGTGTTCTTGGACCGCACCAGGCCGGCCTCGAGCATCGAGAAACCGGCGGCCATCCACATGACCAGGGCGCCGCAGACCAGGAAGTAGAAGGTATCGAGTGCATAGGCGAGTTCAGTCATGACAAGCGTCTCCGTATCGGGAACAGGCAGGAAGCTGGGAGGCGATCAAACGGCGTCGCCGCCACGCTCACCGGTTCGAATGCGAATGACGTCCTCGAGAGGCGTCACAAAGACCTTGCCATCGCCGATCTTGCCGCTGTTGGCGGCATTGCAGATGGCCTCCAGCACGGTATCCAGGCGGTCATCGTCTACGGCGATCTCCACCTTGACCTTGGGCAGAAAGTCGACGACGTACTCGGCGCCGCGATACAGCTCTGTATGCCCCTTCTGGCGCCCGAAGCCCTTGACCTCGGTGACCGTGATGCCCTGAACGCCATTGTCGGCGAGGGCCTCACGAACGTCGTCGAGCTTGAAGGGCTTGATGACGGCGGTAATCAGTTTCATACCGGTGTTCCCCTTGTGATTATCGAAGTGTGAGGCGCGATGCCGCACGGTGCATGTTTTGCAAGGCAGTAGCGCAAACCATGCCAGTAAGGGGATAACGCTTTATTTTCAGGTATATGCGAGCGAAATGAGCCGGCTGGAGGGGTGCCGGGCGACACGCATGCCGGCGCCATCGCACCACTTTGGTGCCGGTTTTCTGGTGCAGCGCACCATGGGCGAGCGGCTGGCGCATGGTGCGCATGGAGAGAAGAATGCGCGGCGCGGGCGCCTTGCGTATCCTGTCAGGAGGATCCCCCTACGTCGTTCAGGAGACACAAGATGGTCAGTCAGGATCGCATCGGCCGTTTGGCCCAGCAGATTGGTGAGCGCCTGCAGGGTGCCTCCCAGGCACCGGAAGATGTCCAGAAAGGCGTGCACCAGGTCGTCAAGGGCGCCTTCGACCGCCTCGAGCTGGTCTCGCGGGAAGACTTCGACATCCTGATGGATGTGCTGCAACGCACCCGCGGCCGCGTCGAAGCCCTTGAACAGCAGGTCGCTGCCCTGGAAGACGCCTTGGATGCCTCGGTCGCCGCCAGCGACCCCGACGCCGAGGAAGTCAGCGAGCCCGCGCTGGAGGCAGGCACCGCCGAGACTCCGCACCCTGGCACTACCGAGGCGAGTAGCGAGCAAGTTGGCAACCAGGGTGTCGACGACACGGAATCGGCACACCGCTGAATTGCGGGCAGGCGTCCCGCCACTGGTCTAGCCTGACAGTCAACGCAAGGATGACTCACGGACTAGTGGCGCGAGGGAACGCCGATGACGCTGGCGATAATTCGCACCCGGGCGGGCCTCGGCCTGGAGGCGCCCGAGGTGCTGGTGGAGGTCCACCTTTCGAATGGCTTGCCGGGCATCACCCTGGTGGGCCTGCCGGAGGCGGCGGTCAAGGAGAGTCGCGAGCGCGTACGCAGTGCCCTGGTCAACGCAGGGTTCGAGTTTCCGCTGCGGCGTATCACCCTCAATCTGGCGCCGGCCGACCTGCCCAAGGAGGGCGGTCGCTTCGACCTGCCGATTGCCCTGGGGTTGCTGGTGGCCTCCGGGCAGATTCCGCCCGAGGCCTTGGCAGAGCTGGAGTGCGTCGGCGAGCTGGCACTGGATGGCAGCCTGCGCCCGGCGAGTGGTGTGCTGCCGCTGGCCATGGCCACGCGTCAGGCCGGCCGCTCATTGGTCGTGCCGCGCGCCAATGCCGATGAGGCGGCACTCGCCGGGGATCTGGAGGTGCTGCCGGCAGAGCATCTGCTCGAGGTGGTGGCTCATCTGCTGGGCCAGGAAAAGCTCCCCGTGCACCAGCTGCAGGCGCCTCCGCGACGTGATACGCCGCAGCCGGACCTGTGCGAGGTACGCGGCCAGCACCAGGCGCGACGTGCTCTGGAAGTGGCGGCGGCCGGCGGCCACAACCTGTTGTTTGCCGGACCGCCAGGTACCGGCAAGACCATGCTGGCCAGCCGCCTGCCCGGCATCCTGCCGCCACTGAGCGATGACGAGGCCCTGGAAGTGGCGGCGGTGCGCTCGGTCAGCGGCCTGCCGCTGGCCGAACAGTGGGGTTGTCGGCCGTTCCGGGGACCGCATCACACGGCCAGTGCCGTGGCGCTGGTGGGCGGCGGGTCGCGTCCCAGGCCGGGCGAGATTTCGCTGGCGCACCACGGTGTGCTGTTTCTCGACGAGCTGCCGGAGTTCTCGCGCCATGTGCTGGAAGTCATGCGCGAGCCCATGGAGTCCGGGCAAATCCATATCGCCCGGGCGAGTCACGAGCGGCGCTATCCGGCGCGGTTTCAGCTGGTGGCCGCCATGAACCCCTGCCCCTGTGGCCATCTGGGCGATCCGCGCCAGGCCTGCCACTGCACGGCGGCGCAGATACAACGCTACCAGGCGCGCCTTTCCGGGCCACTGCTCGATCGAATCGATCTGCAGGTGGAAGTGGCGAGCCTGCCGGCGGACCAGCTGACCTCCCGCGAGCCCGGCGAAGACTCGGCCACGGTGCGTCAGCGGGTGCTGGCAGCCCGCCGGCGCCAGCTGGAGCGGGGCGCCCTGAACGCGCATCTGGCGGGGCCGGAGCTCGAGGCGGCGTGTGCGCTGGGCGCGGAAGACCGCGCCTGGCTGGCCGAGGTGCTGGAGCGCCTGCAGCTTTCGGCGCGGGCCTTTCATCGCGTATTGCGGGTGGCTCTGACCCTGGCCGATCTGGTCGGGGCCGCGCAGCCGAGTCGTGAACATCTGGTCGAGGCCATCGGCTATCGTCAGCTGGATCGCCTGCTAAAGGGCGGCTAGGCAGTGCCCGGATGATGGGTCACAGGGCGGTGGCGTCGAGGGCGCCGTCGATGTGCGTCTGCCACAGGTGTTGCGATTCGCCGGGACGGCGCAGGCTGAGGGTCAGGCGATAGGGCAGCAGCTCACGATCGGAGAGCGTCAGTCGTGGGCCCGAGGCGGCCAGGCTGCTGTCGAGCCGCCACTGGTTGCCGCCGGCTTCGCCGACGATGGCGGGCCGCCAGTCGAGTACCTGAGGGCCCTCATCCAGCCCCAGCAGGGCTCGGGTCAGGCTTTCCATCAGGCGTTCGTCGGTGATGCCCAGCGCCGGGTCGACGTCCGGTGTGGCCAGCAGCAGCACCAGGTCGGTATGCGGAGTGGGCAGGGGCGACGCCTTGGCCACCTGCTCGGCGGCGCGTTCGCCGAGGCCGAACAATGCCTGGCGTACCGTCGCGGGGCCCTGGGGGGTATGGGCGGCACAGCCGGCCAGCATCAGCAGCAGGGTGATGAGTGCAAGGCAGCGGGTTGTCATGCGGGTTCCGACCCTTCCGGTGGCAGGGCCTCGAAGCCCTCTTCAAGGTCGGCGAGAAAACGCGCCAGGTCCGCGAACAGAGTGCGGCGTATGGGCTCCGACTCGTTGACCAGGTGATGGCGTGCGTCGGGATAACGGCATATCTCGGCATTGGGAAACTTGCGCTTGAGCACACCGAGGTTGAATGGCCAGTCGACGGTGGAATCTTGCTCGCCCTGCAGGATGAGGGTCGGCATGCGGCTCGGCGGCAGGGCGATCAGGCGCGGCATCCAGCGGCGCATGGCATTGACCCATTGCATGGCCAGACGATCCGGCTGCAGGGGGTCACTCTCGCGCAGGAAGGTGGCGAAGTCGCTGTCGGTGGAGTTGTCGCGAAAGCGTCGGGGCACGGTGCGCACGAAGGGGCCGACCAGGCGTTGCAGCCAGTTGGCCTGCGACCAGCCATAGGGGCGCACCAGCGGGGCCAGCAGCACCAGGCCCTGCCAGTGTTCCGCGTCGTCGTGGGTCAGGGCATCGGTGGCGAGGATGGCGGCACCGGTGCTCTGGCCAATGCCCACCCAGGGGGGCGCGGCGAGCTCGCGCGCTTCGAGGTCGCGACGCAGCGCCGCCAGACAGGCCCCGTACTCATCGAAGTCGCCGATGGAGGCGCGAACGCCGCTGGACAGGCCGTGCCCCGGCAGGTCCCACAGCACGATGCGCCAGTGGCGCTCCAGCAGGCTCTCGAGCAGGTGGCGGTAGAGACCCAGGTGATCATAGTAGCCGTGCACCACCACGATCGTGCCGATGGGATCGGGCGGCGTCCAGACCTGGGTCCAGAGGCGAAATCCCTGGGTCTCCACAAAGCCGGCATGCAGGGTCAACGGCTCGCTCAGCAGCGAACTGAGACCATAATGATCCAGATAGCGTGCCAGGGCGTCGTCGGCCTGATCGACCGGGGCCAGGGGGCCATGTTCCTGTAGGGCGGTAAAGTCGCTCATCGCATCCTCTGCTGTGCCCGCCCATGCTAGCGTCATGCAACCGGTGGGGCCAGTCAACGCTGCGCATTCACCGGGGTGGTGTCTCGTCATTTGGTCGATACGGGCGGTCGAGGGCCGGTCATCAGCTTTACACGTGGAATAATTTTCCACAAACTCGATTCGACATCCTCATCATTTGTGAACAGTGGCTCGACGTCCCTTGGCGCTGAGCCGGCATGTCCAGGGAGAATGATCCATGAGCCAACGCATCACTCGCCACCGCCTCCAGGTGGCCGCCGAACTCGACCGTTTCCTCAACGAACAGGCCCTGCCGGGCACCGGCGTCGATCCGGATGCCTTCTGGGCGGGCGTGGATGCACTCTTTCATGACCTGACGCCCGGCAACCGCGAACTGCTGGCCGAGCGGGAACGCCTGCAGGCCGAACTCGATGCCTGGCATGGCGAGCATCCCGGGCCGGTGCGCGACATGGCGGCCTATCGGGCATTTCTCGAGGAGATTGGCTATCGCGTCAAGGCGCCATCCCGCGTCGAGGTCACCACCACCGGCGTGGATCGCGAGATCGCGGTGCAGGCCGGGCCGCAGCTGGTGGTGCCGGTCAACAACGCCCGCTATGCACTGAATGCAGCCAATGCGCGCTGGGGCAGTCTCTATGATGCGCTCTATGGCACCGATGTCATCCCCGACACGGATGGCGCCGAGCGGGGCGAGGGCTTCAACCCCGAGCGTGCCGCCCGGGTGGTCGCCTACGCCAAGGGTGTGCTGGACCGCGCCGCGCCACTGGCCACCGGTTCGCACCGTGAAGCGGTCAAGTACGCGCTGCGCGACGGCCACCTGATCGTGACCCTCGAGGGCGGCCGCGAGACCGGCCTCAAGCAGCCCGGCAAGCTGGTGGGCTTCCAGGGCGAGCCGAGCGCGCCGGAGGCCGTGCTGCTGGTCAATCACGACCTCCACCTGGAGATCCGGGTGGACGCCGCCCACCCCATCGGCAAGACCGACCCGGCGGGCATCAAGGATGTGGTGGTCGAGTCGGCGCTGACCTCGATCATGGATTGCGAGGACTCGGTGGCGGCGGTGGATGCCGAGGATAAGGTCGCGGTCTATGCCAACTGGCTGGGCCTGATGAAGGGCGACCTGGAAGCCTCGCTCGACAAGGGGGGCCAGTCCATTACCCGGCGTCTCAATGCCGATCGGCAGTGGACGACGCCGGACGGCAGAGAGCTCACTCTGCCCGGCCGCGCCCTGATGTTCGTGCGCAATGTGGGGCACCTGATGACCACCCCGGCGGTGCTCGATGCCGAGGGCCAGGAGCTGCCCGAGGGCATTCTCGATGCCGTGGTGACCAGCCTGCTGGCCATGCACGACCTGGCCCGGGGCGCGGGTCAGCCGCGCAACTCCCGCGAGGGCTCGGTGTATATCGTCAAGCCAAAGATGCATGGCCCCCAGGAAGTGGCGTTTACCCGCAAACTCTTCGAGCGCGTCGAGGACCTGCTGGGCCTGGAGCGTGACACCCTCAAGATGGGCATCATGGATGAAGAACGGCGTACCTCGGTCAATCTCAAGGCCTGCATCGCCGAGGCCAGCTCGCGGGTAGTGTTCATCAACACCGGTTTCCTCGATCGTACCGGCGATGAAATGCACACCGCCATGCAGGCCGGCGCCATGATTCGCAAGGGCGAGATGAAGGGCAGTACCTGGATCGGCGCCTATGAGCGCAGCAATGTCCAGACGGGGCTGGCCTGCGGCCTGCGCGGACGCGCCCAGATCGGCAAGGGCATGTGGCCGATGCCGGATCGCATGGCGGCCATGCTCGAGCAGAAGGTCGGTCACCCCAGGGCCGGCGCCAACACGGCCTGGGTGCCGTCACCCACCGCCGCGACCCTGCATGCCCTGCATTACCACCAGGTCAGCGTGACCGAGGTACAGCGCGAGCTGGAAGCCCTGGGCGAGCCGGACTGCCTGGATGAACTGCTCTGTGTGCCGGTGGCCGAGCGCGCGGAGTGGCGCGAGGATGAGATCCAGCAGGAGCTCGACAACAACTGCCAGGGGATCCTGGGCTATGTGGTGCGCTGGGTCGAGCATGGCGTGGGCTGCTCCAAGGTGCCCGATGTGCATGATGTCGGCCTGATGGAAGACCGTGCGACCCTGCGGATTTCCAGTCAGCATGTGGCCAACTGGCTCTATCACGGCGTGGTGGATGAAGCACGCGTTCGCGATACCCTGGAGCGCATGGCCAGGGTCGTCGATGATCAGAATGCCGATGATCCCGACTACACGCCGATGAGTGCCGATTTCGCGGCGTCGCATGCCTTCCAGGCTGCCTCCGAGCTGATCTTCAAGGGACGCGCGCAGCCTGCCGGTTACACCGAGCCGCTGCTGCACCACTGGCGCGCCGTGCACAAGCAGGGCTGACCGACGACGAGGCGCGCCAGTGCGGCTGACAAGCGCGCAGCGCCCCTCTAGACTGGGCGGCAGTGTTGCACGAACCGCCCCGCCGACCCGCGCACCCGGGTGGCGGGGTGACTACCCCACTGTCTGGAGCCCAACACATGGATGTGATCACGTCCCTCCTTCTGACCCTGCAGGATGCGGCCTATGCCGTGATGAACCCGGTCAGCAATTTCGTCTGGTCCTACATTCTGGTCTACCTGCTGCTGGGGGCCGGGCTGCTTTTCACCATCCTGACCCGGGGCATGCAGTTCCGGTTGTTCGGCCACATGGCGCGGGTGACCGTTTCGTCGCGGGGTGCGGGTGAAGGCATCAGCGGCTTCCAGGCGTTTGCCACCTCCATGGCGGCGCGCATCGGCACCGGTAACCTGGCCGGGGTGGCGATCGCGCTGTGGGTCGGTGGCCCGGGTGCCATCTTCTGGATGTGGGTGACGGCACTGGTCGGCTTCTCGACCGCCTTCATCGAGTCGACGCTGGCGCAGACCTACAAGCATCGCCACGAGGATGGCGTGTTCCGTGGCGGCCCGGCCTACTACATCGAGCGTTGCCTGGGCTGGCGCTGGCTGGGCATGCTGTTCGCCTTCTTCCTGATCGTGGCCTACGGACTGGCCTTCAACGCGGCTCAGTCGAACACCATTGCCCAGGCCGTGCAGGGCGCCTTCGGGGTGCCGCGCTGGATGACCGGTGTCGGGCTGGTGTTGCTGGTGGCACTGGTGATCTTCGGCGGCCTCAAGTCGGTCGCGCGGACCGCCGAGAAGATCGTGCCGACCATGGCGATCCTGTATCTGATCGTGGCGCTGGTGATCCTGTTCATGAACCTGACGGCCATCCCGGAGATGCTGGCGCTGATCATCAAGAGCGCCTTCGGCTTCGGCCCGGCGGTCGGTGGTGCAGCGGGTTATGCCATCAAGGTCGCCATGGAGAACGGCATCAAGCGCGGCCTGTTTTCCAATGAGGCCGGCATGGGCTCGACCCCCAACGCCGCGGCACAGGCCAACGTCAAGCATCCGGCGGCGCAGGGCCTCGTGCAGGCCTTCGGGGTCTTCGTCGACACCATCGTGATCTGCACCTGCACGGCGGTGGTCATCCTGCTTTCCGGTGTCTACGAGACCCTGCTCGCGACATCGGCCGGCGAGTCCATTCAGGGCATCAAGCTGACCCAGGACGCCATGGTCGATCATCTGGGGGGCTTTGGCGGTATCTTCATCGCGGTCAGTATCTTCTTCTTCTCCTACACTTCGTTGCTGGCCAACTATTCCTTCTCGGCCATCAATGTCGAGTACCTGTTCCGTGGCCATGCGCGCCGTGCCGAGCAAACCCTGCGCTGGGCCGTGCTGGCCATGGTCATGATCGGTTCGGTGGCGCAACTGACCTTCGTCTGGGACTTTGCGGACCTGGCCATGGGGCTGATGGCGACGACCAACCTGCTGGCGATTCTGATGCTGGTGCCGGCGGCGCTGAGCGTGCTGCGTGACTACGAGCGTCAGCGTCGCGACGGCATCTCCGAACCCGTCTTCGACCCGCAGGTACTCAAGCGTCCCGAGCTGGTCGATGCCGATGTCTGGCCATCGCCGGACAAGCGCGACGAGACGCCGTAACCGTCAGCGTGCCTTGAAGATGACGCCGGCCAGCGCCAGCCAGCCGAGTATCAGCAGCAGCCCGCCGAGCGGGGTGACGGGCCCGAGCCAGGTGGCGCTGGCCAGGCTCAGGCCATAGAGCGAGCCGCTGAACAGCAGCATGCCCGCTGCCCAGAGTGTCAGCACCAGTCGTTGACCGGGCAGCGGCGCGGCCGCGCGCCAGGCCAGAACGCCCAGCACCGCCAGGGTGTGCCAGGCCTGATAACGCACACCGGTCTCGAAGCCGGCCATCAGGCGCGGCGACAGCTCGCCCGCCAGGGCGTGGGCACCGAGGGCGCCCATCACCACCATCAGGGCCCCGGACAGCGCCACGGCCAACCACCAGAATCGGTCCTGCATGCTCGAAATCTCCCTTGCGTGACGCGCCTACCGTACCCGGCGTCAGGCAGAGGCGCTACAATGGGCAGCCACAAGGCTGAACATGTGACGACCCACGAGGATGCCATGCAGGTTCAACTCAACGGCGAAGCCACCCAGTTGGAAGACGACCTCTCGGTGTCGCAACTGATCGAGCACCTGGGCCTGACGGGCCGCCGCATCGCGGTGGAGGTCAACGAGGCCATCGTGCCGAAGAGCGTGCACGCTGAGACACGCCTGGCCGAGGGGGATCGGGTCGAGGTCGTGCATGCCATTGGCGGCGGCTGACGGCAGGCCAGCTCACTCATAACAGCCACGGGAGTTTCTAGACGCATGACCGATTTTATCCAGGATACGCCGCTCAAGGTTGCGGGGCGTGAGTTTGCGTCACGCCTGCTGGTGGGCACCGGCAAGTATCGCGATTTCGATGAGGCGGGGGCGGCGATCGGCGCCAGCGGGGCCGAGGTCGTGACCTTCGCGGTGCGCCGCACCAATCTGGGGCAGGATGCCTCGGCCCCGGGCCTGCTCGATGTGATCTCGCCCGAGCGCTATACCCTGCTGCCGAATACTGCGGGCTGTTTCAATGCCCGGGACGCGGTGCGCACCTGTCAGCTGGCACGCGAGCTGCTCGATGGCCACAACCTGGTCAAGCTCGAGGTGCTGGGGGACGAGGCGACGCTCTACCCCAACGTCGTGGAGACGCTGTCGGCCGCCGAGACGCTGGTCAACGACGGCTTCGACGTCATGGTGTATACCAGCGATGACCCCATCGTCGCCACCGAGCTGGAGCGGCTGGGCTGCAGCGCGATCATGCCGCTGGGCTCTTTGATCGGTTCCGGGCATGGGATCCAGAACCCCTACAACCTGGGCCTGATCATCGAGCAGGCCGGGGTGCCGGTGCTGGTCGACGCAGGGATCGGCACGGCATCGGAAGCGTCCCGGGCCATGGAGCTGGGCTGTGATGGCGTGCTGATGAACTCGGCCATTGCCCATGCCCGCCAGCCGGTGCTGATGGCCAGTGCCATGCGCCATGCCGTCCAGGCCGGTCGCGAGGCCTTCCTGGCCGGCCGCATGCCGTGCCGCCAGCAGGCCGAGGCCTCGTCGCCGATGAGTGGCCGCATCAATGCCTGAGCCGGGCCAAGTGCCCGCTATTCCTGAATTCGTGACCCGAGTAGTGAACACCGCATGAACGATACCGATACCTCCGGCCCCGAGTCGGCCGATGCACCGCTGCATCGTCGCGGCATCAAGAGTTATGTGCTGCGCGCCGGCCGCATGACCACCGCTCAGACCCGCGGCCTCGAGGACGTCTGGCCACGCCTGGGGCTGAGCCTGGAAGACGGGCGCCTGGACCTGGACACCCTGTTCGGCCGCCGGGCGCCGCGCGTGGTGGAGGTCGGCTTCGGCATGGGGGCCTCGTTGATCGAGCAGGCCGAGGCGCATCCCGAGACCGACTATATCGGCATCGAGGTGCATGCGCCGGGTGTCGGCAAGCTGCTCGACGAGGCCGACAAGCGTGGCCTCGCCAATCTGCGCGTGTATCGCGAGGATGCCCTGGCGGTGCTCGAGCAGTGTCTGCCCGAGGCCAGCCTGGATAGCGTGCAGCTGTTCTTCCCCGACCCCTGGCCGAAGAAGAAGCACCACAAGCGCCGTATCGTCCAGCCGGCCTTCGTCGAGCTGGTGCGCACGCGCCTCAAGCCGGGTGGTACCCTGCACATGGCCACCGACTGGGAGGCCTATGCCGAATGGATGGCCGAGGTGATGGCCGAGGCACCGGGTTACGCCAATACCGCCGAGGCCGACTCGGCGCCCTATGTGCCGCGCCCGGACTATCGTCCGCTTACCAAGTTCGAGGTCCGCGGGGAGCGTCTGGGGCATGGCGTGTGGGATCTGGTTCACCGCCGCGCCGACGACTGAGCCTGCCGCGTTCGCGGGTGCTGGCCGGTGTGCCGGGGCGTGAAGCCGGCTGGCGCTGCCAGCGACCCCGCGGGCTGGCCGTGGCGTCATGACCATCCGCGCCGCGGTGCTGGCGTCGTCCGGCCCTGAGGGCCACCGCCGCGCCGACGAGCCCCAGCAGGATGCCGATGGCGCCCAGGCTCCCGGGCAGCTCGCCGAACATCAGGGCGGTCCAGGCCAGCGTCACGGCCGGCGTCAGCGCCACCAGGCCGGCGCTCTGGCCCACGCCGAAGCGCCGCAGACTCTCCACGAAGAAGCCATAGCCGCCGAAGGTGGCCAGCACGATCAGCCAGGCCATCGCCGCCAGGTTATCCAGGCCGAGTGACGGCGGAGCCATCGATTGGCCCATGGCCAGCGCGGCGATCAGAAAGACCCCGGTGGCGGCTACCAACTGTGCCGTCAAGCGCGCCTCGAGCGGTAGCGAGACCCGCTGACGGGTGGTCAGGGCGCTGCCCAGGGCGACACAGGCCACGGCCACCAGCGGCAGGCCATAGGCCCAGAGGGGCGCTCCACCGACGGTCTGCAGATCATCCAGCACGCTGAGCGCGGCGCCCAGTGTCGCCACCACCATGCCGATCCACTGTAGTGGCCGGGTGCGCTCGCCCAGCCAGCTGCTGGCCAGGGTGATGGCGGCGAGAGGCTGGAGGGCGCCGATCAGGGCGGCGACCCCGGCACTGACGCCCGCCTCGATGGCCAGCAACATGGTCAACAGATAGCCGCCCACCGTCAGGCTGCCGACCAGCGCCTCGTGTAGCAGGGCGCGGCGGTCGAGCCGGCGTGCCCCGCGGCGCTGCGCACGCCACCACCACCAGCCGCCGGCCAGCAGGGTCGCCAGGGCGAAGCGCCAGACATAGAGCGCCATGACCGGCGTCTCGACGGCGACGGCCAGGCGGCTGCCGACGAAGCCACTGCTCCAGCACACCACGAAGCCCAGTGCCACCGCCATGGCGCCGAGGGCCGGTGTCGGGCGCATCCGGAGGAGAAAGCCGGGACGAAAGCTGATGCCGATCATGCTTGTGCCTCGTTGTGTGTTGAAGAGGAGCTGGTCGGCACAGTCTGGCTCGACTAAAGTGTTTCGTGAATCGAAACTTATTGGAGAGAGCGTTCAATATGGCTGAAGTCCTGTCGGACTCCCTGGACCTCGAGGCATTGCGCAGTTTCGTCGCGGTGGCCCGACTGGGCACGCTGGCGGCGGCTGCCCAAGAGCGGTACCGCACCGTTAGTGCCCTGAGCATGCAGATCAAGCGCCTGGAGTCACGCCTCGACACCACCTTGCTGATTCGTGGCGCGCGCGGGGTGACGCCGACCTCCGCGGGCCAGGCACTGCTGGGCGAGGCCCGCGAGCTGCTGCGCCGTCATGATGGGCTGGTGGCGCGCATCAGCGGTCGCGGCCTGAGTGGCCGCGTGCGTTTCGGCATGCCGGAAGACTACGCGAGTCGTCTGGTAGGGCGCCTGCTGCCGGACTTTCTGGGCCGCCACCCGGATGTGGTGCTGGAAGCGGTGACGGCGCCCAGCGGTCGTCTGACGCGCCTGCTGGAGCGCGGCGAGCTGTCGCTGATCGTGGCCCTGGACCGTCCCTACTACCTGAGTGGTGGCGAGGCACTATGGCGGACCCGGCCGGTCTGGGCGGGGGCCAAGGATCTGCGGGTGGATAACACGGCCCCCTTGCCGCTGGCCCTGCATCCCGAGGATTGTCCCTATCGTCAGTTGGGCAGCGAGGCCTTGAGCGCGATTGATCGCTCCTGGCACGCCGTTTTCACGAGCACCAGCATTCATGCCCTGGAAACGGCCGTGGAGTCGGGCCTGGCACTGGGAATTCTGGAGCGTGACCGATTGACGCCGGCCATGCGCGAGCTGGGCGAGGCCGAGGGATTACCCGTCCTGAAGGGCTGCGAGGCACAACTGCATTACGGGCGACATGTCTCGGCAGCGTCCTGGCCGGCCGTGGAGGCCCTGGGAGCCTTGCTCAAGCAGCAGCTGGCCAGGCATGACTGAGTGCCTTGGCAGGCCCTTGCAAGGAGCCGGGAGAACGAGGGGGCCGACGAACGGGAAAAAGAAAGCCGCCCTGGGCGGGGCGGCAAAAGACCGTGACTAGCAATGAGGAGGAGAAACCCAGACAAGCAACTGGCAGGAAACTTGCCTCGGTCATGGCGCCTCATCAACGCCATGTTTGTAGAGTAAATCATTCTCATTTGCCTCGTCAACACAAATGCGAATATTTTTTATTACTTTTTATTCGTGCGTCCGGTCAGCCCACCAACCGCAGCCATAGCGGCAACGACACCATGGCCAGCAGGGTCTGCCCGGTGATCAGGGCGGCCATGAGCTCGGCATCGCCGCCCAGCTGGCGCGCCAGGATATAGGCCGAGGTCGCCGTGGGCAGGGCGGCGAACAGCAGGACGATATCCCGGCTGATCGGGTCGAGGCCCAGCAACAGCGCCAGGCCCAGGACAATCGCCGGCATCAGTACCAGCTTGGCGCTGTTGGCGGCCCAGATACCCGGGTCGAGTCGCAGCAGCGCCCGGGGTCTCAGCGCGACCCCCACGGCCACCAGGCCCAGCGGCAGGGCAGCACGCCCCAGCAGATCGACGGTCGCCGCGCTCCAGCCGGGCAGGCCGATGCCGCCCAGGTTCAGGCCAATGCCCAACAGGCAGGCCAGGATCAGCGGGTTGCGGGTCAGTGCCAGCAGGCTCTGGCGCAGGCCGCCGCGCCCCAGGGTACCGGCGGCAATGAAGCTGCTGACACAGAGCACATTGACCACCGGCACCATCAGCGCCACGGCCACCGCCGCGACCGTGGCGCCGGCTTCGCCGTGCAGGGCAGCGGCCCCCGCAACACCGACATAGGTGTTGAAACGCAGGGCGCCCTGGAAGGCTGAGGTGAAAGCCGGTGCCTCGAGCCCCAGCCAGTGGCGGACCAGCCACAGCCCGGCTCCCACCAGCCCCATGGCGCCCAGCAACACGCTGGCCACACGGCCCACCGGCACCTGCTGCATGTCGGCGGTGGCCAGGGTGCCGACCAGCATGGCCGGGAACAGCAGGCAATAGATCAGCCGCTCCATGCGCGGCCAGAAGTCACCGCCCGGCTGATCGAGGCGCCCCAGCAGGGCGCCCAGCAGAATCAGTAAAAAGAGCGGTCCCAGGGCTGAGCCGACGCCTTGCATGCAATCTCCTTACGGCTGGGGTCGAAGTGCGTCTGGCTGTGCACTCGGCAAACCACTATCTTGCCACTATCGACCTCATGACTTCACCTTCGGCAGCATGCGGCACCCGCCGGAGGTTCGCTGCAGGAGTATCTGGATGAGACGGCTTCGCTGGTACGCGATATCCGCATGCCTGGTGCTGCTGGTGGGCGCCGGGCTGGCCTTCGAGCAGTGGCAGCAGGCCAACCCGGCGCGTGACCTGCCGCCGGGCGGCCCCATCTCGCTGCCCTCGACCCAGGGGGAATTCACGCTGTCGCGACTGGATGACGATCAGCTGGCGATCATCTTCTTCGGCTATACCTGGTGCCCGGATGTCTGCCCGATGAGCCTGGCCGTGGTGCGTCAGGTGCGCCAGGACCTGCCCGAGGAGCAGCGTCAGCGTGTCGTGCCGGTGATGATTTCCGTCGACCCCGAACGCGATACCCTGGCCCGGCTGGAGACCTATCTGGCGGCCTTCGGTGAGGCCTTCATCGGCGCCAGGGGCAGCCCTGACCAGCTCGAGGCGATTGCCGAGCGCTATGATGTGATCTGGCGACGCCACGAGGCGCCCGATTCCGGGGCGGGCTATACGGTGGATCACACGGCCTCGCTTTATCTGGTGAACCACCGCGGCGCGATACTCGAGCGTGTGTTGCACTCGCCGACGCCCGGCCCGCTCGAGACGGCAGTGAATCGGACGCTGGATACGCTATAGGCGGCCCACAAAAAAACGGCCGGCTGAATCAGCCGGCCGTCAGAGAGGTGCGCTGCCGAGCAGGGTTATTCGGCGCTGCTGTCACCCTCGCTGCTATCACTCTCTTCCGAGGCGCCGTCGGCCGTGTCGCTGTCGTCGGAGGAAGACTCGGCCGGGGTCACATCGAGCAGCTCCACCTCGAAGATCAAGGTTTCGTGAGGCCCGATCGGGCCCTGGCCCCGGGCGCCATAGGCGAGGTCGGAGGGAATCACGATTTCCCACTTGTCGCCCACGCTCATCAGCTTGAGGGCTTCCTGCCAACCTTCGATGACCTGTCCTACGCGGAAGCTGACCGGCTCGCCACGTTTATAGGAGCTATCGAAGACCGTACCGTCGATCAGCCTGCCTTCGTAGTTGACCTTGACAGTGTCCCCGGCCTTCGGCGAGGCGCCGTCGCCGGATTCAATCTCGCGGTATTGCAGGCCGGACTCGGTCTCCGTGACGCCGTCCTTCTTGGCATTCTTTTGCAGATAGGCCTTGCCTTCAGCCTTGTTGGCCTCGGCACGCTTCTTGGCTTCGGCCGCCTTTTGCTTCTGGGCTTGCTTCTGGAACTGGGTCAGCGTCTTGGACATTTCCTTGTCGGTCATGGCCAGTTCGCCGTCCGAGTAGACATCACGAATGGCCTGAGTGAAGGCATCGATGTCGAGATCGGACACGTCCTGCTTGATGCTCTTGCCCAGGGTAACGCCAAGGCTGTAGCCCAGACGCTCCTGGTCGGATTCGGGAGCCGCCAGTGCAAAGGGGGCAGCGCTCAACAGAGCGACCAGCGAAGCGGAAGTCAGCAGTGTCTTCATGAAAAACCTTGTGCTCCGGCGCGTGGGGGCGCCAATGGTGTATGGAACTCTTGGGACTCTAACAGGGCCGGTCGGGTTCCGCAGCACGCAACTCGACCGGCGACGGGACGATACCACCGGGAACGCTACACGATCAGACGACCAGCACGGGGCAGTGCGAGGAGCCTGCCACACGCTGGGCCACGCTGCCCAGCAAGAGGCTCTTGTCGCCATTGGTGCCCTGGGCACCGATCACCACCAGGTCGCACTCGCGCTTGCGGGCGAAGCGTACGATGGTGCGCGAGGGTCGCCCGCCCTTGACGAAGGCTCGGATCTTGTCGGCCGGCACGCCCAGCTCGGTGGCACGCGTCTTGGCATGTACGGCGATTTCGGTGGCGTAGTCCTTGAGGGCGTCATCCGGAATGTCCAGCTTCTCCGGGCGCACCATCGACAGCGACGCCTCCAACAGGCTGTGGTGCTTGAACACGCACAGTACATAGAGTTCCGCGCCGGTCAATTGCTGCAAGGCCACGCTCTTCTCCAGTGCCTTGACCGCGCCCTTGGAGCCATCCACGGCCACCATGATTCGATTGAACATTGTCACCTTACTCCTTTGATCCGGTCGAGGCGCTTACCTGAAGGCCAGGTCACGCAGGAACAGTGCGATCTGCGGGAACATGATCAGCAGTACTGCGGCAAGCACCAGCATGAAGATAAAGGGTGGGGTGCCCTTGATCACATCGAGATAGGGGCGCTTGAAGATGGCAATGGCCGTGAAGATGTCGCAGCCGAAGGGTGGCGTTGCCGAACCGATGGCCACCTGCAGGGTAATCAGGATACCCACCAGTACTGGGTCGAGCCCGGTGGCCTCGATGGCCGGGGTGAAGACCGGGGTCAGCACCAGGATGACCACGATCGGATCAACGAACATACAGGCCACGAAGAAGGCGACGCAGATGGCGATCAGCACGCCGGTGGGGCCTGCTTCACCGATACCCACGGCCTCGAGGATCGCCTGCGGGATCTGGGCGAAGGAAATGATCCAGGAAAAGCCGTTGCCCACGGCCACCAGGATGAAGACCACGGCCGTGATCAGGCCGGTGGACTTGGCGATGGCGTAGATGTCACCCAGCTTCAGCGAACGGAAGACCACGAACTCGAGCAGTACGGCGTAGAGCACACAGGCCGCCGCCGCCTCGGTGGGGCTGAAGACCCCCCCATAGATGCCACCGATGATGATGACCGGGAAGCCCAGTGGCCACAGTGCCGAGCGAATCGCCGAGAAGCGCTCTCCCCAGCTTGACTTTGCCTCGGTCGGAACGCCGCGGATGGTGGCATAAAGTACGGCATACAGGGTAAACATGGCCAGGATCATCAGGCCCGGGCCGATACCGGCGATGAACAGCTCGCCGATGGACGTGCCCGACACGATTCCGTAGATGATCATGCCGATACTCGGCGGAATCAAAAAGGCGATGTCACTGGAGTTGATGATCAGTGCCAGGGTGAAGGAGTCCGAGTAGCCGGCCTTGAGCATGCGTGGGCGCAAGGGCGAACCCACAGCGACCACGGTGGCCTGTGTCGAGCCGGACACGGCACCGAACAGGGTGCAGGAGGCCGCAGTACTGACGGCCAGGCCGCCCTTGATATGACCGATGAAGGCCATGACCATGTTGATCAGCCGGTTGGCCGACTGACCCCGGGTCATGATATCGGCGGCCAGAATGAACATGGGCACGGCAATCAGGGAGGCGGGCCGAATACCGGCCAGCAACTGCTGAATCAGCGTTTCCATCTGACCCAACCCGCCGAACATCATGATAAAGCCGATGATCGCTGCGGTGGCCAGCGGAATCATCATGGGAAAGCCCAGCAGTAGCAGGGCGATCATGGTCGTAACCATTATTGTCGTCATCGTGTATTCCCCCGGGGCGATGCGCCCTGCGTCAGACTTCCGTTTCCGTATCCTTGTAGCCGTCGACCACCGAGGTCGACAGGTAGACATCACGTGACGTCAGGTTCTTGATGGCGGTGAACAGGTATTGAATACCGGTGATCACGAAGCCCAGCGGCACCCAGACATAGATGATGAAGATCGGAAACCCTAGTGCCGGCAGGACGCGGCCTCTATCGTAAAGGGTGAGAATGTAAAGAACCGCGTAATACGCCAGGAAGAACATCACGATGGACGTGAACAGCGCGATTGCTACCATCAGGGCACGCCGACCGCCCACCGGCAGGGCGTCGTAGATGGCCGACATGCGGATGTGGCGGCCGTGTCGTGCCGCATAGCCGATGCCCGCGAAGGTGATCATGATGATCAGGATGCGGTTGATCTCGCCGGTGAAGAACAGGCTCTCGCCGATGACGAAGCGCCCGACGACATTGGCAATGGTGTTGACGGCCATCAGCAGCACGCCGATGGCGAGGATGATGGCTTCCAGCTTGCTGATCAGTGTATCAATGGTGCCCAGGATACCGGGCAGCCCGGAGTGGTAGTGCTTTTCGGCTTCTTCTTCGTCGGTCATGGCCGCGCTCCCCTAAGCAGACACATGGCGAAAATCGGGTTGACCCTCTGGCTATCCTAGCGACTGAGCGTGGCGTAGCGATCAACGTTGGATGAACGCTGGTACCGGCCGAAAGGATCGCAAACAATTCGGGGGCAGCCAGGCTGCCCCCGAATGATGCGGGTCAAGTAGTGAATCAGCTTTCCTGATTGGTCTCGGCACTGCTGTCCTCGGCAGACCCACTATCGGAAGCCTTGGCATCGGATTCGCTGGAGCCGCTGCCTTCACTGTCCGACTGCACGGCCTCGAGGTCGGCCTTGAACTGGTCGAGCAGCTCCTGGCCCTTTTCGCCGGTCATCTCGATGAACTTCTTCTCGACCTGTGGAGCGCGCTCCTTGAAGGCTTCGATCTGTTCGTCGTTGAGGCGCGTCACGGTCACTTCATCGGAGGCTTTCTTGATCTTGGCAAGGGATTCCTCAGCCAGACCCTGGATGTGTTCCATGGTGTGATCGTAGGCGGCGTCGGTAGCCTCCTGCACCAGCTGCTGGTCTTCCTCGGACAGGCCTTTGTAGAAGTCCAGGTTGGCCATCATGGCGGTGGTGAACCAGCCATGCTTGGTGAAGGTCAGGTGCGGGGAGACCTCATACAGACCGCCGGACTCGATCCAGAAGATCGGGTTTTCCTGGCCATCGATGATGCCGGTCTGCAGGCCGCCATAGACCTCACCCCAGGGCAGCGGCGTCGGAGTGGCACCGAAGGCAGAGTAGGTCTCGGCCAGCAGCGGGTTGGTCATGGTGCGGATCTTCTTGTTGTCGAAATCCGCGGGAGAGGTGATCGGCTCGTCAGCCGTCACGACCATTTCGCCTTCTGGATACATCTGGAGGAGTTTCAGACCATGCTTGGCATAGATCTTGGGAAACATCTCGTTGATGGCCTTGCTCTCTTCGAAGAATTCGAGAACGGTATCCATGTCGGTCGGCAACAGATAGGGGATGAAGAAAATCTGTGCCGTGGGGATTAGAGCGCCGGTGAAACCGGGCGACTGGTTGACGAACTGCAGGATGCCGCTCTGGGTCTGCGACATGATGTCATCGGATTCGCCCAATTCGCCGAAGCGATAAACCTGAACGGTATGGTCGGAATTATCTTCGACATAACCCTTGAAAGCTTGTGCGAAGACATCCTGGACGTCGCCTTCATATTCCTCGTGGGCATAACGCCAGTTATCGGAATAGGCGGCGGTGGACATGCCGAGCATCAGTGCCCCGATACTCGCGGTAGTCAGCAGCTTGTGTGCCTTCATTCTTGTCATTCCTCTGCAGGTTTTGCCGGAAAATCAGTCACTCATCGACCGGCGTACAATCGAATGTATCGTCTTGTTGCCGTATACGCGGTGTTTTTTCAGGCTAGCGCGGGGGTCTGGGAGGGTCAAGCTGGCTTTCCAGTCTGGCCAGGGCAAAAAAGTGTGATTTTTTCTGAAGTTGGTGGGCGAAAGGTAGAACTTTTTTCAGAGGCTGAGTGGCCCGGGAGCAGGGGCAAAGGCCGATGGCGCCGTCCCGGCTGGCGCTTTCCAGGCGCCGCAGGCATTCCTGCTCGGCATCCAGCTCGGCCTGCTTGATGCGTTGACGCAGCGTCGATACGCTCGGCCGCGCCTCGACCTCTGGCTTGAGGTCACGGCGCAATTGGCGCAGGGGCGTGATGACCGTGCGTTGCCACTCGCGCAGCGACGCCGGGATATGCCCGGCCTGCAGTTCATGGCGATACAGCCAGCAGCGCCACAGCAGTTCGGTGACCTCGACGCCGGCCTCATCCTGCAGCGTCAGGCAAGCGCTCTCGGCGCCATCCCGGGCATAGAGCGCCAGGGCGAAGTCCCAGAGCGACTCCCGGGGTAGTCGGGACCGCAAGAGCGCGGCGTTTTCGGTAGAATCGTCGCTCATCACAAGGTGGCCGCCAACGGGCGGTGATCTCACGCAGACGAATGGAGTCCGCATGATCGCACTGCGCCAAGTATCCCTGCAACGCGGCTCTCAGAGCCTGCTGGACGCTGCCGACCTGACCCTGCACGCGGGGCACAAGGTGGGGATCGTCGGGGCTAACGGCACCGGCAAGTCGAGTCTTTTCAAGCTGCTGCTGGGGGAGCTGGCGCCAGAGCGCGGCGAGCTGGAAATGAGCGGTGGCCAGCGCATCGCCCACATGGCCCAGGAAGTGCAAGCGCTGGAGCGCAGCATCATCGAGTATGTGCTGGATGGGGACCAGGCCCTGCGGGAGGCCGAGGCCGCGCTGGAATCGGCCCAGGCGCGTGGCGAAGCGCATCGCGAAGCCGAGCTGCACGGTACCATCGAGTCGTTGAACGGCTATAGCGCCCCGGCGCGGGCCGCCCAACTGCTGGTCGGGCTGGGCTTCGGCCAGGATGACCTGGAGCGCCCGCTGGCCTCGTTTTCGGGCGGCTGGCGCATGCGCGTCAACCTGGCGCGCACCCTCTTTACGCCATCGGACGTGCTGCTGCTCGATGAGCCAACCAACCACCTGGATCTCGATGCCCTGTTGTGGCTGGAGCAATGGCTGACGCGCTATCCCGGCACCCTGCTGCTGATTTCCCACGACCGCGATTTTCTCGATGCGGTCTGCGATCACATCGTGCATTTCGAGCACCGCCGGCTGGAGCTGTATCGCGGCAACTACACCACCTTTGAGCGCACCCGGGCCGAAAAACTGGCCCTGCAGCAGGCCGAGGCCGCCAAGCAACAGGCGCGTAAGGCGGAAATCGAACGTTTCGTGGCACGCTTTCGCTACCAGGCCAGCAAGGCGCGCCAGGCCCAGAGCCGGCTGAAGATGCTCGAGCGTATGGGCGATATCGCCGAGGCCCATGCCGACTCGCCGTTTCATTTCCGCATCCCCTGTTCCGACAAGGTGTCCCAGCCGCTGGTGGTACTGAATGACGCCGTCCTGGGCTATCACGGTGCAACCGGCGAGCATCGCCAGCTCGAGGACGTCAACCTGGCGCTGCAGCCCGGTCAGCGCATCGGCCTGCTGGGTCCCAACGGGGCCGGCAAGTCGACCCTGATCAAGTCGCTGACCGCCGAACTTTCGCTGCTGGATGGGGAACGGGTCGAGGGAGAACACCTGGCCGTCGGCTACTTCGCCCAGCACCAGCTCGAGGGGCTGGACCTCTCGGCCACGCCCTTCCAGCATGTCCAGCGCCTCTCGCCGACCGTCGCGGACGCCGAGATCCGGCGTTTTCTGGGCGGCTTCGGCTTCCAGGGCGATGATGTCTTCGAGGATGTATCGCGCTTCTCGGGCGGCGAGAAGGCGCGCCTGGCGCTGTCGCTGGTGGCCTGGCAGCGGCCCAACCTGCTGTTGCTGGATGAGCCGACCAACCACCTCGACCTGGAAATGCGCGAGGCCCTGACCGAGGCACTGGCCAGCTTCGAGGGCGCGGTGATCGTGGTCTCCCACGACCGCCACCTGCTGCGCGCCACGGTGGACGAGTTCTGGCGGGTCGCCGACCACCGCGTCACACCCTTCGATGGCGACCTCGATGATTACCGCGCCTGGCTCAAGTCACGCCTCGAGGAGCAGCGCCGCGAAGCCCGCCACGACAAGGCCGAACGCCAGCAGGAAGAAGGCGAGCCCCGGGATGACCGCAAGGCCTCGCGTCGCGCTGCGGCTGAGTTGCGCGAGAAGCTGCGACCACTCAAGCGCGAGCGCGACCGTGCCGAACGAGAGATGGAAAAGACCCAGGCCGACCTGAATGAGGTTGAAGCCGCCCTGGGCGACGCCGAGCTCTACACCGACGACGCCCGCAAGGACGAACTCAACCAGCAGCTCGCGCGTCGCGGCGAACTCGCCACTCGTCTCGAGGAACTCGAACAGCAATGGCTCAGCGCCGAAGAAAGCCTCGAAGCCATGGAAGCGGAGCTCAAGGGTTAAGCTGTAAGCTTTAAGTTGGAAGAACGCGGCTGGCGCCGCTTT
>NZ_BJOC01000020.1 GCF_006540005.1 Halomonas halmophila | reverse complement strand
GACCACGCCGGCCTTCACGGTCAGCGGTGCACCGACCAATGGCACGGCGAGTATCGACCCGGCCAGCGGCGAGTGGACCTACACGCCGACCCCCGACTACAACGGCGATGACAGCTTCACGGTCAGCGTCACCGATGATGACGGCAACACCGAGACCCAGGTCATCGATGTCACGGTGACCTCGGTGGCGGACATCGCTCCGGATAACGCGACCACCGATGAAGATACCGCGGTGACCAACGATGTGCTGGGCAATGACAGCTTCGAGTCATCCGACGCCGAAGTGACGGCGGTCACCCAGGGCACTAATGGCTCGGTGAGCATCGACGCCAATGGTCAGGTGACCTATACGCCGGACGCCGACTTCCATGGCAGCGACAGCTACACCTACACGGTGACCTCGGGCGGCGTGACCGAGACGGCGACGGTCAACGTCACGGTGGATCAGGCCAACGACCCGGCCAGCTTCGGTGGCGACACCAGCGGCAATGGCGCGGAAGACACCACACTCACCGGCACGTTGACGGTCAGTGATAACGCCGATGGCATGAGCAACCCGGGCTTCGCGATCGAATCGGGGAATGGTCCGGCCAATGGCACGGCGAGCATCGACCCGGCCAGTGGCGAGTGGACCTACACACCCAATGCCGACTACAACGGTGATGACAGCTTTACGGTCAGCGTCACT
>NZ_BJOC01000019.1 GCF_006540005.1 Halomonas halmophila | reverse complement strand
TTACACCTACACGGTGACCTCGGGTGGCGTGACCGAGACCGCCACGGTCGATGTCACGGTCAATGCCGTGGATGACGCGGTGGCCGATAGCTTCACCACCCAGGAAGACACGCCGCTCAGCGATGATGTCTCGACCAACGACACCCACAGTGCCGCGGCGACCTATAGCCTCAACGCCGATGCCACCAATGGCACAGTGTCCCTCAACCCGGACGGCACCTTCACCTACACGCCGGACGCCGACTACAACGGCAGTGACAGCTTCACCTACGACGTCGAGGACGTGAACGGCGACACTGAGACGGTGACGGTGGATCTGACCGTGGAACCGGTCAATGACGCACCGATTGCCATCGATTTGTCGGATCGATCCAGTGATGACAGTGAAACGATCAGCCTCGATGTATCCGGTAACTTCTCTGACGTGGATAGCGGTGATTCGCTGACATTCAGCGCCAGTGGTTTGCCGCCGGGCTTGATGATCGACCCGAGTACCGGCGTTATTTCCGGTGTTCTGGATAGCTCTGCCAGCCAGGGTGGAGACGCTGGCAGCTATCAAGTCACCATCTCGGCAAGCGATGGAAATGGCGGATCGGTCGCTCAGAATTTCGAGTGGACAGTGAGCAACCCGGCGCCAGATGCCCAAGACGATAGTGCGACTACCGATGAAGACAGTTACCTCAGCGTGCCCAGTGACGGCGTCTTGAGCAATGATATTGACCCGGATGGAGACTCACTGGGCATTATCGAAGTCAATGATGATACTTCGAGTCTGAATACTGCCGTCAGTGGCGACAATGGTGGTACGTTCATCATAAGGGCCGACGGCTCTTACGACTTTGATCCTGGTAGTGACTTCCAGCAACTGGATCAGGGCGAATCTGCTACGACTTCGGTGTCCTATACCGTAGATGATGGAGAAGGTGGTAAAAACACCGCCACCTTGACCGTGACGGTAACGGGCATCACCGATGCGCCGCCGACGGTGGACATCGACGATAATGCCCCGGGTAGCGACACGGCCGATCACAGCGTGGTCGAAGCCACCGGTGACACCATCACCGGTAGCGCCACCGTAGCGGCCGAGGCGGGCATCGATGGTGTGACCATCAACGACACCGATATCACCGGGGCCACCTCGGCCAGTCCGGTGGTTATCGGAGGCACCCAGGGTCAATTGCGCATCACCGGCTATGATGCCGCGAGTGGTGTCATCAGTTACGCCTATACCGAAGACGGTGATGCCGAGGACCACAGCACCGGCGAGATCCTGGACAGCTTCGCTCTCGGGGTCACGGATGTGGCCGGCGAGACGGCCTCGGACAGCCTGGATATCCGTATCGAGGACACCACGCCGAGTGCCGACGACGATTCCACCACCACTGAAGAAGATTCATCCGTCACGTTCAATGTTCTCGGTAATGATGACCTGGGGGCAGATGGCTCGACACTGACATCCGCCGGCCTGGCGGCCGGCTATGCGCGTGCAGGAACCGTGAACACCGATACGGATACGGGGGAGGTGACGTTCTCACCGACTTCCGGTTTCGAGGGCGACGTGGTGATCGACTACACCATTACCGATGCTGATGGTGATACCGACAGTGCCCAATTGATGGTTACTGTAGATCCCGACTCGAAGCCCAAGCTGGTCGGCCTGGCAGGCAGGGATGGCGTGGCCGATGAGGCCGGATTGTCGAACGGCAGCCGAGCAGGCGACGGCTCCCAGATCACCACGGGTACGTTCAGCACCTCAGTGGGGGGAGACGCGCCCGGCATATTGACCATCGATGGCGACCCTGCCGGTGACGGCGGTACCTACCAGGGGGAGTTTGGCACCCTCGAGGTCACGGATAACGGTGATGGAGACTACGGCTGGACTTACACGCTGACCGATAACTCGACCGACCACAGCAGTCAGGGCACCGGGATTGATGGCATCGAGGATGTCTTCGATATTCAGTTGGAAGACAGCGAAGGCGACCTGACCAGTGACACCCTGGACATAGGCATTCGCGATGATGTGCCGGTGGCAGGCACCCAGACGGGGGCAATCTCCGTGGCGGTCAGTGAGCAGAGCATTGGTGGCCTGAGTGCGCGTTGGGAGAACATGACGACTACAGGGTATCGTGGCTCTGTTGATCAAACCTCAGATGGGGACGGCCTGTATATTCACTGGGGTGAAGAAGAGTGGGAAAGAGTTTGGGATGGCGGATGGGATTGGGTACAGGTAGCAGATAGGTCTGGGTATGATTTTGAATACGCTGAAGGTGTTCAAAGCTCAGCGGGTGTGGAAACTGACTCGTCCTTTTCTCTCGGTACGTTAACCCATAACAACTTTCCGATAAGTGGAAATGCTGAAGTTCTTGATACTGTTGATATGACCGTTGGTTTTACTGTCAATATCGATGGGTCCCCGACCTATGTTGAAACGACCATAGGATTTGAGCATACGGAAACCCCAAACAATGGTGGTGATGAGAGAGATATTGTCCGAATCACCAACCCCGATCAGCAACAGACGATTACCGTTGGCGATCGCGAGTTCGTGCTGAGCATCGAGGGTTTCCGCGATGCGAACGACGAATTGGTCAATACGGTTAGGACCTTCGAGGACGGCAGTACCTCCTTCGACCTCTTTGCCCGGGTGTCATCCACTGACGACCTGCCCAGCTCTGGCTCCAATCTGGCCGATGACGTGCCGGGATGGGGCGCCGATGACCTGGCGGTTGATGGCAGCCTTTACTGGGAAGGCGGCATACAGAGCGGGGTCATTGAAGGTGACTACGGCAATATCACCGTGAACTCAGATGGCAGTTACAGCTATCAGGTGGATCGGGACGAGCGTGATGATATGGATGTTGGCGAGACGCTGACCGAGACATTCAACTATACCTTGGTGGATGATGATGGTGATGAAGTTGAGGGCATCCTTGAACTGACGCTCAATGGTGTCGAAAACAATGCGCCGGTGGTGAATTCGACCTCGACGTCGAGTCTGGATCTGCTGAACTTCCAGGAGTTCAGCCTGGCACCGGACGAAGAGGAAGCCACCAGCGCAACGCAGGTATCCCCGTATGCCGGCAACGACGGAGCCTTGGCCGGCCAGGCGACGACCGGCCAGACGGTGGCGAAGCAGGCTTCACAGGGCGGCAACAAGACCTTGCAGGCGGATGATGTGCTGAGTGATGGCGATGATGAGCTGTTGACGGGCCAGGAAGGGTCCCTCGACTATCAGCCTTCCGCGGACAAGACCGGTAACCGTGATGCGGCACCGTCAGGTAATGGAGCCGATGAAAAGGTCGTCGATATTCCCCATAATCCGATAGAGTGATGCGCAGCGTGCTGCTTGCTCGGCAGGCGGCCCGTTTTGGCCCAAATCCTGTCAACGATGAGGCGATGTCATGTACGTAAGGCGTGATGCAGACCAAAGGATTCAGCAGGTCAGTCGTGAGCCGACGTCTGACTGCGCCGAATTCGTTGCCGCCGACTCTACCGAGCTGCTGGCGTTCATGGCGGATGGCCTGCCCAGTCAGGGGATCGATCATTTCCAGGCATCGGACCTGGCTTTCGTCCGGGTTGTCGAGGACCTGATTCAACTGCTGATGGACAAGGGGCACATCAGTTTCGTCGAGTTGCCCGAGGCGGCGCAGGACAAGGTGCTGGAACGTCAGCGGCTACGCCATCGTGTGGCCCAGGGTCTGGATCTGGTGTCGGACGAGGATGAGGATGATGACGAAGTCATCTAGCTTCGCCAGCACCCAGGTAATAGCGGGCTGCTTTTGTCGAGCCGCCATCCCCGGAGTTCGGGGGTGGCGGCTCTTTCATTGCAGGCAAGGGCCTGCCCATTCTGTGGGACGGGTCGCTCTGGAAAGGCTCTCAATCCTCGATGATGTGGTGCCCGTCTGGGTGACGCTTGACGCCGGGGCCGGCAACGCCATCGAAGCCCAGCTCGAAGAGGGCCTGTGCATGGGCCGAGTCGGTAGCGCCCTCTGCTACCACCAGCAAACCTTCGCTGTGACACAGGCTGGCGATGCCACGCAGCACCTCCTTGAGACGATCGTTGTCCTTGAGGTGGGAAATCAGGCCTGCCTCGATCTTGAGGTAGTCCAGACCGACATCGCGAAGTTCGGCGATGCGACGCACATCGGTTCCCACATGCTTGAGTCCGATATGGCAGCCGCGGGAGTGCTGAGCTCGGCAGAAGCTCCGCAGGTTGTCCATTTCACGGGTGGCCAGGGATTCGGGGACCTCGAGCCAGAGCTTCCGGCTGGCCTCCTGGTTGGCCAGCAGCCGTTCACGCAACTCGAGCACGAAGCGAGCATCGTATATGGAAGCCGTGCTCAGGTGGATGCTGACGGGCAATCCGTTTCGAGCAATCTCTGCGAGTGCGGCATCGACCATGTCGAGCTCGAACTGAGTCGTTATGTTCAAGCGCGTGAGCCAGGGCATGAAGATGCCGGCATGACGCCACTCCCCGGACAGGAAGAGTTCCGGTTGAGCTTCCATGTGAACCAGTTGCCGAGTCTCGTCGATGACGGGCCGGGAGGTCAGCTGCACGCCCTGGCTCATCGACTCCTGAAGCGCGTCACGCCAGGCCTCCTGGCCATTGAAGAGGGCGTTTTGGTGCTGCGTGACGACACTGAGACTGGTCCGCTCGCCGCGCATCTCGGCATCGGCGAGGGCATTGTCCAGGGCGGAGAAGAGTAGTGGCTGACTGTCATCCGGGCCATAAGAAATCAGAGCCCCGGCAGCCTGCAATGCAAAAGTGACACCCGCGTCCCCGGCGGTGTCGGACAGGGCATCGAGAGATTGATACAACCGGTCGCGCATGTTGTCGAGATCATTGGCTCCGGGCAGAAGGACAGCGAAATCCTGCCCGTTCAGGCGACCCACCATGCCATTACCGTATTCTGCGGCAAGCTCCGTGAGCGTATCGGCAAGCTCGCGCAGATGCTGGTCCGTCACGGCATGGCCGAAACGTTGATTGTATTCCGCGAGATCCACGACGCGAAGCAGGATCAGCATGCCATTGGCGCGGTAGTCCTGGCTCCCCAGGTGTTCTTTCAAGCGATCGAGGAAGGTGGAGCGTTGCAGGGTGTCGGTCACGGCATCATGTTGCAGTTGCCGGCGCAGTGACTCGAGCTGTTGTCCTTCCTTGCCGAGCTGATCGCCTACCACGGTGGACAGGCGATTCATTGCCTGGACCAGCTCACGCAGTTCCTGCGTGCGTGGCTCCTGGGCCGTGGTGAAACGCCGCTGCCCGATGTTCTGCGCCTGGTCGATGACGGCCCGCAGTGGCAGGCGAATACGCCTGACCAGCCACCAGGCAAGCGCCAGGCTGATGCCTCCGGCAAGCACGAACCAGCCCGTCAACGCGAGTGTGCTTCGCCATAGGGTCCGATAGGCAAAGCCATGTTGACCCTCGAGGGTCAGGGTCGCGAACTGTTGCCAGCCGTCCTGGATCTTGGCTTTGCCGGGTGGCACATTGAAATCGATCAGCTCGACAAACCATTTCGGCACATTCTCGATACCGGTTTCGGCCTGATGGCGAGTAATGACGGCTCCTTGAGTATCGCGCAACTCGATCAGACGATAGTGGCCGGTATCAAACTGGGCGGATGCCAGCAACTCCAGTGTCACACCATCCTTCGGCAACTGTGACATGGTCAGTGCCAATGCATTGGTATTGTCGGCATTCTTGAGGCGGATGCTGCGCTCAATGTAATCGTGACTCGATGTCACACTGATGAACAGGCTGCCGCTGAAAGCCAGAATGAGCAATCCCAGGATAATCAGCCATAGTTGCTTGATAAGTGACATCCGCTTATCTCCCCCGGAGGAATCCATGTTGTTGCATGCGTTCGATAACACTACGCCAGCGCGAGAGTCGTTCTAGTGGATCGGCGCGGGACTGACTGGACCCTTGTGCCCAGAGACCGCTGCCATTGAAGCTGAACAGCGGTTCGAGATCCGTACGCTCACCACCTCTGGTGATATTGGGGATGATATTGTCGAGGATCAGCGGCTCACTACCCGGCGTGTGGTAATAGCCCAGCACCATGTGCGCCTGGGCACCCTGGCCGCGTCCCAGCCATGCCTTGACGTAGATCAGTCTCAGTTTTTCCTCGGCGACATTCAGTTGCCTCAGGGTGGCGTACTTGCCGATCGTGTAATCCTCGCAATCGCCCTTGCCGCGGGCCAGAGTCTCCAGCGGCGTCGCCCAGTAATCCTTCTGGTTCCAGATGTCGATGTCATCCCGCCAACCCACGCGCAGGTTGAAGAAGTCGTTCACGGCGCCGAGTTGGATATTGACCGGCTGCTGTTGTAGCCGGTTCAGCAGTGCCAACCACTCCTCGACAGCGGTCAGGCCCGCCTGACCATAGGCTTGTCGCATGCTGCGGCGAAGCTGTTCCTGGTCCAGATCCGCCAACATCTTCGAACCGGGCCAACCCAACAGCCCGGCCCCGAACAATCCGGCCAGCATCATCAGCACACCTCGACGTGTGGTCGAGGTGTCCGTGACACCTGGGCTGGTCCTTGACGAGGTTCGTGACATTGGCCGGCATCCTCGCGCGGAAGGTGTTGGTCATTGCGGATGTAAAGCCCCTGAATATATCAAGCGTGGCTCAAGTAGCCTCTTGCTAACAAGTTCCTTGCACGGCTCGACATACTGAAGGGGGATCTTTCAACTCTTGCCGGGGCCTTGCCAGATCCTCAAACGACCCAGCCAGGTGAGGGCGCTGGCCGCGTCGCGCAACTCGCGGGCGGCGTCGTCCAGATTCCGGTCGTCGGGCAGGCCATCTATATAGATGGATACATCGATGTGTTCATCGATGTAATGCAGGTTTAGAGCGAGGCGTTCATGCCACAGGTCAATGTCGTGCCAGGCCTCGTCCAGCAGATTCTCGACATCGTCGCGCAGGGGCAGGGCCGGGCGCAGGCTGTGCTCGGTCTCGCCGGCGTCGTCCTGAGGGTCGATATGGAAGGTGACATCGAAGAGGTTGGGGTGTACGTCGCGCAGCTGACGGCTGACGGCATTGCCGATTTCATGCGCCTCGGAGACCGTGACTCGGGGTGCGACCACGATATGCAGGTCGAGCAGCACCTCGCCGCCGATCCGGCGGGTACGTAGATCATGCACGCCCTCGACGCCGGGTACCGTCATGGCGGTCTGGTGCAGGGTATGTTGCTGGTCTTCGGGGAGGGCCGTGTCGACGAGCTCCTGGCCGGACTCCCACAGCAGGCGGCCTCCGACCTGCCCGACCATGACGCCGACGACGATGGCGGCTGCGGCATCCATCCAGCCGATGCCGAACTGCGCTGCCACCAGGCCGACCAGCACGACCAGGGTGGACAGGGCATCGGAGCGCGAGTGCCAGGCGTTGGCCTCGAGCAGCCGCGAATCGATTTTTCTGGCCACGCGCAGCGTATAACGAAAGATCCATTCCTTGGCGAGCAGGGCAAGCACGGCGACGATGATGGCCCAGATGCCGGGCGCAGTGGCCACGTCCCCGTCGAGCAGACGTGACAGGCTCGACCAGGCAATGCCACCGGCGATGAAGATCAGCATTCCGCCGAGCCACAGGGTCGCCAGGGTTTCGATGCGTCCATGCCCATAAGGGTGGTCGCTGTCCGGGGCCTGGCGACCGAAATGGGTAGCGGCGACCACGAACAAGTCGGTCACGATATCCGAGAAGGAATGGATGCCGTCGGCGATCAAGGCGGCCGAGCCGACCAGCCAGCCCGCCACGAGTTTCGCCAGGCCTACCACCAGGTCGATACCGGCGCCGATCAGGGTAACCCTGTTGGCTTGCCGGGCCTGGAGGGAACGGTTCTGAAGCGTGCTCATGGTACGTCACTCACTGGCGGCGCGACTTTTCACCGGGTTGGCGTATTGCCGCAACCACCAGTCGCGCAGTTCGTTCGGTACCTCGGCGAGCCGACGCTGAAAGCGGGCGCGGTCGGCATCGGTGACTTCGCTGAGGTCAAGCAGCTCCGGGGATTCGCCAAGCGCCTCGAGTGCCAGGTAGTGACTGGGGAAGAGGTGGTAGCCGGCGATGACCTGGCGGTCGATTTCTTCCGCCACGGCTTCGGGCGTGTCGAATTCGTCACCCAGGGGAGTGCCGAACCGCAGGTGCACGCGACCCTTCTGGCCGGTAATGCCGGCAACGATGGAGCGAATATCCTCGAATTCACTCTTGGCGTACTCGCCGCTGGCATTGACGGCATGCAGCTCGCGAGCCTTCTGCACATCGCAGGGATCATATTCGTAACTGATCGACACCGGAACCAGACGCAGTTCGGCGATGGCCTCACCGGTGCCGGCCTGGCGTTCGGCACCGCGCCTGGCCATGGTCAGCATCTTGATGATGGCCGGGTCGGTGCGATCGATGCCGTTCTTGGCACGTCCTTCGCGCTGGGCCATCCAGATCGAGTGATTGTCGTCGGTGATCGAGTGGCGAATATACGCCGAGAGTTTTTGATAGGCGGCCAGCATAGCCCGCTTGCCGCGTGCGCTGCGTGGCACGATGAAGCTCTTGTTGAGACGCATCAGGTCATTGACATAGGGCTTCTGCAGCAGGTTGTCGCCGATGGCGATGCGCACGGTGTCGCGTTTTGCCAGGTAAAGCGCGTAATTGACGAAGGCCGGATCCAGCGAGATGTCGCGGTGATTGCCGATGAACAGGTAGGCCGTGTTCGGCTGCAGCTTGTCGAGGCCATCGGCTCGGAAGTCCGTGGTCGAGTTGCGAATCATGCGCAGCATGTAGCCAGCGATGCGGTCCTGGAACGTCTTGACGTCGCTGACACCGCGGACTTCCCGGCGCACCGCGAAACTGGCGATGGCGCGTGACAGTCGAGGCATGTACCGGGCGAGGCGGGGCAGCCGGAAGCGGGTCAGGGCATCCAGCAGTTCGGGGTCCTTGGCCAGGCGGGCCAGTACATCGGCCACTTCCTCATCCTGATAGGGACGAATTTCGGCCCATGGATCCTGTGCACTTGTCGCTTCGCTGTTGTTCATTCTTGGCGGCCGTGGTCGGTGTCGATCATGCAGTAGTGGTGTCGCTGGTCGTCGTGGATTCTCCACCCAGCCAAGCTATCAGGCGCTCGATGCTTTCGGCGAGGGCCTGGGTCATCAACAGGAAGTCGGTTTCCAAGCGTACCAGGCTGTCGTCGCCGTCATCCGTCTGCGCCGCTTCGTCGATCAGCGCATCATCAAAGCTCAGGCTCTTGACCGCGAGGTCATCGTGGAGCACGAAGCTCAGGCGCCCCTCGATGCCCAGCGCCAGCTTGCTGGCCTGTCGGTCACTATCCAGCAGTTGCTGAATTTCGTCACTGTCCAGATCGACCTGGCGTGCGCGCAGGACCCCGTCATCGCCCTTGGCCTTGAGTTCCACCTGGTCGCCGAGCTGCATGTCGGCGGGACGGGAAGCGGCATCACCCAGCCAGGTGGTCATGGCGCGCATGGGCAGGGTCTGGGTCGCCAGCGGGGTGACACGCAGGCTGCCCAGGCTCTCCCTGAGCAGATCGAGAATCTCTTCGGCACGCTTGCGGCTGCTGGTATTGATGCCGATCAACTGGTGGCGGGTGTCCCACCAGAGATCGACCTTCTGGCTGCGCACGAAGGCGCGGGGCAGCAGCTCTTCATAGATCTGCTCCTTGAGGGTCAGTTTCTCCTGTCGGCGCAGCTTGCGTCCTTCGGCGGTTTCCTGTGTCTCGACACGTTCTTCGAGCTCTTCCTTGACCACGGCCGTCGGAAGAATGCGTTCCTGGCGCAGGGCCGTCATCAGCCGGTGGCCCTGCAGCTCGTGAAGGTACTGAGTGCCGGCGCGACCGGCGGGTGTACACCAGCCCAGGCGCCGGGCCTCGGCGCCATTCAGGGGGCGGAAGGCCTGTTCCGCCAGTGCGGTCTCCAGGTCGGCCGCGCCGAGTTCAGGGGCGTCGTGGAGGCGATAGAGGTGCAAGTGCTTGAACCACATGGAGGCTTTCCCGCATGAAAAGGATGCATATTATGGCGAAAGCAGCGCCAGGGTGCCACCAGCGACCGGGCTAGGCATTGTCCGAAAACTGTCTGCGCTCGGTTATACGGCGTTGAAAATCTTCTCAAAATGCTCATTTACTCGTTGTAAACTCCGCGTTTTCGTAGATTTTCGCCTTGTCTAACCTTCGCTCGTCGACTTTTCAGACAGTGCCTTGTGTATTCAAACGGTGGTTTGAATGCGGGCGGCGCCAGGACTAGAATCTGTCTTGAGCCCAGGGTCGGTGACAGCAGCCTTGCAAGGCGCTTCAAGGCCGCTGTTGTCGCGTATCGCCGATAGCGGATGTTCTTGGGTAACAGCACGCTCGCATCGGCGCTCCACACAAGGGATTTTCCATGGATTCAAAACAGTCGACCATCACTTTGCGCGTTCGAGGCTATCATCTCGATGGCTATGGGCATGTCAACAATGCCCGGTATCTGGAGTTTCTCGAGGAGGGGCGCTGGGCCTACTTCGATGAACATCCTCAGCTGGCGAATCTCTTGCAGGGCGGGGAGGTGGCCTTTGTAGCCGTCAATCTGAATATCGACTATCGGCGTGCCGCGGTGGCCGGCGATGATCTCAAGGTGGTCACTGGCGTGGCCGAACTGGGTTCGCGAAGCGCCCGCATGCACCAGGACATCCGCCGCCTGAGTGACGACAAGCTGATCTCGAGCGCGGACCTGACGTTTGTTCTGCTCGATATGCACAGCAACCAGGCGGTCTCCATCGAAGGACCGCTGCGTGAGCTCATGGCGCCATTGGTTGCCGAATAACGGGGCAAGCTTCCGCCCGCTGCTTTGCACCGCCCGGGATGGTATAATGTGGCGCTGATATGACGCGCCAGGGAGTCGCCGAAGACTCGATGGGCGGGTGAAGCGCCTTCCAGGGCGGTATGGCACGCGGCCATGCCGGCCCGCGCTTTCATTTTTCCGTCGTCGTCGATGGTGGTGCCCCTGTTTTCACGGTCTCGTGACGCGCTTACCTGTTGTAGTGCAAAGGATTCGACGACCCATGGGTGACATCGCCAGAGAGATTCTGCCAGTCAATATCGAGGACGAACTCAAGCAGTCGTACCTCGATTACGCGATGAGCGTGATCATCGGCCGTGCATTGCCGGACGTGCGTGACGGCCTCAAGCCCGTGCATCGGCGTGTGCTGTTCGCCATGCATGAGCTGGGCAATGACTGGAACAAGGCTTACAAGAAATCGGCACGTGTCGTCGGCGATGTGATCGGTAAGTATCACCCGCATGGCGACAGCGCTGTCTATGACACCATCGTGCGCATGGCGCAGGATTTCTCCATGCGCCATGTGCTGGTCGATGGCCAGGGCAACTTCGGTTCCATTGACGGCGATAATGCGGCAGCCATGCGTTACACCGAGGTGCGCATGGCCCGGCTGGCCCATGACCTGCTGGCCGACCTGGAAAAGGACACCGTCGACTGGGTCGACAACTACGACGGTACCGAGCGCATTCCCGAGGTTCTGCCGACCAGGCTGCCCAACCTGCTGGTCAATGGTTCCTCGGGCATTGCCGTGGGCATGGCCACCAATATCCCGCCGCACAACATGGTGGAAGTCATCGACGGCTGCCTGGCGCTGATCGACGACCATACCCTGAGTGTCGACGATCTCATCGAGCATATCCCGGGCCCGGATTTTCCGACCGGCGGCATCATCAATGGTCGTGCCGGCATTCTCGAAGCCTACCGCACCGGTCGCGGTCGCATTTATGTGCGAGCACGCCACACCATCGAGCATGACGAGAAGACCGGCCGCGATCACATCGTCATCACCGAGCTGCCGTATCAGGTGAACAAGGCGCGCCTGATCGAGAAGGTGGCCGAGCTGGTCAAGGACAAGCGCATCGAGGGCATCGCCGAGCTGCGTGACGAGTCCGACAAGGAAGGCCTGAGGGTGGTTATCGAGGTCAAGCGGGGCGAGTCCGGCGATGTCGTCGTCAACAACCTCTTTGCCCAGACCCAGTTGCAGAATGTCTTCGGCATCAACATGGTCGCCCTGGATGGGGGAGAGCCGCGCACCCTCAACCTGAAGGAAGCCCTGGAAGCCTTCATTCGGCATCGCCGTGAAGTGGTGACCCGTCGTACCCTGTTCGAGCTGCGCAAGGCGCGTGAACGGGGCCACATTCTCGAAGGGCTCACGGTGGCCATCTCCAACATCGACGAGGTCATCGAGCTGATCAAGGCGTCGCCCTCGGCCAACGAGGCCAAGGAGAAGCTGCTCGAGCGTGATTGGGCACCCGGCCAGGTGACCGGCATGCTGGAGCGTGCCGGTGCGCACTCCTGCAAACCCGAGGACCTGGAAGAAGGCTATGGGCTGGATGAGGCGAGTACCCGCTATCGCTTGTCGCCGGCCCAGGCCCAGGCCATTCTCGAATTGCGCCTGCACCGCCTGACGGGCCTGGAAACCGAGAAACTGCTCGACGAGTATCTGGGCATCCTTCAGAAGATTGCCGAGCTCACCGAGATCCTGGCTTCCGCCGACCGCCTGCTCGAGGTGATTCGCGAGGAGCTGGCAGCAGTGCGTGATCAGTTCGGCGAACCGCGCCGCACCCAGATCCAGGCCAGCCATCTGGACCTGTCCATCGAGGACCTGATCGCCGAGGAAGACATGGTGGTGACGGTTTCCCGCTCGGGCTATGCCAAGACTCAGCCGCTTTCCGATTACCAGGCGCAGCGGCGTGGTGGTCGCGGCAAGTCGGCGACCTCCATGAAGGACGAGGATGTCATCGAGCATCTGCTGGTCGCCTCGACCCACGACACCGTGCTGCTGTTTTCCAACCGCGGCAAGGTCTACTGGCTCAAGGTCTACGAGATGCCGGCGGCCAGCCGCGGTTCGCGCGGCAAGCCGCTGGTCAACCTGCTGCCGCTCGAGGAAGATGAGGCCATCAACGCCATCCTGCCGGTGCATGATTATGACCCGGAAAGCTACATCCTCTTCGCCACCGCCAAGGGGACCGTCAAGCGCACCAGCCTGGTTCACTTCTCGCGCCCGCGTAGCGTGGGTCTGATCGCCATCGACCTGGAAGAGGGCGACCGCCTGGTCGGCGCTGCCATCACCAGTGGCAGCGACCATGCCATGCTGCTGTCGTCCAACGGCAAGGCGATCCGCTTCAACGAGACCGATGTGCGCGCCATGGGACGCACCGCGCGCGGTGTGCGCGGCATGCGCCTGCTGGAGGGTGCCGAGGTGATCAGCCTGATCATTCCGCGCAGCCAGCATATCGATGCCGAGGAAGAGGGCACTGACGAGGCGACGGTCGAGCCGCAGGACGATGGCCAGATCTATATCCTCACGGCCTCGGAAAACGGCTACGGCAAGCGTTCCCGGCTCGAGGAGTTCCCGCTGCGCGGGCGTGGCGGCCAGGGTGTCATCGCCATGCAGACCAGCCAGCGCAATGGCCCGCTGGTGGCTGCCATGCAGGTCTATGCCAGCGACGAGATGATGCTCATCACCGACCGCGGCACCCTGGTGCGCACCCGTGTCGACGAGGTGTCGATCTCCTCGCGTAACACCCAGGGGGTGATGCTGATCCGCCTGGGCGAGAGCGAAGCTCTGGTCAAGACGGTGCGCGTCGATGAACCCGAAGAGGCCCCGGCGGAAGAGGACGCGCCCGCGCTGGAAGGCGAGACGGCGGCGCAGGCCGACGAGCCGAGTGATGACACGGCCGCGTCGTCTCCGCACGCGGACGATGGTGACGAGCCTGACGCTCCCGATGATGAGTAACGAGGAAACATTGAGTCGATGACACGCCACTTCAATTTCTGTGCCGGTCCGGCCGCCATGCCGGCGCCGGTACTGGAACGCGCTCGACAGGAAATGCTGGATTACCAGGGACGGGGCCTCTCGGTCATGGAGATGAGCCATCGCTCCCGTGACTACATGGCGATTGCCGAGCAGGCCGAGCACGACCTGCGCGACCTGTTGTCCATTCCCAACAATTATCGAGTGCTCTTCACCCAGGGCGGTGCAACCCAGCAGTTCGCCGCCTTGCCCTATAACCTGCTGGGTCAGGGCGGCACGGCCAACTTCGTGCACACCGGCATCTGGGGCAGCAAGGCCGTCAAGGAGGCACGCCACCTTTTCGGCGAGGCAGGCGTGGCGGCGTCCAGCGAGCCCAACGGCCATACAGCGGTGCCGCGCCCGGAGGAGATCCGCCTGTCACCGGATGCGGCCTATCTGCATTACACCGCCAACGAGACCATCGGCGGGCTCGAATTCGATTATCTCCTGGGCAATACTCGGGGTGGCATGGCGCGGCCGGATGGTGTGGAAGTCCCGGTTGTCTGTGACATGTCATCGAGCATTCTGTCGGGGCCCCTGGATGTTTCCCGATTCGGCATCCTCTACGCCGGGGCCCAGAAGAATATCGGCCCGGCGGGGCTGGTTGTGGTCATCGTGCGTGACGACCTCCTGGAGCTTGCCCGGGCGGACATGCCGAGCCTGTTCAGCTATCGGGCCTTGGCCGAGGCCGCTTCCATGATCAACACGCCGGCGACCTACAGCTGGTATCTGGCCGGCCTGGTGTTCCAGTGGTTGCGCCAGGACGTGGGCGGCCTCGACGCCATGCAGGCCATCAATGCTCGCAAGGCGAGCAAACTGTATGCCGCCATCGACGCCAGTGACTTCTATTCCAACCCGATTGCCGGGATCAATCGTTCACGCATGAATGTGCCTTTCATGCTGGCCGATGCGCGTCTCGATGAGGCGTTTCTCGCCGAGAGCGAGCAGGCCGGGCTGTTGAATCTCAAGGGGCATCGCAGTGTCGGCGGCATGCGGGCGAGTCTTTACAACGCCGTGCCGGAAGCGGCCGTGGATGCGCTGGTCGATTTCATGGCCGATTTCGAGCGGCGTAATGGCTGAGCGGCTCGGCTACGCCGGGAGCTGTAAGCCGAGATACGAGCTACGAGGTACGAGATACGAGCGACGCTGCCTTGGGGGTGCCCTTCGAATCTCGTGGCTCGATGCTCGCGGCTTGATAATTTGATAATCAGGGGAACCCCATGACTGATACGCCCCATCATCTCGACGAGCTGCGTCAGCGTATCGACCAGCTGGATACGGATATCATGCGTCTGATCAGCGAGCGTGCTGACTGTGCCCGCCAGGTCGCCGAGACCAAGACGCAGGATGATCCCCAGGCGGTGTTCTATCGCCCCGAGCGCGAAGCCCAGGTGTTGCGCCGCATCATGGAGCTCAATGACGGGCCGCTGGACAGCGAGGAAATGGCCCGGCTGTTTCGCGAAATCATGTCGGCCTGCCTGGCACTCGAGCAGCCCGTCAAGGTCGCCTATCTGGGGCCGGAAGGCACCTTCACGCAGCAGGCGGCGCTCAAGCATTTTGGCGAGAGTGCGGTCAGCCTGCCGATGGCGGCCATCGACGAGGTCTTTCGTGAAGTGGAGGCCGGAGCCGTCAACTATGGAGTGGTGCCGGTGGAAAACTCCACCGAAGGCGTCATCAACCATACCCTGGATTCCTTCATGGATTCCGGCATGCGGATCTGTGGTGAAGTCGTGCTGCGCATTCACCATCATCTGCTGGTTTCCGACAATACCCGGCGCGACAAGGTGTCGCGGATCTATTCGCATCCGCAGTCGTTTGCTCAGTGCCGCAAGTGGCTGGACGCGCATTATCCCCACGCCGAGCGTGTGCCGGTTTCGTCGAATGCCGAGGCAGCCAGGCTGGTCAAGACCGAATGGCACAGTGCGGCCATTGCGGGTGACATGGCGGCCAAGCTCTACGGCCTGACGCCGGTCGCCGAGAAGATCGAGGACCGCCCGGACAACTCCACGCGCTTCCTGATCATCGGCAATCAGGACGTGCCGATGTCCGGCGACGACAAGACCTCCATCGTGGTGGCCATGCGTAACCAGCCCGGGGCATTGCATGACCTGCTCGAGCCCTTCCATCGTCACCAGATCGATATGACACGACTTGAGACGCGGCCGTCGCGCACCGGGGTGTGGAACTATGTCTTCTTCATCGACTTCAAGGGGCACCACGCTGAGCCCCGCGTGGCGGCGGTACTCGAGGAAATCCAGTTGCGCGCCGCCGAGGTCAAGGTACTCGGGTCCTTCCCGATGGGCGTGCTGTGACGATGTCGCAGGTCGCTCGAGAACCGCGCATTCTGATCGTCGGACTGGGGTTGATCGGCAGCTCGCTGGCGGCCGGCCTGCGGCGGGCAGGTGTGGCTGGCGAGATCCGGGCCTGTGACCCGCATCTCGACGAGCTGACGCGTGCCCGGGAGATGGGGCTGGTCGATGGTGGCGGTGCCTGCCTGGCGGAGCAGCTCGATGGTGTCAACCTGGTCGTGCTGGCGGTGCCGGTGCTGGCCATGTGTGACGTGATGCATGAACTGGCGACAGACCGGCATCGAGCGGCGCCCGACCTGGTCATCACCGATGTCGGAAGTACCAAGGCCACCATTCGCGAAGCCGCCGTCGCGGCCTTCGGCAGCCTGCCGGCCAATCTGGTGCTCGGTCACCCCATTGCCGGTTCCGAAAAGAGCGGTCTGGATGCGGTCGATCCGGCCCTCTTCGAGGGCCACAAGGTGATTCTGACACCGGCCCCGTCGACCTCTACCGATGCCGTGGGACGAGTGCGCGCCCTGTGGGCGACGGTCGGCGCCGAGGTCCTCGAAATGGACGTGGATCGCCATGATGCGGTGCTGGCCCGGACCAGTCACCTGCCGCATCTGCTGGCCTTTTCGCTGGTGGACACCCTGGCGCGCCAGGATGAGCGGCTGGATATCTTTCGCTACGCGGCGGGTGGGTTTCGTGATTTCACGCGTATCGCCGGCAGTGACCCGGTGATGTGGCGGGACATATTTGCGGCCAATCAGTCGGCTGTGCTCGATGCCCTGGACGAGTTCGAGGCCGGCCTGGCTCGACTGCGCCATGCCGTCGAGGCCGGCGATGCCGATGCCATGCTGTCAACGCTCGATCGGGCCAGTCACGCCCGACGCTATTTCGACTCTTTACTGAATCAGCGCAGTTATCAGGCGGAGTATCAGATGCAGGAATCTACAAGCTTGTGCTACCGGGCAGGTCCCGGTGGCGCTGTACAGGGACGCATTCGCGTGCCCGGTGACAAGTCGGTATCGCACCGGTCCATCATGCTGGGCGCGCTGGCCGAGGGAGTGACCGAGGTCTCCGGTTTCCTCGAGGGGGAAGACAGCCTGGCTACGCTGCAGGCGTTTCGCGAAATGGGGGTCGCCATCGAGGGGCCGCATCAGGGGCGTGTGACCATCCATGGCGTGGGGCTGCATGGTCTGCAGGTGCCGGCGGGCCCGCTCTATGTCGGCAACGCCGGAACGGCGATGCGGCTTTTCGCCGGTCTTCTGGCGGGACAGGCATTCGATACCGAGCTGACCGGTGATACCTCGTTGACCCGGCGCCCCATGGGCCGGGTGGCGGATCCATTACGCGAGATGGGTGCCGTCATCGATACCGCCGAAGGTGGCCGGCCGCCGTTGAAGATTCGTGGCGGCCAGGCGCTGAAGGGCATTGATTACGACATGCCGATGGCCAGTGCCCAGGTCAAGTCCTGCCTGCTACTGGCCGGCCTCTACGCCGATAGCGAGACGCGGGTGCGCGAGCCGGCGCCGACTCGTGACCACACCGAGCGCATGCTGGGCGGCCTCGGCTACCGGGTGGAGCGTCATGGCGACACCTGCTGGCTGCAGGGTGGCGGAGCGCTGCAGGCGGCGCCCATCGATGTGCCTGCGGATATTTCCTCGGCGGCCTTCTTCCTGGTGGCGGCCGCCATTACCCCGGGCGCCGATCTGGTGCTGGAACATGTCGGCGTCAACCCGACGCGGATCGGCGTGATCAATATCCTGCAACGGATGGGAGCCGATCTGCGTCTCGAGAATGAGCACGAGGTCGGGGGCGAGCCGGTGGCGGATCTGCACGTTCGTTATGCACCGCTGCACGGCATCGATATTCCCGCCGACCAGGTGCCGCTGGCCATCGATGAATTCCCGGCGCTGTTCGTCGCCGCGGCCAATGCCGAAGGCGTGACACGCCTGCGCGACGCCGGTGAGCTGCGCGTGAAGGAGTCCGATCGCCTGCAGGCCATGGCCGACGGCTTTGCCCGTCTGGGCGTCGAACATACGCTGTATGATGAGGGCATCGATATCATGGGTCGCAACACGGATGGCCCGAATTATCGCGGTGCCGACGTCGACAGCCTGGGCGATCACCGGATTGCCATGGCCTTTGCCGTGGCCGCCTTGCGTGCCGAGGGTGCCGTCAATGTCCGGGATTGCGCCAACGTGGCCACATCCTTCCCCGGCTTTATCGAGCTGGCCCGGCGGGTCGGCCTGACCATCGAGGAACAACAGGAGGGCGCATGAGCGACCGGGCGGCGGTAGTGACCATTGATGGCCCCGGAGGAGCGGGCAAGGGCACCATCAGTCGGCTGGTGGCCGAGCGGCTGGGCTGGCATCTGCTCGACAGCGGCGCCCTGTATCGGTTGACGGCACTGGCGGCGTTGCGTCACGGCGTGGCGCTGGACGACGCGAGTGATCTGGCCCGGGTAGCGGTCGAGCTCGATGTCGTCTTCCTGGCCGAGGGCGGCGAGGGTCGCGTCCTGCTCGAGGGCCAGGATGTCGGCGGTGACATTCGCACCGAGCAGGTCGGTGATGCCGCATCCCGGGTGGCCGCGCTCCCCGAAGTCCGCACGGCGCTTCTGCAGCGCCAGCAGACGTTTCGCCAGCCTCCCGGGCTGGTCGCCGATGGACGGGACATGGGCACCGTGGTCTTTCAGGATGCGCCCCTGAAGATCTTTCTAACGGCTTCGGCCGAGGAACGCGCCCAGCGACGTCATCGACAGTTGCGAGAGGCGGGGGTGGATGCTAATCTATCCAGTCTTCTAAAGGAGATTCAGGCACGCGATGCGCGAGATATGCAGCGCAGTGTGGCGCCCCTTGTGCCGGCCGATGATGCCGTTACTCTGGACACCACCCGCCTGACGATACCGGAAGTGGTGGAACGGCTGATGGCACTGCTGGCCCGCGAGGGTCTGACGTCGGATGCCTGAGCTCCCTTGCGGCGCCTTCGGCAAGATGTGATGACGTGGATGGGCATTGATTTCCGTGAGCCCGTCCAGGTCGAACCAGCGCCAACATCCCCGAAGGTAGTCTGAAATGGCCCGCACTCGCTGGTGGTGCGGAGGAAGCGACTCCGGTCGCATTCACGTTGATCACGTAGGAACATCATGAGCGAAAGCTTTGCTGAACTGTTTGAACAGTCTCTCCAGGACATCAACATGGAGCCGGGCGCCATCGTCCCGGCTGCTGTTGTCGACATCGAAGGTGACTGGGTCACCGTCAATGCCGGTCTGAAATCCGAAGGTCAGATCCCCGCGGCCCAGTTCCGCGACGAGAATGGCGAACTGACCATCGCCATTGGCGACGAGGTTCACGTCGCTCTGGAAGCCGTCGAGGACGGTTTCGGCGAGACCCGCCTGTCTCGCGAGAAAGCGAAACGCGCCGAGGCGTGGAAGGTTCTGGAAGCAGCCTTCGAAAAGGAAGAGATCGTCAAAGGCGTGATCAACGGCAAGGTCAAGGGCGGTTTCACCGTCGACGTGGATTCCATCCGCGCCTTCCTGCCGGGTTCCCTCGTCGATGTGCGCCCGGTGCGCGACACCACGCACCTCGAGCACAAGGAGCTGGACTTCAAGGTCATCAAGCTCGACCCGAAGCGCAACAACGTGGTGGTGTCTCGCCGTGCCGTGCTCGAAGCGGAAAACAGCGCCGAGCGTGAGGCCCTGTTGGCGACCCTGCAGGAAGGTCAGCAGATCATCGGTATCGTCAAGAACCTGACCGATTACGGCGCCTTCGTCGATCTGGGTGGTGTCGATGGCCTGTTGCACATCACCGACATGGCCTGGAAGCGCATCAAGCATCCGAGCGAGATCGTCTCCGTCGGCGACGAAGTCAATGTCAAGGTGCTGAAGTTCGATCGCGAGCGCAATCGTGTCTCCCTCGGCCTGAAGCAGCTGGGCGAGGATCCTTGGGTGCGTATCAAGGAACGTTATCCGGAAGGCACCAAGGTGCACGCGACCGTCACCAATCTTACCGACTATGGCTGCTTTGCCGAGCTGGAAGAGGGTGTCGAAGGCTTGGTCCACGTTTCCGAGATGGACTGGACCAACAAGAACATCCATCCGTCCAAGGTCGTTCAGGTCGGCGACGATGTGGACGTCATGGTGCTGGATATCGACGAAGAGCGTCGTCGTATCTCCCTGGGTATCAAGCAGTGCACTGCGAATCCCTGGGAAACCTTCAACGCCCAGTACAACAAGGGCGACCGTGTTTCCGGTACCATCAAGTCGATCACCGACTTCGGTATCTTCATCGGTCTCGAGGGCGGCATCGATGGCCTGGTGCACCTGTCCGACATCTCCTGGACAGACACCGGCGAAGAAGCCGTGCGCAACTTCAAGAAAGGCGATGAAGCGGAAGCCGTCATCCTGTCCATCGATCCCGAGCGCGAGCGCATCTCGCTGGGCATCAAGCAGCTGGACACCGACCCGGTAGCCGAGTTTCTGGCCGTCAATGACAAGGGCTCCATCGTGTCCGGTCGTGTCGTCGAGGTTGACGCCAAGGAAGCTCACGTCGAGCTGGCGACGGACGTCATCGCCGTGCTCAAGGCCTCCGAGATCAGTGCCGATCGCGTCGAGGATGCGCGCAACGTGCTCAATGAAGGCGACAGCGTGGAAGCACGCATTGTCGGTGTCGACCGCAAGAATCGTCAGATCAACCTGTCCGTCAAGGCCAAGGATCAGGACGATACGCGCCGCAACATGAGCAAGCTGCGTGAGCAGGATGGTGCCGCCGAAGGCGATGGTCCGACCACCATCGGTGACCTCATCAAACAGCAGATGGGTCAGGACTGAACGTCAGGCGGATAGCACCGTTCGGCCAAGAAGCTAAACACCGCCCTTCGGGGCGGTGTTTTCTTTTGGGTGGCATTGAGATGATATTTGATAATAGTCTCGATTGCCAAAACTTGTCGCTATGTCTTTATGACGAAGAGTCAGGCGGGCTTTAATTAAGCTTCTGCTTATTTTTGTGTTGTTTTGTTTCAGGTTATTAATTATCAGGCTGCCTTTAATACCTGGAATATGAAGTTGCTTTAAAGCCGGAGTTGCCTTGCGACTTCATATCGCGATAAAATCAACATGTCCCGTAGCATCCCATACCCATCTAGGATTCGTAACATGTCCTCACTGCTCAGTAATTACATGCAGAAAGAAGAGCAGCTCAAGCAGCTGCAAGCCGAACTCGACAAGCTCGAGAATGATGAGCGCCTCAAGGCGGAGCTGGAATTCAAGGACAAGCTCCAGTCGCTGATGGCCGAGTTCGGCAAGAGTGCAGCGGATGTCATTGAGCTGCTCGACCCCAAGTCCAGTGCTGCCAGCAGCCCCGCCTCGAAAGGCACTTCGGCAGGCAGCAATGGTCGCCGCAAGCGCAAGCTGAAGATCTACAAGAACCCCAACACCGGGGAAGTGGTCGAAACCCGCGGCGGCAACCAGAAAACACTCAAGGCCTGGAAGGACGAGTTCGGCGCCGAGACGGTTGAGTCCTGGCTGGTTCGTGTCGAAGAGTAAGGCTCAAGCCGCTCCTTGGACCATAAAGCTCATGAGTTGAGTACTACGGCAAGGCCCTGTCTTCATCGAGAGACGGGGTCATTGCTTGCCGGGTAGTACAGTGCAGCCGTCGCGATGATCGGCCTTCAGGCGCTCTCGCGAAGTGGTATGCGCAACTCGAGCCCCTGTGAGCGTGGTACCAGCTGGAGTGGCTCACCCTTGAGGACTTCCCCCTCGCCGGAAAAGCTGCGGCAACTCATGAAACACATGGCGTCACCGAGCTGACGGACTGTCTCGAGATGCAGACGGGCAATGCGTTGCCTGGGCAAGGATATCAGGCGGAAGGCAGGTGGCAGGGCCAGGTCCATGGCGGCCGAGGACTCGGTCTGGATTCCCAGGTCGAGTCTGGCAGGTGAAGCAATACGCTGATGATCCTGCACAATGGCAAGTCGTGAATGTTGCTCCAGCCCGCCGAGTTCCAGGGGTGCCGTGGCGAGATGCTGTTGCCAGTCGTTGGGTTCGTCCAGCGCCAGCGGAGTGTTGTAGAGTCGTGTCAAGAGCGCATAACTGGCGGGAACTTCGTCGGTCTGGTAAACGAAATGGCACTGGGCTTGTCGAAGTTGAAGTTGCAGGTCGATCTGCCGTTGCCGGCGATAGCGACGGGGCGTGAGCCCGTGATGTCGCTGAAAGGCACGCGTGAAGGCGGAATGGTTACCGTAACTGCACTCCCTGGAAACGTCCCTGACGCTCATCGGGGTTTGCACGAGCAGACGCGCGGCCTTGGCCATGCGCAGTCGGTCGCGGTAGGCACCGGGCGAGATGCCGAAAACATCGCGGAAACGACGCCGAATCTGCGAAGGCGAGTAACCGATGCGGTGTGCCAGCTCGTCGAGTCCGGCAGAGCTGTTCAGGGTATCCTGCAACCATACTTCCGCCCGCATCATTTCGTGGCTGATCGTATCGGCCCGGGCGGTATGCCACCAGCCGCGAAATCGGTGAGCGGTAATGCCTGCATCATCCATAAGATTCGAGAAAGATCCTTGTAAATGCGTGCCATGATATAAAGACAGTACATTAGCACTTATTAATAATGGCCTTTTATGCCGGTAATTCGCGTGCAAGGCAAGGAGCCTGGCCAAATATGCGCGTTTGAGAGCATTATGTGCGAGTTTTCGGCTGCCGGGCATTGCAGCGGACATGCTGTAGTTTGCCGTAGAGAGTATACTGCTCGCCGGGTCACGACGACCCTGTTCCAGACTATTTTACTTCACTTCAAGGCTAGACCTGGAGCCAGTTATTAGCGAATGAAATACCAGAATTCACGAGAACCCCATGATGAACGCGACAAGTTGCGCAAGTTTCGTGAGCTTGACGATGCGTTCGCCGAAGCCTTGCGCGATCTCGAGCAGCTCGAGAGTCCGTCTCGGCCATCCGATCAGGCTTCGGCCCAGCCCGGTAAACAGGTGGGTGAGCAAGACCGCGAGGCGGCTTTCAAGCGACAACTGGAGAGCCTGATGCAGGAGTACGCCTTGCCGGCCGACAGTGTCAGCGACCTCCTGGTCACCATGAAGTCGCTTGGCAGGATTTCGTGAGGCCCGTCCGGCGACCCGTGGTCGTCATCGCGTGTCGTGGTAGCGATACACTCTGATACTGGGCAGCAAGGCGGTATCCTCCAGGCGTGCGTCGCTGCGCCTGGCGCGGGTGCGTTGCACGGGGGGAGTAGCCGGCGGCTGATTGATGTCCGGCAGCTGTCCGCTGGAGCTGGGAATGAACAACGGCAGGGCGATATTCATGGCCTTGCGATCATGCCCATCCGCCAGGGGCTCCTTGAAGAACAGGTTGGCTCGCATCAGGGCCGCCTGTTGTTGCACCTGCGCCAGGGGCTCGCTGTCGGGCAGTCCACCCAGTTTCTCGAGTTGCAGGCGAACATGTGGAGCCTCGGTATCGAGTTCCAGCAGCATGCGCTGAGCATCGTACACACTGATCCGCTTGATAGAGCGGCCACTGCTGTACCAGGCCAGGCGCACGCGTGTGACCTCGGCGTCGGCTGCGGGGATGGCGCGCCAGCATTGCTTGAGGTGCAGGCGAGCCAGGCCGGCACCGCTCAGATGTTCATGCAGGGCAGGCTGGCGGAAGGGCAGGACCGCCTTGATCTCGGGGATCAAGCCAGGTACCTCACGCCGTATCTCGGCTATCAGGTGGCCCAGTTGACGCTTGGCCGCATTGACCTCCTGCAGTCGCACCATGACGTCGTCACTGGCGGCAACGATGCCGACATAGCGCCGTGTGCTGCGGCCGTCCTGACCATCTTCATACCAGTAGTCGAGCAGGGCGCGCTTCAGCCAGTCGGCATCGGCGTGTGGTGTGTCGAACGACCAGGCGGCGGCGCCGGATTGCTGCCATGCATCGACGAGGCAATGGGTTCGTTCGACCAGTTGATCGAAGGCGGCTTCGAGTTCGGCGAGTAGCCGGTATTCCGGCGCTTGCATCATCGTGGTCACGACTCAGGTGCATCACGATCGGCGCGGGCCAGCATGGCGTCGAGGTCCGCTTCATCCATGGCGGGCTCGCCGGCGATGCGGTGGGACTCTTCTGCCCAGGCGCCGAGGTCCAGCAATCGGCAACGCTTGCTGCAGAAGGGACGATAGGGATTCGCTTCCGTCCAGACAACCTTGCTGCGGCACTGCGGGCAGGCGACTTCCAGAGGGCGGTTGGTCGATGTGTCGGACATGAGGGTCTCGTCGCGATGTCGGGTGAATGGCGAAATAGCGTGGCGCATCAGCTACGGCGGGGCAGTCCCGGCATGTTCCGATACGCCTGGTCGAGCCGCCGAACCTCGGCGTTGAGGTCGTCCGGGCTGCCATCATTACGCAGGATATCATCGGCACGAGCGAGTCGCTCTTCGCGGGACATCTGGGCCTCCACAATGGCGCGCGCCTGTGCTTCGTCGACATCGTCGCGCCTGGCCGTGCGTTCGACCTGTACAGACTCCGGTACATCGATGACCAGGCAGCGATCGACCAGCGCATCCTGCCCGGACTCGAACAACAAGGGCGAGATCAGCAGGGCATAGGGCGCCTCCCGCTTGTCGAAGGCTTTCAGCCATTCGCTGAGTCTGGCCCGAATGCGTGGATGCGTGATGGATTGCAGCCAGTGACGCTCGTCGGCATCGGCGAAGACGATTTCGCGCAAGGCACGACGGTCGAGACAGCCGTCCTCGAGGATCAGGCGTGGGCCATAGCGTTGACGGATTTCGGCCAGGGTAGGTTCCCCTGGCGCCATGATGTCCCTGGCCACATCGTCGGCGTCCACCCAGGGCACGCCGAGTCGCGAGAAGGCCTGAGCGACGGTTGACTTGCCCGAGGCGATGCCGCCGGTCACGCCGATGACAGGAGAACGAGGTGTCAGATCAGCCATTGGAGGTACCACGCCATCAAGGGTTCACCGGCCAGCAGCATTAGCCAGCCAGCCATTGCCAGCCAGGGGCCGAAGGGAATGGCCTGGCCACGTTGTTGCGGATCCCGGGCCTGCACGACCAGCCCATAGAGGGTGCCACATACCGCCGCTACCAGCAGCAGAAGGGGAAGATACGACCAGCCCAGCCAGGCACCCAGGGCGGCCATCAGCTTGAAATCGCCATGGCCCATGCCGTGCTTGCCGGTAACCAGGCGGAAGATTCCGTGAAATGTCCAGAGTACCAGATAGCCGAGCATGGCGCCGAGCACGGCATCCGACAGGGCCCATGGTGCCAGCAGCCAGTGATGGAGGAGGCCGGCCCAGAGCAGCGGTAGTGTCAGGATATCCGGCAGCAACTGCAGCCGGATATCGATCACCGCCAGTGCCAGCAGGGTGAGGCAGGCTCCGAACAGGAAGAGGGCTTCCCAGCTCACACCATGCAGGATCAAAACGGCCAGGGTGAAGAGCCCGCCGGCGAGTTCCACCAGCGGATACTGGGGACTGATCCGTGCCTGACAGTCGGCGCAGCGGCCACGCAGCATCAGCCAGCCGATCAACGGCAGCTTGTGCCGCCAGGCGATGGGCGACTCGCACTGTGGACACATCGACCCCGGATGCATGAGATTGAAGCGTTGCGGTGACTCCGGCTCGAGGGACAACGCCTCGCGCGCTTCACTGCGCCATTGGCGCATCAGCATCACGGGCAGACGCGTGATGACCACGTTGAGGAAACTGCCGAGGCTCAAGCCTAGCAGCAAGGCCACCGGCCAGAGCAGCCAGGGGGGCAGGGCACTGTGCATCAAAAACTCCTTGCTTGGCATGCATCGCATTGTACGGGGTCAGTCGCCTGCTGTCCGCCCGCCATGCCGATCTGGACGTCACGGGCTGTCACCACGCACTGGGATGGTCTAGAATCTGGCCTTTATTTCGTCAGGAAGCGACCATGACCCAGACACTTGGACCAGTGATGCTGGATCTGGAAGGCCCTCGGCTGCTCCAGGAAGAACAGGAGATGCTTGGTCACCCGGCGGTCGGCGGTGTCATCCTGTTTGGCCGCAATGTCGAGGATGCTCTCCAGGTGCGCGAACTATGCCGCTCGATTCGCCAGGTGCGTCCCGACCTCTTGCTGGCCATCGATCAGGAGGGCGGCCGCGTGCAGCGCCTGCGCCAGGGGGTAACCCGCCTTCCCTCGATGGCGCGCCTGGGACACGAACATGCGGTGGCTCCCGAAGTCGCTCAGCGCCTGTGTCATGACACCGGCTGGCTGCTGGGCATGGAGATGGCGAGTTGCGGCCTGGACATCAGCTTTGCCCCCGTGCTCGATGTCGACAGCGGCCTCTCCTCGGTCATCGGTGATCGCAGCTTCAGTGGCGATCCCGACGTGGTCAGCGCACTGGCCGGCGCCTTTGTCTCCGGCCTGCACGAAGCCGGGATGTCGGCGGTCGGCAAGCATTTTCCGGGGCATGGTGGCGTGGCCGCCGACTCTCATCTCGAACTGCCCGAAGATGCGCGCTCCCTGGAGCGCTTGAGAGCCCACGACCTGATTCCGTTTCGCGACCTGGCGGGGCGCCTGGATGGCATGATGCCGGCCCATGTCGTCTACCCTGATTTCGATCACCGCCCGGCCGGCTTCTCGCCGGCCTGGCTGGGAATGCTCCGCGAGTCGCTGGGCTTCAAGGGCACCATCTTTTCCGATGATCTGAGCATGGGCGGTGCCCGCTCCGCCGGTGAGCCCGCCGAGCGGGCGCGTCAGGCTCTCGACGCCGGCTGCGATACGCTGCTGGTGTGCAATGATCGCCAGGCCGCTCTCCAGGTCCTGGCGGCCTGCCAGGGGCAGACATCGCGGCGCACCGGCAAGCTGCGCTATGGTCGAGCCCGTCCGGATCTGGATGCCCTGGGCGCCTTGCCCCGCTGGCGACGTCTCCATGCGCGTCTTGAGGCCATGGCCGCCGACTGACACCTCCTGCTACTGAATATTACGAGCTTTCGATGTCCAAACTCGATCCCGATACCCTTCCATCCCTTGCCGATATGCAAGCCGTCATGGACAGCGCCGACTGCCTGATTTCCCAGTCGGAGGTCGAACGTGCGCTGGACCGCATGGCCGACGCGCTGAACCGTGACCTGGGCGATCGGCTGCCGGTATTCTACTGCGTGATGAATGGCGGCCTGATCACCACCGGCCACCTGCTGACTCGCCTGGGCTTTCCACTGGAAGTCGACTACCTCCACGCCACGCGCTACCGAGGGGGAACCCGTGGTGGCGAGCTGTTCTGGCGGGTGTCACCGGAAGTGCCGATGGCGGGACGCCATGTGGTCATCGTCGATGACATCCTGGATGAAGGCTCGACCCTGGCGGCGATCCTCGATTACTGCCGACAAGCCGGAGCAGAGAGCATCTCCACGGCGGTGCTGGTCGACAAGCAGCATGATCGCAAGGCGGTGGCAGGACTCAAGGCCGACTATTGCGGCCTGGAAGTCGCCGATCGTTATGTGTTCGGCTTCGGCATGGACTACAAGGGTTACTGGCGTAACGCCCCGGGCATCTTTGCGCCCAGTGACATGTAGGCGACAGCATCTAGTGTCTGACCGGGCGCTTCTGCAGCTTGCGTTGCAGAGTGCGTCGATGCATGCCCAGTGCCCGTGCGGTTGCCGAGATGTTGCCGTCGTGTTCCTGCAACACCTTCTGGATATGCTCCCAGGTCAGCCGATTGATGGAGGGGGGCGTCTCGGCCACTTCGGCGGCCGGGTCGCCCTGCTCGCGGGATAACGCGGTGAGCACCTCATCGGCATCGACCGGCTTGCACAGGTAATTGACCGCCCCCAGCTTGATGGCCTCGACGGCGGTGGCGATGCTCGAGTACCCGGTCAGCACGATGATGCGGCATCCAGGGATCAGGGCCAGCATTTCCGGCAGCAGCTTGAGCCCCGACTCGTGTTCCAGCTTCAGGTCGAGTGTTGCCTGCTCCGGCTGATATTGGCGCGCCAGGTTCATGGCCTCTTCGCCATCGCGAGCGACTAACACCTCGAAGCCGCGTCGCGACATGGCGCGATGCATGACCTGACAGAACATCTCGTCGTCATCGACGATGAGCAGACGTCGTGCGCTTGCCGTCTGTTGCATGGTGTGGTGATCCTCTCGCTTGGCTTGCCGGTTTGTTGCCGCCGGGGTTCGTCGGCGCCTAGACGCCTAGACAGTGGTGTCACTGCGCGGCAGGCTGACCTCGGTCAGGGTTCCGCCTTCCGGGTGATTATACAGGCTCACGCCGCCGCCGAAGCGGTTGATCGTGGCATGGGTCAGGAAGAGGCCGATGCCGAGCCCCTTGCTCTTGGTCGACACGAAGGTCTCGCCCAGTTGATCGGCGATGTCGAGTGCCACGCCAGGGCCATGGTCTCGAATATCGATGATCACTTCGTCCGGGTTCCAGTCCAGCTGGATAACGATATCGTCGGGGTTGGCATCGGCCGCGTTGTTGAGCAGGTTGGTCAAGGCCTGCTCCAGGGTCGTGTCGACGGCGATGCGTGGCTGGCCGCGTCGCTCGGCGATGCTCAGCCGATAGGTCACATCGGGGCGTAGTACCAGCCAGCGTTGGATCACGCTTTCCAGCCATTCCCTGGCATTACGCACCTCGGCCTCGGCCATGCGTCGCCGGTCGGCATTGTCGACCAGATGTCGCAGGCGCGACTTGCAGGTATCCACCTGTTCACGCAGCAGCTCGATGTCCCGGTTCAATTGTGGGTCGTCGCCGGCATCCTCGCGCATCTCGCTCAACAGCACGGCCATGGTCGACAAGGGGGTCCCCAGCTCATGGGCGGTGCCGGCGGCCTGGGTGGCCACGGCCAGTACCTGTTCGTTGCGTAGCGCCGATTCCCGCGTGCGGGACAGGGACTGCTCCCGATTGCGCAGGGCATGCGCCATCTTGTAGATGAAGAAGGTCACGAGGCCTGCGGACAAGGCGAAGTTGAGCCACATGCCGAGGGTGTGCAGGTTCAGTCCGGTTTCGGCATGCGGGATGCCCAGTTGTGGTACTGGGTGATAGAAGAACATCAGGAAGCTGTAGCCGGCCATACCGGCCGATGCCACCATCCAGGCATGGCGCCAGGGCAGGGTGGCGGCGGCAATGGTGACCGGCACCAGGTAGTAGCCGATGAAGGGGTTGGTGGAGCCGCCGATCAGATAGAACAGTAGCGTCAACCCGGCCATGTCGGCCAGCAGGTGGGTCAGGTACTCGCCGTGAGTGACCGTCCAGGGGCGCCCGAGGCGCCACCAGGTGGTGATATTGATCAGGCTCATGCCGGTCATCACGGCAATCACGGCAGGAATGTCCAGGGCGAAGTCGAGCACCGCGATACCGATGACGACGCCGATGAGAAACCCCGTCCAGGTAATGCCGCGCACGATGGTCAAGCGCACCAGGTTGCGGTTGGGGGTCGATAGCGGTAGTGGCAGTGGGGCTTGCATGTCGGCTCCGCGATCAGGTCAGGCCATGATGGTAACCGCTCGACCGGCGAATCGGTATCTCAGCCGGCGCGCGCTCAGTCGCCCCGGCATTCCTGACCACGTCAGGACTCCTGTGGCCGATTCTGCCAGGCCGTCCATGAGTAGAGTGCCAATCCACACCAGATCAGCATGAATGTCGACAGCTGCGCCGGTGTCAGCGGCTCGTTGAACACCAACAGGGCGATCAGGAATTGAATGCTTGGGTTCAGGTACATGAGAAAGCCCAGGGTGGCGAGTCGCAGACGACGTGCCGCGCCGGCAAAGGCCAGCAAGGGCAGGGCGGTGATCACGCCACTGGCGATCAGCAACAGGGTGCTGCGGTGGTCGGCGAGGAAGTGCGACATGCCGAGCTCACTGAGCCATGCCAGCGCCAGGAGTCCGAGGGGCATGAGCAACAGTGTCTCGACCAAAAGGCCGGACAGGCCATCCAGCGGCACCTGCTTGCGCAGCAGACCATAGGTGCCAAAAGAAAAGGCCAGGGCCAGGCTGATCCAGGGCACTTCCCCGAGCATCATCAGCTGGATGGCGATGGCCACACCGGCCAGTGCCACGGCGACACCCTGCAGGGGCTGCATGCGTTCCCGCAGCACCAGCATGCCCAGCAGGACGTTGATCAATGGCGTGAGGAAGTAGCCCAGGCTGGCCTGCAGTACCTGGCGGGTTTCCACGGCATAGATGTACAGCCCCCAGTTGGCACCGATGAGAATCGCACAGGCCAGGACGCGCCCCAGACGCCGAGGGTGTCGCAGGGCGGCTCTGACCGGTGACCAGCGACGCATCAGTGTGACCAGGCCCATGAGAAAGACACATGACCACAGCACGCGATGGATGAGCACCTCATAGGCGGGAATGCCCTCGAAGAGGGCGAAAAACAGCGGGAAACAGCCCCACATCAGGTAGGCGGCGAGGCCGAAGCCGACCCCCTTGCTGGCATCGGGGGAAACGGAGTGAGTCCTTGGCATGTTAAGCTTCCTAAGAATGTCGGTCCCATCATAGTGCCACTACCGGCTTCATGCCATGGCTGCGCCCTTCGGGTGACTCAGTTAGGCTATGACCATACCCGAACCAATCAGGGAGCCTGGTATGAGTGAATTGCGAACGACCCTGGTGCAGTGCGATCTGCGCTGGGAGGATCCCGATGCCAACTGCCGGATGCTCGAACAGACCCTGGGGGATCTCGGTGGCGAGCAGACCGACCTGATCGTTCTGCCCGAAATGTTTGCCACCGGCTTTACCATGAACTCGCGCGAAATGGCTGAACCCATGGAGCACAGCGCGACTGTCGCGTGGATGCGTGATCAGGCGCAGCAGCGCGGCTGCGTAGTGACCGGCAGTGTGGCGGTCAGTGCCGGGGACGCCTGCTTCAATCGCCTGATCTGGGCGCGCCCCGACGGCAGCCTGGTCCATTATGACAAGCGCCATCTGTTTCGCATGGCTGGCGAGCACGAGCGTTATGCCATGGGGCCTGAACGTGTCGTGGTCGAGCTCAAGGGCTTCCGGATCCTGCTCAGTGTCTGCTATGACCTCAGGTTCCCGGTCTGGCTGCGTCAGCAACCGACGCCCGGCGAACATTTCGAGTATGATGCACTGCTGTGCGTTGCCAACTGGCCGGCGCCGCGTCGTCACGCCTGGCGTATCCTGCTGCAGGCCAGAGCGATCGAGAACCTGTGTCCGGTGATCGGCGTCAACCGGGTCGGCGAGGATGCCAAGGGCCTCGGCTATGCGGGCGATTCCATGCTTCTCGATGCCAAGGGCGAGGCCCTGGTGGACGAGCCCCGCGATGAGCCCTTCGTGCACACGGCCTGCCTGTCCCTGCAGGAACTACAGGCCTTTAGAGACAAGTTTCCATCCTGGATGGATGCCGACCACTTTACCCTGACCGACGGAGTCGGCAACGCATGCGATTAGACCGATTTCTGGCCGAGAGTACCGAGTTGACGCGTGGCCTGGCCAAGCGGGCGTTATTGCGCGGCGAGGTCAACGTCAATGGCCAGCTGGAAAAGAAGGCCGCCCGCCATGTCCAACCCAATGATGATGTCACCTGGCTGGGTGAAACGCTGGCGCTGATCGGCAATCGCTACATCATGCTGCACAAGCCGCAGGGCGTTGAGTGCACGTCGCGCCGGGAATTCTATCCGAGGGCGGTGGACCTGCTGGATGTCGCCAAGTCCGAACGCTTGCAGCCGGTCGGCCGGCTGGATGTCGATACTACCGGGCTGTTGCTGATCAGCGATGATGGACAATGGTCCCATCGTGTCACCTCGCCGCGGCACCAGTGTGCCAAGGTGTATGTGGCGACCCTGGCCCGGCCACTCGAGGGAACCACGGCGCAACGTGCCGTGCGGGCCTTTGCCGAGGGTATACGGCTGGAGGGCGAGACATCGGCGACCCGTCCTGCCGAGCTGGAGTGCCTGGATCCGTTTCGCGTCCGACTGACCATCCACGAAGGTCGCTATCACCAGGTGCGGCGCATGATCGCCGCCATCGGCAACCATGTAGAGGCACTGCACCGCCAGTCGGTGGGCGAGCTGACACTGGACGATGCGCTGGCACCCGGTGAGTGGCGAGAGCTCGATGCCGGGGAAGTGGCGCTCTTCTAGGCGTAGACATGGGACCTTGCGCGCCCGGCCAGCTTGGCGCTGTAGAGGGCCTGGTCGGCGAGGCCCAGCAGCGCTTGAGGATCATCGACATGCTGGGGATAGGAAGCGATGCCGCATGAAATGGTGATCGGTCCCATGGTGGTTCCCTGATGGACGTGCAGGGTCTTGGACAGGATGTCGAGTAGCTCGTCGGTACGCTGCTGAACACCACCGGCTTCTGTGTGATACAGCAGGATAGCAAACTCCTCGCCGCCCAATCGGCAGATGACATCGGCTTCGCGGAAGTGCTGCTTGAGCTGGCTGGCGATATTGACCAGCGCGCAGTCTCCCGCCTCGTGGCCGTACTGATCATTGATGCGCTTGAAGTGATCGATGTCGATCATGACCAGTGTCAGCGGGGACTGGTGGCGTATGGCCTGTGCCGACGCTTTCTCGAGTATGTCGGTAAAATGGCGACGGTTGTAGAGGCCGGTCAGGGGATCCGTGTAGGAAAAGACCTCGAGTCTTTGAATCAGTGTCTGCAGTTCCTCGGTTCGCTGCGCCACCTCCTGCTCCAGTCGCAGGTTCAGGGCCTTGAATTCCTGTTGAGTTCGCTTGTACTCGAACAGCGAGATCGCCACGATCACGAAAGAGAACACCAGCGCTCCGGCGCTGATGGGCACGCGAGCCCAGGGCAACAGACCGTGGGCAACGGCCATGTCCGCTATCAGCAGCAGGCTGAAGACGGCATGCGTGGCCAGAATGGCTTTCTGCTCAACGTCGAGTGTCTTCAGTCGTGGCAGGATGATGACTGCCATCAGTACCATGCTGATCAGCAACAAGCCATCGAAAATCGGGTAGGTAATGGCCAGACTGACCCAACCCAGCGAGGCAGCACCCAGGGCGATCACCCAATACGCCAGGTGCAACTGCCAGATGCGGCGAATGAGTCGTAGGCGGGTATCCCGGTACCACTGCTCTACGAGTAACCCCAGGGCCACGGGCAGCAGGAAATAACCACCGGCGGCCAGATAATTCCACATCAGAGGGGCGTCGATCAGTAACTGACTGGCTTGCGTCTCGGCCAGGATCATGCTGCCCGACGCCAGAGAAAACAGGGCAATGGGGGCCAGCTGGTGGCGTTTGCCGGGCTGGATGGTGGTAAATACGCCCGTCAGCAGGGCGAGGAGCAGGCAGATCATGCTGATGCCGAGGTCGATCGCCGAATGACGCAACACATAGCCGAACAGCTCGGCGCGTTCCATGATCTTGATCTCGCCCCACAGGCCGATGTCGGTATAGTCGGAATAGACGCGAAAATACATCGGCTGGCCGGCAAAGTCGGGAGGTAGCTCGATCATGTGCCATGGCCAGCCGGCGAAACGGCCCTGGCCATCTGCGCCGAATTCGCCGAATCGGTAGTGGCGTTGCCCCTCCAGGTAGGCCTCCAGCAGGAGGTTGACACTGTAGATATACAGCACAGGGTCGCGCCAGCTGCCCCCTGACGGCAATGTCGTCTTGAACCAGGCATGGCGCTTGCCGTCGCGGCCCGGCGGGTTGGAGGGAAAGTTGATGGCCTGCCAACCTGCCGGATCCTTACCTTGCGCCCAGGCCGGGCTGCCATCTGCCGAGACAGGGGAATCCCCCCAACGAAACTGCCAGCCTTCAGAAAGCGACATGTCAGACGCTTGTGGTGAAAGCGTGAATATGACAAGACTCCAGAACAGTATGCACTGCCCCAGCACCCCGGTTGAGCGGTTCATTTTATGGAATGTCCCTGCGTGACTCTGGGAGCCAGTATAGGCAGGGCAGCCTTCGGGGCAGTTTGTACCGTTTTAACGTTTTAGTGCTTTCTTTATGAGCTTGTTATTAGTTTATACCGTTATCTTGTCATCGCAACTCTACTATGCGCTACGTTGGCTTCATCATGTGCCGGGGAAGGTGCAGGATGGTACGCCGGTCCCTCCAGGAATCAAGCCCCATTCGGAACCATCATCACTCGGATGAGGCGGTGAGCCCGGCGGCGTTCACCAGGGCACTGGTGTAGTCGCTGGCCGGGCTCTCCAGAACATCGCGGCAGTAGCCGTGCTCGACCACGACCCCATCCTTGAGTACCAGCAAGCGATGCGCCATGGCACGTACGACCGCCAGGTCGTGACTGATGAACAGATAACTGATGCCACGCTTGCGCTGCAGTTCACGCAACAGCGTGACCAGCTGGGCTTGTACGCTACGGTCCAGAGCCGATGTCGGCTCGTCGAGAACGATCAGCTCGGGTTCCATGATGATGGCCCGGGCGACGGCGATTCGCTGGCGCTGGCCGCCGGAGAATTCATGCGGATAGCGGGCGGCACAGCCCTCGGGCAGGCCGACTTCCTGGAGGGTCGCGGCGACGCGCTGTGACACCGTCGCCGGGCTCAGTTCGGGATGATGAAACCGCAAGCCTTCGCTGATGATGTCGGCGACCGGCATGCGGGGCGAGAGAGAGCCGAAAGGATCCTGGAAGACGACCTGGAAGCGTCGCCGCTGACGACGCATGTCGCGCTGGCCCAGTTGGTCGAGGCGGACGCCATCGAAGTCGATTTCCCCCTGCGAGGGAACCAGGCGCAACAAGGCCTGGGCGAGGGTGCTCTTGCCTGATCCGGACTCGCCGACAATGCCCAGGGTTTCCCCGGGGGATACCTGTAGATCCAGCGGTTGGAGCGCTGCGAAAGGTGGAGGGCGCCGTTGGAACAGCTTCTTGGGGCGCTGGAAGTCGACGCTGAGCCCTGTGGCCTGCAGGAGCAAGCGGGAACTCGCTACCGGTGCCGGTCGGCCGCTCGGCTCGGCATCCAGCAGGGCTCGTGTATAGTCGCTCCGGGGTTGGGTGAAGACGTCACGGACCTCGCCGCTTTCCTGCATGCGGCCCTGATGCATGACGCAGACCCGGTCGGCATGGTGACGCACCAGGTTGAGGTCATGGGTGATGAACAGCATCCCCATGCCCTGCTCGTCGCGCAGTTCGGCGAGCAGCGACAGGATTTCCTGCTGTACCGTGACATCCAGTGCCGTCGTGGGTTCGTCGGCGATCAACAGGCGGGGATGGTTGGCGATGGCCATGGCGATCATCACCCGCTGGCGCTGCCCGCCCGATAGCTGATGCGGCCAGGTGTCGAGCAGTTCGGCCGCTCTGGGCAGTTGTACCCGTTCGAGCAGCTCCCGGGCGCGCTTGCGAGCCGATTGTCCGGTGAGTCCCTGGTGTAGCCGCAGTACCTCGCCGATCTGCTTGCCGATATTGTGCAGCGGATTGAGCGAGGTCATCGGTTCCTGAAAGATGAACCCGACCCGTGAACCGCGAATGCGTTGCCAGTCGCGCTGTGTCAGGCCCTCCAGTTGCTGCCCGGCGAGTCGGCGGGAGCCGCGAATGGCGGCGTTGGCGGGCAGGAGCCCCATGGCACCCAGGGCCGAGACGGACTTCCCGGAACCGGATTCGCCGACCAGTGCCAGCGTCTCGCCATGATGGACTTCCAGCGACAGGTCCTCGACGACGGCGGTGCCGTCGAAGGCGATATGCAGCTGGTCGAGCTGGAAAAGTGGCTGTTCAGTCATCGTCCGGGGTCCTCGTGCCGGCCTGGCCGCCGGCATGTTGAATGTGGCGCGGATCGAAGGCGTCACGTAGCCCCTCGCCGATGAAGACCAGCAGCGACAGCATGATCGACAGTGTCATGAAGGCGACAATGCCCAGCCAGGGTGCCTGGAGGTTGTTCTTGCCCTGGGCCACGAGTTCGCCCAGGGAGGGCGAGCCGGGTGGCAGGCCGAAGCCGAGAAAGTCCAGGGCGGTCAGCGTGGTGATGCCGCCGGTGAACAGAAAGGGGATGAAGGTCAGGGTGGCAACCATGGCATTGGGCAGGACATGGCGCCACATGATCAGGTGTGATGGCAGGCCCATGGCGCGAGCGGCGCGCACGTACTCCAGGTTGCGGGCGCGCAGGAATTCGGCGCGCACCACATCGACCAGTCCCAGCCAGGAAAACAGCAACATGATACCCAACAGCCACCAGAGGTTGGGTTCGACCATGCTGGCCAGGATGATGAGCAGGAATAGGACAGGAAGCCCCGACCAGATTTCGGTGAGACGCTGGCCGATCAGGTCGACCTTGCCACCGAAATACCCCTGTACGCCGCCGATCAATACGCCCAGCACCAGGGAGCCGATGGTCAGGATCAGGGCAAAGACTACCGAGAGACGAAAACCATAGATGACGCGGGCCAGTACGTCGCGCCCCTGATCATCCGTACCCAGCCAGTGTTCGGCGCTAGGGGGAGAGGGGGCGGGGTGTTCGAGACCCATGTCCAGGGTGTTATAGGAGTAGGGAACCGGCGGCCACAGCATCCAGCCCTCGGCCTCAATGGTATTCCGTGTATGGGGATCGCGGTAATCCGCCGGTGTGGGCAGGAAGCCGCCGAACTCGGTGTCGGGATAGTCGACCACTAGCGGGACATACCAGTCGCCCTGGTACTGCATGAGCAGGGGCTTGTCGTTGGCGACCAGCTCGGCGCCCAGGCTGATCACGAACAGGGCCAGAAAGACCCAGAGCGATACCCGAGCCCGGCGGTTGTGGTGAAAAACCGCCAGTCGACGCCGGCTGATGGGGGACAGGCGCGAGCGCATGACATCCAGCATGATCAGGATTCCCGCGTTTCGAAGTCGATGCGTGGATCCACCCACACATAGGTCAGGTCGGAGATCAGCTTCAGCACCAGCCCGATCAGGGTATACAGATATAGGGTGCCGAAGATCACGGGATAGTCGCGTTGCATGACGGCCTCGAAGCCGAGCAGGCCCAGGCCGTTGAGCGAGAAGATGACCTCGATCAAGAGGGCGCCGGTAAAGAAGATGCCGATCAGGGCCGAGGGTAGCCCGGCGATGATGATCAGCATGGCATTGCGGAACACATGACCGTACAGCACGCGGCGGTCACTCGCACCCTTGGCGCGGGCCGTCAGTACGTATTGCTTGTGAATTTCGTCCAGGAAGCTGTTCTTGGTCAGCATCGTCAGGGTGGCGAAGCTGCCGATCGCCGAGGCCAGAACCGGCAAGCTGATATGCCAGAAATAGTCCTTCACCTTGCCCAGTGTGGAGAGTTCTTCGAAGTCCGGTGATGTCAGGCCACGTAGCGGAAAGATATCCCAGTAGCTGCCGCCCGCGAAGAGCACGATCAACAGGATGGCAAACAGAAAGCCGGGGATGGCGTAGCCGACGATGACAATGCCCGAAGTCCAGACATCGAAACGCGAGCCATGTCCCAATGCCTTGCGGATCCCCAGGGGGATCGATATCAGGTAGACCAGCAGGGTGGTCCATAGCCCCAATGAGATCGACACCGGAAGGCGTTCGAGGATCAGCGTCGTGACGGCCTTGCCGCGAAAGAAACTCTCGCCGAGATCGAAAGTGGCGTAGTCGATCAGCATGTCGAGGAAGCGTTGCGGTGCCGGCTGATCGAAACCGAACTGTTGTTCCAGACGCTGGACGAGCCGGTCCGGTATGCCGCGGCTGGAGCGCGATTCGTCGCCTTGCATGACCTCGCCACCACCACTCTCGAGACGCGTGCTGGATTGCGACGACAGTCCCTCGAAGCGGGCCAGCATTTGATCGATGGGACCGCCGGGAGCGGCCTGCACGATGATGAAATTGAGCAGCAGGATCCCCAGCAGTGTGGGAATCATCAGCAACAGGCGGCGCAGCGTATAGGCGGCCACGGCAACTCCTCCAGCAGGGGCGTATCAGCCGCCGCTCTGGCGGGCCTCGACCTCGCGTGCACGTTGCGGGTCGATCCACCAGGCGTCGAGGTCCAGGCTATACTGCGGAAAGGGCTCCTTCCAGGCCAGTTTATCCCAGAAAGCCAGTCGAGTGGCGGGAAGATGCCATTGGGGTATTACATAGAAGCCCCAACGCAGTACGCGATCCAGGGCACGGGCAGCAGTATCCAGTTCGCTGCGGGTGTCGGCGGCAACCAGTTTTTCGACCAGATCGTCGATGACAGGGCTTTGCAGGCCAATGAGGTTGCGACTGCGCGGTACATCAGCGTAATTACTGCCCCAGTACTCGCGCTGTTCATTGCCGGGACTGGCCGATTGGGGAAAGCTGCCAACGATGATATCGAAATCGAAGTTGCGCAGTCGATTCAGGTACTGGTTGACATCAACCACGCGGATATTGCCCTGGATGCCCAGACGTTCGAGGTTCTGCAGCAGCGGTTGCACGACCCTCTCGAAGCGAGTGTCGTACAGCAGCACCTCGATGTGCAGGGGCTCGCCACCCGGCTTGAGCAGTTGTCCGTCCTGGTAGCGGTAGCCTGCGGTGGTGAGTTTTTCATGGGCCAGTTTGAGTCGTGCGCGTGGATCCTGCGGTCGCTCCATGGGCAGGGGCGTATCGAAGACCCGTTCGGGCAGGGCATCACGGTGGGGCTCGAGCAATGCCAGCTCGTCGTCGCTGGGAAGCCCTGCGGCTGCCATCTGGGAATTGGCGAAATAGCTGTGGGTGCGTTCGTAGGCCCCGTAGAAGAGGTTCTTGTTTAGCCACTCGAAGTTGAAGGCCAGGTTCAGAGCCTCGCGAAGCTGAATGTTTTGAAACTTGTCCCGACGCAGGTTCATTACATAGGCCTGCATGCCGGCCGGCTGACCATCCGGAATCTCGAGGCGTTTTACGAAGCCCTGGTTGGCGGCAGGAAAGTCGTAGCCGGTGGCCCAGTTGCTGGCCGTGGCGCCGATGCGAAGGTCCAGGTTGCCCGCCTTGAAGGCCTCCATGGCCACGGAAGCGTCCCGATAATAGTCATAGATCAAGCGGCCAATGTTATGGCGCCCCCGGTTGACCGGTAGATCCTTACCCCAGTAATCCTCCACTCGCTCGTAGACGATGCGACGGCCTGGGTCGACGCTGACGATGCGATACGGGCCCGAGCCAAGCAAGGCGTCGCGTGTGGGGTCGGTGAAGTCTCGGTCTTGCCAGTAGTGGGCCGGGAGCACCGGCATCTGGCCCAGAATCAAGGGAAGCTCACGGGATTCGCTGTCGGCGAGGTCGAAATGCACGGTATCTTCATCCGCCACGTATACGTCCTCGACACCCGCATAATAGGCACCATAGAAGGGGCGACCCTGCTCGACCAGGGTATTGAAGCTGAAAACGACATCTTCAGCTGTCACTGGCGTGCCGTCATGGAAATGTGCCTTCGGATGAAGGTCGAACTCGACCCATTGGCGGTTCGGGTCCAGTCGAATGCCCGAGGCCAGCAGGCCGTACATGGTAAAAGGCTCGTCAGGGTTCTGGGTCAGCAGGGTATCGTAAGTATGGCTGAGTCCGGCGGCCGGCGTTCCCTGGATGATATAGGGGTTGGTCGAATTGAAGCTGCTGCCGTTGGCGGCACGGCTCAGGCTGCCTCCGACGGGGGCATCGGGGTTGGCGTGGGGAAAATGCTGGAAACCTTCGTCGAGGGCGGGGTCACCGAATAGCGCCAGGGCGTGTCGTGTCGGGACATCGGCTGGTTCGGCCGCCATGGCGGCCCCGCTGGCCATGGCCATGAGCATCGGCAGGAGCAGTCGAATCATGAGATGGTCCTTTCCGGGATCAAGCTGGCGCGAAGACGACGCGCCATTGTCATCTATCGGAAAGTGTCAGTTGCTGCCCGGGTTGTAAAGTGTCCGGGTGTTCGAGCCCGTTCCAGCGTGCCAGGTCATTCATCGCCACGGAATGCGCCGAGGCAATGGAGGACAATGTCTCGCCACGCTGCACCACATGGATGCTGTTCTGGCCAGACGAGCTCGAGGAGGACGGGGTCCGTAGAGCGGCAAGCAGGGGCTGGGCCTTGCCGGCAGGCACCAGCAGCTCTTCGACCTGATGCGGGTGTGCGATACCGGTACGCAGGCCCGTGTTGAGCTCGCCGAGTCGTTGACGGGATACATCCGCCAGGCTGGCCGCTTCGTCCAGGCTGATGCGCCGCGTTACCGGGACCCGGGCAAAGGCTGGTCCACCATGGATGTCGGGCAGCGTCACGCCATATCGGTCGGGCTCGGCAATGATGGCGGCAATGGCCAGCAATTTGGGCACGTAGTCCATGGTTTCAGAGGGCAGGTCCAGATCCCAGTAATCCCCGGACTGACCGCGGGCACGGGCTGCCCGGCGTGCCTGATTGACGGTGCCGGCACCGGCATTGTAGGCGGCCAGCGAGAGCTCGATATTGCCCTCGTACCATTGATCGGCCTGCATCTCGATGTAGTCCAGGGCGGCTTGCGTGGAGCGCACGACATCCAGTCGGCCATCCCAATGGCGGTTGCGGCTCAAGCCCAGGGCTTCGCCGGTGCGCGGCATGATCTGCCACAGGCCCGAGGCACCGCGATGGCTCCGCGCTTCAGGGTCAAAGGAACTCTCGATGAAGGGGACCAGAGCGATTTCGCCGGGCAGCCCGCGAGCCTCGACCTGCTGGATGATCCAGCTCAGCCAGGGGCGTGCGCGACGGGTGATTGCGGCAATGTTGCGAGGCCCCGAACTGTATTCATCGATCCAGTATTGCACGCGATCGTGACCGGCATCGGCACGCCACTGATCCTGCCAGGCAAAGTTGGCGCGCAGACGTTGCCACGCATCACCGGGATGGAGCGCCAGTTCGCCCCAGAATCCCGAGGCGTGGGTGTCGGCGGGCGAGCGTCTGCTGGAAGTGCTTTCAGTGGGGGCAGGCGAGGCCGCAAACGGGTCCTGGCCGGCAGACAGGTTTGCCGCCTCGACCATCGGGGGTAACAGGGCGCCCATCAAGGCACAGGAACCGGCAAATCCATACAAACGCTGACGCAGTGTATGATGGGTCATTCAGTGAACTCCTGGGCACCTTGGCCTGGTGGTGTGGCGGACAAGCCATCGTCCGGCGGTCAATGAGTCAAGCTCGCGGAAGATCATGGTGTTGCACGATCCGGCAGCCGCGAACTCAGAAGGCATCTTTCCAGGCACGCAGCGTCGTGAATGTCGCCAGGTCGGTATCTGTGGCCCCGTGTTCTGCTGCTGCCTTGCGTATAGCGGGATCGCCGCAGCGCAGGAAGGGGTTTATACGGCGTTCCCGGCCCATGGTGCTGGGCAGGGTGGGGCGTTCCAGCTCGCGGGCTCGCAGGCACTCCTGTTCGGCCTCGCGGATATCCCGGTTGTCGGGATCGGCCGCCTTGGCGAATTCCAGGTTGGCCAGCGTATATTCGTGGGCGGCGAAGACCAGGGCATCTTCCGGCAATGGGGCCAGACGTGTCAGGGAGTGGTGCATCTGCTCCGCGCTACCCTCGAAGAGTCGGCCACAACCACCGCTGAAGAGCACATCGCCACAGAACAGCAAGGGTGGTATGCCGGCGGTAAAGAACGCGATATGGTCGAGTGTATGCCCGGGCACCTCGAGGACCTCGAACAGGCGTCCCATGACACGGACCTCGTCGCCGTCTCCGACCCGCTCTTCGATGCCTGAAATGGCCGGGTTGTGCGGACCGATGACGCGAGGCGAATAACGCTTGATCAGCTCGGCGAGGCCACCGGTATGATCGGGATGATGATGCGTGATCAGTATGGTGCCGAGCGTGAGCCCTTCGCGCTCGAGCCACTCGATGACGGTAGCTGCATCGCCGGGGTCGACAACGCAGACACTGTCACTCGTATCCTGGCGGAGCAGCCAGATATAGTTGTCGCTCATGGCTGGAATGGGGGTAACGCTCAACATGAATGCTGTTTCCTCGCGCCTCTGTGAGTCCGGACTGTCCCGGAGTATCTTGTCTCGAGGCAATTCGCAAAAAGTGTAAACTGTGGAGAGAAGAGCGAACCATGTCAAATTCGCGGGATGCGATAGCACTGGCCAGGCTGGCTCGAGAAGGACGCCGATACTGGGCAGGGCAGGCTGGTCAGGGTATCTGGGCTGCCGAACGCGCCTGCATCGGCCCGTTGTGCGAACGCTGGTTCGGTCCCCATGCCCTCGAGCTCAGTCTGGCGCCTGTGCTGACGGATATGTGCCCGGTGCAGCATGCCTTGCGTTGGTCTCCCACGCCGGAACTCGCCGAGTCTAAGTCGACCCTGGTCTGTCCTCCCGACCAGTTGGCCTTGCCCGATGGCTGCCTGGATCTGGTGGTGGTGCATCATCTCCTCGAGGTTTTGCCGAGTGCCCACCATGTGCTGCAGGAAGCGGCCAGGGTGACGGCGGATGATGGCCATCTCGTGCTGTTCGGCTGGAGCCCCTATGGCACGGCGGGCTGTTCGCGAGTGCGCCCGGAATGGCGTCGACACTTCCATGGTGGGGGGCGCTGGCGCAGCCCGGCGCAGTTGAGCGACTGGCTGGAGTTTGTCGACTTCGAAGCGCAGCGGGTAGACTATTGCGGCTTCCGCATGCCGGGCGGTCCGGGACGCAACGCCATGCTCGAGACACTCGGGCGACGCTATAACCTGCCGCTGGGAGACGCCTACATGATTCATGCGCGCCGTCGCTCTCAGTTGATCCAGCCTCAGCGCGGCAGGCTGGCTTTCGAACGGCCAGTCGCCGGCCCGGCTCTGGGAGGCATCACACGGCTTGGATCATCTGCGAGAAGGGCACCAGATTGAGTGACGTTACCATCTATACCGATGGCGCATGCCGAGGCAATCCCGGGCCGGGTGGCTGGGGCGCCCTGCTGGTCAGTGGCGAGCATGAAAAGGCCATCAAGGGCGCCGAGGCCCATACCACCAATAATCGCATGGAGTTGATGGCGGCCATCATGGCGCTGCGTACACTGAAGCGTCCGTGCCGGGTCGCCCTATGGACCGATTCCGATTACCTGCGTCGCGGGATTACCGAATGGATTCATGGCTGGATCAAGCGCGACTGGAAGACGGCCTCGCGCAAGCCGGTCAAGAATGCCGAGTTGTGGCGTGACCTGCATGCAGAGTCCCAGCGCCACGACGTGGAGTGGCACTGGGTCAAGGGGCACAGTGGCCATCCGGGCAATGAACGTGCCGATGCGCTGGCCAACGAGGCCATCGATGAAATGAACGCCACCACCTGACAGCGTTCCAGCCTGGAGCGATCAGCGACGACGAGTTAGCTCATGCGACAGATTATCCTGGATACCGAGACGACCGGCATCGATCCTCGTGAGGGCCACCGCCTGATCGAGATCGGTGCCGTCGAGATGGTCAACCGACGCCTGACCGGCAACACTTATCATCAGTACATCAACCCCGAACGGGATATCGAGGCCGAGGCGGTCGATGTCCACGGCATCACCAACGAGAAGGTCGCCGACGAGCCGGTCTTCGCCGAGGTGGCCGACGAGTTCTGGGCCTTCATCCAGGGCGCCGAGCTGGTGATTCATAATGCGCCCTTTGATGTGGGCTTCATCGACCATGAGTTGAAGATGCTCAACCAGGCACGCAGCGAGCCTCGGCTCGGCCCGGTGGCGGAACATTGCAGGATTCTCGATACCCTGCGCATGGCCCGTGACAAGCACCCCGGCCAGCGCAACAGCCTGGACGCTTTGTGTAAGCGTTACGATATCGACAACGGCCATCGGGTCCTGCACGGCGCCTTGCTCGATGCCGAGATCCTGGCGGATGTCTACCTGGGCATGACCGGCGGCCAGACCGCCCTGACACTGGATGCCCAGCAGACGCAAAGCGAGCGCCAGGAGGCCGACAGTGCCGAGGGGCCGGACCTGCGTCGGCTTTCCCTGTCACGCGGCCAGCTGCGGGTGCAACAGCCGCAAGCAGCGGAATGGCAGGCGCATCATGACAAGCTTGCCAGCATTCGCGATGCGGCCGGCCAGTGCCAGTGGGACAACCTCGAGGGCTGGCCGGGGGCCACGGTTGGAGAGGACCCTGCCTGATGCTCAAGCGGGAACTGCCATACCGCGCCCAATCCGGTCGCCTGATTCGCCTGGCCCAGGGGCGCATCGCGCCCGGCGTGAATGATGGTCCCTTGCAGCCCGAGACGCCCTGGCATGCCGCGGTTCAGCCTCTCTGCTGGTGGCAGGGGGAGCCCGTCGGGCTCTCCCTGGAGGAGACTCCCGGGGAGGACTGGCCGGATGGCCGGGATTGGTTGGTGCGCTTGCCGGGTGACTGGTTTGCGCTGGTGTCGACGGCACTTCAGGTGGCCGCCTGGCTGCGCAACCATCGCTTCTGCGGGCGTTGTGGCGCACCGTCAGGCAGGCTGGATCACGAGTTTGCCATGCACTGCGAGCAGTGCGGTCAGCGCCATTACCCACGCATCTCGCCGTGTATCATCACCCTGGTAACGCATGGCGAGTCGCTGCTGCTGGCGCGCAGTCCGCGCTTCCCGGCGGGGCGCTATTCGACCCTAGCGGGCTTCATCGAGCCCGGCGAGTCCGCCGAAGAGGCGGTGCGGCGCGAGGTGGCGGAAGAAGTCGGAGTGGCACTGGGACGCCTGCGTTATTATCGCAGCCAGGCCTGGCCGTTCCCGCATTCGTTGATGCTGGGCTACTTTGCCGAGGCGGCGAGTCGGCGGATACGCATCGATGGTGTCGAGATCAGTGATGCGGCCTGGTTCTCGCCGACTCAACTGCCACACCTGCCGCCGGCATATTCGATTTCGCGAGCCTTGATCGATGCCCACCTGGCCCAGGTCGGTGCCCGGCGCTGATGGACCCACCGCCTTGAGCAATTTGATCAGCGAGAGGGGAACAGGCTGGTCAATCGGGTGGCCAGCATGACATTGCCACTGGCTTTCAGCCGGCCGCTCATGTAAGCCGCCATGCCATTGATATCGCCGGACATGATGCCTTTCAGGGTTTCCGTGCTGAGGTTCAGACTGACGGATGGGTCATCATGTTCTCCGGCGACGATGTCGAGCTCGCCATCATGGATCCTGAGGTAATGATCCTCGGCATCGGTGAAGTGAAACTGGAATATCTCGCGCATGCCTTCGGCTGCCTGGGGATCGAAGCGGACATGCAACTTGTCGAACGTGGACATCGTCTGGAAGCCTGTGAGTCAGGATGAATGGCGTATCGTCAGCCTATTTAAAACGATCGTTTTGATCAAGTCGGTCATGCGAAAGTGAGCCTTGCGTCACGCTGCTGCCCGGTTGTGACGAGGTGCAACTTACCAATATACAGGAGTCATACAGTGACGGAATGGCTAAGTGAGCTCGGCATGTTTCTGGCTCAGTGTCTGATCGTGGCAGCGAGTATCGCCGCGGTCCTGCTGGTAGCCGTCAAGGCGCGTTCCGGGGGTGGCGAAGACAAGACGCAGATCAGGCTGGAGGAGCTGAATCGTCGTCGCCAGCGCCGTCAGCAACGTCTACGCCTGGCTGCCACCGATGCCGGGCAACGCAAGGCACTGGCCAAGCGTTTCCGGCGCGCGGCCAAATCTCGCCACAAGGAAAGCGACAAGGCGGGTGACAGTCGCAGCACGGTCTGGGTGCTGGATTTTCAGGGCGACCTGAAGGCCAGTGCCACGGGCAAGCTGTCGGATGAAATCTCGGCGGTACTGGATGCGGCCGGCGAGGATGATGAAGTGGTGGTTCGCCTGGAGTCAGCGGGCGGTCTGGTGCATGCCTATGGCCATGCCGCGGCGGAAATGGACCGCCTGCGCCAGGCCGGGCTGAAGACCACGGTCTGTGTCGACAAGGTGGCCGCCAGCGGGGGCTACATGATGGCCTGTTGTGCCGATCATCTGCGGGCTGCCCCCTTTGCGGTGCTGGGCTCGATCGGTGTGGTGGCGCAGTTGCCCAATGTACATCGCTTGCTGAAACGGCACGATATCGATGTTGATGTACTCACGGCCGGTCAATACAAGCGCACCTTGACGGTATTTGGCGAAAACACCGAAGAGGGCAGGGAAAAGTTCCTGGGTGAACTGGATACGGTTCACGACCTGTTCAAAGAGTATGTCGCGGAGCGCCGCCCTCGGCTGGACATGCAGGCAGTGGCCACGGGGGAGACCTGGTATGGCACTCAGGCCAGGGACAATGGCCTGATCGACGAGATCGGCACGAGCGCTGCCTATCTGGACGACCGCATGCAGGAAGCGAGAGTGATCACGCTCAGCCTGCAACAGCCGCAGGGGGTCATGGAGCGTCTTGGGCTTTCGGTGTCGCGAGGCATCGAACGCACGGCACAGCGTGGACTGGAGGCGCTCGATGCCTCACGCTGGCAGAAACGCTAGAGCGGGCGCGCCGGCTTGTTCCAGCAGGGGCGTCACTCGCTCAGGCGGTCGAGTGTGGTGATGAGGGTCCTGGCTCGGTCACCTTCCAGCGAATAGTAGATCGTCTGGGAGGCGCGTCGGGTCGCCACGAGCTGAGCGCGACGCAGGATGGCAAGATGCTGCGAGAGTGCCGACTGGCTGAGCACGAGCTGCTGATTCAGTTCTGTGACTGAGAGCTCTCCCTCTGCCAGCAAGCACAGGATGCGCAAACGGTTATCGTTGGCCATCGCCTTGAGAAGGGCGCTGGCCTCTCCGACTTCCTCATCGCCTCTATCGATCAATAGGCGCTTGGCCTGGCGCTGAGAGTTGGTCATGTCTTGCTCCCATACCTAGCGAGCCCAATGCCACGCCATCCCTCGCTGGTCACCGGGTCTGTGTGTGATGACAGGCTGGCTCATCTTGGTCGGCCTGATCACGGCGATCTTCATTAGGCTTTGGGTTATTGTAGCTCATTCTTTTAAGGACTAGCGAATCAACGCTTGTCTAATGTGGTGATGAGCAAACTGCTAGTCTCTATACGTACCAATCTGTTTCTGCGTCAGAGCGATGGGGCCTGGACGGACGCCTGGCGCTCTGGCCTGACGACGTCAGATGCGTATAATGCTTCCCTTGCTTTTGCTCCTGCTTTCATTTGCCAGGAGGGTTCCCTCACCCCTCTTCCAAAAAGGACCGCATCCGACATGTTTGTACTGACTGCCGCCCAGAGGCGGCGCTGCCTGACGTTGCTGGTGAGCCTGCACATCCTGGTCATCGCGGCCAGCAACTATCTGGTCCAACTGCCCTTCAGCCTGTTCGGCTGGCACACGACCTGGGGCGCATTCAGCTTTCCGTTCATTTTCCTGGCCACGGACCTGACGGTACGCCTGTTCGGCAAGGAGCCGGCACGCGCCATCATCCTGCGTGTCATGTTGCCGGCACTCGTGGTCTCCTACGTCGTCTCGGTGCTCTTCCCCCAGGGTGGTTTCGCAGGCTTCGGCGCCCTGGGCCAATGGGACCTCTTCGTCGGTCGCATCGCCCTGGCCAGCTTCATGGCCTATGTGGTCGGGCAACTGCTGGATATCATGGTGTTCGACCGGCTCCGGCGTAAGCAGGCCTGGTGGGTGGCGCCGGCCTTGTCTACCCTGCTGGGCAACCTGGCGGACACCTTCGCGTTTTTCTCCATCGCGTTTCATCACAGCCCGGATCCTTTCATGGCTGCCAACTGGCCTGAGATCGCCTGGGTCGACTATGTCATCAAGCTCGGAGTCAGTCTGGCGCTCTTCCTGCCGCTGTATGGCGTACTGCTGGGTGGCTTGTCCCGCTGGCTGGCGGGGGTGACCGGGGATGACGACATGGCACCGCATCAGGCCCGTGCCCGTACCTGAAAGGGCTTTTCGACAACCAAGGAGGTAGCCAATGCCCGTGACACTTCACCATACCGATACCGGTGGCGAAGGGATGCCCTTGGTCATCGTGCATGGCCTGCTGGGCAGTGCCGACAACTGGCGCTCACACATCAAGCAGTGGCGCGAGTCCTGGCGGGTGATTGCCGTGGATCTGCGCAATCATGGTCGTTCGCCGCACACCGATGGTATGGCGTATCAGGCCATGGCCGAGGATGTCATGGAGCTGCTGCAGCAGCTCGAGATTGATCGGGCACATCTGCTGGGGCATTCCATGGGCGGCAAGGTGGTGATGAGCATGGCCCGCCTGGCACCGGAGAAGGTGGCCTCACTGATGGTCGCCGATATCGCGCCGCTGGCCTATGGACACGACCATGAGGCCATCTTTGCCGGGCTTCGGCGGCTGGAAGAGGGGGAGCCCGCGAACCGTAGTGAAGCCGATGCCATGCTGGCTGAATACGTGGCAGAGAGTTCGACACGGATGTTTCTTGCGACCAACCTGGTGCGCGGTGATCAAGGCGGCTTGCGGCTGCGGGTTGGGCTCGATGAGATCGAGGCGGGGTATGCCGACATCATGGCCGAGCCGGCCGGCGAGGGCGCCTTTCGCGGGCCGAGCCTGGTGCTGCGTGGCTCCAGATCGCATTATGTCAGCGATGCGGCCCTGCCGGCGCTGCATGAGGTCTTGCCCGATGTCCGGGTCGTCACCCTGGATGCGGGGCATTGGCTGCATGCGGAATGCCCCGAGGCCTTTCAGAGCGCGGTCAAGGAGTTTCTGACACCGCTGTGAGCCCGCTTGCTTCAGGGGGCTGGCGCGCTGATGTCCACGGCAAGGCGTGACACCTTGTGCTGTCCCTCGGCCAGGCCTTGCTCTTCCAGGAAGTGCTCGAAGGCATGATAGCGCCCCTGACTCAGGGCACTCGGGGTCAGTGTCAGGCGTGCCCGGATCTCGGGCCAGGCGTCACGATTGACCGGTGTGTCGAGTGTCGGCTCGGTGGCAATGAGCAGCTGCCAGCTGTCCCGGGGGTGTTCGAGGATCCAGGCCGTCGCTTCCTCCAGCGCTGCGATGAAGCGCCGGATGGCATCCCGGCGTTGCCTCAGTTCCTCACGGTTGGCTACCAGTATCAGGCCATCGTGCAGCGGAACCCCGTGGTCCTCGATTGGAAAGCTCCGTGTCGCGGTGCCGTCATTGGCCAGCGAGCGGGGCAGCAGGTGACGGTTGCCGCCGATGACGCCGTCGACACGGCCCTCCCTGACGGCCTCCTCGAGTCGATAGTGGACATTGGGGGTGTCCAGGTCGTCCAGGGTCAGCTTGGCGCCGGCGAGCATGGCCGGCAGCAGTATCTGTTCGCCATCCCGGTCGGCGTGGCCAATACGCTTGCCCTCCAGTTGGGATAATGACTCGATGCCACTCTCGCGACTGACGATCAGGGCGTCCAGCGGCACACTGACCAGACTGGCAACCCGAATCAAGGGCAGTCCTTCATCCACCAGCAGGTGCAGCAGTGGCTGGCGCGTCAGGGCCAGGTCGACTCGGGAGTCGGCCAGCAGCTTGGCGGGAACTTCCGGGTCGGCTGGAGTGGCAATCTCGACCCTGAGCCCGCGATGACGAAACATGTCCCTGGCCTGGGCCACATAAAGCGCCGCGTGGCGTGGACTGGGGTACCAGTCCAGGGAGACCCGCAGGTGATCGACCGGTGGCGGGGCAATGGGCTCGGGAGGCCCCTGCACGATGGCGGGTGCAATGGGGCGCGATGGCGTATCGACGGCGGGCCCGCTGGGTAGGGTGGCATAGCCGGCCGGCGCAGTGCCGGCCGGTCCCGACTCGATGGCGTTCAGATCCGGCACCATGACATCCGTTTGCAGGGGCGGAAATCCATGCTCATCGCTGGCGCTCGGCTGACCGCTGGCCAACGTCGCGATCAGCATGCTGGTCCCCAGCAAGAGGTGGCCTGACACCAATAGCGACCGGCGAAGTGACAACATGGCAATGGCTCCAGCGATGACGTCCAGCTTGGCTGGGTCGCGTTGAGTGAGAGGCCCTCGAGCCGACGTTCGGGTAGCGGCATACGCCCCGGGGTCGATTCGCATTCAGGACTGGGTAGTCTATCGGCGCTTGCCCTTGGCTGACCAGCCCTGGCTGGCGCAGGACGCATCGCGACATGCCAGCGGTCATGAGAGAATAGTGGTTCAACCGCCAGGCTTCATTACATGGACTCGATCAATACGCTCTTTCTGCTCAGTGGGTTCCTCATCGCGCTGAGCATCCTCGCCAGCCGGCTTTCCACCCTGGCCGGTGTGCCGTTGCTGCTCATCTTCCTCGGGCTCGGCATGCTGGCCGGCGAAGAGGGCGTGCTGGGAATCGAATTCGATGATTATGCGCTGGCCTTTCTGATCGGGCATCTCGCCCTGGCGATGATTCTTCTGGATGGTGGACTGCGCACACGGCTCAAGACCTTTCGTGTCGGTTTCAAGCCGGCGCTGAGCCTGGCAACTCTGGGTGTCTTCCTGACCAGTGCCCTGGTGGGCGGCATTGCCATGCTGGTCTTTGATCTGACGCTTGTCCAGGGACTGCTGGTCGGAGCCATCGTCGGCTCGACAGATGCCGCCGCCGTCTTCTCCATGCTCGGTGGACGTGGCATCAATCTCAACGAGCGGGTGGGCGCCACCCTGGAAATCGAATCGGGCACCAACGATCCGATGGCGATTTTCCTGACCCTGATGCTGGTCGAGATTCTGGTCGGTGATATGGGGGGCATCGGCGAGACGGCGCTGTTCTTCGTCGAACAGTTTGGCCTGGGCATCCTGTTGGGTGTGGGTATTGGCTGGCTGAGCGGCCGCCTGTTGAGCTGGCTGGACCTGGCCCCGGGCTTGTACTCGTTGCTGGCGCTGGCGCTGGGATTCTGTGTCTTCGGCCTGACCAGTGCTCTGGGGGGAAGCGGCTTTCTGGCGATCTACCTGACCGGCCTGATGATCGGCAACCGGCCCGGCCGCCATCTCAATTTCATTCTGCCGGTACACGATGGTCTGGCCTGGCTGAGTCAGATCGGGCTCTTCCTGGTGCTGGGCCTGCTCGTGACCCCCAGCGAGATGCTCGATGTTGCCTTGCCGGCGACCATCGTCGCGCTGGCGCTGATTTTCGTGGCGCGCCCTCTGGCGGTACTGGTCGCCATCAAGCCGTTTTTTCGCTTTCGCTGGCGCGAAGTGATCTTTATTGCCTGGGTCGGGTTGCGCGGCGCCGTGCCGATCGTTCTGGCCATCTTCCCGGTCATCGGCGGCGTCGAGAATGCCTCTCTGTATTTCAATGTCGCCTTTGCCGTGGTGTTGTTGTCGTTGTTGATCCAGGGCGGAAGCCTGCCCTGGGTGGCGCGACGCACCAAGGTGCTGTTGCCGCCCATGGTCACGCCGAATCGCCGGGGGCCGCTGGGCATTCAGGCGACCAATGATTTCGAGATGTTCGTCTATGTGGTCGAGAACAGTGACCTGGAGGATGTACCCATTCGATTGCTGCGCTTTCCATCCGGCGCCCTGATTGCCTCCTTGTTCCGGGATGGTGTCATGCTGCACCCCAAGGGCTCGACGCGCTTGTGCCGCAAGGATGTTTTGTGCGTCATAGGGCGTACCGATGACCTGCCGGCGCTGAACAAGCTGTTCAATGGGGATGCCACGCTCAAGCGGGAAAAGGCCTTCTTCGGTGCTTTCACCTTTGCCGGGAATGTCAGGATGGGGGATCTGGCCGACGCCTATGGACTGACTCTGAGCCCGGGCGAGCATGAAATGACACTGGCCGAATTCATTTCGCTACGGGTCGGGGGGCATCCGGTCGTCGGCGATGATGTCGACTGGCACGGTATTCACTGGGTTGTCAGCGAGATGAAGGGTAATCAGGTCACGCAGGTGGGCTTGCGGTTGTATTGAAGGCCGGCCGAAGCCGGCCGGGTCGGTTACTTTGCGACCTTGTTGTAGATGAAGAGCACGACAAGGGCGCCGACGATGGCAATCGCGAAGCTTCCCAGGTTGAAGCCATCCACGGCCCCAAAGCCGAGCAGGGTGCTGATCCAGCCGCCGACGACGGCGCCGATGATCCCCAGCAGGCAGGTGATGATGATTCCCCCACCATCCTTGCCGGGCATGATGAACTTGGCGGCGATACCGGCAATCAGTCCGAAGATGATCCATGCAATAATGCCCATACGGTCCTCCTGATCCGTTGATGTAAGCCTGCCCCGAGTAGAGAAGGGCAGGTGGCGGGAGTCTGAGCGAGTCTCGCACGGCTGTCCATGCCGGTTTAGACAAATTTCATTAACCACATGCGGGGCAACGAAGCCCTTTTGTCGACTTGTCCGGCTGACACACCTCGGCCCTGAAAGTCAGGGCCACGGTTCATTCGGCTAGCGTCTGGCGATGATCCAGATAGCATGCACGATGCCCGGGATATAGCCGAGAATCGTCAGCAGGATGTTCAGCCAGAAATGCAGGCCGAGGCCTACCTGCAGGAAGACGCCGACGGGTGGCAGCAGGATGGCGAAGATGATGCGGATAATATCCATGAGGTTCTCTTTGCGTCGCTGTGAGTCATGAGTGAGTGTACAGGAATAACTGGGGGTGGTTGGCCGGCTTATCAAGGACGCTTCAGATTCGTTGACTCAAGGGGATGCGAGAAAGCGGCTGGATTCCCCAGGGAGTAGCGGGCGCCGCCTTGACATGAAAGTTCGAGCCACTTTATCTAGTCGGGCTGCGGGGGCTCATGGCGCAACCGGGTGCTGGCGTTGGAGGCAGCCCGGATGGCCGCTTCCGCGGCGAGCGGTGGGCTGATGTAATAGCCCTGGATCTTTTCCACTCCGAGCCCGGTGAGTGCCTGCAGCTGTCGAGTATTCTCCACGCCTTCTGCCAGCACCGTCGAGCCGATTGCATTGGCAAAGGTTACGAGGGCACTGGCAAGGGCATAGCGGCGCCGGTCGAGATGGATGTCCTCGATCAGTGAGATATCCAGTTTTATCTTGTCGGCATCGATCTCCAGGATATGTTTCAAGGACGCGTAGCCGGCGCCGGCGTCATCGATGGCCACCCTCAACCCTTGGTGCTTCAAGGGAGCGAGGATGGCTTTCAGTGTTGCATAATCCTCGACCTTTTCATGCTCGGTGATTTCCAGCATGACCCTCTCGAGGTCATGCCTTGCAAGCAGCTCGGTTATCCGTGGGTCGAAGATCGCCTCGGGGGAAACATTGACTGACAGGTACTGATCAGAGGAGAAGCGCTGCAGGTAGGCCAGCGCCTGTTTCAGGCAGGCGAGTTCCAGCTCGACCCCCAGTCCACATTCGGCTGCGGTTTCGAACCAGTCACTGGTAGGGGTGGTATCGATATGCGCAAAGCCGGTGAGGGCTTCAAAGCCGATTACACGGTTTTCGGGAACCAGAAGTATCGGCTGGAAGAGAATCTCGACATTGTTACTGATAATGGTCGATTTTATTTTCTCGAAGACATGCTTGTGGATGTGGCCCTGCATGCCGCCTGAATCCAGTATAGCGCCGGCCGCATCTGCCAGGGCTTTAAGAACCTCGGCATTCACACTGTCTTTACCACCTCTCAAGGGCGAGTTGTTATAACAACAGATAGTGCCATGATTGTGGCCGGATGCACTGGTGATGGTGGCGCCGACATAAGAACGGATATCCAGCTTGCGCGTGAGGGCCAGGGCATTGGTCACCTTGTTCTTGTGGGTATCGACAATAATACCCGGGATCTGGTTATTGGAAATGTGAGCACAGTAGGTGGCATCCAGGTCGTGGGTGTCACCTTCGCAAATGGGAGAAGTGCTGGTGTGGTGAGTCGATAACGACAGTATCTTTCGACTATTACCCTCGAAGAGGCCGACAAAACCGACTTCCATCTGTAATTGCTTTCTTGCCACAGTGGCAAATATACGCATGATTTGCGTGGTGGTCATGTCAGTCATCTTCATCTTGACGTCCTGTCGAGCGATGAATCAATGTTAATCGGTTGCGCGGATTCCTGTGTGCGGCATGATGTTTATCATTGCCGTATATGCGTGGCAAGTTGCAAAATCTGAAACATGCTGAAAGCCGAGTTACCTATTGCCTGGCTCGGCCAGAGGCATCTCACAAGTTGACCATTGAGAAGCAGGGCTTCCCGGTTTGATGTGGTTCAGGTGTTACCGCAGTGCGCCACTCCTGTGGCTGGTGCGGCAAGGTAGTCGCGCGGCGGGACGTGATATCTGGTCAGCGTTGGCTGGTTTGTGGGGGCGACGGACGTCCAATGTTCGCATGCCATCATGGAACCATCATGATAAATGGGATTTTGAGCTATTCCACCATTGATCACACCACAAAAATATTCTCGGGCGATGCTTCACGATACATGTTAGAGAAGGCCCATGGAGTGAGGACGATGTTGGTCGCTGGGTGTCCGCCACACGACAAAGCCCCGTCGGATGCCAGGGCTTGGGAGTGCGGTGCGGGGCTATTTGCCGTCCAGCTCCTTGTTGGTGTGGTGTATCGCCCACCAGGTGATGGCGGTGACAGGGACGACCAGAGCTGCCACGATTATCAGGCTATTCATCGTCTTGCTCCTCCTTTGCCGCCAGCTGGGCTCTCTTGTGTACCAGTTTAACAAGGTTTATCGCATTATAGGCGATTACGGCGAAACCCGCTGGCGTGCTCAGCTTCCCGCCTGTTAATGGCCAAGTAAAGTGACCCAGTATCGGCCAACGCTTTTGCCCCCCCCCGAGGTGGCAGCGCTGCCACCATCCACCTATCGTATCGGCTCAGCCAAGGGTCGGGGCGGAGATGTAAAGGACTGGGGAATGATTCACAAGATCAAAGCGTTACATGATGAGGGACAGGGCCTGTCCATCTGTGCCATCGGCCAGGAGCTGGGCATCTCCCGCAACACCGTCGCCAGCCGCCAGCGCCGCTACTACGAGCCGGTGCTGGACATGGTCCCCGGCGTGCAGTGCCAGGTGGATCCCGGCGAACTGCGCGAGGTGATGATCGGCGGCGAGCCGCGCACGGTCTATTTTGTGGTGTTCGTGCTCGCCTACTCGCGCCTGTCCTAAGTCGGCGTCAGCCTGGAATCGCTGAACACCGCGACGCTGATCCGCCTGCACGATGAGGCCTTCCGCTACTTCGGCAGCCTGCCCGAGGAGTGCGTCTACGACCAGACCAAGATGGTGGTGATCAGCGAGCAGTTCCGCGAGCTGGAGGTGAACCAGCGCTTCCATGCGTACGCCACTACCGCCGACTTTCGGGTCCATGCTTGCTGCGGCTACGCCCCGGAGAGCAAGGGCAAGGTCGAGGCCGGGGTGAAGTACGCCAAGCAGGATGCGTTCTACGGCGAGACCTTCCGCGACGAGGCCGACCTGCGGTGCCACGTGCAGCAGTGGCTCGACGAGGTGGCCAACGTGCGCCTCCACGGCACCACCGGCCGGCAGCCGCAAGAGCACTTCATGGCCGAGGAGCGTGCCCATCTGCTCCCCTACCTGATGCCGGCCTGCCTGGGGCGTGACGCCGACGGCCTGGCCCCACGCAAGTTCGACAAGACCGGACTGATCGCCTGGAAGGCCAACAGGTACTCGGTGCCCATGGCCTACCAGCAGGGGCGGGTCGGCGCCCGGGAAGCGGACGGTCGCCTGGCGATCCATGACCTGGAGAGCGGCGAGGAGATCGCCACCCATGCCCTGCACTTGGGCAAGGGATACACCTCACGCAATGAGAACTACTACCGCGACCACCGCCAGCAGGAAGCCGACCTAGAGCAGGCCATCGCCGGGGACCTCACCGAGCTGCTGGCCCAGGCCGAGGCCAACGAGGTCTCCTACCTGGCCTTCGCCAACATGTTGGTCGAGCACGAGCGCCAGACCGCGAGACGAAGCGCATCGATCTCTACCAGCGCCAGGCCGGCTTCCCCAGCGACAAGCGACTGGAAGGGTTCGACTACCGATACCAGACCACCATCACCAAGCGCCAGGTCAGCGCCCTGCTCGACTTCGCCTTCCTCGACAACCGCGAGAACCTGGTGTTCATCGGCCCACCGGGGGTGGGCAAGACCCACTTGGCCATCGGCATCGGCCAGAAGGCCATCGAGGCCGGCTACCGAGTGCTGTTTCGCAACGCCCTGCACCTGGTCGAGGAGCTGGAGATCGCCGTGATGAAGGGCGAGTTGAAGAAGACACTCCAGAAGTTGGCCAAGGTCGACGCTCTGGTCATTGACGAGCTGGGATATTTGCCGATGAGCGCGGCAGGCGCGCTACGCGCTGTTCCAACTGATCAACCGATTCTACGAGTACCGGTCGCTGATCATCACCACCAACAAGGACTTCACCAGCTGGGGGGAGTTCTTCCATGACGACAACGTGGCGGTGCCGATCGTCGACCGGATCATCCACCACTCACACCTCTACCTGCTCGGCGGGGAGAGCTACCGGCTGAAGCAGAAGACGCTCAGCTGACAGTCACGGGTGGGTCATTTTTGTTGACCGCTGGTGGGTCACTTCTGATGGCAATTGACAAGGGGGGGCGAGCCGGGTGTGGTTCTGCCATTGAACAATATTCGCCCCTGCCAGGAACAGGGGCGAGTAGGCTCACTTGCTGATGTGCTCTGCCTTGTGGCGGCAGTCAGGCAGTGTCAGTTAGTTGCTGACCTCAGGGTTATGGTTTGATTGCACGCCACCGTCCATGACGATGGGGTCGGCCTCCAACTCGCCCTTTGTCTCCCGCATGGCATTGTAGTTGGACTGAACCCCGCCATCCTGGATGATTGGTTCGTCATCGAGGGTGCCACCAGTATCTGCTCGTTCGGCATTGTGATCGGACTGTACGCCGCCATCTTGCACGAGGGATTCGCCTTCGTTTTCGTGCATCTGGGACGTATCTCCACGATGATGGTCGGCGATGGCCATGCCTGAAAGCATGATCATTGAGGCCGTAAGCGCTGCAATCTTGATGGCATTATTCATGATGTACCTCTCGTGTCGTGAGCTGCACTACCGCCGTATCAGACGAGGAAGCGGTAAGCGTGCTCATAAATACGAGGGCGGGAGGCGTAGGGTTTCACATCGTCGAGTACTTGGATAGATAGGCCGCTCTTCGGGGCGGCCTTCTTTTGCGCAAGCCAGCACCCAAGAGTAGCTTTTGACTCGTGTGCCTGCGAAGGTCGAGCTGTACAGGCGGGCCAATCTACAGCTTTAGTCTATTGTTTGCTGGTCTGGAGTGTGTGGTGCAACGGCAGGCGTTGCACCCGTTGCACTTTTGGCCGTTTTTAGCCACCGCAAACGAAAAAGGGAACCAGCTAAGTAGCTGATTCCCTTGAAGAAGGTGGCGGAGGGACAGTCCGCGATATGTACTGTTAAATCAGCATCTTATGTGCGGATTTTTCAGCTATCCCACCATGCACCACACCATAAAAATGTTTTCGGGTGATGCTCGATGATACACGTCAGCAGGGCGGCGAGGGCAATGGACGCAAGTCTGCGTTCATCCCCCAGCAGGGTAAATGTGGCCATGGCTCACATTTGGCAGCGAACGTCGCCAGTGGCGAGGTTGGTCCAGATTTGGATCAGCCGTGGTGCAGATTTCCCATATCGGTCAGCAGGGTAGAGCTACCGCATGTCTTCTGGCAGCAGGTCGTCGGTGTTCATTGCCACGCATAGCGGATCGAAAGTGCCGTAGGTTTCGCCGCGGTCCACCTTCGCTTCCCAGTCCTCGCATGTTGGCCAGTCCTGGCTTTTATCGAGAAGGTAGTCCATGCGAGTCCAGAACAGCTCATAGATCGCAGGCGTGTTGACCATGTTCTGCATGGAAGGTGAGGTCATCACTGATGCGCCACCGCCTCCAGTCGGCATTCCTGTCATATTGGCTGCCTGCATGGAGACATAGGCGTTGGCTGTCAGATCCGTATCGGCAGGCTCGGTCTTGATCTGCCAGGTATGCGTGCCTCTGGCTGCCGCCAGGACCATATAGAGCGACCAGTCGTGTTCAACGATCATGGCGTGTTCGCTAGGGTAGGCGAAGTCTGTATCGTCCTTGTCCGACAGCTTGAACACCGTCTCGGCGGCCTTGTAGAACTCGCGCTCGCTTACTCCGTCATATTTGCGCTGCGTCGTGGTAATGAAGTCGTCGCGGCTCATGGTCTGTTGATTGGCGCACCCCGAAAGGAAGGCGCTCGCGACGATCACGGCGGCGAGGTATCGCATTATTGGTCCTTATCAGTTCCCTATGTGGTCAGGGTCCGCAGGCCCCGTCAATAACATAACCATGCGGGCGTTCTGGTGGAAACCTCGACCTTCCATCTGCGTGGCGGCTTGCCCTATTCTGAGTTGGCAGCCACAAAGCCACAGCGCAGGGGAGTGATATGGCCAAATGTAGGACATGCGGCGCAGATGCCGGATTAATGAGCACTTATTGCCATGACTGCATCATTGATAACAACAGGCAGGTTCGCGAAAAGCGCGGCATAGCTGGCGATAGCGATATGCCCAACCGCAATGAGGCGCGAGAAGCGCGAGAGGCTGCGGAGAGAGCAGCGCTCGAGGCGACAGTAACTACCGCGCAATCGATCGAGGGTCAGCGCGTCGTCAAGACGATCGACATCGTGACGGCAGAGTGTGTGTTCGGCATGAACGTGTTCCGCGACATGTTTGCCGGGCTCTCCGACATCGTCGGGGGTCGCAACCAGTCATCTCAGAAGGTCCTCCGCGACGCTCGCGTGACGTGCCTCAACGAACTGCGGCGGGAAGCTGTGGACGTGGGCGGCAATGCCGTGATTGCGGTTGATCTGGACTACAGCGAGTTCTCGGGCGGAGGAAAGTCGATGCTGTTCCTGGTCGCCAGCGGCACAGCAGTAGTGGTCGAGTCGCTGGAGGCGGCAATAGAGTGACGCCGCGACCAGCAGGCTACCGAGAGCAGTAATTCCTTCGCAGTATGCCGCGAATCTCCGGCTTGGCTTCCTCGAAGCCTTTTTCCAGGAAGCCTAGCTCACCACTGGAGAGCATAATGCCGATGGGGATCAATGCGACAAATAGGAGGCTCGGCTTGTTGATGAGCAAGGCAGGGCCCAAGGTGAAGCCAGGGATGGCTCCTGCTGATGAAAGGCCACATGCCAATGCTGATGCGACCCCCTCATAGCTGCGCAGGGTATAGTGCAGCCATCATGAGGACAGGATGAGTGACGACAACCCCATCAAACGATGGATCGCGAAGCGCAAGCCCGCCATATCTTCAAGGGCAGACCACGGCGGCTGAGGTGGCTCGCCAGTGCGATCTCACCGTCTCCGAAGTCGAGGGCTGGATTGATGAGGCCCAGCGCAGCATGGACAACGGGTTCAAGGCCCGTCCCAAGGACATCCGTGAGCAGCATGAGTCCGAGCGCCGGGAAACTAGGAGGCACTGGGCGAGGCCCATCTGCAGATCTATGCGCTAAAAAAATTCAAGCGCCTGCTCGACGAGGACGAGAACTCGTAAGGTCGCTGCAGGCAGATATGGCCCAAGAGGGCCATGCGGTATCGTTCGTCAAGCTCTGCCGGTGGCTGGGGTTTCCCCGGAGGACGTTGTGTTACTGTCCCAAGATGCGGAGTCGTGCGATCAACACGGAGCTGACTAGCCGAGTCAAGCTAGTTTTGGAGCGGTTCCCCACTTATGGCTATTGCCGCCTGGCGCGCGTTCTGGGGGAGAACCGCAAGCCGGTCCAGCGCATCCTACAGCTCAAAGGCTGGCAGGTGCACAAGAGGCCTCAGGGCTTCCGCCCTCGTGCCAAGAGTCTGCCATCCGTCGCCTCGAGGCCTGATGAGCGATGGGCGACCGATCCTGCCATCTGTGGTGTGGAAAGGATCGGCGCGCCAGCCTGGCGGTGATCATCGACTGCTGCACACGTGAGATTCTTGGTTGGAGATTATCGGACAATGACAGCAGCAAGATAGCGAAGGCCTGGCTAGAGGCAGCACTGATTTATCGGCTGGGAGCGCTGGGATGTGTTCAGCAATTGTTAGCCCTTCGGTCAGATAACGGACTCGTTTTCAGCAGTCGCCACTACACCGGCACGGTGAAGGCCTATGGTCTCACGCAGGAGTTTACGACGCCGTATACCTCGGAGCAGAACGGGCTCGTCGATCGCTTCTTCAGAAAGAGTGCATCTGGCTCTATCGCTTCGAGTCTCTGGTCCAAGCCAAGGCTGGATCTGGTACTACAACGAAGAGCGGCGCATCAGTCTCTGGACTATACGGCACCCCGAGCACATCCCGCCTTAGCTTCGTAGGGTGTGCAGAATCCAGGGAGTTATTACAATGCCACCCTCGAGGTGTGTCATGTCAGTGCCGCCTAGGGCTAGGGCGCAGATTGCTAGGCCAGTGATGTCGAATATCGGCATAGTGCGAGTGTAGTGTTCGAGGCGGGCAAGCGTGGGGCCTAGTGCTATACATGGTCTCGCCAGTCGGTTCGAAAGTCCAATTCGTGCAAGAGCGAATATACGTTACAGCAGCGGACCCCCATATCTGCGCAAACATTTGGGACTTTGCGGTTTTTCCGTCGAGCCGTAGGTTTAGGCACCTCGTTGGACACAACAACCCTGTTGTCGGGGTCGCGCAGTCCGTAGGCGACTAGAAAGGGATCTTTACCCACTTTGTCAATCTCTATTTCATTGAGGTCGGGTCCATAGCCATGGTCTAGAACTCTGTTCAATAGATTAGCATCGAATTCTTCTTGCAATACAAGGATGTCGCGAATTTCTCGGCTCTTTGCCCAGCTAGCATGCTGCGCTTTATCACCTCCTTGAACCTCATCAATTGTTTCAAGAGGCATGCGGATAGAACCATTTTCAGCATGGAATTCTAGCCAACGCCAGAATTCAGGAACTCTGTCCATGTGATAGTAATAATCGTGAGCATGAATAATGACATTGGCATCTAGAAGAAACAGCTTTTTTTGTTCGTCAGGCATTACAACCCTACCATTTCCGCGACATTTCCCGGGCTGACTCCCAGAACCCGTCCTGCCTTAGTTTCAGTCAGAACACCACCATGCAGTGATCGACGAACCAGGCTGATAAGAGCGCCCCCTGCGCGATGGCGCTGCGTGTTATAAAAGTTCCCGCTTGAGCCAGAGCCGTTTCCTCTGGGCTGGGATTTACTTTGTATCCACAGCTCTCGAAGCTCAGTGCTCGCCTTCTCCCATTGCGCTTGATCAAGGAGAGCTCCACGGAAAAGTCGGTAGGCAACCAGTGACGCGCTAATATTGAGGCTGCCAGCCTCCCGTTGCAGTGCGGGTACAAAGGCCTCGTCCGATCTCATGGCCGCTTCATAGAGTTCTCGAACTTCATGAGCGGAGATCAAGGTATGGCTGGCTACATCGTTGCAGTAACGTTCTACCTTGTGTTCGTGGGTTTGCGCGCTGACTCCGGTTTTCCCCAACCACAAGTGTACGACCTCATGGAGTAGGGTGAAGCACCAGGCTGACTTGGAGTCATTCTGGTTGACGACTACGAATGGAGCGACTTGATCAGATAGGGCAAAGCCACGAAAGGCTTCGGTACTGATAGAAGAGTGGTAGCTACCCAAGTCGCCGATGAGCAACACATAAATGCCTTTGCTCTCAATCTTGCTTCGGAGGTAGCTGAATGCCTCGTGGGCATCTCTCATGTCACGATATGAGGCGATATCGATCTCAAAGTATTCCCGGATCGCTCTGCAGGCATCATCTACATCTGGCATGCCATGACCCATGCCTACAAATTCGACTATTTCGTCTTCTTCAGCATCGATGAGTGCATCTTTTACAAGGGATTGCCGAAGGAAGATATCGCGAACAAGAGCGTTTACGCTGCCTTCATTTTCTTCTCGTTTTGCTTCTGGGAGACGACGGAAATCTTCACCCATTGAAGCGTTGCGCGGCGGGGCTGGAAGAAAAAAGGTAATAAATGGGCGATGGTAGTGCTTGGCCATTTTTACCAGTTGAGGCTGACTCGGAGAACTATCGCCTGATTCGAATGCTGCCAGCCTGTCTGGTCCTGGCGTGTTCTTGCTGCCCAGGCCCAGCTTGCTAGCCGCTTGCTCAAGGCTTAGGCCGGCAGTTTCTCTTGCCCAAACGAGAATTTCTGGATTTGCTTTGGCCATGTCTGTTCCTAGCCTCACCGCTTTCGAGTATCGGTGTATCTTTTTGCAATGTATAGAGCATAGCGCCTGAGGCTCATGCGGCACAAATGGTTCAGGTGTCCGCAGGTTGGGGCCTGACTCTCGTTCGCTGAGCTTGCTTCATACTTTCGTCGAAAAAAGTCGTTTATGCACCGGGCTGGGCGATTCTCTATAACGGAGGCTGTTATAGACGTTATAGAAAACGCGTTTTTGGAGGGGCTGAAATGAAAAAGGGAACCAGCTAAGTAGCTGATTCCCTTGAAGAAGGTGGCGGAGGGACAGGGATTCGAACCCTGGGAAGGCTCGCACCTTCGCCGGTTTTCAAGACCGGTGCATTCAACCACTCTGCCATCCCTCCGGCTCACGGCGATGTATCTTATCAATTTTTGACGCGACGTCAAGACCATCGACCGATCAAGATGTTATCCGCAGCACCTGGGAATGGCATATACTGTGCGGGAGGGTCCGGCACGACGGTGGCTGCTCGAAAGGGCGAATGCTTGCGTCGAGAACCTTGAAGGGGCATTCTGTGGGAATTGCCTGGATCATCTTATACAGGAGCGCTAGATCAATGGCTTATCAAGATACTCATGTGACACAGCAGTCGTCACAAGGCGTCAGTGCCAACAAGACGCTGCGTAACACCTATGGGCTGCTGTCGCTTACATTGCTGTTCTCGGCCGTGACAGCGGGTGCCGCCATGGCAATGGGCGTTCAGCAATTGAACATCTTCGTGTTCTTCATCGGAGCCTATGGCTTGATGTTCCTGGTGCACAAGACAGCCAATTCAGCCTGGGGGCTGTTGTCCACCTTCGCTTTCACCGGCTTCATGGGCTTCACCCTGGGGCCGTTGCTCAGCGCCTATCTGACGCTGCCCAACGGGGCGCAGCTGATCATGACGGCGCTGGGCATGACAGGGCTGACATTCCTCGGGCTTTCGGCCGTGGCGCTGATTACCCGCAAGGACTTCAGCTTCCTCGGCAACTTTCTGCTGGCAGGTGCCATCGTGCTGGTCCTGGCCATGGTGGCGAGCATCTTCCTGCAGATCCCCGGCCTCTCGCTGATGGTGTCTGCCGGCTTCGTGCTGTTCTCTTCCGCTGCCATCCTCTACCAGACCAGTGAGATCATCCACCGTGCCGGCGAGACCAACTACATTCTCGCCACCATTACCCTCTATGTATCGATCTACAATCTCTTCGTCAGCCTGCTCTCCATTCTGGGGATCATGAGCCAGGACTGATCCGGGCGGCGAACTATCGAGGTCCAGCTGGCCCCGCTTCGGCGGGGCCAGTTTGTTGGGAGAGTGGTTTCATGCGTTATGCGATCCTGTTGATGGGGGCTCCCTACAGCACTCAGGCGAGCCACTCGGCGCTCAGGTTTGCAAGGGCCGTGGTAGCCAGAGGACATCGTCTCGAGTGTGTCTTTTTCTACCACGATGGGGTGCACAACGCCGCCCGACTGGCCGCGCCTCCCCAGGATGAGCCCCATCTCGTCGACGGCTGGATAGCCCTGCACACGGAACATGGCGTCAGCCTGCAGGTCTGTATAGCAGCAGCCCTGCGTCGAGGTTTGATGGACCAGCGTGAAGCCAGCCGGCATGGCAAAGCGGGCTATAGTGTGGAAGCACCCTTTGAACTTGTCGGTCTCGGTCAGCTTGTCGACCTGGGGCTCGATTGTGATCGGCTGGTGACCTTCGGTCCCTGAAGGAAGGTGGGTGATGGAAAGCACAGAGGCAATCGAGGGCAACCAACGAGAGGGCGACATTCTGCTGGTGTTGCGTCATGCCCCGCATGGCAGCAGCTGGCTTCGTGAGGGTCTGGATATCGCCCTGGTAGGGGCTGCCTTCGATCGCAAGGTGTCGCTGCTGTTCATGGGGGAAGGGGTGCTGGCGCTGCTGAGTGGCCAGACCAGCGGGGCACTGGGGCAGAAGGGGACTCACCCGACGCTGCAGATGCTGGAGATGTATGATGTCGATGCGCTCTATGCCGAATCTGCTGCCATGTCTCGTTTCGCTGTGGCAGAGGCCGATCTTCTGCTGACGCCCGAGCGGGTGGGTGAAACAGCGATCGCCGACTTATTGAAACATCATGACCTGGTGCTGACGTTCTAGTCGCGCTGGTCGACACTGAGGGTGTCGCGATGATTCCGTGGCCAGCGGATCATGATGGAGCGCGACAGATGGCGCGGAAGAGAAACTGGTGGTGAAACAATCGTGATACTGCATGTTGTCAATAAAGCCCCGGACACCGGCAAGACGCTGGAGCAGGTGCTGACCGCCATGTCGGGCGATGACAGTCTGCTGTTGATAGAGGATGGCGTCCTGGGGTCCTTGCCGGCCCTGGCGGACCGCTGTGCGGGGCTGCCGGGACGCTGTTACGTGCTCCGCGAGGATCTGGAGTCGCGCGGCCTGCTGGCCCGGCAGGATGAACGTTTTGCTGTGGTGGATATCGAGGGCTTCGTCAGCCTCACCGAGCAGGCGGATAAAACCGTGAGTTGGTACTGATGGCAACCGCTGAAATATACCGTTATCTATGTGTGGCACAAGATCATCGAGTAGCGCTGGATCCAGAAGGGTACCTTGTCGACATGGAGCAGTGGTCGCCGGATGTCGCGCGCAGTCTGGCCGCAGAAGAGTCCATCAGTCTCGAAAACGACCATTGGGCGGTCATCGAGGTGTTGCGGGATTTTTATCGCCAATACGAAATGGCGCCGGCCATGCGTCCCCTGGTCAAGGCGGTCGGCAAGGCGCTGGGGCCTGAAAAGGGCCGCTCCATCTACCTGATGCGGCTTTTCCCGGGCAGTCCCGCCAAGGTGGCCGCACGGCTGGCGGGGTTGCCCAAGCCGGCGAACTGCCTGTGATCGCCTGCCTGTCGACACCGGCCCCAGGCAACCTCCCGAGACCCAATCGCGTGCAGTTGACCATCCCGGCAGGGTCCATAGGACGAGCGCGATGAATTTTCTTGCGCATGGATGGCTGGCCAGAGCCGGTTCGAATGATTTCCTGTACGGCAATCTGATTGCGGACGGCGTCAAGGGCGCCGACCTGGCATCCTGGCCGGACAGGGTCGCCCAAGGGATTCGTCACCATCGGCGTGTGGATGCCTTCGTCGACGGACATCCCGCGGTAAGCGGGGCCAGGGCGCGGGCGCCATCTCCGCAACGCCGTTATGCCGGTATTGCGCTGGACCTGGTCTGGGATCACTTTCTGGCCAACGAACTGGACCTGGCGGCGCGGGATGAGCTGATCGAGCGTTGTTATCGCCTGCTCGGCGCGCGTGAGGCGCCGGACAGGCTGGAGCCCATGATGCCCGTGATGATCCGGCAGGACTGGTTACGCGGCTATGCCGATTTCGACTTTACCTGCCGGGCGGTGTCCGGGATCGGCAGGCGTCTGACAGGGCCCAATCAACTGGCTCGGCTGATTCCGTGGATGCAGGCCGATTACGCCCGACTGGCGGCGGATTTCCGGGTCCTCTGGGGAGATCTCGAGGCGGCGCTCGGCTGAGCCCGCCTCGCGTTTCAATTGGCGCTGAGCCAGAGGCAGTCGATGACGTCGCCGTTCTCGATACTGGCATCCGGCGGGATCACCGCCAGGGCGTCGGCTCCCACGCAGGACGAGAGTACGCCGGAATTCTGATCCGGGTAGGCCTGCGCCCGGATGCCACCGGCCTCGAAGGTCAGCGAGACTCGCATGTAGTGGCGCCTGGGCCCGGTGCGTGTGGCGAAATCGGCCTTGGCCCTTATGCGGGGCAGCTCGCGCAGATGTGGGCAGTCGAGCATGGCGCCCATCAGGGGGCGCAGGAACAGCCAGGCGCCGACGAAGCTGGAGACCGGATTGCCCGGCAGGCCGACAAAGACGGCCGTGCCGCCGCGACTGTCGGGCAGTCGACCGAGTGCCAGCGGCTTGCCCGGCTTGAGGGCCAGTCGCCAGACATCCAGTTGGCCGAGGGATTCGACGGCGGCCTTGACGTGGTCTTCCTCGCCGACGCTGACGCCCCCGGTGGTGATGACGACATCGGCATGCTCGGCGGCCTTGCGCAGATGGCGTCGAGTGCCTTCGGCATCATCGGGTACGGATGTCAGTTGCGTGACGTCGGCGCCGAAGCTCTCGAGCAGTTCCCTGAGCATGGGGCGGTTGCTGTTGTAGATCTGCCCTGCGCGCAGCGGCTGACCCGGTTCGACGATTTCATTACCGGTGGATAGCAGGGCGATGCGCGGGCGCTGACGCACCGCGATTCGGGTGATGCCCTGGCCGGCGAGGTGCCCGAGGGCGGCGGCATCCAGCCGCATGCCTGCCTTGAGCAGCCGGCTGCCGGCCTCGACATCGCTGCCGCGTGGACGCACATTGTTGTGGAGGTCGATGCTATCGGGGAAGCGAATGCCCTGCGCAGTCGATTCCACCTTTTCCTGCATTACCACCGCGTCGGCGCCCTCGGGCAGTTGTCCGCCGGTGAAAATCCGGGCGCAGCTGTCCGCTGCCAGCTCCTCGGGGGAGACACCGGCGGTGATGCGCTGGGATACCGGCAGTATGCGGCCTGCATCGGCGCGCCGCAGGGCGTAACCGTCCATGGCACTGTTGGCGAAAGGGGGAACGTCCAGGACTGCTGGCACATCATCGGCCAGGACGCGGTTCATGGCGGCGTCGCAGGCGAGCGTTTCGGCGGGGACGGGGTCCACATGCTCGAGCAGGGCGGCCAGTCCCGCTTCCACGGATTGCAGTGTGCTTGCATCAGCCATGTTGGCCTCGTTGTGGTATGACCAGGTTGGCGAAGTTGCACGGACGGTGCCGGCTGTCCAGCTGTTCGGCCAGAATGCCGTGCCAGGCGGTACGACAGGCCCCTGTGGAGCCCGGCAGACAGAAGATCACGGTATGGTTGGCCAGCCCCCCCAGGCAACGGCTCTGAACGGTCGAGCTGCCGATTTCCTGCCAGGAAAGGTGCCGGAAAAGCTCGCCGAAGCCTTCGATCTGCTTGTCGAGGAGCACCGCGACGGCCTCCGGCGTCGAATCACGGCCGGTAAAGCCGGTGCCGCCGGTGGTCAGTACCACCTGAACCCGTGGATCGGCGATCCAGGTGGCCACCCGGGCGCGGATCGAATAGACATCATCGCGGACGATGGCCTTTTCGTACAGCCGATGACCCGCGGTTTCCAGGGACTGCACCAGCCATTCACCGCTCTTGTCGGTGGTGTCGGTGCGCGTGTCGGAAATGGTCAACACGGCCACCTGGAGCGGTATCAGCGGTTCGCTCATTCGCCCTCTCCGCGCTGCTTCCCGGCCTGACGGGCTTCCAGTGCGGCCAGCTGTTCCGGCGTGGCCTCGGGCTGGTAGAGCGCCTTCCACTCCGCGTAGGGCATGCCATAGACATACTCGCGTGCCGCTTCGTAATCCAGGGACTCACCACGTGCCTCGGCCTCGGCAACCAGCCATTTGGAAAGACAGTTGCGGCAGAAGTCGGCGAGGATCATCAGGTCGATGTTCTGCACGTCCTTGTTGTCGTCGAGGTGGCGCAGGAGACGGCGAAAGGCCGCCGCTTCCAGTTCGGTGCGGGTCGTGTCGTCTAGATCCTGCATGATATGGCTCCGTATTGGTCTTCAGAACCCCGAACGGTGGGACCGGTTCAGGCACCATCGCGGGGTGTGCATACCGACAGCACCACGGCATCTTCATCGCTGACCGAGACCAGCGCATGGCCCATATCGCTGTCGAAGTAGATACTGTCGCCAGCGGTCAGCTGGAGGGGCTCGTAGAATTCGGAATACAGATGGATCTCGCCTTCGAGAATCATCAGGAACTCTTCCCCGTCGTGGCGTACCCATTCGCTGAACTCCTCGAAACGGCGAGCGCGAACGATCGTCTTGAAGGGGATCATGCGCTTTTGCGCCAACTCGCAGCTGAGCAGCTCATGCTCATAGGTGGGTGTCGGGTGCAGTTGCCCCGAACCACGGCGCGTCAGGTCACGACGGCCCATGGTGCGGGTCCGGGTCTGAGGCTGGCTGAGCAGCTGCGGCAGATCGATGTCCAGCCCGCCGATGAGTTTCTGGACCGCAGTGAACGTGGGCGATGTCTGCCCATTCTCGATCTTCGACAGGGTCGAGCGCGCCAGGCCGGTCCGCTGGATGACATCGCTCAGGGTCCACTCGTTGGCCAGGCGAATCTCCTTGAGTCGCTCGCCCAGGCGCAGGGGTTCGACAAAGGGCTTGCGCCCCGAGGCAATGCGCAGGGCAGCGTCCTGATCATGGCTGGCGGTCATGTGAGTTCACTATAGGAAACGAATAAGCGCCAGACTAGCATATCGTCCCGAGGCATCGGCTAGTCCCGACGACGCGCGGTTGCGGCCCGACGACATGACGCCATCCGCGACCAGGGTTGCCGGGGGGTCATGCTGCCTCGGGCAGTCCCAGCAGGGCCTTGAGATGGGCGGCGGCGCTGCGTCCCAGGGCAGCACCGGCATAGCCGCCCTCGAGCACTGACACGAGGCGACGTTCGGCGTAGCGTTCGGCCACCTCCATGGCCAGGCGGGTGACCCAGTAAAAGTCTTCATCCTCCAGGCAGAGCTCGCCCAACGGGTCCTCACGATGGGCATCGAAACCGGCGGAAAGCAGCACCAGGTCCGGCTGAAAATCATGCAGGGCGGGCAGCCAGTCGCGCTCGATGGCGCGCCGAAATGCCGGCCCGGCGGTGCCGGCCGGCAAGGGGGTATTGACGATGTTGGGGGCACTGCTTTCCAGGTAGCGCCACGGGTAGAAGGGGGACTGGTAGCTGCTGCAGACCAGCACATCAGGATCATTCTGGAAGATATCGATGGTGCCGTTGCCCTGATGAACATCGAAATCCAGGATCGCCACGCGTTGCGCACCATGTTCCCACCGTGCATGAGCGGCGGCGACGGCCACGTTGTTGAAGAAGCAGAAGCCCATGGCGTCACTGGCCTCGGCATGGTGACCGGGCGGACGCATGGCACAGAAGACGTTGTCGGCCTGCTGGCGGTAGACGCGATCGACGCCCTTGATGGCCGCACCAGCGGCCAGTCGGGCGATACGCAGGCTATCCGGGGTCATCAGGGTGTCGCCATCCAGTGACCGGATTCCCTCGACGGGGGCACAGCCTTCCAGGTGGTGAAGATGGGCGGCGGGGTGAACACGACACAGCTGGGCTTGCGTGGCCTCGACGGCTTCGCACTGCATGGTCTGTTGCAGCAGGCCCGTGAGCTGCAGGCGTGCCCGGATGGCATCCAGGCGCTCGGGCGACTCGGGATGCCCGGGGCCCATGAAGTGCCTGGGGTGGTCCGGGTGCGTGATATAGGCGGTGATCATGTCGGCCCTCCGCTGGCGAACCACTACCCTAGAGGCCTTCGCCCCTTGCATGAAAGTGGCCATAAGTCGTAAACAAGCAGGGTATGCTGTCGTCATCGCAAGTGGCGCCAGGCATTGCCATGCTTGCCCCCTTAGCCGTTGGAGTCGCCGATGAGCACCCGCTTTCTGGATTATTTCTTCGAGCCCCACAGCATCGTCGTGGTCGGGGCATCCGAACAGCCGGATTCCATGGGCGGAATGGTCATCGGTAACCTGCGCGATGGCGGCTTCAGAGGGCCGATCTGGGCCATGCATGACCAGCCAGGAGACACGGCAACGAATCACGGCAGGGTGTATGGCGAGCCCTGCCTCGATGATGTCAGCGACCTGTCCGCGACTCCCGACCTGGCGGTGATCTGCTCGCCGGTCGAGGCCGTGGCGGGCTGGATCGAGGCATTGGGCCAGCATGGCGTGCGCGCCGCGCTGGTGCTGTCCGGTGGGGCCCAGCTGGATACTGTGCCCGAGGGTCAGGCCTCGATTCGCCAGCGCATCCTCGGCGCGGCCCGCGCATCGGGCCTGCGTGTCCTGGGACCGGAATGCATGGGGCTGATCGTGCCGGGGCGGCGTCTCAATGCCTCCTATTCCAGCCAGCCGGTCAAGCGTGGCCGAGTGGCCTATCTCGGCCAGTCGGGCATGCTCGGCAATGCCATGATCGACTGGGCGGCTGGCCGCGGGATCGGCTTTTCGCATCTGCTGACACTGGGCGACAGCGTGGATGTGCTGCTGCCGGACCTGATCGACTACATCAACCAGTATGCGCCGACCAAGGCCATCCTGTTGCACCTGGAGCGCATTCTCGACGCCCAGCATTTCATGACGGCCCTGCGTGATGCCTCGCGTCATCGCCTGGTGCTGGCCATCAAGAGCGGGCGCACGGCCGAGTCGGACATGTCCGGGTTGCCGCCGACGCCGGGCATCGCCAACCGTGACCAGGTCTTCGATGCCGCCTTTGCCCGGGCAGGCGTGGTCAGGGTCGATGATTCCGATGAGCTCTTCGATGCCCTGGAAACCCTGTCACGCATGCGGCCCCTGCGCGGGGATCGCCTGGCGGTGGTATCCAACGGGCTGGGACCGGCGATGCTGGCCATCGACAAGCTCATCAGTGCCGGGGGGCGGCTGGCGGCCTTCGAGCCGAGCACCCAGGCGCTGTTGCAGCAGGAACATCAGGATCGCACCAAGCCCGGCGAAAACCCGGTGGACCTGGGAGGTCTGGCGACGCCACGGCATTTCGTCGAAGCCATCGAGCTGGTGGCCGCCGACCCCGGTGTCGATGCCGTGCTGGTCGTCCATGCGCCGACGCGGCTGGCGGCATCGCTGGAGACGGCCAGGGCGGTCATCGACGCCCGCAAGCGTTTCCGGCGCAACCTGCTGACCAGCTGGATGGGGCTGGGTGAGGCGCTGTCGGCGCGCCACGAGTGCAACCAGGCCGGCATTCCAACCTATATATCGCCAGAAAAGGCCGTCAAGGCGTTCATGCACATGGTCGACTATCAAGGTGTGCAGTCCCTGCTTCAGGAAACGCCGCCCAGCCTGCCATTCGCCACGACCCCGGCCATCCGCCGTGAATGCCGGGAGCTCATCGACCGAGCGAAGGCAGAGGGACGGGAAACACTGAATCATTCGGCAGTGGCCAAGGTTCTCGAGGCTTATGGCATTCCATCGGCCCGCAGCCGTTATCTGACGAGTCCGGCGGAGGCCCGTGAAGCAGCCAGTGACTTCCATGGGCCCATGGCCCTGAAGATCGTGCATGAAGCCAACTGTCGCCCCTTTCGTTATCGACGCCATCCGCACAAGCTGTCGGCCGGCCTGCTGCAGGACCTGATGACGGCAGAGCAGGTCGCCGAGGGCATCGATCGGCTGGGCGACAAGGTCAGGGAGAAGTTTCCCGGGCTCGAGGTCCGCGAGTACTGCCTTCAGGCGATGCAGCGTGGCAAGCACTCCATGCAGCTGTGTGCCGGGGTAACGCGTGATCCGGTGTTCGGCCCCTTGATCGTCTTCGGCATCGGGGGCTACAAGGTCAATGTCCTGGCCGACCGTCAGGTAGCCCTGCCACCTCTCAACATGTCGCTGGCCGCCGATGTGGTGGGGCGGACGCATGCGGCACGGCTGATCCGTGAACATTCGAGTGACCCTCAGCGGGACATCACGCGCATCTGCGAGCTGCTCGTCAAGCTGTCCCAGATGGCCAGTGACCTGTCCGAGCTGCAGGGGCTCGAGCTCAACCCGGTGTTGCTCAATCGTGACGGCGTCCTGGCCGTGGACTACGCCATGGATCTCGGCAAGCCGGCTCGCTTTGCCATCATGCCGTATCCGGAGGAACTGCGTGAGTGGGTGACACTGCGCAATGGCTGGGGCGTGGAGGTGCGCCCGGTACGCGCCGAGGATGCGCCCCTCATCGAGCGTTTTCACGGTCGCCTGTCCGAGCAGAGCATCCGTTTCCGGTATTTCCACCACAAGGCCGATCTGTCCCAGCGTGACCTGTCGATGCTGACCCACATCAATTATGACCGCCAGATGGCCTTCATCGCCGAGCATCCCCGGGCGGATGGCAGCAAGGAAATGCTGGGCGTGGTGCGTGTGTGGAACGACCCGGACAATATCCGCACCGAGTTCTCGATCATCATTCGCGATGATCTGCAGGGGCTGGGAATCGGCAAACTGCTGATGGAGCGCATGATTCGCTACAGCAAGAGCGTCGGCACCCTGGAGATGGTGGGCCAGATCATGGCCGATAATCACCCCATGCGCGCGCTGATGAAATACCTTGGTTTTCGCCAGCGCTACAACATGGAAGAGCAGGTGGTGGATGCGGTGCTGAGGCTCAATGAACCGCAAAACGAATGGCAGCGCCACCGCCTGGAGGCGATGGCGGCGCAGTGAGCGTCGGGTGTCAGGGTGCCAGACGGAAGCATTGCCACCCGTGGCCACGCCGCTCGTAGCGCAAGCGGTCATGCAGCCGGCTGGGCTGGCCCTGCCAGAACTCGATCATCTCCGGTTTGACCCGATAACCGCCCCAGTGGCCGGGGCGCTGGATATCCTGGCCCTGGTAGGCGTGCTGGAAGCGTTGTTCGCGTTCCTCGAGCCAACTGCGACCGGGGATCACCACACTCTGGGTCGCCACCCAGGCGCCCAGTTGGCTGGCACGCGGGCGGCCGGCAAAGTAGTTGTCGGACTCCTCCGCGCTGACCTTCTCGACCGGCCCCTCGACACGCACCTGACGGCCCAGGGATGGCCACCAGAACACCAGAGCGGCATGCGGCGAGTTGGCCAGCTCGCTGCCCTTGTGGCTCTGGTAGTTGGTGTAAAACACCAGACCGGCCTCGCTGACCTGCTTCAACAGCACGATGCGGGCATGCGGCATGCCCTGGCTGTCGACCGTGGCCAGGGTCATGACATTGCCATCATCGCCTTCGCTATCCAGTGCCAGGGTCAGCCACTCGTCGAACAGCGGCATGGGCTCGTTGGGCACCTGATCTTCTTCAAGCCGACCACCTTCGTAGTCGCGCCTAATGTCGGCAATATCTCGTGTCATGGGGTTCTCCTGACAGCTGTAAACGAATGGGCTAAGAGGGTATTGATAAACGACTGTGCTTGCCCAGGCGGTGTTGAATCAGCCGCGAGTCCGATCAAGATCCGCATGGACTCGGATGTATAGTGCTTTGGCCGTGTTCGGGCGTCTTCTCCGCTGTGTTGCGAATGCCAGTACTGGCGACCAGTCGCGCCTTGTTCACGACCATGCAGCAGCGCTTCGCTAAGAGGAACCCGTCTGGGCATGCTTGACCTGACGACTGCGGAAGCGAGCATAGCCTGTGCAACCGGCGAACAGTGCCAGGGCCACCAGGGCCTCCGCGACACCGCGTGTAACCTGGCCCGGCAGGGTGGCAACCATGATGCCCTGGGCGAAGTAGAGCAGGCTGACGAAGGCCAGCCAAGCATGCCCACGGGCGCGCTGTGCCAGGATCGAGGGCAGGAACAGCACCAGTGGCAGCACGAACGCGATCAATGGGCCGACGCGGCTGGTTTCACTGTCGACCACCATGCCTCGATAGATCATCAATAGTATCAGTATCGCATAACTGCCGATGACCAGCTTGCGGCACCGGGCCACCAGTTGGTCCAGTCCCTCGTGGGCCTCGAGATCGTTCAGCCAGCGCTTCATGCGTTCTCCCCGGCCTGTTGAAGGGTCAGCGCCAGACGGGCGAGGCGCTGACCCTGGGCGAACGCCAGTTGGCGTTCATGATCATCCAGTGGGCGGTCGCTGCGTGTCCCGGCGACATGACTGGCGCCATAGGGCGTCCCCCCGGACTGGGTCCGGGTCAGCTCGACCTCGCTGTAGGGCAGGCCCGCGTAGACCATGCCATGGTGCAGCAGGGGCAGCAGCATCGAGATCAGGGTGGTTTCCTGTCCACCGTGAAGGCTGGAGGTGGAGGTGAACGCCGTGGCGGGACGGTCGACCAGCGCGCCACCCAGCCATAATTCACTGGTGGTGTCGATGAAGTATTTCAAGGGGGCGGCCATGTTGCCGAAACGTGTCGGGCTGCCGAGGGCCAGGCCGGCGCAGTTGCGCAGGTCATCGAGGTCGGCATGGATGGCCCCTTCGGCGGGGATCTCCGGGTCCACGGCCTCGCAGGTGGGCGAGACGGGAGGCACGGTGCGCAAGCGAGCCTCGATGCCACGCAGTGACTCGACGCCGGCGGCAATGCGCTCCGCCATGGCGCGCGTGGCGCCTTGACGCGAGTAGTAGAGAATCAGGACATAAGGCTGGGCAGACATGCGACTTCCTGGGGTCGAGGGAGGGATCGGGGCGGTTATGGTCAGTCGAGCAGGCTCAGCACATCTTCCGGAGGCCGACCGATGACGGCGCGTTGTCCGTCATCCGCGATCGGACGCTGCATGATCCGCGGGTGCGCAACGATGGCCTGAATGACCTGCTCGGGATCGTGGCGGTCAGCATCCAGCGCCTTCCATTCGGATTCGTTGGAGCGCACCAGCGCGGCCGAGCCTGCCTCGAGACGGGACAGCAGGGATCTCAATTCCGCTTCGTCGAGCGGTTCCTCGAGATAGCGGCGTACTCTGATATCTAGGCCGCGCTCCTCGAGCAAGGCCAGTGTCTCGCGGGATTTCGAACAGCGTGGATTGTGGAGCAGGGTCAGCATCGAAGGGCCTCATGGGTGATGACGAACGGCATGCGGCCATTGTAGGCCGGGGGCACAGAGGCCTACAACAGCCTGTCGGGAGGCTCAATCATCGCGCTTGTGCCAGGGCAGGGCTCGTTCGATGGCACCCAGTACGGTCATGATGATCAAGGCCAGCAGCGTGACCATGGCGGCCAGCGCCAGATCGCCAACGCCGGCGGCGATACCGATGGCACCGGCCAGCCATATCGAGGCGCCGGTGGTGATGCCTTGCACATTGGTGCCACTGCGAATGATGCTGCCGGCCCCGAGGAAGCCAATGCCGCCGATGACACCTTCGACAATACGCGTCGGATCGATACGTGCCGAGGGGTCGCCTTCGCCGGTCGCAAACAGGATTTCCAGCCCGACCAGCAGGAAGGCCGCGGCCCCCAGGGCCACCAGCATATGGGAGCGCAGGCCGGCGGGCTTGCGGCGGAACTCTCGCTCGCAACCCAGCACCAGAGCCAGTCCGGCGGCGGCGCAGAGACGGGTGAACATCTCGAGCAATGTCAGTTCGTTATCCATGGGCATCAGCCTACAGGCAAGGGGCCTTGACGTCATGTCATCCACCAGAATTTATACCGTTATCTATCCCACAAAAGTCATTTGATCGGTGCCAATACCCGGGACGTCAATCATCCAGGCGCTGGTAGACCCAGGCCTGCTGGCCATCGGCAAGCTCCACGCGTTCTCGCGAATAACGGATCCCCAGGCGTTCATAGCGATCCAGCTGCTGAAGTTCCTGGCGATCGACCGTCAGCAGGAGACCGTCGACGCTGGCGCCCTTGGCGCGGCTCAGGTCCAGGTCGTTGCGCGCATACCCCTTCAGTTTGGCAGGTGATGGAGACCCGGCGCGACCATAGACGATCCAGCGCACGCTGGCATGGCGCAGCGTGCCATAGACGAAGACCTGGTGCGGGCCCTCGGACACCTCGGGCAATGCGGGCGGGCGGTCATAGGTCCAGGGGCTCAACCACACCAGCCAGAACCCGGCAGCCATGACCAGCGGTGCGGCGAGTCCGGCGCTGACACCATAGCGAAGCGCTTTACGCATCTAGAGACCCCTGTAATGCGAATCCGGGCAGTAGAGGGTCATGCGGGGCATATTTCCCTCATCGGACGGCTTTGATCCATTGGAGGCTGACGCTAACATGAAGCGATCAAGCTTTCAGTTGACGTGCCTGTCGGAGGTGTCCCATGACCGAGTCACAGCGTGAAGACCTGGATTTTCGGGCATTGATGGATGACGTTCAGCCATTGCGCAGCGGCACGGATCGCGCCGATCCAGGCCGGCCGCGAACCGATCCCAGTGAGGCCCAGCTGGCGCGACGCCAGAATGCCGAGGCAGAGGATGAGACGCGCTGGGGGCTGTCCAATGATTTTGTCGATCTGGTGCCGCCCTTCGATCCCCTGGAATGGCGGCGCGACGGCATTCAGCGAGGTGTCGTCGAGCGCCTCCGCCATGGCGGCTATCCGGCCCAGGCCAGCTTGCATCTACTCCGCCGGCCACTGGAAGAGTGTCGCCGTGCCTTGCCGGTCTTTGTGCGCGAAGCGCGCGAGAGTGATCTGCGTTCGGTGCTGATCGTGCATGGTCGTGGCAGGGAGATCGACAGTGCAGCCAATGTGCTGCGTTCGTATCTGGCCAAGTGGCTGAGTGCCCTGGAAGAGGTTCAAGCCTACACATCGGCGACACAGGGCGATGGTGGCATCGGCGCGACCTGGGTGATGCTGCGCAAGAGCGAGCGGGCCAGGGCGGCCAATCGGGAGCGCCAGCAAAAGCGGCGCGGCTAGGCAGTGGCGGGTGACGTGCAGCCGTGAAAACCCGGAAGCCGATCCTCGTGGACCGGCTTCCGGGCCTGCAACCTGCGGTTACTGGCTCGCGTTCAGGCCACGTCGCGTTGCCTGGCGGCTTCGCGCATGCGCCGACGGAACAAGGGCTCGCCGGTGTCGGTACCCGGCTGATAGCTGAGGCTGAAGGTATCCAGGGCGTTCAAGGCATCCTCGACGATCTGGTCCTCGCGCAGGGAGAAGGCGTTGAAACCGCAACGCGACATGTAGAACAGCTGGTCGATCAGGACGTCACCTACCGCGCGGATCTGCCCTGCATAGCCATGTCGCTCGCGCAGCAGACGAGCGATGCTGTAGCCGCGGCCATCGGTGAATTTCGGAAAGTCGATGGCGATCAAGGGGGCCTCGAGCAACTCGGCGGCGAGTTCGCGTGTCAGCTCAGTGTCGCTGGCCAGAAGGGGCGCGACGGCCGGCCCCCGCGCCGCCTGCCAATCGGCCAGCGGCACGATCACGGCGGCGTCGGCCGGACGTTCGGCGTCTGCATCGAGGCGTGTCCACTCATCCGGCACGACCGAGCCATCCACGATCAGGCTGCGTTGCTGTTCAGGCATACACATGCTCCTTGAAGGGTTTCATTCCGATGCGTCGATAGGTGTCGAGGAAGGTCTCGTCCGGGTTGCGCTCGCCAACATAGACCTTCAGCAGCTTGTCGATGACATTGGTCACATCTTCACGATAGAAGGAGGGACCGAGGATCTTGCCCAGGGACGACTCATTGCCCTGACTGCCGCCCAGCGAGATCTGATAGTACTCCTCGCCTTTCTTGTCGACCCCGAGGATGCCGATGTGGCCCACATGGTGGTGGCCACAGGCATTCATGCAGCCCGAGATATTGAGTTCCAGCGGGCCCAGGTCGTAGAGGAAGTCCAGGTCCTCGAAGCGTTGCTGGATTTCCTGCGCCACCGGGATCGACTTGGCATTGGCCAGCGAGCAGTAGTCCCCGCCGGGGCAGCAGATCAGGTCGGCGAGCGTGCCCACGGTCGGGTTGGCCATGTCGAGCTCTTCCAGGCGTTGCCAGAGCGCCTCCATCTGGTCGACGGGCACATCGGTGAGCACCAGGTTCTGCTCGTGGGTGACGCGCAGCTCGCCATAGCCGAACTCATCCGCCAGGTCGGCGACGGCACTCATGTCGTCCGAGGTGACGTCACCCGGCGAGTGATCATGGCGCTTGAGCGACAGGGTCACGGCCTTGTAGCCGGGCACCTTGTGATCCGTCACGTTGTTGGTGACGAAGCGAGCAAAGGCACGGTTGTCCGCGCGCATCTGTTCATAGTGCTGGATGGCCGCTTCGGCAACCGCGCGACGCGGTGGCTCGACGAAGTGGTCGGCCACGGCAGTGATGGCCTCGTCGGTCAGGGTCTGAGGGCCGTCCTTGAGGTGGGCCCATTCTTCCTCGACCCGGCGGCGAAACTCATCGGCGCCCAGCGCCTTGACCAGAATCTTGATGCGCGCCTTGAACTTGTTGTCGCGGCGGCCGAACTGGTTGTAGACCCGGACCAGGGCCTCCAGATAGGTTAGCAGATGCTGCCAGGGCAGATCCTCGTGGATCACGCTGCCGATCATCGGCGTGCGACCGAGACCGCCGCCGGCCAGTACCTTGACCCGCACGTCGCCGTCCTCGTTGCGCCAGAAACGCAGGCCGACATCGTGTACCTGGATGGCCGCGCGGTCTTCCTCGGCGCCGGTAACGGCGATCTTGAACTTGCGCGGCAGGTAGGCAAACTCCGGGTGGAAGGTCGACCACTGACGGATCAGCTCGCACCAGGGGCGCGGATCGACGTCCTCGTCGGCGGCAATGCCGGAGAACTGGTCGGTGGTGGTGTTGCGGATGTCATTGCCGCTGGTCTGGATGGCGTGCATCTGCACGCTCGCCAGGTCGGCGAGGATGTCGGGAACATCCTCCATCTTCGGCCAGTTCAGCTGCAGGTTGGTGCGCGTGGTGAAGTGCCCGTAGCCACGGTCATAGCGTGCGGCGATCTCGCCGAGCTTGCGCAGCTGGTAGGACGCCAGCATGCCGTAAGGGATGGCGATACGCAGCATGGGCGCATAGCGTTGCACATAGAGGCCGTTCTGCACGCGCAGCGGCAGAAACTCCTCGTCGCTGATCTTGCCTTCCAGGTAGCGGCGCATCTGATCGCGGAACTGCGCGACGCGTTCATCTACCAGGGTCTGATCATGGTTGTCATAGCGATACATTCGACGCCTTCCTTCGATAGGGAAGTGGCACGGTTGCGACTAGTCTACCGGCCGAGCTTTATACGATAAAAGAATAAATGTGCATATTTCATATTCGAAATGGAATGAGAGTGTCTGCCCGGCCATGGCCGGGTGGCGCCGTCATCGGCGGTCGACGTTGTCCCTCATACCACCACCGTCGTCCAGCGCTGGCGTTGCCAGATGATGGCAAACCACAGGGAGTGGAGGCCACGATAGGCCAATTGTAGCCACCAGATGCCGATGAGGCCGAATTCCTGCTGGACACCGACCCACCATGCCAGCGGCAGGAAGAGAAGCCACTGCAGCCCCAGGGTGGTCAGCATGACGGTGCGATTGGCACCGGCGCCCAGCAGCGCCTGGGCCAGCACCAGGGCCGCGGCATCCATGACGATCATCAGGGCCGTCAACTGCAGCGGCAGATGCCCCATGGCGATCAGGGCGGAGTCATGCAGGAACCAGCCCAGCACGCGCTCGGGAAACACCACCAGCGGCCCCCCGAGGACGAGCAGACAGACAATGGCCACGCGCACCACGTCCCAGCCCCAGCGCGTGGCGTCCCGATGATCCTGGCGACCGAGTGACTGGCCGACCAGGCTCATGGCGGCCATGCCGAGCCCGACGCCGGGCAGTATCAGCATCAAGGACAGATTGACCAGCACATGGCCGACCGCCACGCTGGCGGTACCGATCTGTCCGAGGATCCAGAACAGCGCCGCATAGCCCGCCGCGAACCAGATCTGCTGGAAGGAATGCGGCACGGCGAGCCTCAGCGTGGTCGTCAGGGTGCCGAGCGGGGGCCAGCCGCCCAGAAAACCGCTCGCGGTGGCATGGCGCAGGCTGTAGGCGGCCCAGAGGGCCAGTCCCGCGAACAGCGACAGGGTGGTACCGGCACCGGCACCGGACGCCCCCATGGCGGGCAGTCCGAACAGGCCGAAGATCAAGCCGGCACTGGTCACGATATTGATCACATGCATCACCAGCATGATGCGCAGATACAGGCCGGTGCGCTGAATGCCGTTCCAGAAGCCGCGAAAGCAGAAGATCAAGGCCACGGGCGCCAGCGACACCACTCGCCAGCGGAAGTAGGCCACGGCATCGGCCTGCACCGCCGGATCCTGGTTGATCATTGCCAGCAGGGGGGACGCTTGCCACAGACACAGCAGGGTCAAGGGCAGGGTGATCGCCAGGGCTATCAGCAGCCCGGCATTCAGGGCCTGTCCGCGATCGCCCCAGGCCTGCTCGCCATGCCGCCGGGCCGTCTGAGCCTGCACACCGGATGACAGGCCGAAGACCACGGCCGTGACCAGAAAAATGGCATAGCCGCCGATGCCCACGCCGGCCAGCGGGACCGCGCCGAGCATGCCGACCATGGCGGCATCGATCAGATTCAGCAGGCTCTGGCTGAGCATGCCGCCAATGATCGGCAGGGCGATGCGCAGGATGGTACGCCGCCGCTTGCCTTCGGGCAGCAGGCGGGGCGTATCACGTCTGGTGGCACTCCCGGCCATCAACTGGGGTCGTAGGAGAGCACCGGCATCAGCCAGCGTTCCAGCTCGCCCAGCGTCATGCCCTTGCGCTCGGCCAGGGATTCGACCTGGTCGCGTGTGATGCGGCCGGTGGAGAAGTACTTCGACTGCGGATGCGCGAAATACCACCCGGAGACGGCCGCCGCGGGCCACATGGCGAAGCTCTCGGTCAAGGAGAGCCCGGTGTGCTGCTCGGCCTCGAGCAGGCGGAAGAGGGCGGCCTTTTCGGTATGATCCGGACAGGCCGGGTAGCCGGGAGCAGGACGAATGCCGCGATACTGCTCGGCGATCAGGGCCTCGTTGTCCAGTGCCTCGTCGGGCGCGTAGCCCCAGTACTCGGTGCGCACGCGCTCGTGCATGTACTCGGCGAAGGCTTCGGCCAGGCGGTCGGCCAGGGCCTGGACCATGATGGCGTTATAGTCGTCGCCGGCGGCCTTGTAACGCTCGGCCAGCGCTTCCACACCGTGGCCGGCGGTCACCGCAAAGCCGCCGATCCAGTCCGGCTGTCCCGTGCTCTTGGGCGCGATGAAATCGGCCAGACTGTAGCAGACGCCTTCGCGATTCTTGGTGGTCTGCTGACGAATATGCTGCAGCCGCTCGACCACCCGGGTCCGTGACTCGTCGGCGTAGACCTCGATGGTATCGTCATCCACGCTGTTGGCCGGCCACATGCCGATCACCCCGCGGGCCTGGATCAGCCGCTCGTCGACCAGGTGCCGCAGCATGGCCTGGGCATCATCGAAGAGGTTGCGGGCCGCTTCGCCGACCTTGTCGTCCTCGAGAATTCGCGGGTACTTGCCGGCCAGCTGCCAGCTCATGAAGAAGGGCGTCCAGTCGATGCGCTCGATCAGTGGCGCCAAAGGCTGGTCGGCAAAGGTCTGCAGGCCGGAGTGGGCCGGGCGCGGCGGTGTATACGCCTGCCAGTCGAAGTCCGGCTTGTGCTGGCGGGCCTGAGCGTAGCTGATTTCGGCGGCCTTGGGGCGGCGCTTGGCGTTGCGCTCTCGCACCTTTTCGTACTCGTCGCGGATGTCACTGATGTAATCCGCCTTGAGCCCCGGAGTCAGCAGCTTGCCGGCGACCCCCACGGCGCGTGAGGCATCGGTGACATAGATCACCGGGTGCTCGTAACCCGGCTCGATCTTGACCGCGGTATGAGCCTTGGACGTGGTGGCGCCACCGATCAGCAGGGGGATGTCGAAGTCCTGGCGCTGCATTTCCTTGGCGACATGCACCATCTCGTCCAGGGAGGGCGTGATCAGGCCGGACAGCCCGATGATGTCGGCATTCTCCTCGCGCGCGGTCTGCAGGATCTTCTCGGCCGGCACCATCACGCCGAGGTCGATGACCTCGTAGTTGTTGCATTGCAGGACCACACCGACGATGTTCTTGCCGATATCGTGGACATCGCCCTTGACGGTGGCCATGACGATCTTGCCCTTGGCCTGGGTGTCTTCACTCTTCTCGGCTTCGATATAGGGAATCAGGTAGGCCACGGCCTGCTTCATGACACGTGCCGACTTGACCACCTGGGGCAGGAACATCTTGCCGTCGCCGAACAGGTCGCCGACCACGTTCATGCCATCCATCAGCGGGCCCTCGATGACCTCGATCGGGCGCTGCGCCCGCTGGCGAGCGAGCTCGGTATCATCCTCGATGTAGGCGGTAATGCCCTTGACCAGGGCATGCTCGATGCGCTTCTCGACTTCCCAGCTGCGCCACTCCGCGTCTTCCTTCTGGGTGGCACCGCTGCCGTCATCCTTGTATCGGTCGGCCAGTTCCAGCAGCCGTTCGGTGGCATCGCGGCGACGATTGAGCACGACATCCTCGACGCCTTCGCGAAGCTCATCGGGCAGGTCATCGTAGACGGCCAGCTGGCCGGCATTGACGATGCCTATGCTCAGGCCGGCACGGATGGCATGATAGAGAAACACCGAGTGGATCGCCTCGCGCACGGCGTTGTTGCCGCGAAACGAAAAGGACACGTTGGACACGCCGCCGGAGACCATGGCATGCGGCAGGTGCTCACGGATCCAGCGCGTGGCCTCGATGAAGTCGACGGCGTAATTGTCGTGTTCCTCGATGCCGGTGGCGATGGCGAAGATGTTGGGGTCGAAGATGATATCTTCGGCCGGATAGCCGATTTCGTCGACCAGCAGGCGATAGGCGCGCTGAGAAATTTCGGTCTTGCGCGCGAAGGTATCGGCCTGGCCCTGTTCGTCGAAGGCCATGATGACCAGGGCGGCGCCATAGCGACGGCACCTGGTGGCCTGCTCGCGGAAGGCATCCTCGCCTTCCTTCAGGGAAATGGAGTTGACCACGGCCTTGCCCTGGATGCACTTCAGGCCCGCTTCGATGATCTCCCACTTGGAGGAGTCGACCATGATGGGCACCCGGGCGATGTCGGGCTCGCCGGCAATCAGGTTGAGAAAGCGCACCATGGCTTCCTCGGACTCCAGCATGCCTTCGTCCATGTTGATGTCGATCACCTGAGCGCCGTTTTCGACTTGCTCGAGGGCGACTTCCAGGGCGGTGGTGAAGTCTTCTTCCTTGATCAGGCGCTTGAAACGCGCCGAGCCGGTGACATTGGTGCGCTCGCCGACATTGACGAACAGCGAGTCGTGCTGGATGTTGAAGGGCTCCAGGCCCGACAGGCGACACGCCCGGTCGCGCTGGGGAATCCGGCGCGGCTCGACGCCCTGGATGGCGCGGTGAATGGCGGCGATGTGTTCTGGAGTGGAGCCACAGCAGCCGCCGATGATGTTGACCAGCCCGCTGGTGGCGAACTCGGCCACGATCGCCGCCATCTCGTCCGGGGTCTGATCGTATTCCCCGAACTCGTTGGGCAGCCCGGCATTGGGGTGGGCGGTCACGAAGGTATCGGCCTTGTGCGCCAGCTCCTCGACATAGGGACGCAGCTCGGCGGCGCCCAGCGCGCAGTTGAGACCGATCGACAGGGGCCTGGCATGGCGCACCGAATTCCAGAAGGCCTCGGTGGTCTGGCCGGACAGGGTGCGGCCGGAGGCATCGGTGATGGTGCCGGAAATCATCACCGGCACGCGCTCGCCGCGCGCCTTGAAGAGTTCCTCCAGGGCGAAGATGGCGGCCTTGGCGTTCAAGGTGTCGAAGATGGTCTCGATCAGGATCAGGTCGCTGCCGCCTTCGACCAGCGCTGCGGCGGCCTCGCGGTAGTTGTCGCGCAGCTCATCGAAGGTGACGTTGCGCATGGCCGGGTCGTTGACATCCGGCGACAGTGAGGCGGTGCGCGAAGTCGGGCCCAGCACGCCGGCCACATAGCGTGGCACGCCGGTTTCTCGCGCCACGCTGTCGCAGATCTGGCGGGCGAGGCGGGCGGATTCCCGGTTGAGCTCGGGTACCAGTTCCTGCATGCCGTAGTCGGCTTGGGACAGGCGCGTGCTGTTGAAGGTGTTGGTCTCGACAATGTCGGCGCCGGCTTCCAGGTATTCCCGATGGATGCGCGTGACCAGGTCCGGGCAGGTCAGGCCGAGCAGGTCGTTGTTGCCCTTGAGGTCGGTTGGCCAGTCGCTGAAGCGCTCGCCGCGAAATTCCGCTTCGCTGAGGCCGGCATTCTGCAGCATGGTGCCCATGCCGCCATCCAGCATCAGGATGCGGCTGGAGAGGCTATCGGTAAGCGTCGCAAGCGAGGATACGGAAACGTCGGCCATGAGTCGGGAAGATCTCCGGGAGGTCGTGAATCGAGCGTTGTTATGGGCTGTGTCATGCGGCATTCGCCCTGTGCGGGGAGCCGGATGGTGCAACATGGTAGCAAATGCCGGGCGTCAGCGGCAGGGTGGGAAAGACCCACCAAAACACTCGGGATTGTCTTGGCGGCAAGGCTCGCTTACCATGAGGGAAAACACCGATATCCTGACTCGCATCCGTCCACTTCGTCCCGGGTCGGGGCCAGACCAGTGAGAGCATCATGAGTGACAGCATCCAGATCACCGACAGTGCCCAGGATTACCTTGCCGAGCTGCTGGCCAAGCAGAACGTCGAAGGTATCGCTGTGCGTATTTTCATCACCCAACCGGGTACGCCCTACGCCGAGACCTGCCTGGCCTATTGCCGGCCCGGCGAGGAAGAGCCCAGCGATGAGCGGCTCGAACTCGAGAAGATTGCCGTCTATCTCGACAGCAACAGCGTGCCCTTCCTCGAAGAGGCCGTGGTCGACTTCAACGCCGACCGCATGGGCGGCCAGCTGACGATCAAGGCGCCCAATGCCAAGATGCCGAAGGTCAATGCCGACAGCCCGCTCGAGGATCAGGTCAATTATGTCCTGCACAGCGAGATCAATCCCGGTCTGGCGGCGCATGGCGGTGAGGTCCGCCTGGTGCAGCTGACCGAGGAGCAGGTCGCCGTGCTGTCCTTCGGCGGCGGGTGCCAGGGCTGTGCTGCCGTGGACATCACGCTCAAGGATGGCGTCGAGAAGACCCTGAAGGAACGTATTCCAGAGCTCAGCGGCATCCGGGACATCACCGACCACACGGATACCACCAACGCCTACTATTGAGACCCGGTGCCTGCCGTGGCCGGGTGGCCGCGGCAGGCATCCATCCGCTCGCGCGAGCCGGTCCCGTTCAGGCGGGGTCCTCGCGTTCCGGAGCAGGTGAGTCCGTTGTATCCTCGGCTCGCTCCCGCGCATCCCGCCACTCGCTGCGCAAGGCTTCCAGCGAAGCCCATAGCCGCTCCTCCATCTGCTGCTCGCGTTGTTGCCAGTGTTCGGCCTGCTCGGCCAGCTGGCGATCGCGTTCGGTAATACGCCCGGCCAGTTCTTCATTCTGCCGCTGCAGCTCAGTTTCTCTTTCCTGTGCCGTGACTTGGGCCCGTTCGGCCTCGTGTCGCGCCTGCTGGGCCTCGGACAGCTCCTGTTCGCGGGCCTTGTGCTGTGCCCGGACATCTTCCAGCTGACGCTCGAGCCGCTGTTCGCGTCCGGCATGGGCCTTCTCGGCCGCCTGGCGCTCCTGTCGGGCCTCATCCAGCAGGCCCATGAGGCGAGCCTCGGCGCTTTCATTGCGCTCCTCTTCCTGCTGCAGGCGTTGCTCGAGGCTCGTTTGCAGCGCTTCCAGTGCCTGCTGGTGGGCCTGCTCCTGCTCACGGGCTTCCTGTCTGGCGGCCTCCAATCGCGACTGGAGGGTCTCGACCTCTTGTTGCGCGCGGGTCAGCCGCTCCTGCAGGGCATCGTGTTCGGCCTGTAGTTGCGCCTGTTCACGGGTCCGCTCATCGAGACGCTGATCGAGTTCCGTCAGGCGCGAGGACAGGGCGGCTTCTCGCTGTTCGGCGTCCTCGGCACGGCGCTCGGCCCCGGCAACCTGCTGATGGGCCTCTTCCACGCGGGTATCGGCTTCCTGGCGATAATGCACCAGGGCGTCATTGGCGGCTTCCTGGGCCTGGCTCCACAGCGCTTCGGCCAGTGCCTGAAGCTCGGTGGGCATGCCCTGAGGAGGCGGAACATCGCGGTTTTCCTCGCGCAGCCGGCGCCATTCGCGCAAGTGTTCGCTGATGGTCGTGAAGCTGCCTGTGCCCAGGGCTTCACGAATCTTGTGCACGCTGGGGGCTTCCCCGCGTGCCATCAGGGCGTCGATGGCGCGTTGTACATCCTCGTATCGCACACCGCTGCGTGCCATGTGATCTCCTCGTGAAGGCCCGTGTTGTTTTCCCTGGTAGCCGAAGCAGGCCATGGCTGGTGTGTGCCGGCCTGTTTGGCGTGTGTCCGATGCTGCCTGGCAGCGCGCAGGATAGCGCGTTCCGGTGCTGAAATAAAGAGTTTTACATAATGGTGTATTACGTAAATATATTTACACTATTGTCGATAAATTCAAGATTACGCGTCTTATCTTGAATTATTGTCCGTGTAGCGCCACACTGGGCGAGCCGATGTGCCAACCGGACCGAGGCAAGGGCAGGGCAGTGCCCGCAGCGCCGAAAGGCACGGGCATCACCCAGGATCGCGACCACTCACAGGAATGCCCCATGGAAGACGACTCGCTGCCTGTTAATTCAGCGTCCGATGCGGCGGCCAGACCGGTCGCCGAAGAGGTCGGTAGACTGCTGTATGCGTCCGCGGATAGCCCGGCGCTGCCTGTGTCGTCATCCGGGCGCATCCAGGCTTCCAGCGATACCGAGGCGGTGGCCTGCTGGCTGGCCGAGTACCGCGCCAGCCCCAATACCCGGCGTGCCTATCGGCGCGAGGCCGAGCGGCTGCTGCTGTGGCTGCGCGAAGCAGGGCGGTCACTTCAGGACCTGCAACGTCGCGACCTGGATGACTTCGAGGCTTTTCTGGCCGATCCGCGACCCCGGGAGCGCTGGGTCGGGCCGACCAGGCCCCGCCACGACCCCGCTTGGCGTCCCTTTCGCGGTCCCTTGTCGCCCTCCAGTCGTCGCCAGAGCCTGGTGATCCTCCAGGGGCTGTTTGCCTGGCTGGTCGAGGCGGCCTGGCTGGAGCACAACCCCTTTCGGCTGATGCGCGACAAGCGTCGCCGCCTGGACAATCGCCAGTCGAGTGTCGAGCGCTATCTGGAGCGGCCCCTGTGGCAGTGGCTATGGCAGTGGCTGAATCGGCCGCCGGAGGAGGATGCGTCCCGACGCCGGCAGTTCGAGTGGCGTCGTCAGCGCTTGTTGTTCGGCTTTGCCTATCTGCTCGCGCCGCGTATCGGCGAGATGGCAGCGGCGCGCATGAATGATTTCAAGCGCCGCGAGGGGCGCTGGTGGTGGCAGGTGACGGGGAAGGGCGGCAAGCTGGCGAGCATCCCCGTGCCGCCGGACATGCTGCAGCTGCTGGCCGACTGGCGACAGGGGCTGGGCCTGCCGCCACGACCGGCGGCGGACGAGGAGATGCCGGTGCTGCGTGGTCTGAATGGTCGGCGTGGCCTGGGGGAGAACCAGGTCTATCGACTGATGCGTGCCACCTTCGCCCGGGCGGCGGATGCCCGCGGACTGTCGGCGGATGGCGAGGCCCAGCATGAGGCACAGCAGCTGCGTCGCGCCACGCCGCACTGGCTGCGCCATACGGCGCTGACCCACCAGGCGCAAGCGGGCATCGAGCTGCGCTATCTGGCCGAGACGGCCCGCCATTCACGACTCGACACCACGGCCCGCTACCTGCATGCCGAGGCCGAAGAGTGGCATCGTCAGCAGTCCGGCCATGGTCTGCCCGCATCGGGGGCGGACGACGGCGGGACGCAAGCGTTATAATGGACGTCAACCGAATCGAGGAGACTTGCATGACGACCATGAACGCCGAGCAGGCTCAACAGGAACTCGTCGAGGAATTCGACATGTTCGATAACTGGATGGATCGCTACCAGTACATCATCGACCTGGGCAAGCAGTTGCCGACCTTTCCCGACGAGTGGAAGACCGAGGAGCGCAAGATCCAGGGCTGCCAGTCGAATGTCTGGATGCACCATCAGCGCGATGGCGACAGCCTGCATTTCCAGGCCATTTCCGATGCGGCCATCGTCTCCGGTCTGATTGCGGTGCTGATGCGTATCTACAATGATCGGCGCCCGCAGGACATTCGTGACACCAGTCCGCATTTCCTGACGGACCTGGGCCTGGACAAGCACCTGTCACCGACCCGCAGCAATGGCCTACATTCCATGCTCGAACGCATCTATCGTGTCGCCGAACAGGAAGCCGCCTGAGTCGGCTAGCCGCCAGCCCGGCATCCTGCCATAATCATTTTTGAATCAATGCTGGAAGATGTAATCATTTTATCGGTGAGATAATCATTTTGACGGCTCAAGAGCAGGATGTAATCGGCTATGGCTGGCTTGCCCGATACTTCAACATACGAGTGGTTCAGCCATTTCATGTGGTGAGCTGTATCGGGCGCACGCGGCATACCCACGAGCATGAGAGTGGACGCCAGGAAACGTATCTGGAGGCCATGCGTCCTGCCGATACGCCGACAGCCCATCTCGCCTTTGCCATGAAACATGAAGGGCTGCACCTGGAGTTCCTGGCCCGTCTGTTTGGCGTCATGTCCGAACAGGAGTTGACGGCGTGGGTGCACCGCGAACCGACCGGGCAATATGCCCGTCGAGCGGGGTTCTTCTATGAGTGGTTGACTCGTCGTGAGCTGGATATCGCTGAAGTCGGCGGCAATTACCGTGATGCCCTTGATGCTCGCTACTATGTGACAAGGAGCCACCCGGTTCGAAACAGGCGATGGCGCATCAATGACAATTTACCGGGAACACCGGAGTATTGCCCGTTGGTGCGCAAAACCGAAATTGTCGAGGCATTCCGGCATTTTGATATCAGCGCTGAACTCGACACCATGGAAGGCGAATTCGGTGCTGATATTTTGCTCAGGAGTGCGGTCTGGCTGACTATCAAGGAAAGTCGGGCAAGCTTCGTGATCGAACATGAAGGGCAGCGCCGGGACCGGATTCAGCGTTTTGCGCAAGCCATGGAGCACTATTGCGGCAATCTGGATGACTCTCTGGATTCACATGCGCTTTCCGAACTCCAGCGTGCCATCCTCGGGCTTTCCACGATACAACCAGGCTTGCGGCAATCGCCGGTTTTCGTTGGGAGCAATTCGCTTCAGCACGGCTCGGTGGTTCACTATGTCTGCCCGCACTGGCAATGGCTCGCCGGGATGCTCGATGGACTACGCCATTTCCTCGCAGCTACCGAGAAGGAATCCTCGCTGATTCGGGCGGCTGTCGCCAGCTTTGGCTTTGTCTTTCTGCATCCTCTCGCCGATGGCAATGGACGAGTATCGCGCTTTCTGGTCAATGACGTGCTGCGTAGGGACGGCCAGATCCCCGAGCCATTTATCCTCCCCGTATCGGCGACCATCACGTCGACAGCGATTCGGCGAGCCGAGTATGACCGTATTCTTGAATGCTACTCCAAACCCCTGATGCAAGTTTTCACTGAAGCGGTGAGCTTCTCGGAAAAGCGTCACCGCTACGCTGATGGCATTGCGTCCGATTTCCAATTTTCTGCGTATGATCAAGCAGCTCCAACATGGAGGTATCCTGACCTGACCCGGCAAGTCGAGTATCTTCAGGAAGTGGTCCAGCATACGCTGGAGTATGAGATGCATGAACAGGCGGCTTTCCAGCGTGCCTGGTATCGGACCCGGCTGGCCATCAAGGATTGGCTGGAAGGTCCCGATGAGCATATCGACCGAATCATTCGCTCGGTACGACAGAGCGGTGGCATCAGTGGCAAGCTGATCAAGGAGTTTCCCGTGATTCAGGACGAGGAACTGGCGGAACGCTTGGTGCAGGAAGTCGAAAACGGGTTTCATGACCTGAAGGGCAATATTTAGTTAACCCTGATGTCCAGACATCAGTGCACGGAGCGAAGAAAGCGAGACATGACAATTAGTTAGGCGAGCTTTCGACCGGGCTAGCGCACCAGCACCGCGCACAAATTCGCCAGGAGCGAATTTGAACCGTCTTTAGACGGGCCCGCAGGGTAGCCGCCAAGAATGGCGGCTATAGCGCATCGATTTGCATGCGTAAGCATTTAAGCAGTGTTTCCTTAATGGCGACACCGGAAGTCGTCATCCAGTTCGGGGTCTTCCTTGCACAGCTGTTCGCTGGGGCCGCCGGGCACCGGGTCGATGCCGCCGGACGCGCCGGGATGGCAGCGCAGGATGCGTTTGGTGGCCAGCCAGCCGCCCTTGAACGGCCCCTGTACCCGCAGGGCCTCCAGTGTATATTGCGAGCAGCTCGGCCAGTAACGGCATCTCGGCCCCAGAAGGGGGCTCAGGCAGCACTGATAGAGCCTGACCAGGGCGACGAGCGTCAGAGTCAGCAGATATCGGCACAGGCGGCTGATGCCGGAGAGCAGGGCGGTCATAAGGCAGCCAGCAGGCTCATCGCGAGTAGAGGCTATCCGGGTCGAGCAGTGGCGCCGAGGCGATCCTGGCCTGCTCGCCTTCCAGCGCGACGTAGAAGCAGCTGCGCCGCCCGGTATGGCAGGCGGGCCCGGTCTGGTCGACCTGCAGCAGCAGGGTGTCGCCATCGCAATCGAACGCCGCGCTGACCAGATGCTGTTGCTGGCCGGAGGATTCCCCCTTGCGCCACAGGCGGTCCCGGGAACGCGACCAGTAGCAGACACGCCCGGTGCTCAGAGTCTCCTCGAGTGCCCGACGATTCATCCAGGCCATCATCAGGACCTCGCCGCTGTCGTGCTGCTGGGCAATGGCAGGCATCAGGCCGGCGTCGTTGAAACGCGCGGCGGCGAGGATATCGGTCAGCGGCCGAGTACTGTCGGCAGTGGCGCCTTCCAGCGCCTTGAACACGTCTGACATGAGGACTCCGTGACGGTCAGGAGGTCTGGGCCTGCTGGTGACAGCTATCGCAGCGGCCCAGCAGCTCGATGGTCTGGCGCTGGACCGTGAACCCCAGCTCATGGGCTCGGCGGCCGAGCTGCTCATTGATGGTGTCGAGGTGGAGTTCCTCGACACGGCCGCAGTCGCGGCAGATCAATAACTGAAAGCCATGGGCATGTTCCGGGCAGGGGCAGGCGACATAGGCATTCAGCGATTCGATGCGATGTACCAGCCCCTGGTCGATCAGGAATTCCAGGGCGCGATAGACGGTCGGCGGGCGGGCCGCAGCGTGTTCGGTGGTCAAACGGTCGAGCAGGTCATAAGCCTTCAGGCCCCCACGGGTGTCGGCGATCATCTGCAGCACGCGTTGGCGAATCGGCGTGAAGCGTACGCCGCGCTGGCGACACTGGCGCTCGGCCTGATCCATCAGGGCTCGGGAATCGGTCATGCTAGCCATGCGCTCTCTGGAGTAAAGGACTCATTCTACGCGTCGCGTGCCCGCACTGCCAGGCGCGGCCTCAAGCCGTGGCCTCCCCGGTGCTCACGAGTTCGCTGCGGCGGGCGAAGTGATGCTGGGCGAAATCGACACGTTGCGCCGGGGCAGCGCCGTTGGCCTGTTGCTCGATGAGGTCGAGGCGATTGCGCAGCCCCTCGCCATTGGCCATCTGGATGGCCAGGCCAGGACGAGCATTGAGCTCCAGCAGCATGGGGCCATGCTGGCGGTCGAGCACCATGTCGGTACCCAGATAGCCCAGCGCGGTCATTTCGTAGCAGCTGGCCGCCAATTCCAGCAGGGTCCGCCAGTTGTCGATATGCAGACTGGCGAGCTCATGACCGGTATCCGGATGATCGTGGCGCGCTCGATCGAACTGGACGCCGCGAATGGCCTGCCCCGAGGCAATGTCGATGCCCACGCCGACGGCGCCCTGATGCAGGTTGGCCTTGCCGTCCGAGGCCGCCGTGGAAAGCCGCATCATGGCCATCACGGGGTAGCCCTTGAAGACGATGACACGAATGTCGGGTACGCCCTCATGGGTGTAGGCGCTGAAGGACTCGTCGAAATCGATCAAGCCCTCGACCAGTGCCACATCCGGCGAGCCGCCGAGGGAATACAGTCCCGACAGGATGTTGGAGACATGGCGTTCGACGTCGGGCAGCGTCAGGTGCGTGCCACTGGGCTTGATATAGTGTCCCCCCTCGATGCATTCGATCACCAGAATGCCCTTGCCGCCACTGCCCTTGGCCGGCTTGATGACGAAGCCACTGTGGCCGTCGAGGATACGGCGCATGTGCTTGACGCCGAACTGGGTCGAGACGGTGCCGATCAAGGCCGGGGTAGTGATGTTGTAACGCTGGGCCAGCAGCTTGGTCTGCAACTTGTCGTCGACCAGTGGGTAGAGCCGTCGGTCATTGTAGCGGCCAATATAGTGGATATTGCGCCGATTCATGCCAATGATGCCCTTGGCGCGCAGCTTGCCGGGGGTCGTCCAGTTCATCGCGTCAATCCTCCGTGACCGGCTTGAAGCGACGCAATTCGAGCAGACGATAGCCCGTGTAATTGCCGAGCATGAGGATCAGTGCCATCAGGATCAACTGCACACCAAGGAAGTTGAAAGTGATATGGCGAATCCATGGGTTGTTCATCGCCAGGTAGGCGAGTACGGCGGTCACCAGGCTGCCGCCACCCTGGATCAGGACTTCCTTGGGGCCTTCTTCCTCCCACAGGATCGACATGCGCTCGATGGTCCAGGACAGGATGATCATCGGAAAGAAAGTGATGGTCAGGCCGGCATTTAGGCCCATCCGGTAGGAAAGCACCGAGAACAGCGAAATGATCGCGATCACCGTTATGATCACCGCCGTGACCCGGGCCACCAGCAGCAGGTTGAGGTACGACAGATAGTTGCGGATCACCAGTCCTACCGCAACGACCAGCAAAAAGCCGATCAGGCCGGTCGCCAGGGTGGTCTGGATGAAGGCCAGGGCGATCAGCACCGGCATGAAGGTGCCGGAGGTCTTGATGCCGACCAGGACCCGCAGCAATACCACCACCAGGGCGCCGATGGGGATCAGCAGAATAGTCTGGAAGAGCGCCTGTTCCTCCAGCGGCAGGCTGTGAATGGAGAAGTTGAGCAGGGTGCCCGACGATTCGGTAACCCGCTCACGTACCAGGGCTTCGGCGGGCTGGGTGCGTGAGAGCATGGAGAAGGTGACGCCGGAGTTGGTGCCGCCCTGAACCTCGAGCACCGATTGCCCGGCACGTTCCCAGAGCAACAGATTGTCCGGCCGCCCCTTTGTCCCGGTCCGGGGGTTGAAGATGGCCGAATCGTCGCCGTCATATACCTGAATCCACGGCGTCAGGGTCTGCCGGCGGCGCCCGTGCTCGAGCTCCAGGCCGCTGACGGCGCGTGCCGCGACTCCGGCCTGATTGAGCAGACGTACCAACAGAGGGACACGGTCGAATTGGGTCAACAACAGGCGCGCATTTTCTCCCTGACGCTCATCGCTGAAGTCGCGTATCAATTCCCGGGTGAAAGTGAAGGCGTCGGCACTGCGTGCCCAGGCGCGCTCGATGACCTGGCTGGCCGCGGTGTCATAAGGGCGCTCCCAGACGGTGTCGTCGTCGGGTGAGGGGGGAGGCACCGGGGCAGCCTGAGCGCGGGGCGTGACCTGCATGCGGGCGCTGTAGTACAGCTGCTGGCTACCCGTGGCGTCGCGCTTCGTCCAGAGGGCTCGTCGAGTACCGTTCTCCTCGATGAAGGAAAGACCATAGCCCGGCGAGGCGGTGTGCTCATCCTGCAGGCGGAAGCCTTGCTGAGTGGAAGGCAATGCCATCTCCACCTTGACCGGTCCTCCGTCGGCAATGAAATTGACCTGTGCCTCGATTTCCCAGACCTGCCGCTGTTCGCCGGGCGTCCAGGGCACCTCGAACTGGACGTGACGGTGAAGGCTCATGCCGATGCCGATTACCAGCAGCAGCACGACAATCAAATAGAAGGGCAGTCGGGACATGTCAACTTCCTGGGAGAATCATGGGGAGGCCAGACGTCGGGGAATCAGGACGACGCGTCGCTGGTCGCGTCTTCCTCGCTGTCCGCGGACTCAGCGGCGGTGCCGGGCATCTCGGGCTTGTCATGCACGAATTCCTTGGCAACATCGATGATGGCGATGTCCATCAGGAAGCGTCGTCCCAGCAACACCGGATATTCCGGGTCACGGCGATCGGTCAGGGTGAATTGCACGGGCTCGCGAATGGGCCCGAGCGTCATCAACAGTTCGATGACCGGACGCGACACTTCACCGGCAGCCTGGGTGACGCGCACGCGCCGCTCGATGGGTGCCTCCTGCCAGCCGTCGCGTGCGGTTTTGGCTACCGCATCGTCTTTCGTGATCCCGAGCTTGAAGCGGACCCAGTCTTCGCCATCGCGTTCGAAAGGCGTGATGTCGCGGGCACTCAGCGAGGACGTATCGGTCCCTGAGTCGACCCGTGCCTTAAGGAAGGTACCGATATTGGGCAAGCCGACCCATTCGGCGCGGCCCAGCAGTGCCTTGTTGGCCAGGCGGTCATCCGTTGTGCGGCATTCGGTGATGACACGCGTGGTGTCCTGCTGGTGGCTGTCACGCGCGAGTTGTTCGATGTCGGCGCTCAAGTCGCGGACCAGCCGTCCGACCTCACGCACATCCGCCGTCAGCGTGCGTTGTCCCTGGCGTTGCTGCGCGAGGCGCTCGGCGTGATCGTCACACTGCGCCATGACACGTCTTTCGAGTTGCTGAAGACCGACCTGGAACTCGGCCGAGGTGACGGGCGGTGGCGCAGGCTCCTGCTGGGATGGCAGCCAGGCGCAGCCGCCAAGCAATGCCGTAGCGCCGAGTAGCGTTAACATCAGGGACGGGCGTTTCGGCATGTCGAGGGTGTCCTTAGCACTGAGGGAGTACAAAATGCTCAAGCTGCATGGATGATAAGGAGGCGATCAGGTGGTGTCCACGCCGGAGTTTCCAGCATGTGCCGTGAAACCGATGTCGATACTACAGTATCGTTCATGATGCACGATGGCGGAGACACGGAATCGACAAGCCAGTCGAGCTGAATATCATTTCGTAGAATGTATATTATGTTAAATGAAGGAATGAAAAGAATTGCAAATGTCGATCCAGCCAGCCTGATCGACCGTGCATGAAGCCCGGAGCTGCTGTCTATACTCTGCCCGTTTCTCGTTTCTCGTTTCTCGTTTCTCGTTGTGCGTAGCCTGTCCATGGACTTATCAGCGCGTCGATTCCGGATATCGCGTGGCCCGCTGCCAGGCGCGTCTGGCAGCCTGTCCGAGGCCTCTCGGCAGGATCACGCGCTGCGCCCCGAGGTACGCCAGGAAGTGTCGTGCCGTCGTTTCCAGCGCTTCGGCCAGGCCACACGGCAAACTCGCCGGTCGAATGTCCGCCTCCCAGTGCCAGGCGTGTAGCTGGAGCACGCCGTGCCGACAATCGGCGTCGAAGCGGGCCACGAAGCGCTCGCCCCACAGCACCGGCAGCACGTAATAGCCCCAGCGGCGTTGTGCTGCCGGCTTGTAGACCTCCCAGACATAATCGAAACCGAACAAGCGGAACACTGCCTTGCGGTCCCACATCAAAGGATCGAGCGGCGCGATGAAGCGAAGCCGCGGATCCGGCGCCGTGCCGGCGCCATCGAGACTCGCGATCAACGCCGGGCTGGCCCAGAAGGCTTGCCCCTCGATGTCGACTTCGATCAGCCGGCCCTTGTCGATGGCCCGGCGGGCGATCCGGTCACGTTCGCGCCGCGTGCATGGCAGCAACCATACGGCCGCATCGGCGGTCGGCCGCAGCAGTCCGACGGCCTGAACGCGGCGGATAATCAGGCGTTCCAGGGCATCATCGGTGTCGCCGGGCTGATGGCTGGATGGCTGCGGCAGGACGCGTTGCGGCAGATCATGGGCATGGCGCCCCTTGACTCGATGATGGGTCATGAGACGGCCGGTGTCCCATAGTGCCTTGAGCAGGTGTCGCGAGCGCCTGGGCCCGTACCAGTGGCCACGCAATGCCGGGTCCGAACGCTGATCCCCCAGCTCGAGACTGGTGGATGGCCCCTGGCGTGCTACCTGTTCGACGAGTTCGCCGGCCTCTCGCGACTCGACATCGATGCCGCGCCGCCGCCAGCGCGCGGCGAACCATTCATGAAATGGCGCCTGGGCCCACCAGTCCTGTGTACCGATCAGGCTGGCCTGCTTGTCCCAGCCATCCACCAGCAGACGACGCTCGTAGGCGGCCGACTGCCAGTCGCCCTGCCGATATTCGGGCACCCGTGACTGCAATACCAGGTCCGGATTGGTGCCCACGGGCGCCAGGGGATCGTACTGAATGGTACCCAGGCGCTGGATGACCCTGTCGAGGGATTGCTGCTGGCCATGCAGCTGACTCAAGACACGCCGGGCATCGGCACGGGTCAGGCAAAGGCGGTGGTTGTGGTCCACGAAACCCCTCCTGCTGAAGCAACGGAGCCCCGGACCTTATGGCCAGGGGCTCGGATGGCGCAACACGATGGCGGGAGCGGCCGGATCACTCCGCGGGGGCGTAGGAGCCGTCCTCGCGATGAATCTCATTGCCGGTCAGGCCCGGCGTAAAGACACAGGCCAGGTGCATGGTCTTGGTGGCTCGCAGCAGGTGCTCGTCGTGCTGATCGAGGATGTAGATGTCACCCGGCTTGATGGGCCAGATCTTGCCATCGGCCAGGGTCTCCACCTCGCCCTCGCCTTCGATGCAGTAGACGGCTTCGAAGTGATGCTTGTAGTGGATATGGGTCTCGGTACCCTCGAAAATGCGGGTGATGTGGAAGGAACAGTTGCCGCCGTCTTCTGCCAGCGACAAGCGGGTGCTGTCCCAGTTGCCGTTTTCGGCGGTGACGAGGCGCTCAGTCTGACGGGCCTGCTCGAGGTTACGAACGATCATGTCGACTCTCCGGTGATTCGTGAACGAGCCGGCCGCAAGCTACGGCCGGCTCTGGATAGAATGCCATCAAGGCAGCTGCGTGGCGATCAACTGAACGCCTGATGAGTGCTGGACTCGAGAATATCCAGCCCCTCGATCAGGTCTTCATCCGGAATCGTCAGCGGACACAGGCACTTGACGACTTCCCCGTCCTGACCACTGGTTTCGATGATCAGACCATTCTCGAAGGCCTGATGGGTGATCCTGTCGGCAATATCACCGGCCCCGACATCGATGCCGCGCATCAGGCCGCGGCCACGCTCGGAGGCTTCGATGCCATTGTCGGCCAGCCAGCTGGCGATCCTGGCAAAGCGCTCCTCGACGATACGACCCTTGCGCTGAACGTCACGCTCGAAGCTGTCATCGCTCCAGTACTGGCGCATGGCCGCCGTGGCGGTAACGAATGCCAGGTTGAAGCCGCGGAAGGTGCCGTTGTACTGACCGGGCTTCCATATGTCGAGTTCCGGCCGCATGAGAACATGGGCGAATGGCAGGCCATAACCGGACAGTGACTTGGAGTTGGTCACGATGTCCGGTGTGACGCCGGCATGCTCGAAACTGAAGAACTTGCCGGTACGCCCGCAACCCGCCTGGATGTCATCGACGATCAACAGGATATCGTGGGCGTGACAGATGCTCTCGAGGCGCTTGAGCCATTCGAGCCCGGACACATTGATACCGCCCTCGCCCTGCACGGTCTCGACGATGACTGCGGCGGGCACGTCCAGGCCGCCGGACTGGTCGCCCAACAGCTTCTCGAAGTAATCCAGGGTATCGACGCTGTTGCCCATGTAGCCGTCGAACGGCATGAAGGCGGCGCCCTGGGTCGGAATGCCCCCCGTGGCCTCGCGAAACTTGCGATTGCCGGTCGTGGCCAGTGCTCCCATGGTCACGCCGTGGAAGCCATTGGTGAAGGTCACGATGTTGTGACGGCCCTTGGCTACTCGGGCCAGGCGAATGGCGGCTTCGACGGCGTTGGTGCCGGTCGGCCCCGGCAGGTGAACCTTGTACTCCAGGCCGCGCGGCTTGAGGATCACTTCCTCGAGCGTTTCCAGGTAATCCCGCTTGGCGGCAGTCCAGAAATCCAGGCCATGCACGATGCCGTCGCTGTCCAGGTAGTCCAGCAGCGCCTGCTTGAGATGCGGGTTGTTGTGGCCATAGTTGAGGGTGCCGGCACCGGCCAGAAAATCGATGTATTCGCGGCCCTCTTCATCGGTCAGGCGAGCATTCCGGGCCTGGGTGAAGACGACCGGAAAAGAGCGGGAATAAGTGCGTACCTCGGACTCCATGCGCTCGAGGGTCTGGGTCTGCATGGGAAACTCCTCTGCAATGAATTGAATGAATCGGGAAGCGGGGTCGCCGGCCGGCAGCGGGCCGGCAAGGCGGCGTTGCGGATCAGATCCGATCGGTCTGGAACGGGCCGATGCGAACGAGGTTTTCCGGGTCATGCTCACCGCCGAGTTGATCGGTAGAGAAGTATTCGCGACTGTTCAGGGGTGCCTGCCAGCGTTCGGCCAGTCGACGGAACAGCGCCCAGGAGGCCTGGTTGTCGGGCGTGATGGTGGTCTCGAGATGGTGGACGTCGCGCATCTCCGGGCGTGTCAGGATGGCCTCGGCCAGGCGGCGGGCCATTCCGGTGCCCCGCGCCTTCTCGCCGACGGCCACCTGCCAGAGAAAATAGGTATCCGGCGCATTGCTTTTTACATAGCCGGAGACGAAACCGACGATGGTGCCCTCTTCATTCATGGCCACCGCACAGCTGTCACGGAACTGTGTGGCCAGCAGCAGATAGGCATAGGCGGAATTGACGTCCAGTGGCGGGCAGGACTTGACCAGCTCGTAGATGCCCCAGCCATCATCCGGGTTGGGTTTGCGGATGAAGAGTGGCGAGGCTTCATGGCCGACCACGGCATCCGAGACGCTGGGCCTTGCCAGGTCGGATGAGGGGGTAAACGGCTCTGTAGGTGCGTTCATGTTCAGGGTTCGCTGTAGCGAATTCGTTAGCCATCATAACAACCGCTTCATCTTATTTCAAAAGCTGGTTTATCCAGCTTCCGAATATCCATAATGCAGAATTATGATCTACATGCCGCCCTCGCCTGAACCGGCCTCGGGATCTGGATAGCGACTCGAGCGTCCGCGTTCGTCAGGGGCGCGTGAATGCCTGGCCGTAAACGTGAAAAGCCACCCCTGAGGGTGGCTTGCCGAGATGACGTGAAGATGACGTCGGGGCTGCCGATCTCAATGGCGGCTGGGAGTGCGCATGGTGACGAATTCTTCGGCCCCGGTGGGATGGATGCCCACTGTCTGGTCGAACTGTGCCTTGGTCAGTCCGGCACGCACGGCTATGGCAATGCCCTGGATGACCTCCCCGGCCTCCTCGCCGACCATGTGGGCACCGACCACGACATCCGTGGCGTCATCGACGATCAGTTTCATCAGGCAGCGCTCGCTGCTGCCCGAGAGCGTATGCTTCATGGGGCGGAAGTCGGCGCTGTAGACACGGATCGCGTCATACGTCTCGCGGGCCGCTTCCTCGGACAAGCCGACGGTGCCGATATTCGGGTGGCAGAATACCGCCGTGGCGATACGCGTGTAGTCCAGCGGTTCGGGCGTGGTCTCGCCAAAGTGATATTCGACCAGCTTCATGGCCTCTTCCAGCGCCACCGGTGTCAGCTCGGGGCCGCCGGTAACATCACCCAGTGCCAGGATCGAAGGCACCGAGGTCTCGAAGCGCTCGTTGACCTCGAGCGCACCATCGTCGTGGGTGGCCAGGTCGAGCCGGTCGAGACCCAGCCCGGCCAGATGCGGCCGCCGGCCGGTCGCGGCCAGAACGGCGTCGACTTCCAGCACGCGACCGTCGGTAAGTGTGACCTTGAGGCCGTTCGCGACTTTTTCGATCGCGTCGATATTGGTGTTGAAGTGCAGATTGACGCCCTTCTTGGCCATTTCGTTGCGGGTGTATTCGCGCACCTCGTTGTCGAACCCGCGCAGGAAGAGATCGCCGCGGTAGACCAGGTGGGACTCGCTGCCCAGGCCATTGAAGATGCTGGCGAACTCGACGGCAATATAGCCGCCGCCGAGGACCAGGAAGCGTCGCGGGAATTCGTCCAGATCGAAGACCTGGTTGGAATTGACGGTCAACTCCTTGCCCGGAAAGTCGGGTACCCAGGGCCAGCCACCGACCGCCACCAGGATCTTGTCGGCACTGATGGTGTCGCCGCCGACCTCGACATGATGAGCGTCGACGACGCTGGCGCGGCCATTGATCAGGCGAACATCGGCATTGTCGAGCAGTCGGCCATAGATGCCATTGAGCCGCTTGATCTCGCCGATCTTGTTGTCGCGCAGAGTGGCCCAGTCAAAGCGTGGCGCTTCGCCGAGCTGCCAGCCGAAGCCGCCGGCATCCTCGAAGGACTCGTGGAAATGCGCGGCATACGAATACAGCTTCTTGGGCACGCAACCGACATTGACACAGGTGCCGCCCAGGTAGCGGTCCTCGGCCACGGCCACGCGGGCGCCCTGGGCAGCGGCCGTGCGGGCGGCGCGCACACCACCGGATCCCGCCCCGATGACGAAGAGATCATAATCGAACTCGGACACAGGCTTCTCCTGAAGGATGCGAGAGTGAAGATGGCACGATGATACCAGCGCCCGACAGGCCCCGGGAGGGGCTTGGCCATTGACCGGCACTATGCCGGTAATAAAAAATATTCCGCGTCAGTCAGCCTGATCACAAGAGACTCTCTCCACATGAAAAATGAAATGAAGCAGCTCCTCGAGCGCAATCGCCAGTGGGCGGAAAGCGTGAACCGCGAGGATCCCGACTTCTTCGCGCGCCTTTCCGAGCAGCAGAATCCGGATTATCTGTGGATCGGCTGCTCCGACTCGCGAGTCCCGGCCAACCAGATCATCGACCTGCCGCCCGGCGAGGTCTTCGTTCACCGCAACGTCGCCAACCTGCTTCATCACAATGACATGAACGCGCTTTCGGTGGTGCAATTCGCCGTCGACGTGCTCAAGGTCAAGCACATCATGATCGTCGGTCATTACGGCTGTGGCGGGGTCAAGGCGGCCGTCACCGGCGGCGAGTGCGGCATCGTCGATTACTGGCTGCACTCGGTGCGTGAACTCTACAGCCTGAATCGTCCCGACCTGGAGCACCTGCCGCTGGACCAGCAGGTGGATCGCATGTGCGAGCTCAACGTCAAGGCACAGGTCAACAACCTGTGTCGTACCAAGATCCTGCAACGCGCCTGGCAACGGGGCCAGCCGTTGGCCGTGCACGGTTGGGTCTATGGTCTCAGCGATGGCCTCGCCACCGACCTGGACTGCAGCGTGACAGGACTCGACCAGGTTTCCACCCTGTATCGCATCGACCGCGCCACGCCGGCCGGTGAGGATTGAGGCCCCTACCCCCACTGCCCCTGCGTCCGGCACGGCTATTCGTCGGACGCATGGCGACGTCTCATAATTTCGATTGTCCTTTTCCCGTCGACCTCTCTATGTTGATGACTGGACCATAATGGTCGAGACGCTCGAGGTTCACCGGACCCGAGCCGCGAGACCGATAACAATCCATCCGGCATGGAACGAGACATGACAATCAAGAAGACTCTTCTGGCTAGCGTCATCGGCACCGCCATGACCTCCGCTGCTATTGCCCCGGCCGCTCTGGCGGAAAACACCCTGCGCATGGCTTATGATGCCGACCCGGTATCACTGGATATCCACGAACAGTTGTCGGGTGGCATCCTGCAACTGTCGCACATGACGTTCGACCCGCTGGTTCGCTGGACCAAGGACCTGAAGATCGAGCCGCGTCTGGCCAAGTCCTGGGAACAGGTCAACGACACCACATTGCGCATGAAGCTGCGCGAGGATGTCGAATTTCACAGCGGCAACGCCTTTACTGCCGAAGACGTGGTCTGGACCATCGAGCGCCTCAAGCGCAGCCCTGATTTCAAGGCGATCTTCGAGCCGATCTCGAGTGCCACAGCGGTCGACGAGCATACCGTCGAGATCAAGACAGAGAAGCCCTACCCCCTGCTGCTCAACCTGGCGACCTATATCTTCCCCATGGATAGCCAGTTCTATTCCGGCAAGGATAGTGACGGGGACCCCAAGGACGAGATCGTCAAGAACGGCAACTCCTACGCGTCAAGCCACATGTCCGGTACCGGCCCCTTCGAGGTCACCGAACGGCAGCAAGGCGTACGCGTCGTTTTCGAGCGCAACGACGACTACTGGGACGAGTCGTCTCCGGGCAACGTCGACAAGATCGTGTTGAAGCCGATCGGTGAGAATGCCACCCGCGTGGCCGCCCTGCTCTCCGGCGACGTCGACCTCATTGCTCCGGTCCCCCCCAACGATCTGGAACGTGTCCGCCAGGACGACAGTGTCAAGCTGGTCACCATGTCGGGGACGCGCATCATCCTGTTTCATATGAATCAGGAACGTGTCGAGGCGTTCGAGGACCCGCGCGTGCGCAAGGCCTTTGCCTATGCCATCAATCAGGAGGCCATCGCCGACCGTCTGATGAAGGGCTTTGCCACCCCGGCCGCTCAGCTCTCGCCCGAGGGCTATGCAGGTCACAATGATGAGCTGGAGCCCCGCTATGACGTCGAGAAGGCCAAGCAGCTGATGGCCGAGGCCGGTTACGAGGATGGCTTCACGATCAGCATGATGGCGCCCAACAACCGTTACGTGAACGATGCCAAGATCGCCCAGGCGGTCGCGGCCATGCTGGCGCGCATCAATGTCAAGGTGGACCTCAAGACGCTGCCCAAGGCTCAGTACTGGGGCGAGTATGACGATCGGGCCGCCGACATGATGATGATCGGCTGGCATGCGGATACCGAGGACTCGGCCAATTTTCACCAGTACCTCACTGCCTGCCCGGATGCCGAGACTGGCGCTGGTCAGTACAACGCCGGCAATTACTGCAACCCGGAGGTCGACAAGCTGGTCTCTGAGGCCAACCTCGAACTCGATCAGGCGAAACGCGCTGAAATGCTGCAGCAGATGGAACAGACGCTGTACGACGAGGCTGCCTTCATCCCGCTGCATTGGCAGGATCTCGCCTGGGCCAGTGACACCAATGTCAACATCGAGCCGGTCGTCAACGTGATGAACTTCCCCTATTTGGGCGATCTCGTCATCGAGGATGAAGAGTAACCACCCTCCAGCCGGTGCCTGAGCCAACCAGGACAGGACCGGGGATTCAACACTCCAGGCGTGATACGTCCCTCTCCGAGGGACGTATTATCGCGTGCCCGGCTTCTCAGGCTCAGGCCTCCAAGATAATGGAACGCCACTCATGATCGCTTTTCTGATCAAGCGCCTTTTTCATGCGCTGCTGGTGATGTTCGTCATCAGCCTGATCTCCTTCGCCATCCAGGACAACCTGGGTGACCCCATCCAACAGATGGTCGGCCAGTCCGTGCCGGAGAGCGAGCGCGAAGCCCTGCGTGAAGAGCTGGGTCTCAATGATCCCTTCGCGGTGCAATACATGCGTTTTGTCGCCAACGCCGCCCAGTTCGATTTCGGCTATTCGTATATCTTCAATGAGCCGACCACTCAGGTCATCATGCGCCACCTGCCGGCGACGCTGGAGCTGGTGGCCGCGACGACCTTCCTGATCATCGTGCTGTCGGTGCCCATCGGGGTCTACAGTGCCATCAAGCCACGTGCCTGGCTGTCACGCTTTTTCATGGGCGCCTCGATCGTCGGCATTTCGATTCCGGTGTTTCTCACCGCCATCGTGCTGATCCAGATCTTCGCCATTGGTGTCTCCTGGTCGCCCTTTCCGACGGATACCGGCTGGGGCAGCTGGCTCAATGAACTGGTCAGTACACAGGGCGGCATGCCGGCCTACGGTCGCGGCAACCCGATACCGGTGTTCGGCACCTGGGAGACCAATTTCGCCTCTCTCGAGGGACTGAGTTACCTGGTGCTGCCCGCCATCTCGCTGGCCTCGATCATGCTGCCGCTGTTCATCCGCCTGATCCGTGCCGAAATGCTCGAGGTACTGCAGTCCGATTACGTCAAGTTCGCCCGCGCCAAGGGTATTTCCCCACGGCGTATCTACTTCCTGCATGCGCTCAAGAACACCATGTTGCCGGTGATCACCGTGGGTGGTGTGCAGATCGGCACCCTGGTGGCATACACCATCCTGACCGAGACGGTGTTTCAGTGGCCCGGCATGGGGCTGATGTTCCTGGATGCCATCGAGCGCTCCGACATACCGCTGATCGTGACCTATCTGATGATCGTCGGGCTGATCTTCGTGATCACCAACACCCTGGTCGATCTGATCTATGGCCTGATCAATCCCACCGTCAAGCTGACAGGGAAACCCGCATGACCACGCTGACGACTCGACAGACGAGCCGTTGGGAACGCTTTCGCGACTCCTATCTGCTCTACAGCTTCAAGCGCGATCTGATTGCCCAGGTCAGCCTGCTGGTATTCATTCTGCTGGTCGGCGCCGCCTTGCTGGCTCCCTGGCTGGCGCCGATGAACCCTTACGATCTGGCGCAGATCAATATTCTGGCTTCAGAACTGCCGCCCTTCTGGGTGGATGGCAGCGACCCCATGTACCTCATGGGCACCGATGCCCAGGGCCGTGACCTGTTGTCGACGATTCTCTATGGCCTGCGGGTCTCGCTGATCATCGGCTTCGGCGCCGTCGCCATGCAGGCGACACTGGGGGTCTGCTTCGGCCTGCTGGCCGGCTATCTGGGGGGCCGTGTCGATGCCTTCCTGATGCGCCTGGCCGATATCCAGTTGTCGTTCTCGACCCTGATGGTCGCCATCATCGTGGGTGCCCTGTTCAAGGCCATCTTCGGCGGCGCCACCTTCAGCGACTATGCCGTCCCCTTGCTGGTGTTGATCATCGGCCTGGCCGAGTGGCCACAATATGCGCGCACCGTGCGGGCCTCGGTGCTCGCCGAGAAAGGCAAGGAGTATGTCGATGCGGCGCGGGTCATGGGGCTGCCGAGTCGGCGCATCATGTTCCGCCACATTCTGCCCAATACCCTGTCGCCGATCTTCGTCATCTCCACGGTGCAGGTGGCCAACGCCATCATCTCGGAAGCCGCCCTATCGTTCCTCGGCCTCGGCATGCCCGAGACCCAGCCCTCGCTGGGCTCGCTGATCAAATCCGGTTTCGACTACCTGCAGTCCGGCTCCTGGTGGATCACCCTGATTCCCGGCCTGGTGCTGGTGGTACTGGTGCTGGTGATCAACCTGTTGGGCGACTGGCTGCGCGACGTGCTCAATCCGCGACTCTACAAGGGCTGAATCTCATGTCTCTACTCGACGTTAACCACCTCGATGTGCGTTTCGCGCTGCGTGGCGGCGATGTCCGGGCCCTGCGCGATGTCTGCTTCAGCCTGGATCGCGGCGAGCGACTGGGCATCGTCGGCGAGTCCGGTGCCGGCAAGTCGGTGGCGGCCTTCACGCTGCTCAACCTGATCGCCCAGCCGGGCTATATCGCCGGCGGCAGCATCGAGTTCGATGGTCAGGAACTCATCGGCCTCAGCGATCGCAAGTTGCGCAAGGTGCGCGGTCATCGCATGTCGATGATCTTCCAGGACCCGATGATGACCCTCAATCCGGTGCTGACCATCGGTGAACAGATGGTCGAGTGCCTCAAGGCACATCGCCGCATCAGTACCCGTCAGGCGCGCACCATTTCGATCAACCGGCTCCAGCAGGTCCAGATCCCCTCGCCCGAAGCGCGACTGGACCAGTATCCGCACGAGCTGTCCGGCGGTATGCGACAGCGGGTGATCATTGCCATCGCCTTGCTGCTCGACCCGGACATCATCATCGCCGATGAACCTACCACGGCGCTGGATGTGACCATTCAGGCCGAGATCATGGCGCTGCTGCTCGAGCTCTGCGAGACCCACAATGTCGGTCTGATCCTGATCACCCATGATCTGGGGGTGGTCAGCCAGGTCACCCAGCGCATGCTGGTCATGTATGCCGGTCGCGTCATCGAGCAGGGACCGACCCGGGAGATCATCAATGATCCGCAACACCCCTATACCCAGGGGCTGATCAATGCCCTGCCGCAAATGGCCACCCCGGGCGAGCGGCTCAACCAGATTCCCGGCAGCATGCCGTCACTTTCCAAGCTGCCGAGCGGCTGTGCCTTTCATCCGCGTTGTGGCTTCGTCGAGCGGCCCGACGGCAGCCATCGTTCGGCCTGTCACGAGGAAGTGCCGGCATTCGTGACCTCCGGCAACTGTCAGGCCGCCTGCCACATGGTGGCGGAGATGATCGAAAGCGAACGCATTCCGGCCGAGGAGCAAGACTGATGAATTCGACCGCGACAAGCCCGGAAGCTTCACGGCCGCTGTTGACCCTCAAGGGGATCGAGAAACGCTTCTCGCTTTCCGGGGATTTTCTCGAACAACTACAGTTCAAGGGCGGCAAGCTGGTGCGCCACCAGGAACACGTGCACGCCATCAATGGCGTGGACCTGGACATTCAACGTGGCGAAGCCCTGTGCGTCGTCGGCGAGTCCGGCTGCGGCAAGTCCACGGTGGCGCGTACCGTCATGGGTCTGATCACGCCCTCGGCGGGCGAGGTTCACTATGACGGGGAACGCATCGACAACCTGAGCACCAAACAGCTGCTGCCCTATCGTCGCCGCATGCAGATGATCTTCCAGAACCCCTATGCGTCGTTGAACCCTCGCATGACCATTCAGCAGACGCTGGAAGAGCCGATCCGGCTGCATCATCCGGACTGGTCCAACCAGGCCGTCAAGGACAAGGTCAGCGAGGTGATGACGTCTGTCGGTATCAGTGCCGACTGGGGGCCGCGCTACGGCCACGAGTTCTCCGGTGGTCAACGCCAGCGCATCGCCATCGCCCGGGCACTGGCCGTGGATCCGGAATTCATCGTCGCCGACGAGCCGATCTCGGCGCTGGATGTGTCGATTCAGGCCCAGGTGCTCAACCTGCTGATGGAAGCGCAACAACGCAGCAACCTGACCTATCTGTTCATCACTCACGACCTGGCCGTGGTCGAGCATTTCGGTACCCGGGTCGCGGTGATGTATCTGGGCCGGGTCTGCGAGGTGGCGCCTACCGCGACGCTTTTCTCCCGCCCCCGCCATCCCTATACCCAGGCTCTGATGTCGGCCATTCCGCGACTCGAGGATGACCGCCCGCAGCATATTCGCCTCGAAGGCGAGGTGCCGACGCCGGTCAACCTGCCTTCGGGCTGTGTCTTCCACGGGCGCTGTCCGCATGCCGATGAACGCTGTCGCCAGGAGATTCCCGCCCTGATCGCCACGGATGACGGGGGCCAGGTAGCCTGTCATGCGGTCGAGGAAGGGCGCATTGGCTGAGTGTGCTGATTTGCTGGCATAATGCCTCCATTCGTAACGCGTGCCGCAGGGAGCCCGATAATCCGGGCTCTCTTGCGTTGCGGCGTGCGCTTCGTCATCTATCGATGCAGTGGTTGCCTGGTGGCTGATCCCATCCGAGGAGCCGCGGCAAGAGAGCTGTCATGGAAATACGCTGGTTGGAAGATTTCATTGCCCTGGCCCGGACGCGGCACTTCTCGCGGGCGGCGGAAGAGCAGAATGTCACCCAGCCGACCTTCTCGCGACGCATCAAGTTGCTCGAGGATGATATGGGCGCCATTCTCGTCAATCGCCAGACATTACCGTTGTCGCTGACACCCGAGGGTGAGGAGTTCCTGCGTCTCTGCCAGGAAGTCACGCGTCAGGTCGCGGAGACGCGTCAGCGCCTGGGCAGTCTGGCCGAGAACCAGGCCGCTGGCATGCGGCTGGCCGCGTCCCAGAGCCTGCTGGCCAACTTTCTGCCGGAGTGGCTGGCCGGCTGGTCGCGCCCTCCGGATATTACGCCCTACCTGCGCGCCACCGGCTGGTTGACGCCGGATTACTTCCAGGCGCTGGGTCGCGATGAGTGTGACCTGGTGATGTGCTACTGGCCGGTGGATGAGGTGCCAATGGAATTCGATACCGCGGACTTCGATTATCGTCGACTGGGTACGGAACGCCTGGTACCGGTATCGTTGCCAACCCAGGATGGTGCTCCGCGTTTTGCGCTGGACCCGCCGAGCCATCAGCCTCTGCCGCTGATTGCCTATCATCCGCGCTCCATGGTCAATGCCGCGCTTCGCCGCCATCTGGACGCACGTGGGGCTGCCCCCACCTTCAATGTGCTCAACGAAAGCATCCAGAGCGGCAATATCCGCGAGCTGGTCGGGCTGGGCTATGGCATCGGCTGGTTGCCGGAACGCAGCGTCACGCAAGCGCTGACCTCGGGTAGGCTGGTGCTGGCCGGCAACACGTCCTGGTGCCTGCCCCTGGACATCCGACTCTATCGTCGCCATGTCGCCCAGTCTGCCGTCGATGCCCTGTGGCAGGATCTGGACGGCAGCGTCATGTCGAAGCGGGACGTCGGCACGTGATCCAGGCAGGTGACTTCCCCGCCGACTTCCGCCCGGTGCCCGGTCTGGCCAATGCGCATCTGCAGACGCTGTTACCGCGTGTGCTGCCACGGCCTGCGCCGGACATGACCCGGGAGACTCTCGAACTGCCCGATGGCGACTTCGTCGAACTCGCCTGGTGCGGCCGGTCCGCGACCAGCGAGCGGGCCCCGCTGCTGGTGATGTTTCACGGTCTGGAAGGCTCGGTGGACTCACCCTATGCGCGTCATGTCATGGCCAGCGCCGAACAATCGGGCTGGCGGGCTGTGCTGATGCACTTCCGTGGCTGCGGGCAGTGGCCGAACCGGCTACCGCGTGCCTATCACAGTGGCGACACCGCGGATGCTCGCTATCTGCTCGCGACACTACGCCATCGCTATCCGCACGCCACCATAGCGGCACTGGGCGTGTCGCTCGGCGCCAACATGCTGCTCAAGCTGGTGGCCGAGGAAGCCGACGACCGGCTTCAGCTGCGGGGCGCCATGGCAGTGGCACCGCCGGTGGATCTGGCCGCCTGCGCCGATACCCTGGAGCACGGCATGGCGAGGATCTACCAACGCCACCTGCTCGATGCGCTGAAAGACAAGGTGATGCCGCGACTGGCAGACGGGGAGTTACCGCTGGATCTGCAGCCTGACGATCTCGGGGACCTTGCGACCCTGCGGGCCTACGACGATGTGGTGACGGCCCCCTTGCACGGCTTCACGGGGGCCGAGGACTATTACCGGCGCGCCTCGGCCGGCCCCCTGCTGGACCGGATCGAGCTGCCGACCCTGATCCTGCACGCCGCTGATGATCCCTTCATGCCGCCCGGCCTCTACGACCGCTTGTCATTGGGCACCGGGGTCCGCCTCGAACGGGCCGGCCATGGCGGTCATGTGGGCTATGTCGAGTGGCGGGACGGGCGACTCGCCAGCTGGCTGGCGCGCCGCGTCGCACAGCAGCTCGATCACTGGGCCACCGTCATGCGTTGATCGGGCAGCTCACCCCGGTACCCTTGAGGCCACAATAACCGCCGGGATTCTTGTCGAGGTATTGCTGATGATATTCTTCGGCATAGTAGAACACCTCAAGCGGCAGTATCTCGGTGGTAATCGGGCCCCTGCCCTGCTCCGCCAGCGCCCTGGCGTAGGCCTCGCGGCTGTGTCGGGCCCGTTCCTGCTGATTTTCATCGAGGGTCAGGATGATCGAGCGATACTGGGGGCCGATATCGTTACCCTGACGATCGCCCTGGGTCGGATCGTGGGCCTCCCAGAAATAGCGCAGTAGCGTCTCCAGCGAGATCACCTCGGCCTCGAAGACGATCCGCACCACCTCGGCGTGGCCGGTTCGACCGGTGCAGGTCTCTTCATAGGTCGGGTTGGGCGTGACGCCCCCGGCATAGCCCACGGCCGTGACATGCACGCCGGGCAATTCCCAGAACAGCCGCTCGGCCCCCCAGAAACACCCCAGACCGACCACGATTTCCTGCATGCCCTCCGGCCAGGGCGGCAGCATGCTGCGCCCGGTCACCCGGTGCCGGCCGGAAATTTCCAGTGGTGTGCTACGCCCCGGCGGCGCGCTTGCAGCCTGTACGTTCATGACGCTTTCCTCGTAGTTGCGTGAATATGGCTTGCCCGACGGGACCTATTCCAGGTCCGGCGGATCGCCCGGCAGACTGAAGGTATAGATCAGGTCCACCGCCTGGGAGGCACCGGAGACCGCTTCCACATAGAGGTTGCGCCAAAGCTTGTAGCGTAGGCTCAGCTCGGCGATGGGCGAGAAGACCCCGACGCCGTAACCGACGCTCAAGCGGTCGGTGAGGTTGCCTCGGACCACCACCTGGCTATCTTCGCCGCTGCCGGCGGCGTCCAGCTGAAGATCCTGAATGCCGAATGCCTCACCGATGGCCCCCACGGCTCCTCCAGCCTGGCCCAGGCTCAAGCCGATCAGTGCCGAGGTCAAGGCGCCGTCGGCGCCGCCGCTGGCATCCGGTGCGCGCCCACGCAACACATAGGACAGCGCCCGGGACTCATCCATGGGGGGGTCGGAGAAGATCTGCAAGCGTGGGCTCGATGCCGGCCCGGAAACCTGGATACCGGCAATGACGTCCCCTTGTGTGCTGTCCGGGTTGCGGATGGCCTCGAAATCCAGCAGGGGCTTTCCAGGTGGGCCACTGAAATACAGGATACCCTCGCGGATGATCAGGTCCTGGCCAAAAGCCCGGAAGCGACCATCCACGAGGTTGACGTTACCGAAGACCTGCAACGGCCCCCCTTCCTGGCGAACTTCCAGTTTGCCGGCCAGACCGGTCTGCAGCCCATAGGCCGAGAGCCGCATATCCGGGCCGAGCGACAGGGTGATGCGCATGTCCATGGCCATGCCGGCCTCGGTCATGGCTTCGGCCGTCGATTCGCCGGTTGCCCGGGCGGCTTTTCTGGCTTCGACTTCCTCCCGAGTGACGATGACTTCATCGGGGCTGGCCGACTGTGCCGAGGCCGGTACCTCACCGACCTCGAGTCGGGCCCAGGGAATGCCGACATCACCGCGGATACGCAGGCGTTTCGGGTTGGCACTGATGCTGAGGTCCGGTGCCAGACGCAGGCGGCCGAACCCGGACAACGAGGCCTGCAAGGGCTCCTCGACGCCGGTGAGTTCGATGCCTGCCTGCCAGGCATCGGCGGACGGCCAGCTGGCACTGCCTTCCATCTCCAGTCTACCCTTCTCGCTGGCCAAGAAGCCGTCGAGCAGGGCGCGGTCGCCATTGAGATCGATGTTCAGGCGCCCATCGGTCACGGAAAGCGGCAGCCCCAGGCCGACGGCCTGGAGCCCGCCCAGTTCCAGGTTGCCATCGAGTCTGGGTTGCTGACGATCGCCACCGATCTCGATGCGCCCGCCGAGCGCCCCTTCGAGGGTCTTGATGTCGGCGACCAGCGGTCGGTAGGGGTTGAGTCGAAGATCCTCGACATTGAATATGCCGGACAAGTTGCCGGCGCCCATGGGATCGTCAATCCCCAGGTCAAGGCTGATGGCGCCGCTATCGCCGAGTGTCAGGGCCATGTTGACATCGGCGCGCGTCTGATCGGCTTGTAGCTCGAGCGAGAGATCGGTACCGGGAACCGACCAGGCCTGGCCGTAGGCATCCTGACCGGTGATATCCAGGTTACTCTCCAGATTGGCTGCGGCCTGCCAGGCACTGCCACCGCGGGACCACTGGGCCGTCACCCTGGCCTGGGTCTCGCCCGCCATTTGCCAACCGGCGGGCATGGCGTCATTGATCAGGTCCATGGGCAGCTCATTGATGGTCAGCACGGCATTGCCGTTGTCGGCCGAGGCGTCGAGCGGCTCTTCGAGGCAGACCGCACCGCCCTCGCGACGGCGCAGGCAGAATGGCTGCGCGGTGATCGCGCTGCTGGCCAGGTCGGCCTCGACCACCAGGGCATCATCGAGGGCCAGCTCGCCGTACTCGGTACTGGCCTCGAGGGGTGTCAGGCGGCCCTGATAGCGTTGTGCCTGTTGATCCAGTCCGCCTTGAAGCGCCAGGTTCAGAGAAGACAGCAGACCCTCCTCCGGACCACTCACGCCCAGCGTCAGACGGTGTTGTGACAGCCGCCCGTCGAGGTTCAGGTCGACGCTGTCGAACACCTGGCCTGCGGCGTCGAGACCCTTGGCATTGAGTGTCACATCCAGGCGCGGGTCCTCGAGGCCGGCGACATTACCCTCAAGGCTCAAGTCTTTCAGTTGATTGTCAGCAAAAGCCAGATTGCGACCATCGAGGGCCATTTCCAACTGGGGGACCTCGAGGCTTCCCGAGGCCTCGAGGTTGCCGGACAAGGCGCCGCCAAGCTTCGGATAGAGGCTCTTCAAGGCCGGCATGTCGAGCTCGGCAGTCACATTCAGGCGTTCGGGAGATAGCGTGCCGTTGGCAGAGAGTCGATTCTTGCCCTGGCGAAAATCGAGGGTCTGAATGTCCCAGCTCATCCGGCTGTTACCCGAGAGTTGCGCATCCAGTTGCAATGGATAATCGGCCAGGGTGCCATCGATGTTCAGGGCCGGCACCGTTACCTGCCAGCCATCGGTATCCTGGCGAAAGGATACATCGGCATTACCGTCGAGGTTACCGCTCAGCCCCTCGACGAAAGGTTCGGGGTTGACGTCTTGAAGCGCCAGGCTGGCTTCCACCGCCAGACCTTCGGCCCAGTCGATGCGACCTTCGCTCGTCACGCGGGCGTCATTCATGTGCAGGGCCAATGGTTCCCAGATGAAATGCGCCAGATCGCCACGCCCGCTCAGCTTCACCCGGGTACGCGGTACCTGCGGGCCCTGTGCCGCCAGCGAAAGCCGGGTGCGGTAATCGATCAGGCTGCCTTCAGCTTCGAGGCGGAGAGATTCCACCCGCCAGGGTTCGGTCGTCCCCGCCGCTTGCGCATCCGCGTTGGATGCGTCGGTGCCGCTCTCTCCCTGGTCGTTGTTGGTGTTGGCATCAGCTTGCGGGGTGGCCGATGGGGTAGCCGCTTGCATGCCCGGCAGTGGCCATTGCAAGCCGGGGCTTTGCAGTGACGCCTGAAACGGCAGTGTCGGGTCGAGGGCATCGAGTGTGGCGCTGAAGCGTGTCTCGATGGGCCCGGTCGTGGTCAGGTCTATCTGCAGGTCGGCCATGTCGCCGCTTACGGCGAGTTCGATACGCTCGCCGTCAAGCGCCGGCATGCGCTGCGGCAGGTAAAGATCGCTTTCGAGGCGGGCGTTCAGCGGGTAGTCGCCGCTCAGGGTGACTTTGGCCTGGAGGCGGGCATCCGCGGCCGAACTCGCCACCCGCAGCGGCTCGATGGTGATGTCCTGTCCCCGAGCCGTGACGCTCAGCAGCAACTCCTCGAGGTGATAGGCAAAGGCGCCTTCCACGGCCGTATCGGTGACCTTGAGTTGCGGCACCTCCACATTGATGGGCAGGGTGATATCCGGCAGCTCGATACGCGGTTTGTCTGCCAACGACTGGTTGGCCATTCCCGCGGCCTCGGGCGCTGCCTCGGCGGGCAACGGCGAATTCACGGCGATCGTGGCATCAATGGCGGCAGCGGTCAGAATGGGGCCTTCATGCTCGCCTTCGCTGAGCACCAGTTGGTTGCCGACCGACAGCGGCAGGGTCAGGCGCAGACCATCCAGTCGTGTTGGTTTGAACTCGAGCGTATCAGACTGGGCAACCGCCCCGGTGGAAAAGGACGACCAAGCTAGTTGTGTGCCATCGGCCAGCCGCACCGCCACATCATCCAGTGCCAGTTCGCGTAGCTCGATGGGAAATGGCAACTGAATGGGACCCGGCATGCCGCCCTCGCCGTCGGTCGGTTGTTGCTCAGGAGGCGGCGCGTCGCTGGCCGAGAGACGAATGCGTGCGCCCGTGACATCCAGTCGATCGATACACAGGCGCCCGTCCAGCAGGCAATCCTCGGCCCAGGCCAGTTCCAGCCGCTGAACGGCCACCTGGGCCGGGCCAGCCTCGAGACTCAGCTCCTCGACAATGAGTGTATCCAGTGGCGCGCCTTCGACACTGGCAAAGTCGTAGAGCCCCATGCGTTTGCCTTGATCGAGGAGCAGTCCGGTGCCCCAGGGTGACAGTACCAGGCCCAGCACCAACAAGAGCAGCCCGAATAGCCACAGCGGGATCAGCAACAACAGGCGGGTCAGCGCCCAGGTCAAGCGACGGAGTCTCACGTGGCGGCCTCTCAGAATTCCGGTCCGATGGAAAAGTGGATGCGAAAGCTGTCATCGTGATCGAAGGGATGGGCGACATCGAAACGAATCGGCCCGACCGGCGAGATCCACCTGATGCCTAGACCGGCACCGGTATTCAATTGATCCGGCCACCAGTCGGAAAAGGCGTCCCCGGCGTCCACGAAAGTGGCCAGCCACCACTTGTCGGCAATCTTGCGCTGTGCTTCGACGCTCGCCACGAAACGTTGTGCGCCGCCCTCCAGGCGGCCCTCGTCGTCCCTGGGTGCCAGGCTCTCGTAGGAATAGCCGCGCACGCTGTTGTCACCGCCGGCGAAAAAGCGCAATGACGGGGGAATATCGTCGAAGTCATCGGTGGTGACACTGCCCATGCCAAGCCGCCCCACGAAACGATTACTGTCGCCGAGCATGCGGATCCAATGGGTGTCGGCATTGACGCGAAGGAAGTCGGCTTCCGAGCCCCAGGCCTGATTGGCATACTGTACCGTCAATTGCTGCCGATCGCCCCAGGTTGGAAAGGTCGGGTTGCGGGTGCGGGTACGCGACCACTGTACTCCGGGGTACACCAGCAATACTTGATTGGAGACGCCCGCCTGGGTGAAGTCTTCAAAGGTCGAGCGGACATAGAGGTACTGCTCCCAGCCGTTCTCGAACTTCCATCGACGCCCGAATTCGACACTGGCTTCCGTGGACTGGGTGTCATCCTGGTCCTTGTTGCGCAGGCCGTATTGCAGCTCATAGCTGTCATTCAAGGGGTCTTCGAGCGGCATGGAGTAGACGCCGGTGAACTTCTGCTCGGGACTGGAAATATACAGATCGTGATTCCAGCTGTGGCCATAACGATTGACCCAGGGTTGATTCCAGGTAAGGCGAGCTCGTGGTCCAACGTCGGTGGAAAAGCCAATACCGGTCTCGAACTGGTGGCGGTCTGCCGGTGTGAGCTGCACATCGATCGGTACCCGAGGGACCTCGGGTTCAGTGAGTGCCCCGGCGGCGCCGAGTGCCCGGGCATCGAGGATGGCGGGTTGCGCCGTTGGTTCAGGGATGCCTTCCACATCCAGCGCATACCACCAGCCGGGCCCCGTATCCTGGATGGCGAGGGTCTCGGGACCGGCATCCAGGCGCGGTCGAACACTGACGGAGCCGAACCACTGAGTCTGGCCCAGATTCTGATTCAAGCGGGCCACCTGCCCGGCGAGATACGGGCTACCCGGTTCGAAGGGCACCAGATTTCTCAGCCGCTCGGATTCGATGTGCTGACCGCTGAAATGGACCTCGCCGAAATGGTAGCGAGGCCCACTGTCGAGGCCCAGCGACAAGTAGGCACTATGTGCCCAGGGACGCACTTCCAGGCGTCTCTGGCGGAACCCCCAGTCGAAGTAGCCACGCTGCATCGCCAGCCCCGAGAGCTTGCTGCGCAGGCTGTCATAAGGGGCATGGCGCAGGATATCGCCTTTCTCCTGGGGATAGGCCTCGATGGCGTCGGTGAACAGCGGGTCCTCGGCGGCGGCTCCCTCCAGCACGAAATCGAGGCGTTCGATGCGCACCGGCTTTCCCTTGTCGACGTCCAGGCTGACATGGGAAGGAGATGCCGGGTCATCGAAGCTCAGGGTCATGTCGGGTTCATAGTAGCCGAAAGGGCGCAGGGCCTCGCCGACCAGGCGACGCACCTCCTCTTCCAGGCGTTCGGCCTGATATTGAGAGGCATCGAGTCCATCGAGATAGACCTCGATGTTGCTGGCAAGCTCGTCTTCCACACCGCTGATCGAGGCATCCAGTGCCAAGCTTGGCATGGCCGCGACCAGACACAGTGCTCCGCTGCCCAGGCGCATGAACTGACGATTATCCATAATACGCAGATTTCCTGACCGACGTCTCGCGACTAGCGCAAGGATTCCAGCTGAGCGCTCAACGCCAGTTGCGCCTGACGCAGGTCTCGCAGCTCCGTCTGCATTTCATTCAGGCGCGAAGACAAGTCTTCGACCTGAGACTTGGTATCTTCTCGCGAACTGTCATGGGCTGCAATGTCGTCCTGCATGCCCGACAGACGCTCCTGAGTGGCTTCCAGGTCATCGCTGATCGACGCAAGGCGAGATTGGACGCGCGCTTTGGACTCCGACAGCCGAGACTCGTTCGCTTCCAGGGTGTTCTCGAGACTCACGAGACGCTCCTCGAGGGCGGCGCGGCTCTCTTCACCGGCCTGCTCCAGCGCATCCAGCGAACTGCGAACGGCCGACAACGTCTTGTCGCGCACCTCGGCCTCCTTTTCGAGACGGGCCAGATTGCGGGAGGCCTCGTCGAGGCCTTCTGCCACGGGCACGAGGCGTTGCTCTGCCCATTCGGAGAGGCGCTGTTCGATACGCTGGCCCACCGCGGCCTGGTCGTCCTCGACGTCCGCGACCCGTTGTTGCAGGGAGTCCAGGGCCTCGCCACGCCCCTGCTCGGCATCGAAGCGGGCATGCACATTGGAAAGCTCGCCCTGCAATTGTGTCAGGCGTTGCTGGACATCCTGATGATACCACCAGCCCGCAACGGCCAGCCCCGTCAGCATGATCAACAGCAACAGCGTCAGGCACCACAGCGGCCAGAGACGCACCCTGGGGGCGCTGGCGGGACGGTGGCCCGCCAGGCTGGCATCCGGGTCCGGTACGATCGGTCGTTGGTACCGGCTGTCTTCCGGGCGCTCTGCCATGATGATCTCCTTGGGCGATGAAACGGGTTTCGGGGGCCGACAGCCAGGCATCAGGGGCCAGCTTGATAGGATGCCGCCACCGAACAGTCACAGCATGTTGAATAGTGTAAAGTTTTTTACCGTCGTAGCGAACGGGCAAGGCCGATACAATGCCATCCTCTGGCGATATCGTCCGACCCAAACTGCCACCCAGCGACTCAGGGGAGTCTTCCATGGCCTTTCTACCGCCTGCCCTGCCCTACGAGAAACATGCCCTGGAGCCCCAGCTGTCGGTCGACTGGATCAGTGAGCGCTACGACGGCCGCCACCGGCACTGCCTGGAGCGTCTCAACACCCTGGTGGCCGACTCGCCATTGGCGGATGCGTCTCTCGAGGACTTGCTTCAGCGCACATCCGGCGAGACCTTCTCGCTGGCAGCCGAGGCATGGAGCCTGACCTTCTACTGGCATTGTCTGGCTCCTCGCGGCGGCAAGCCCGCGGGCGCCATGGCCAGGGCCATCGAGGCAGGTTTCGGCTCATTCGCGCAGTTCGAGCGCGCCATGAAGGCCGCTGCACGCGATAACCGGACATCCGCCTGGAGCTGGCTGGTTCAGGACGTCAACGGTGAATTGACCGTTATCGATAGCCCATGTCCCCTGGCCAGTGACCATTTCCCGCTGCTGGCGATCGAGGCCTCGGGGCCCGGTGCTCATTCTCGACAGACGCCTGACCACCGGGCCTATCTGAAAGCGGTGTGGAAGGTGATCAACTGGGATTTCGTTGCCCGCCAGCATGCCGATGCCGGCGGCTGATCAGGGGTCGGCACGCCGACCGATCCCGCGATAATGCAGCCCCATGGCCGCCACATAGTCGGGGTCATAGATATTGCGCCCGTCCAGCAGCAGGCGGCCGTCGAGCTGTGAGGCCAGGCGTTGCCAGTCCGGGTTCCAGTAGGCCTTCCATTCGGTGACCAGCATCAGGGCATCGGCGCCCTCGGTGGCCTCGAATGGATCGGCGTCGAAACAGCGCAATAACGGATGGGCCCCCAGTCGCTCCTGCAGCGCCGATACGGCGGCCGGGTCATGCAGCCTGACATGCACACCCTGGGCCCAGAGTGCCCGCAGCAGGGTCAACACCGGGGCATGATCAATGCGCGCCGTACCCGGCTTGAAGGCTGCCCCCCAGATCGCCACCGTACGGCCTTCCAGGCAGCCGTGATAATGTGCCCAGAGCTTGCGGAACAACGTTTCCTTCTTGTGCTCGTTGATGTCCAGGACCTGATCGAGCAGGGCCGAGTGTCGGCCACTGGCCGACTGCACATCCGCCAGCCGCATGAGGTCCCGGGAAAAGCTGGGGCCACCGAAGCCGCACCCGGGATACAGATATTCATAGCCGATACGCGTATCGGCGCCCATGCCCTGACGCACATACTCGACATCCACCCCCAGGGTATCGGCCAGCCCGGCGATCTCGTTCATGTAGCTGATGCGCGTCGCCAGCATGCCGTTGATGGCCAGCTTACTGAGTTCGGCGGCACGCCGGGGCATGCGCTGAAAGACCTCGCGCCGTCGATTGAAGGCACGCAGCAGTTCACGGACCCGTTGCTCGGCGTAATCATCGTCGCAGCCCAGCAGCCAGCGCGAGGGGCGCGTAAATGTGTCCCAGGCGCGCCCCTCCTCCAGCAGGTCGACAAGCGTCACGGCACTGCGACCCGCGCCCAGCTGTGACGCCAGGGCCTCGGTCTCGCCTACCGGAAAGGTCGAGTTGTTGACCAGCACGGCCGTGTCCGACAGCCAGCGGCTGTGCTCGGCGATCAGTTCACCCGCTTCGGCCCGCTGTTCCGGGGACAGGGACAGCCAGACCACATCGAAGGCGGCCGCCTGATCGGGCGTCTGATCGGCATCAAGAACCGTCAGCCTGCCCTGGTCACGGCCCTCCTGGAGGTGCGCCTCGAGTTGTGGCTCGCTGGTCAGCCAGGCGCTGGTCGCAAGACGGGCCCAGTCCAGGGAGGCATGAGGACGCCAGGTGACCTCATGCCCCACCCAGGCGAGTGCTGCCGCGGCAGTCGCGGCCGCCAGTTCGCTGCCGATGATAACGACACGCATGACTTACTCCTCGCCGGCGTAACGACCGATGAGCTCGCGGAAGCCTTCGCCGTAGCGAGCGTGTCGGCGACCATAGGCGAGGATGGCTTCCAGGTAGCCGAGCTGGTGTCCGCAATCATAGGTTCGGCCACGCATCCGCCAGGCATCGACCCCTTCTGCATCGCGCAGGCGTTCTATGGCATCGGTCAGCTGGATTTCGTCGCCGGCGCCCGGCGGGGTTTCGGCGAGCAACGGAAAGATGCGCCCGGGCAGCACATAGCGTCCGATCACGGCCAGGTCCGACGGTGCTTCTTCCTGGGCGGGCTTCTCGACGACTCCGCTTAGCGCACCGGCCTCACCTGCTGCCGGGGGCGCCCCTTCGGGAGCGACGATACCGTACTTGTGCACCATGTCATGAGGCACTGACTCGACCATCAACTGGCTACGCTGACGCGTCTCGTAGGAGGCGAGCATGCCGGCGAGGTCGTTGGCACCCTCCAGATCGCTGCCGTCCACGAGGACATCCGGCAGCAGGACGGCAAAAGGCTCGTTGTCACCAATAATCGGCCGAGCGCACAGCACGGCGTGTCCGAGCCCCAGCGGCTCCGACTGGCGTATGCTGATGATGTTGACGTCCGGCGGCACGATGGCGCGCAACTCTTCCAGCAGCTCCCACTTGCCCTTGGCCTCGAGCCCTGCTTCCAGCTCGAAGTGCTTATCGAAGTGGTTCTCGATGGCGCCCTTGCTGCCATGGGTGACCAGCACGATATCGCGGATACCGGCTTCGACGGCCTCCTGCACGACATACTGAATCACCGGTCGGTCGACGATGGTGATCATTTCCTTGGGGATCGCCTTGGAGGCAGGCAGACAACGGGTGCCGAAACCGGCGACGGGCAATACAGCCTTGCGAATCATGAAGGAGTCCCTGTCGAGATCGAATGAATGTGAAGCGCCATTGTGAATGGGTTCCCCGGAACGGGTATCATGGCCCCATGATACCGAATGCGCCCGAGTTCGCCACCGGGGCGAATTCGCCACCTCTGATGGAGAGAGCCATGACGGCACGTCACTCCCGCAGCGACAATGTCGATGCGTCCGAAATCGCCAAGTTCGAAACCCTGGCCGACCGCTGGTGGGATACCGGCGGTGAGTTCAAGCCACTGCATGACATCAACCCGCTGCGCCTCGACTTCATCGATACCCGGGCCGGCCTCGCGGGTCGCGACATTCTCGATGTGGGTTGCGGTGGCGGTATTCTCGCCGAAGCCATGGCCCATCGCGGAGGCCATGTCACCGGCATCGACCTCGGCGAGGCACCGCTGGGCGTGGCCCGGCAGCATGCACAGCAATCGGGCGTCGAGATCGATTACCGGTGCCTCAGTGTCGAGCAGTTGGCGGAGCAGCAACCGGCCTCCTTCGACGTGGTGACCTGCCTGGAAATGCTCGAACACGTACCCGATCCGGCCTCGGTGGTGCGGGCATGTGCCCGCCTGGTCAAGCCGGGCGGGCAGGTCTTCTTCTCGACCATCAATCGCCACCCCAAGGCCTATGCCCTGGCCATCATCGGCGCCGAGTACGTGCTGGGCATGCTGCCGCGGGGTACCCATGATTATGCCCGCTTCATCCGCCCTTCCGAGCTGGCTGCCTGGTCCCGCGAGGCGGGGCTGGAGGTGTGCGAACAGAGCGGTCTCGTCTATCAGCCGGTGTGGCGTCGCTATCGCCTGGCGCCGCGTGATGTCTCTGTCAATTACCTGATGCACTGTCGGCGTGAGGCATCCTCATGAGCGGCTGGCCCTGTCCGCAGGCACTGCTGTTCGACCTGGATGGCACCCTGGTCGACACGGCCCCGGACCTGGCGCGCGCCACCAATGCCCTGAGAGCGCATCACGGCTTGGAGGCCCTGCCCTACCCGACAATCCGGGCCCAGGTCTCCAATGGTGGTAGTGCCCTGGTGCAACTGGCGCTCGGCCTGGAGCGCGAGCATGCCGAGCATGATCAGGCGCGACAGTATCTGCTCGATCGCTACAGCGAGGGCGTCGCGGTCGAGAGCGAGGTCTTTCCGCCACTGCGCGAACTGCTGGAACGCTGGGTGAGTGCCGGACGTCCCTGGGGGATTGTCACCAACAAGCCGCGCGCCTATGCCGAGCCACTGGTCCTGGCCCTGGGGCTCGAGCCGGATGTGCTGTTGTGCGCGGATGATCTGCCGGTCAGGAAGCCTGACCCGGCGCCTCTGCAGGAAGCCGCGCGCCGGCTGGCCGTGGCTCCCGGGGACTGCTGGTACATCGGTGATCACCAAAGGGATGTTCAGGCCGCTCATGCCGCGGGAATGCTGGCCGTGGCCGTCGGCTATGGCTACATGGACAGTGCTGATGACCACCGACGGTGGGCGGCGGACCTGTGCCTGGATAGCGCCGCTGACCTGGTGCGGGAACTGACGGTGGACGAGTTGTCGTCCTGAACGAAGCAGCCGGGCCCTCAGGTCCGGCGTGGTGGTTGTGCGTCGAAGGCCTCGCCGTTATGGCCATGACTGTCCGGCCCCATCAGCCACAGATAGGTGGGCATGATGGCTTCCGGCGTGCGCAGGGTCATGGGATCCTCACCGGGATAGGCCGACTTGCGCATGGCGGTGCGGGTGGCCCCCGGGTTGAGACTGTTGATACGCAGTCCGCCTTCATGCTCCACCTCGTCGGCCAGCAACTGGACGAAGCCTTCGGTGGCGAACTTGGACACCGAGTAGGCCCCCCAGTAGGCGCGTCCCTTGCGGCCGACACTCGAGGAGGTAAAGATCACCGAGGCGTCCGGCGAGGCGCGCAGCAAGGGCAGCAACGCCTGGGTCATCCACAGCGGACCGTTGACGTTGACCTGCATGACCTGCTCCCAGAGTGCCGGGTCATATTGCTCGAAGGGCGTGATGCGCCCCAGCAGACCGGCATTGTGCAGTATGCCATCGAGACGCCCGAAGGCATTGTTCAGGGTAACCGCCATGTCCTGATAGTCCTTGAGCGTCGCGCCTTCCAGGTTGAGCGGAAAGATCGCCGGCTGGGCACCGCCCGCCGCTTCGATCTCGTCGTAGACGGATTCGAGCTTAGCGGTGGTACGCCCCAGCAGAATCACGGTGGCACCGTGTCGCGCATAGCTCAGGGCGGCACTGCGCCCGATACCGTCTCCGGCCCCGGTTACCAGGATGACGCGGCCGGCCAGGAGGTCCGGGGGTGGCGCATAGTCGATCTTGCAGGCAACCATGGTGTCTCTCCCGATCGAATATCAACTGCCCGACTGCTGCTGGAAGTCTTCGGCAAGGCTGGCGGCATTGCTGTCCGGGTATTGTGACTGGACCTGATCAAGCAGCTCGTTACTGGCATCGACGTCCCCCTGGCGTGCCTTGAGCAGCCCCAGCTTGTAGAGGGCGTCCGGCACCTTGTTGCTGTCGGGGAAGGCATCGATCACCTTCCTGAAGGCTCCGGCGGCGGCTTCGAGGTCGGATTCGGCAGAATGCAGTTCGCCCAGCCAGTAGTGGGCATTGGCGGCAAGCTCGCTCTGCGGGTAATCCGCGATGAAGGCCTCGAAGGCTTGTTTGGCGGCACCGAAATCGCGGTTCTGCACCTTGGCGAAGGCGGCCTGGTAGGCTTCACGTCCGGCGCTGCTGTCCGTTGCCGCGTCACTCTCGGATGATGCCGTGTCGGACGAGGCCGAAGACGACGGGGCACTGCTTTCCGGACCGACGGAGGACAGCGAGCTCAGCCTGGAGTCGATGTCCATGTACTGCTGGCGCGTCTGTTGGCGCAGTCGCTCCAGCTGGTGACGCAGTTCCTCGACCTGGCCCCTGAGTCGCCGCAACTCTTCCTGGTTCTGCTGCAGGCGGTTGAACAGCAACAGATCACCACCGGCTTGCGCGCGGGTGGCTGTTTGATCGTAAAAAGTGCTGCCGCCACCGCCGGACAGATCGGTGACCGAAGGTTGCTGGGCAACGGCGGCCGGGATGATGCCCATCGGCATGCTGAATAGACCGATGGCGCAGAGTCGTTGGATGCCCTTCATCACGTATCCCTCTTTGCGTGTTTGCGTGGCCGGTGTCGTTCCCGAACCGCCATCACCACGGCGCGAGGTTTCAGGCCGTGGTGAAGCTGTTCTGGCCGGGAGACGGCTCGCCCGGGCTGATCAGTAGGCAAAAACCACGCGACGATTCTGGGCATAGGCTCTTTCGTTGCTACCCCGAGCGGCGGGCCGTTCTTCACCGTAGCTGACCACTTCCACCTGCGATGGAGAAACCCCCTGCACGCTCAGGAACTCTTCGACGGCCCCGGCACGACGCTCGCCCAGCGCCAGGTTGTATTCACGGGTACCGCGCTCGTCCGTGTGTCCCTGGAGCACGACACTGGCACTGCTGTTGTTGCGCAGAAAGCTGGCATGGGCGTTGAGCACCGACTGGAATTCAGGTCGAATGGAATCGCTGTCGTAGGCGAAATAGATGGTGCGTGTCTCGGGAATGCGCGAGCCAGCCATCTGACCGGCACCACCATTGAGGCCGCTGCCATTGCCGGTACCACTCACCTGGCCGGTGCCGACCCCGCTGGTACCACCGGTACCACTGCCTGAGCCACTCCCGGACATTGAACCTTCCTGGGTACCACCTGTGCTGGAACAACCGGCCACGAAGGCCAGAGAAAAGGCAACGGCCAGAGACCGGGCATAGGGCTTGAGTTGCATCGTAGGACTCCTTGCGCTACTGGTTCGATCAGTTCAGAAACGGGGACCACGCGGGTTCGCGTACATCACCCTGGGCCGCGGGCAGTCGGAACGAAGCGCGTCCGTCCGCGGATACAGCCCCCAGCACACCACGACTTCCCTGCTGGGTGGCGAAGATTACCATGGTGCCATTCGGAGCAACACTCGGTGATTCGGCCTGTCGGGCATCGCTGAGCTCGACAAGGCGACCACTATCGAGATCCTGTCGCGCCACCTGATAGCCATTATTGCCCTTGTGGATCAGGAACAGGGACTCACCATCCGGCGCAAACTGTGCGCGTGCGTTGTAGTTGCCGGTATAGGTCAGTCGTTCGGGGGATCCGCCATTGAGGTTCTGGCGATAAATCTGCGGGCCCCCGCTGCGATCCGAGGTATAAATCAGGCTCTGACCATCCGGTGCCCAGGCAGGCTCTGTCTCGATGCTCGGCGCACTAGTGATGCGCGTCAGATCACGGGTGGCGATATCCATGGTGTAAATCTCGGGCTGCCCATCCCGTGACAAGGTCATGGCCAGCCGACGGCCATCCGGCGACCAGGCGGGGGCACTGTTCAGGCCCTCGAAAGAGGTCAGCTTGACGCGTCGGCCACTGCTGACTTCCTGTACATAGATACCGGGACGGCCGCCCTCGAAGGAGACATAGGCAAGCTTGTTGCCATCCGGCGACCAGGCAGGCGACATGATGGGTTCATTCGACGTCAGGGCCTGATGGCTGTTGTGACCATCGGCATCGGCCACCATCAGGCGGTACTGGATGTTGTCGCCGACCCCCTCCGAAGTGACATAGGCGATGCGCGTCGAGAAGGCGCCACGAATGTCGGTAATCGCCTCGAAGACCTGGTCACTGATATAATGTGCCGCAGCACGAAGCTGGTTCAGCTTGGTGGTCACCGTCTCGCCCAACATTCGTGATTCGCCCGAGACATCCATGAGTTCATAACGAATGCTGATGTTGCCGCCCTCTTGGGACACCCGGCCCACGACCAGGTAGCGGGTATCCAGTGCCTGCCAGTCACCATAGGTCACCTCATCACTGCTGGAAGGCTGGGCGAACATGTTCTGGCGCTCCAACGGCGCGAAATAACCGCTGCGACGCAGATCATCGGCGACGATCTGGGCGATGTCCTGCGGCAGCTCGGCCCCGTCTTCAGCGAAGGGCACCACGGCGATGGGCGTGGCCTCTTCGTTGCCACGCGTGATATCGATGGTCAATTCGGCCTGGGCCAGTGGTGCACAGAGCAGCACCAGCGCAGCCAGGCAGCTCGTTAACAAGACTCTCATCAGCGGATGTCCCCCGGACGGAAGTTGAGATTGAACTCACGATATTCCTGCTGAATCCCTGCCGGCAATTCACGCAGTTCAGTGAAGGGTGCGGCTGACTCCACCGCCTGTACGGCGGCACGGTCGAAGGCAGAGTTGCCACTGCTGCGGGCGATGCTGGCGGAAAAGACTGCGCCGGAGGGGCCCAGGCGAATCGCCACCAGTGCACCGGTATTGTCGCTCACATTGGGAGGAATCACCCAGGCTTGTTCGACCGAGCGGCGAACCAGGTTGATAAAGCCATTGGCGGCCTCGCGAGCCTGCTCGGCATTGGCGGCGGCTTGCGCCTCGCCTGCTATAGCGCGCTCCAGGCTGCTCTGGGCGGCTTCGGCCGCCCGCTGTGCGGCGGCTTGCTGGCGCCGCTTCTCCTCGGCCTCGCGCTGGCGTCGGGCCTCTTCCTCAGCCTGGCGCTCGGCCTCGCGTTGACGACGCGCTGCCTCTTCCGCCTCGCGCTGGCGGCGGGCCTCTTCCTCGGCCTGGCGCTCGGCCTCGCGTTGACGACGCGCTTCCTCTTCCGCCTCGCGCTGGCGGCGGGCCTCTGCCTCGGCCTGGCGCTCGGCCTCGCGTTGACGACGCGCTGCCTCTTCTGCCTCGCGTTGGCGGCGGGCCTCTGCCTCGGCCTGGCGCTGGCGTTCGGCCTCCTGGCGGCGTTCGGCTGCGGCCTCGGCCTCCGCCTTGCGCCGTTGTGCCTCTTCCGCAGCGGCGCGCGCGGCTTCCAGTGCGGCGGCGCGCTCCCTTGCGGCTTCAGCCTCTGCTTGGGCTTCGGCCTGACGGTCGGCTTCCGCTGCCTCCTGGCGCTGTGCTTCGGCGTCGTCGGCCTCGGCCGTGGCCGGTTGTTCCGCGGCCTGGTCGGCCGGCGAGGAAGCCTCGGGCTGGCTGGCCTGCTGTGCCTGATCGGTCGTCGTCCGGGTGCTGACCAGGGTCGCCTGGACGATCGACTGGGTAGGCGGCTCGCTTTCCGCCGAGGGAAAGCGCAGCACGCTGATCACCAGCAGGCCCAGGTGCAGCCCGATGGCGAGCAGCGCCGGTATTCCATAGCCTACGCGTCGTTGCTGTCTGGCCATGATGCTTCCTCAGGACTCCCCGGGCGGCGGCTCAGAAATCAGCCCCACGTTGGCGACACCGGCATTCTGCAGTGTGCTCATCAGTGTCACCACCTGGCCATAGGCCACATTGCGGTCACCGCGAACCAGTACCCGTGTACCCGGCTCACGCTCCAGCAGAACCATCACTCGTTCACTGAGCTCATCGAGAGATACCTGGGTTTCATCGCCACCCAGGCTGACGAAGTATTCACCCTCACGGTCCACCGAGACGATGATCGGCTCCTGGTCCTGCGTATCCTCGATGGGCTCGGAAGCGGTCTGGGGGAGTTCGACCTGAACGCCCTGGGTCAACATGGGCGCCGTGATCATGAAGATCACCAGCAGGACCAGCATGACGTCAATGAAGGGGACCACATTGATCTCGTTCATCGGCTTGCGCCGACCCATACGGTTGAAGGGTCCGTGCATGACGCCTCTCCCTCAGCCTTCGCCGGATTCGCCGCGACCCTGGAGGTTGCGGTGCAGAATTGAATGGAATTCCTCGGCGAAATCCTCGTACTTGCCCAGCAGCCGGGAAGATTCCGCGGACAGCCGGTTGTAGAAGATCACCGCCGGAATGGCCGCGAACAGGCCCATGGCCGTGGCGATCAGGGCCTCGGCAATCCAGGGCGCGACTGTCGACAGCGTGGCTTGCTGGGCCATCGAGAGCGACTGGAAGGAACCCATGATACCCCAGACAGTGCCGAACAGGCCGATATAGGGGCTCGACGAGGCCACTGTGGCGAGGAACACCAGGTGCAGATTCAAGCGATCCTCTTCCCGTGACCAGGCCACGCGCATGCTGCGCTGAACGCCGTCCAGGATGGCCTGGGGGCTGCGCGTCTTGGGCAGCAGGCGATTGAACTCACGGAAACCGGCGCGGAACAGGTGCTCGGTTCCCTGGGTTTCCTGCTCCGCCGGGGTCTCGCGATACAGCTCGTTGAGGTCGACCCCGGACCAGAACCGGTTCTCGAATTCACGATGCGCCTTGCGGGCGCGCCGCATCACGAAGGTGCGTTGAAAGATCACCACCCAGGAGAGCAGAGAGCCGATCAGCAATAGCAGCATGACGGCCTGTACTACGCCACTGGCGTTCATGATCAGGTGGGGAATGGACATGGCGTCGTTCACGGCAATCCTCTCGGTCTTGGCAGATCGGTCAATCGTTGCGCGGGGCCTGATCATCCGGGGCCCGGCCTAAGTGGTGCCAGGCCTGGCGGGTTACCACCCGGCCTCGCGCGGTGCGCATCATCAGCCCCTGCTGGATGAGGTATGGTTCAATGACATCTTCTATGGTGTCGCGTTCCTCGCCGATGGCGGCAGCCAGCGAATCCACTCCGACCGGCCCGCCATCGAACTTGTCGAGCATGGCCAGCAGGAGGCGACGATCCATGTGATCGAGCCCGTGGTGGTCGACATGCAGCATGTTCAGTGCCTGATCCGCCACCTCGGCATCGATGTGGCCGCTGCCGCGTACCTGGGCAAAATCGCGCACGCGACGCAACAGCCGGTTGGCGATGCGCGGCGTGCCGCGCGAGCGTCGCGCGACTTCCATGGAGCCCTCGGCGTCGCATTGCACGTCCAGTAGTCCGGCCGAGCGCGTGACGATCTGTGTCAGTTCCTCGACGGAATAGAACTCCAGTCGCTGGACGATACCGAAGCGATCGCGCAGGGGCGAGGTCAGCAGCCCGGCGCGGGTCGTGGCGCCCACCAGGGTGAAGGGCGGCAGATCGAGTTTGATGGAGCGCGCCGCTGGCCCCTCGCCGATCACGATGTCGAGCTGGAAATCCTCCATGGCGGGATAGAGGACTTCCTCGACCACCGCGGAAAGGCGATGAATCTCGTCGATGAAGAGCACATCCCCGGGCTGCAGATTGGTCAGCATGGCCGCCAGATCGCCGGCCTTTTCGAGTACCGGCCCGGAAGTCGACTTGAGCCCGACGTTCATTTCAGTGGCAATGATGTTGGCCAGGGTGGTCTTGCCGAGCCCCGGCGGCCCGAATACCAGGGTGTGGTCCAGGCTTTCGCCACGCCCACGCGCCGCACTGATGAAGATATCGAGTTGTTCGCGAACGCGTGGCTGGCCGATGTAGTCCGTCAGGTGGCGTGGCCGAATGGCATGATCCAGCGACCCCTCGCCGTCCCGGGTCTCGGCGCCAATCAGTCGGTCGGTTTCGAGCATGGGCCCTCTTCCTCAGGCAACGTCGATGGGCGTGTCGCTACAGCCTCCCCGCGCGGCATGCTTCAACCCGCCATGCGGCGCACCAGCGCCGCCTTGATGATCGCCTCGGTGCTGCCCTCGCCTTCGAGACCCGACAGCATGCGGCTGGCTTCCGTCGACTTGTACCCCAGGCTGATCAGTGCGGCCTCGGCATCCGCCAGAGGCTCCTTGGCGGCAGGCTGACTCGGCGTGGCGCCGACGCTTTCGACGGCGCCCTGAGGGTCAGCCTGCCAGTGCGGAAAGCGGTCACGCATCTCGATGACGAGCCGCTCGGCCGTCTTGCGGCCGACACCCGGCAGGCGGGTCAGCGACTTGATGTCGTCATCCATCACGCAACGAATGAAGGCGTCTTCATCCATGCCGGAGAGAATCGCCAATGCCAGCTTGGGCCCGATGCCATTGACCTTGATCAGGGCCCGAAACAGCGAACGCTCCTGTTCCCGGGCAAAGCCGTACAGCAGGTGAGCGTCATCGCGTACGCTGAGATGGGTGTACAGCGCGAGCTCTTCCCCGGACTCCGGCAATGCCAGCAGCGTGGTCATCGAGGCTTCCAGTTCATAGCCGACGCCGCCGACGTCGACCACCAGCCAGGGGGGCTGTTTTTCCAGCAGTGTGCCTCTCAGGCGTCCGATCATGGTGTATCAACATCCTTGGTCATCAAAAGCCCGGGGCATGGCGGAGCATGCCACCTTGCCGGCCCACTATACTGGTCGCCAGGACAGCTTGCCAGCCTCTCTGAACGGTGTTCGACAAGCTGTTGCCGCGTCGCCGCAGGGCGACATCAGGAGGGCCGAAAATCCCGCCAGGAACTTCCCCTGCCACGTCCCCGACCACCGCCATAACGCCCCTGCTGGATCAGTCCCAGACGGGCGTGGGCGTGCGTCAGGGCAATGGCCAGAGCGTCGGCGGCATCGGCTTGAGGGGCACCCTCCAGCCCGAGCACGGCGGTGACCATGTGCTGGACCTGCGCCTTGTCGGCACCGCCCTTGCCGGTCACTGCCTGCTTGATCTGGCGAGCCGCATATTCACTGACCGGCAAGCCATGGTTGGCGGCACAGACAATCGCCGTGCCCCTGGCCTGCCCCAGTTTCAGGGCCGAGTCGGCGTTTTTCGACAGAAACACCTGCTCGATGGCGAATTCCCCGGGGGCGTGCATGCCGATCAGTTCGCTGATGCCGGCGTAGATCTGCGCCAGACGCTGTGCCAGGTCCTCGCCGCGGGTGCGGATGCAGCCGCTGGCGACATACAGCGGTTGCGACGTGGTGACATCCAGCACGCCATAGCCGGTGATCCGCGACCCAGGGTCGATGCCCAAAATCAGCATGCGAGCACGCCCCGCTGGGCCACGGTCCGCCGGCGGTAGCCTGGCATGGCATCGTCCGTGAATGACGACACGGGCTCAGCCTTCATCGTGCAATGACTCGAGGATGGCATCATCAAAGTCGGCATTGGTGAAAACATTCTGCACATCATCCAGGTCCTCCAGGCGGTCCACCAGCTTGATGATGCGTCGTCCGAGGTCGGCATCGGCAATGCGGGTATAGTTGTCGGGAAACAGGCCCACGTCACTGGCCGAGGGCTCCATGCCCGCCTCGACCAGGGCATCCTTGATGGTCCCGAAACTGTCCGGTGAGGTCACGACCTCCAGGCGGCCGTCGTCGAGCGTCTCGATTTCCTCCGGCTCGGCGTCCAGAGTGGCCTCCATGGCAGCTTCTTCGCTGGTATCTTCCGGCAGGGTCAAGCGCCCCTGGCGGTGGAACATGAAGGCTACCGAGCCGGTGGTGCCGAGGTTGCCGCCCTGCTTGTTGAAGGCGTGGCGTACCTCGGAGACGGTGCGATTGCGATTGTCGGTCATGGCTTCGACCATCACCGCCACGCCCTCGGGACCATAGCCCTCGTAGACGACTTCCTCCATGGCGTCGCCATCGACATTGCCCGCACCACGGTCCACGGCACGCTGAATGGTGTCCTTGGTCATGTTGTTGGACAGGGCCTTGTCGATGGCGGCGCGCAGGCGCGGATTGTCCGCCGGGTCGCCACCGCCATGACGCGCCGCGACGCTGAGCTCACGAATCAGCTTGTTGAAGATCTTGCCGCGCCTGGCGTCCTGGGCCGCCTTGCGGTGCTTGATATTCGCCCATTTGCTGTGTCCCGCCATAAGACTCCTTGCTGCAAAACTTGGGGCTTGCAAACACGACCGGCGCCTCCTGGGCGCCGGTTCGCGTGACGTCGGGCATCGGGGCCGTTATTCGCCGGCGTTGTCCGCCTTGGCCTTGTGACGCAGGCGGATGTTCAACTCCTTGAGCTGCTGGCCGCTGACATCCCCGGGAGCGTCGGTCATCAGGCAAGCCGCACTCTGGGTCTTGGGGAAGGCGATGACTTCGCGAATGGTTCGCGCGCCCCCCATCAACATGACCAGGCGATCCAGACCGAAGGCCAGTCCGCCGTGGGGCGGCGCCCCGTACTGCAGGGCATCCAGCAGGAAGCCGAACTTCTCGCGCGCTTCTTCTTCGCCGATGCCCAGTGTCTCGAGCACCGTCTGCTGCATGGCCTGGTCGTGGATACGGATCGAGCCACCGCCCAGTTCCGTGCCGTTGAGCACCATGTCGTAGGCGCGCGATAGCGCCTGGTCCGGTTGCTGTCTGAGGGTCTCGGCATCGCAGGACGGCGCCGTGAACGGATGGTGCAGCGCCTGCAGGCGGCCCTCATCATCGGCCTCGAACATAGGGAAGTCGACGACCCACAGCGGTGACCAGTCGGCCGTGTACAGGTCGAGGTCCTCGCCCAGGCGTACGCGCAGCGCCCCCAGTGCCTCGTTGACGATGCGCGCCTTGTCGGCGCCGAAGAAGATGATGTCGCCATCCTCGGCCCCCACGCGGTCGAGCAGGGGCTCCACCACGCCATCCATGAACTTGACGATCGGCGACTGCAGGCCATCGATGCCACTGGCACGGTCGTTGACCTTGATCCAGGCCAGACCGCGTGCCCCGTAGATGCCGACGAAATCGGTGTAGGCGTCGATCTCCTTGCGCGTCAAGGAGGACCCGCCCTTGACCCTGAGTGCCGCCACGCGGCCGTCATCGGCATTGGCCGGGCCGGAAAAGACCTTGAAGTCGACGTCCTTCATCAGGTCATCGACGTCGACCAGCTCCAGCGGGATGCGCAGGTCCGGCTTGTCGGAACCATAGCGCTGCATGGCCTCGGCATAGGGCATGCGCGGAAATTCGGGCAGCTCGACGTCGAGCACCTGCTGGAACAGCTGACGAATCATGTCCTCGGTGATGGCCATGATATCGTCTTCCTCGACGAAGGAAGCCTCGATATCGATCTGCGTGAATTCCGGCTGACGATCGGCGCGCAGATCCTCGTCGCGGAAGCATTTGGCAATCTGATAATAGCGATCGAAACCGGACACCATCAGCAGCTGCTTGAACAACTGCGGCGACTGGGGCAGCGCGAAGAAGTTACCGGCATGCGTCCGGCTGGGCACCAGATAATCCCGTGCGCCTTCCGGGGTCGCCCGGGTCAGGATGGGCGTCTCGATGTCGAGGAAGCCCTGGTTCTCGAGGTAGGCACGCACGGTATGCGAAATCCGCGAACGCAGACGCAGCTTGTCGATCATGTCGGGGCGGCGCAGATCGATGTAACGATGCTTGAGGCGCACCTCTTCGCCGACCTTGCCGTGTTCGTCGAGCTGGAAAGGCGGCGTGACCGCCGTGTTGAGGACTTCCACGTCTCGAGCCAGCACCTCGATCATGCCGGTCGGCATGTTGGCATTCTGCGTGCCTTCCGGACGCAGGCGAATGCGCCCGCTGATGCGCAGCACATACTCGCTGCGAGCACGATCGGCGTTGGCAAAGGCCTCGGCGGTATCCGGGTCGACCACAACCTGGGCGATGCCATCGCGGTCGCGCATGTCGAGGAAGATTACCCCGCCGTGGTCACGGCGGCGATGCACCCAACCGCACAGGGTGACCGTCTGGTCCACCATGGTCTCGTTCAACTGGCCGCAATAATGGCTGCGCATGTCGTATCCTGTCTGTTTCGTGATCCGTGAAGTTTACTGGGCAATGTCCGGAAGCTGTCTGCGCTCGTCGAGCTTGCCGTCATCGCCGGCCGGCAAGCCGCAATGGAATCAGGCCGCCGTGCCGTCCTTGCCCGATATTTCCGGGGCCTTGGCGCCCTCGCTGCTGCCGGCCAGATTCTTCTTGCTGCCGGTCTTGAAATCCGTTTCGTACCAGCCGCCCCCCGCCAGGCGGAAGCCCGCCGCCGATACCAGACGATCGAGCGCCGGCTGGCTGCAGGCCGGACAGTCCGTCAAGGGCTCGGCCGAGAGCCTCTGAAGCTTTTCCAGACGATGGCCGCAGGCCTTGCACGCATATTCGTAGATGGGCATTGTCGTGATTCTCCCGATGACGAAATCCCATGAGGGCGCGACGGTGCAACCTGGCGCTGTCGCGATGTAGTCTTGCCAGCTAGATGGGGGCAGCCCGATGCCATTCCAAGGCTGGCACAAAGGGGCCATATTATAGCCTGGCCGAGGCCTTCAGGCCCAGCCCTGCGGGTGCCCGAATGTTGACCCGCCGCGACTCGCGGCGCCACCGATGAGGATTCTGCCATGCAAGCCGTCGTGCTCGATGCCGCCAGCCTGGGCCCGGATGTCGACCTCTCGCCCATCGAGGACCGCGTCACCCGACTCACCTGCCATGACTTCACCCACGCCGAGCAGGCGGCGCAACGACTCGCGGACGCCGAGGTGGCCATCGTCAACAAGGTCGTCCTGACGGCCGAGACCCTGGAAGCCCTACCCGGCCTACGTCTGATCTGCGTCTTGGCGACCGGGACCAACAATATCGACATGCAGACGGCACGGCGCCTGGGCATCGAGGTGCGCAACGTGGCCGCATATGGTACAGCCAGCGTGGCCCAGCACACCATGCTGATGATGCTGGCACTGGCCGCCCGCTTGCCGCTCTATCAGAAGGATGTCGCCGCCGGACGCTGGAATGACAGCCCCTTCTTCTGCCTGATGGATCACCGCACCATGGAAGTCGAGGACCGCCACCTGGTGATCGTGGGTCAGGGAGAACTCGGCAGTCGCGTCGGACGCCTGGCCCAGGGATTCGGCATGCGCGTCAGCTATGCCGCGCGACCCGGCAGCGAGGCCAGTGATTCGCGCCCGAGCCTCGCCCAGCTTGCGCCCGAGGCCGATGTCCTCAGCCTGCACTGCCCGCTCACCGATGCCACTCGCCACCTGGTCGATGAAGCCATGCTCGAACGCCTGCAACCCTCGACGCTGTTGATCAATTGCGCACGTGGCGGAGTCATCGATGAACAGGCCTGCCTGAATGCCCTGCGACAAGGACGGCTTGGGGGACTCGGCGTTGACGTCTTGCCCGTCGAACCCCCCAGAGATGGCCATCCCCTCCTGGAGGCTCTCGCGGAACCCTTGAACCTGATGGTGACCCCCCACAATGCGTGGATTTCCCCGCAGGCCAGGCAACGAATTGTCGAACTGACGGCCGACAATCTGGATGCTTGGCAGGCTGGCGATTCGGTTTCCTGAAAGCTGATAACTTTGGGGAGCCTCATGATCTGAGTCTTGCTTGTAAAAGATAACGGTATAAAGCGAAGCTATCGACACCCGACTCGCTTGCGCTACTCCGCCACCCCTTGGATACTCTGGCCCGGAACCCTCGATCCGTCACTGACACCAATTCGGAAAACGGCATGCTGTACAATCTCGGCTCGATCAACCTCGACCATTTCTACCGCGTCCCCCACCTGGTCCGCCCCGGCGAGACCCTGTCAGGCCGGGATTACCGCATCGGCCTGGGCGGCAAGGGAGCCAACCAGTCGATCGCCATGGCTCGCGCCGGCGGTCGAGTTTGCCACTGGGGATGCCTGGGTCGTCAGGACGGCTGGGCCAGGGAGCTACTGCAGGCTTCCGGGGTCGATACCGCCAGCGTCCAGCTGGTGGATGGCCCCAGCGGTCATGCCATCATTCAGGTGGATGATGAAGGCGAGAACGCCATCCTGCTCTTCCCCGGAGCCAATCACGGCTTCGATGCGGACAATCTCGCCGCCCTCTTCGAGGCTACCCGGGCCGAAGACTGGCTACTGGTCCAGAACGAGTGCAGCGGTCTCGCCGAGGCCCTCGAGCTGGCGCATGCCCGGGGGCTCAGGATCGCCTTCAATCCGGCGCCCATGACCCTGGACATCACGGCACTGCCCTTGCACTACTGTCAGCTGTTATTCGTCAACCGCGGCGAGGCCGAGGCCCTGACCGGCATGCCGGCCGGCTCGGAGGCCAGCGAGCTGCTGGATGCCCTGTCACGCCAGCTGCCGGAAAGCGAAACCGTGCTGACACTCGGCGGTGAAGGCGCCTGGTATCAGTGCGCCGACAAACGGGTCTTTCAAGCGCCCCTGCCGGTCACACCCCGGGATACCACCGCCGCAGGCGATACCTTCATCGGCTACTACCTGGCCGCCCGCCAGGCCGGCGACTCCGCCGAGAGCTGCCTGAAGCGGGCGGCCACGGCCGCCGCCCTCGGGGTTCAACGCCTCGGCGCCACCGAGAGCATCCCCGAACGAGCGGATGTCGACGCCGAGCTGGCCCGCCACACCTGACACACCCGACCAGGAGCCATCATGGCACACCCGATCATCTTCGATACCGACCCCGGCGTGGACGACGCCCAGGCGATTGCCATCGCGCTGGCGCACCCCGACATCGACCTGCTGGGCATGACCACTACCTTCGGCAACGTCAACATCACGACCGCCACCCATAACGCCCTGCTGCTGGCCGAGCTGGCCGATCGTCAGATCCCGGTGGCCCAGGGTGCTGCGGCCCCGCTGGTCAAGCCACGCCATCCGGCTCCGACGCATATCCATGGCGACAACGGCCTGGGTAATATCGCGCTGCCCGAGGTGCAGGGCCGGGCCGACCCGCGCAGTGCCGCGCAGTTCATCGTCGACACCGTCAATGCGCGCCCCGGGGAAGTCTCGCTGGTGGCCGTGGGCCCGCTGGGCAACCTGGCCGCGGCCCTGCAGCTGGACCCGGCGCTGATCGACAAGGTCAAGCAGGTCATCGTCATGGGCGGGTCCATCCGGGAAGGCGGCAACGTCACGCCGGTCGCCGAGGCCAACATCTTCAATGACCCGCACGCAGCCGCCCGAGTCCTGACGGCAGGCTGGCCGCTGGTCATGGTCGGTCTGGACGTGACCCACCGCTGCGTTCTCGGGCCGGACCAGATGGCACGTATCGAGGCCGGCCAGGGCCGGCTAGGCCAGGTGCTGGCCGGGAGCTACGCCTTCTACCGTGACTTCTATCAGCAGATGCTGGACATCGATGGCTGCTGCCCGCACGACAGCTGCGCCCTGGCCTGGTTGGTGCGCCCGGAGCTTTTCACCACCCAGCGTGGCCATCTCGGCGTCGCCACCTTGGGCCTGGCCGAGGGGCAGACGCTGTTTGCTCCCCAGGGACGTGGCTTCATCGAAGAGCGCTGGTCGCGGACACCACTGGCGGATGTCTGCCTGGGCGTCGACGGTGATGCCGTGGTCGAATGGATCACGGACACCCTTGCCTGAGACCCGGGCCCTCGTCACCCGGTGGTGAAGCCATCGGGCGGCGCCAACTCGACATCCTGGCATTCCACATGGGTCACCTCGGCGCCGGGCGGCCCATGCCCCAGCCATTCGCGGAGTGCTGCGAGCCGCTCGGCCTCACCGCACATCAGGACTTCCACACGGCCATCGGCCAGATTGCGTGCGTAACCGACAATGCCCAGTGCCTCGGCCTGCTGCTGGGTCGAGCGTCGAAAGCAGACACCCTGTACCCGGCCACTGATGATGGCCTTCATGCATTGCTGTTGTCCCATCTGGGTTCCTCCCGGACACGGCCCGGCAGGCCCGGGCCTGGGTTGCGTCGAGGCGCCGGCTCAGCGCTGGTCGGACGCCTCGTTCTCGGCATCCTCCGCCGTCTCCGGCTGGTGCGTCTCTGCTGCCGGGTCCGCGTCGGTCGCTGAGCGCGACCTGCCCCGTTTCTTCAGCCAGTCGGGCACCCTGACCCCCTTGCCGGCCTTGCCGGCTGCTTCATCGAGCAGCTCATGCTTGACCAGTACGGCACTGTTGCGCGGCACGACGGCCTTGCCCCGGCCGACCAGATGGCACTTGGTGAAGGCGGCCCCGAACAGCAGGATCAGGGAAGAGTAGTAGACCCACAGCAGGATGATCACCACCGAACCGGCCGCGCCGTAGGTCGAAGCCGTCGCTGTATAGGTCAGATAGATGGCGATCGCCGTCCGCCCCACCGCGAACAACAGGGCCGTCACCACGGCACCGACCATGACATCCCGCCAGCGCAGCACGACATCGGGCAGCACCTTGAAGATGGTGGCGAACAGCGCCGTGACCAGAGCCAGCGAGACCAGGAATTCCGCGCCGTTGGTCAACAGGCCGACAAAGGGCAGGAGTCCGTCTGCCGCCTTGAGCATCGCCTTGACCATCACGCCGAGGGCCAGGGAGACCAACAGGATGAAGCCGATCGAGAGCACCACGGTCAGCGACAGCATGCGATTCTTGATGAAGATCCACAGGCTGTTGGTGCTGGGTCGCGCAGCCACGCCCCAGAGGGTATTCAGGGAAAACTGCATCTGTCCGAAGACGGTGGTGGCACCCACCAGCAGGGCTCCGACACCCAGCAGGGTGGGTAATACTCCCGACTCCTGGATGCGTGACTGGGTCACCGCGTTCTGCACCAGCTCGGCCGCACTCGCCCCCATGGTGCCCTCGAGCTGGGCGACGATCTGCCCCTGGGCGGCCTCTTCACCCAGCACCACGCCGATCACGGTGACGGCGATGATCACTGTGGGGGCCAGGGAAAACAGGGTATAGAATGCCAGTGAACCGGCATAACTGAACGCATTGCGGTCCAGCCAGAGTTTCACGGCATCGCGCACCACCTGCCACCAGAAGACCACGAAATCCCTCAACCGGGTCCAGGCACTCATCACGCTTTGCTTGATCACGTCAGCTCCTCACATTCCTTGTCGCTTGACAGCATACCGGAGGCCACCGGTGAGGTGCAGGGGGATGCGCATTGCGTGGCATCCGGCAGGCCACCATAATGGTCCTTTCATTGCCCGGAGCGACACGATGAGCGACATGCCGGACGCCGAATCACACGACCCCGATTTCGATTGTCTGGTCTTCATCGGTCGTTTCCAGCCGACTCACCTCGGGCATCTGGCGGTCATCCATCAGGCCCTCAAGCGGGCCCGGCAGGTCATCGTGCTGGTGGGCTCGGCCTGGCAGGCGCGCTCACTGCGCAATCCCTGGCGTTTCGACGAGCGTCGCCGCATGCTGCGCAGTGCCTTCGACGAGGACGACAACCAGCGCCTCGAGATCGAACCGCTGCTGGATGCGCTCTACAACAATGATGTCTGGGTGCGCGATGTGCAACGCAAGGTGCGCGACCTCACCTCACCGCGCCATGCCCGCCTGCCGCGTATCGGCCTGATCGGCGCCAGTCGCGGCCAGTCCAGCTATTATCTGTCGCTGTTTCCGCAGTGGGAGTCGGTGAGCGTGCCCATGGTCGAGGGCATTTCCGCCAGCCAGATTCGCGAACGCCTGTTCCGCTCGCCTCTGGCGGCCGCCGACTATACCAGTGCCGGAGCCGCTCACGAACTGCCGCCCGGCGTGATCGACGGCATTCAGGGGTTCCTGGAGACCGAAGCCTACGCCCAGCTGGTCGAGGAGCAGGGACTGCTCGACCAGTATCGCCAGGCCTGGGCCCAGGCCCCCTACCCGCCCATCTTCGTGACCGTCAACGCCGTCGTCGTGCAGTCCGGACACATCCTGCTGGTCAAGCGCACCGCCGCGCCGGGCAAGGGACTCTATGCCCTGCCCGGCGGTTTCATCAATTCCCAGGAGCGCCTGCTGGATGCCTGCCTGCGTGAACTGCGCGAACGGGTACGCCTGAAAGTCCCGGAGCCGGTGCTCAAGGGCTCGCTGCGCGGTCAGCGGCTCTTCGATGAACCCCATCGCAGCTGGCGTGGTCGGACCCTGGCCGAGGCCTTCTATTTCGCCCTGCGCCCGGATCAGCAACTGCCCCGCCTCAAGCCCGTCCAGGGCGGCGATCATGCGCGCTGGGTGCCGCTCGCCGACCTCGAGCCCGATGGCCTCTTCGAGGACCACTTCTTCATCATCCAGAACTTCCTCGGCCTGCCCGCCGACTTCAGCAGCCCCTGAAGTGCAATCCGGCCTCACGCCTCCAGAAAGTCGCGCGGCAGTTTCATCATCTGCCGCCATAGCTTCTCGACGCCGGGCTTGTGCACCAGCGAGCAGCGATACAGGCGGATTTCCAGCGGCACGTCGTTCTTCGCCTCACCGGCGCGAACCAGCCGCCCGTCATCGAGCTCCTGACGAATGCAGAAATCCGGGATCCAGGCGACTCCCACGCCCTGCAGGGCCATGCCCTTGAGCCCCTCGGCCATGGCGGTCTCGTAGACCGTGCGCAGGCGCATGCGCAGCGGGTCGTTCTTCAACAGCATGCGTACGCTACGCCCCAGGAAGGCGCCCTGGGTATAGGCAAGATGGGGAATGGCATCGCCGTTTTCCAGCGAAAAGCGGGGGCGCCCGCGCTCATCCGGCACACTCACGGGCAGCATCTTGACCTGGCCGATGGCAAAGGACGGAAAGACTTCCGGGTCGAGCTGCATGCTGGCATAGGGATCATAGTAGGCCAGCATCAGGTCGCAGTTGCCCTCGCGCAGCACATGGATGGCGTCCCCCACGTTCATCGCCGCCAGCCGCGTCGGCAGCTCGCCCACGCCCTTCTGCAGTCGCGAGATCCACTGCGGATAGAAGCTCAGCGCCAGCGAATGCGCGGCGACGATATCCAGGGCTTCGTTGGCCATGGACAGCCCGCGCAGATGCCCCAGGCTCTCATTGAGCTGCTCGACCATGCTGCGCGCGGTGACCAGGAACAACTGGCCTTCCGGGGTCAGCCCGACGGGCGTCGTCGAGCGGTCCACCAGGGTGATGCCCACCGCCTGCTCGAGGGCCCGGATGCGCCGGCTGAAAGCCGGCTGGGTGACATGGCGCTGACGCGCCGATGCAGAGAAACTGCGCGTGTTGGCCAGGGCCACGAAGTCTTCCAGCCACTTGGTTTCGAGGTTCACCGGAGCTCCGACTCATGAGTGCATGAAGTGGCTCCCTCAAGGAGCCATGTAACCGCCTTGTCGAGGCCGTAATGTACCGCAGCCATGGATTCTGCCCAAGCCGATCATTGCACCGGCGCCAGCAGATAGGCGGCGCGTGACAAGAGTTTACGCCACATCGCCCGTGACTGGATCTCCTCCAGGGTGACCTCGCGACATGCCTGGAAGTCACGCTCCAGCATGTCGTGAACATCGGCGGCAAAGCGTCGATCCGGCACGAAGGCCGTGATCTCGAAGTTCAGACGGAAGGAACGGTTGTCCAGGTTGACGGTGCCGACACTGGCCGCCACGTCATCGATGAGGATGACCTTCTGGTGGAGAAACCCCGGCTGGTAGCGATAGACCTTGACCCCGGCACGCAGCATGTCCGGCAGGAAGGAAAAGGCCGACAGGAAGACCAGCAGGTGATCGGGTCGCTCGGGGATCATGATACGCACGTCGACGCCCCGCATGGCCGCCAGACGCAGGGCATCCTGCACGCTGTGGTCGGGCACGAAGTAGGGGCTGGTGACCCAGAGCCGCTCATGGGCACTATGAATGGCGTGCTGTACCAGCAGGCTGGCCGTCTCCTGGGGATCGGCCGGCCCGGAAGGCACGATGACCACATTGCGCGATTCATCCGGATGGATCCAGGGTTCCCAGGAGAGGCTGATCACCTCGCCGGTAGCCCAGTGCCAGTCCTCCCAGAAGGCTTCCTGCAGACCCAGCACGCTGGGACCGATCAGATGCAGATGGGTGTCTCGCCAGTGTCCGTGCCGAGGGCTCTCGCCCAGATACTCGACGCCGACATTCGAACCACCGATCCAGCCTTCCCGACCGTCGACGACCATCACCTTGCGATGATTGCGAAAATTCAACTGAAAGCGGTGACGAAAGCCCTTGGAAGAATGAAAGGCAGTGACCAGCACCCCGGCCTCGCGCAGGTCATTCAGGTAACGCTCGGATAGCTGGTGGCAGCCGATCTCGTCGTAGAGAAAGTAGACGCGCACATCGCGCTGGGCGGCATCCTGCAGATGCTGCTTGAGTTCGCGCCCCAGGGCATCCTCGCGGACGATGAAGAACTGAACGACGATATATTCCTCGGCCCGTTCGATTCCCGCGAACAGGCTGTCGAAGGTTGCCCTGCCATCGACCAGCAACCGGGTACTGTTGCCACTTGTCAAGGGCATCATGGCCAGCTTTTCCACGGCCTTGACGTCCGCTTGCTTGGCGCCGGCCAGATAGGGCTCGACCAGATTGCGGTAGCGTGCCAGGACCCGCCGCAGGACGGTATCCCGCTCGCCCCGGGCAGATACATAACCATAGAAGCGCGGCCGCCCGAAAACCCAGTAAAGTGGCACGGCCAGATAGGGAATAGTCACCAGGGAGATCATCCAGGCGATGGCCCCCTGGGAAGTGCGGCTCGACATCAAGGCCTGGACCGCCGACAGGACGCCGAGCACGTGAATCACCAGTATCAGCAGGCCGAAGAGCCAGGATGCCATGCACTGTTTCCTTGGAGATGAAAGCGTCGGCAAATAAGGAATGCGGGCCAGCATACCGGTAACGCCGACGCCCCCGCCAGAGGCAGGGGCGTCGTCAATCGGCCGGAACGCTTCACTGCCTTCAGACGCGCTCGGCGATGATTTCCTTCCACTGGGCCGGGCCGGTCTGATGCACCGAGGTGCCGGCACTGTCCACGGCCACGGTGACCGGCATGTCCTCGACCTCGAACTCGTAGATGGCTTCCATGCCGAGATCCTCGAAGCCGACCACCCGAGCCTGCTTGATGGCCTGGGCGACAAGGTAGGCGGAACCGCCCACGGCCATCAGGTAGACGGCGCGATTGTCGCGAATGGCCTCGATGGCCGCCTCGCCGCGCTCGGCCTTGCCGACCATGCCCAGCAGCCCCGTCTCCTCGAGCATGGTGCGGGTGAACTTGTCCATGCGGGTGGCAGTGGTCGGGCCGGCGGGTCCGACCACCTCATCGCCGACCGGGTCCACCGGCCCGACGTAATAAATGAAGCGCCCCTTGAGATCCACGGGCAGCGATTCACCCTTGCCGATCATCTCGACCATGCGCTTGTGCGCCGCATCCCGGCCGGTCAACAGCTTGCCGTTGAGCAACAGGGTGTCCCCCGGCTGCCAGCTGCGGATTTCCTCGGCGGTAATGGCGTCCAGGTCGACCCGCTTGACGTTATCGCCGGTTTCACGGGTGATTTGCGGCCAGTCCTCGAGCTTCGGGGCCGGCAATGCCGCCGGGCCGGAGCCATCCAGCGTGAAGTGAGCGTGGCGAGTGGCCGCGCAGTTGGGGATGATGGCCACCGGCTTGTTGGCCGCATGGGTCGGGTAATCCTTGACCTTGATATCCAGCACGGTGGTCAGACCACCAAGCCCCTGGGCGCCGATGCCGGTACGATTGACCCTGTCATAGAGTTCGAGACGCAGCTCTTCCGCCCGGTTTGCCGCACCGCGTGCCTGCAGATCCTGGATGTCGATGGGGTCCAGCAGCGATTCCTTGGCCAGTTCCATGGCTTTTTCGGCCGTGCCACCGATACCGATGCCCAGCATGCCCGGCGGGCACCAGCCAGCGCCCATCTTCGGCAGCTGATCGAGGACCCAGTCGACCACATTGTCCGAGGGGTTGAGCATGGCGAACTTCGATTTGGCTTCGCTGCCGCCCCCCTTGGCCGCCACATGGACCTCGACCCTGTCGCCGGGGACCAGTTTGTGATGAATCACCGCCGGGGTGTTGTCGCGGGTGTTCTGACGCTTGCCATCGGGATCGGACAGCACGGAGGCGCGAAGCACGTTGTCGGGCAGCAGATAGGCGCGGCGCACGCCTTCATTGACCATGTCATCGAGACTCATGTCGGTCTCGAAACGCACATTCATGCCGACATGCACGAAGACCGTGACGATACCGGTGTCCTGGCAGATCGGACGGTGGCCGATGGCGCACATGCGGGAGTTGATCAGAATCTGGGCGATGGCATCGCGGGCGGCGGGATTTTCCTCTCGCTCGTAGGCCTCGGCCATGGCATCGATGAAATCCTTGGGGTGGTAATAAGAGATATACTGGAGGGCATCGGCGACGCTCTGGATGAGGTCGTCCTGGCGAATCACGGTCATGAGCAGCGAGCTCCTTGGTGGATCGACGTCCCGCTTCTTTTCCGACCAGGGCTCCGAAACTCGGTCCTGGCCGGCGGCGGGCTACCAGGTCGACCATCATAGCGCACCCGAGCGCCCGGCGGCAGCTCGAGTTGCCCTGGGCTTGCCGAGTGCCGCGACTCCTGCATCAGGTTGGCTGAACTGGTCAAGGCTCACGCTTCGGTCGGCGGGTGTTCGATTCGATGCTGGATAACGGTATAAGAAACGAGTCTGTTCTCGGCACAAGGCAACGCCTCTACGCCGCATTGTCACTCACCCCAGCGCAAGCTGGCGTTCCTTGAGCTCATGCAAACGGTCACGCAAGCGAGCGGCTTCCTCGAACTCGAGGTTCTGGGCCGACTCGAGCATGGCATCTTCGAGTCGCGATATTTCCTTGCGAATCTCTTCCGGCGACAGGGTCTGCGGATCATAAAGGCCCGAATCTTCGGCCACCTTGCGCTCGCCCTTGCGCCCCTTGCTCTTGCGGCCGGGCGTCTGGGCCGACTCGAGGATGTCCGCCACCGAACGGGAAATCGTTTCGGGGGTAATGCCATGTGCTTCGTTATGCGCGAACTGCTTGGTCCGCCGTCGCTCGGTTTCGTCCATGGCACGGCGCATCGAGTCCGTAACCCGGTCACCATAGAGCACGGCCTTGCCATGCGCATTGCGCGCGGCCCTGCCGATGGTCTGGATGAGCGAGCGCTCGTTGCGCAGGAAGCCTTCCTTGTCGGCATCCAGCACGGCCACCAGCGACACCTCGGGAATGTCCAGGCCCTCTCTCAGCAGGTTGATGCCGACCAGCACGTCGAACTTGCCGAGGCGCAGATCACGAATGATCTCGACACGCTCCACGGTATCGATGTCCGAGTGCAGATAGCGCACCCGCACTTCGTGCTCATCCAGGTACTCGGTGAGGTCCTCGGCCATGCGCTTGGTCAGGGTAGTCACCAGCACGCGCTCTTCGGCGGCGCTCCGGGTTCGCACCTCGGAAAGCAGGTCATCCACCTGGGTCGAGGCCGGCCGGACCTCGATTTCGGGATCGAGCAGGCCGGTGGGACGTACCACCTGCTCGACGACCTGGCCGGCATGTTCGGCCTCATAGGGCCCCGGCGTGGCCGAGACGAAGACCGCCTGGGGGCAGATGCGTTCCCACTCCTCGAACTTCATGGGGCGATTGTCGAGGGCCGAGGGCAGACGAAAGCCGTATTCCACCAGGGTTTCCTTGCGTGAGCGATCCCCCTTGTACATGCCCCCCACCTGGGGAACGCTGACGTGGGACTCATCGATGAACAGCAGCGCATCCGACGGCAGGTAATCGAAGAAGGTGGGCGGTGGCTCGCCCGGTTCGCGCCCCGACAGATAGCGCGAGTAATTCTCGATGCCGTTGCAGTAGCCCAGTTCCAGCATCATCTCGATGTCGTACAGCGAGCGTTGCTCGAGACGCTGGGCCTCGACCAGCTTGTCGTTCTGCCGCATCCACGCCAGGCGCTCGGCCAGTTCCTCCTTGATCGAGTCGATGGCGCCCATGATGGTTTCCCGCGGCGTCACATAGTGCGTCTTGGGGTAGATGGTCATGCGCGGCACCTTGCCGCGCACTTCGCCGGTCAGGGGATCGAACAGGCTGATGCTGTCGATCTCGTCATCGAACAGCTCGACCCTCACGGCCTCGTCCTCGGCATCCGCCGGGAAGATATCGATGACGTCACCGCGCACCCGATAGGTCCCGCGCTTGAAGTCCATGTCGTTGCGCGTGTATTGCAGCTCGGCGAGCCGCCGCAGGAAGGCGCGCTGGTCGATCAATTCGCCACGATTGAAGTGCAGCCGCATCTTCAGGTAGGCATCCGGGTCGCCCAGGCCATAGATAGCCGACACCGAGACCACGATCAGGGCATCGCGACGCTCGAGCAGCGCCTTGGTGGCAGACAAGCGCATCTGTTCGATGTGATCGTTGATCGAGGCATCCTTCTCGATGAAGGTGTCCGAGGACGGCACATAGGCTTCGGGCTGGTAGTAATCGTAGTAGGAGACGAAATACTCCACCGCATTGTCGGGGAAGAATGCCTTGAACTCGCCGTACAACTGAGCGGCCAGAGTCTTGTTGGGTGCCATGACGATGGTCGGTCGCTGCAGGCGCTCGACCACATTGGCCATGGTGAAGGTCTTGCCCGAGCCGGTGACACCAAGCAGCGTCTGGTGAGCCAGGCCGGCTTCAAGGCCGTTCACCAAGCCCTCGATGGCCGAGGGTTGATCGCCGGCGGGCTGGAACCTGGACTCCAGGCGAAACGACTTGCTCATGGGTTCTCCCTGCTGTGGCCCGGCCGACAGCAACGACGGCCGTGACGAAAGCTGGTGATCGGCGCCGTCTCTGCCGGCATCAGGACGGCTGACGGGTGTTGATGCGGACCTCGGAGGTCGTCATCAGACGATGTATCGGGCACTTGTGACTGATTTCCTCGAGTCGCTCGCGCTGGGCGTCATCCAGGTCTCCCAGAAAGGTCATGATGACCTCCAGGCAATAGACGCCACGCGGCTCGTCCTGCTCGTCGCGCACGATCCTAACCTCGACGCCTTCCAGCGGCCATTGCTTGCGACGCGCATACATCTGGGCCGTGATAGCCTTGCAGGCACCCAGCGACAGGTCGAAATAATCATGCGGATCCGGCGCCTGTCCATCCCCGCCATAGGCCTCGGGCACATCAACGAGCAGATCCTCGAAGGACTCGATCATGGCTCGCTGACGCAACTTGCCGTCGCGCTCGCTGCGCAATTGTATGCTCATTCAGTTCACCTCGATATCCAGCCCCAGGGACTGGATGGTCTCGATCAGCGCCTGCCGGGGCACCTTGCCATCCACCTCGGCACCATGACGCCCCACCTCGGCGCTTTCGACACCATCCATCATCATCAGCGCCGTGGTGATACGATTGACCTGGTCGGCATTGTCGACCCCCTGGAAATTCAGCGATACCTGCGCCATGCCAGCAGCTCCATTGATCCTCTGTGCGACACGATGGACTCGGCCACCCTCATCAAGTTTCCAATTCTAGCATGATGGCCCGCTGACACCGTCACGACACTTGTATTCCGGCCATGTCACCCTCATTTGACTATCAGACAGAGTCCCGTGAACGCCAATCCGGCAAGGCAGAGCATAAGGATCCGACATGACTGACTGGATCGCGCAGACCGGCGGTCGCCGCGAGAACGAGACACGCATCGTCTTCGACACCCCCGAAGCGGCCCGCCAGGCCCTCGAGGGACCGGTGATGACGCCGCTGGCGCATCTCGGCATGCTCGATGTGACGGGCGAAGGCGCCGAACGCTTTCTCCAGGGCCAGACCAGCGCCCAGATGTCCCTGGTGGATGGCGGCTTCGCGCCGCTGGGCTGCTTCTGCACGCCCAAGGGGCGGATCCTCGCCAATGTACAGATCTGGCGCGTCGATACAGGCCACTATCGACTGCTGATGCACCATGAGCTGGTCGACTCCCTGCGCCAGCACCTGGCCAAGTTCGCCCCCTTCTACAAGGTCGAGCTCACCGATCGCCAGGATCTCGCCCTGATCGGCCTGTTCGGGCGCGAGGCACCGGCGGTCGCCGAGGCCCTGATCGGCATCACGGCGCCCGGCCCCTGGCATCAGGCGGCCCACGACGCCGGCCAGCTGCTCGGCCACCCGGGGCCCACGCCGAGGCTGTTGATCAGCGTGCCCGAGGACCAGGCTGGTAGCCTGTGGTCGCGCCTGGCCGACAAGGTGACGGCGGTCGACAGCGCCACCTGGCGGCTGCAGGACATCCAGGCCGGGCTTGCCTGGCTCGACGCCAGTCAGGGCGACACCTACCTGCCCCAGATGCTCAATTGGGAAGCGCTGGGCGGCATCAGCTTCAAGAAGGGCTGCTACACCGGCCAAGAAGTCGTGGCGCGGGCGCACTTCCGCGGCCAGGTCAAGAAGCGCCTGATGCGGGCCCAACTGGAGGGCGGACAGCTGCCCACCCCCGGAAGCGGCATTGTCGATGCCCGTGACAAGCGCCTCGGGGAAGTCGTCAGCGCCGAACTCGACGCCTACGGCCAGGCCGAGATACTGGCGGTGATGAGCACCCGCGAGCCGGCCGAGCCGCTCAGCGTGGATGGCCAGCAACTCAAGCTGCTGAAACTGCCCTACCCCATTGAACGACTGGATCCCGAGCAGTTGGCGGGCGCGCTATAGGCCACTCAGTCCAGAGCGAACAGGCGGCAGGCCGTGGCAGTACTGTCCGCCGCCACCCGCGACTCCGTCTGCTCTCGCAGCTCGGCCACGATCCGGCAGACCTCGGCGACCCGTGCCGGCTCGTTGCGTTCGCCCTGATGCCCGGCCAGCGGCATGTCGGGGCTGTCGGTCTCCAGCACATAGCCGTCATCGGGCAAGGCGGCCACCGTGCGCCGCAGGCGCTGCGCCCGGGGATAGGTCGTGGCGCCGCCCAGCCCCAGCACGAAGCCGAGCCGATAGAAAGCCATCGCCTGTTCGGGTGACCCCGCAAAGCCATGAATCAGACCACCCGCCGGGGGTGCCAGCTGACGCAGGCGCCGGGCGAGCACATCATTGGCATGCACGCAGTGCAGCACCAGCGGCAGGCGACGCGCCCTGGCCAGACGCAGCTGGGCCTCGAGCAGGGACCACTGGGCGTGCCAGCTGTCCGCGAAGCGAGCATCCAGCCCGCATTCGCCTATCGCCACCACTTCGGGATGGCGGTCGAGCCATTCGCTCAGCGCCGCGATGTCACCCAGATCATCATGGGCGTCCATGAAACACGGATGCAGGCCGAGACATACCGCGACATCTTCCCGCGCCCCCATGGCCACGACATCCGGCCAGCGGGCCCGCGTCGTGCCGGGCACCAAGAAGCTCTCGACGCCGGCCTCCCTGGCTCTCTCGAAAACACCGGCCCGATCAGCGGCAAAGACACTGAAGTCGAGATGACAATGGGCGTCGACGAGGCGCGACATGCTATTGGGCGGTCCAGCCCAGGTCGATGTTCCAGCTTGCCCCGGTCACGGCGCCAGCCGCGTCGGAAGCCAGGTAGCCGACCAGCGAGGCCACCTCATCCGGATCGATGAGGCGCTTGACGGCGGCATTCTTGAGCATGATCTGTTCGATGACCTGCTGCTCCTGCATGTCATGCATGCGCGCCTGGTCAGCAATCTGGTTGTCCACCAGCGGCGTCTTCACATAGGCCGGGCACAGCGCATTGGCGGTGATGCCCTGGCTGCCGCCCTCGAGGGCTGCCGTCTTGGTCAGGCCGATCATGCCGTGCTTGGCACTGACATAGGCCGCCTTGCCCGGGGAGGCCACCTGGGCATGCACCGAGGCAATATTGACGATCCGCCCCCAGCCGGCGGCCCGCATGTGCGGCCATGCCGCCTGGGTCAGCAGGAAGGGAGCCGTCAGCATCAGGTCGATGATATGGCGCCACTTGTCTTCCGCGAACGTCTCGATGGGCGAGACATGCTGGATACCGGCATTGTTGACGAGTATGTCCAGATGACCGAAGCGCTGGACAGCATCCTGAACGGCCGCGCGACAGGCCTCGCCATCGGTCAGATCGGCCTGAAAGAAGGCCGCACCGGCATGCTCCGCGGCCTGGCGAGCTTCCACCTGAAAGTCCACCGCCAGGACCTGGAGTCCCTGCTCACAGAAGTGGCGCATCACGGCCTCGCCGATGCCGCTGCCGGTACCCGTCACCAGGGCGACACGCGGGCGTTGAGTCTGGTCGTTCATTCTCGACTCCTTGGGGAAACATTGCTTAAATGCCTGCGCATGCAAATCGCGGTGTTGCGCTTTACTATGCTCGGCGATTTATTCAGCGCTTCCCTTGTAGGGATTTATCACAACCGGAAGATGAGACGCCTTCAGCATAAGGGAAGCCGGTCGCCATGCCTATCCGCCGACAGTCCGAGGAATCGACACCGGAAGGCGGATGCCGGACACTGGGCGGAGTCGCTTCAACCATGCCGAGGAATCATCATGACACCGGAACAACGACTGGAAATCGCCGAGGACATTGCTCGCCAGGCGGGCCGCATGATTCTCGATGCACGTACCGGCCAGGATTTTCAGCAGCGCTACAAGGATGGCCAGGAGCTGGTCACCGATGCCGACGTGGATGTCGATACCTATATCCGGCAACGCCTCGAGGAAGCCTTCCCCGACGAGCATCGACTCAGCGAAGAGCTCGCCCCCGACCGCGAAAGCCTGGAAGCCCCCAGTGCGCTGTGGATCGTCGACCCCATCGACGGCACCGTGAACTTTGCCCACGGCCTTCGCCATGTAGCGGTCTCCATCGGCTGGGCCAGCGGCGGGCACCTGCACCTGGGCGTGGTGCACGCGCCCTTCCTCGACGAGACCTTCACGGCCCTGTCGGGCCGCGGCGCCCGCCGCAACGGCAAGACCATCCAGGCCAGCCGCTCCAGCCGCCTGAACCGCGCCCTGGTGGGCACCGGGTTTCCCTACCGGCATGACAGCCGTCCGCCCCTCATGCGCCGGCTGATGGCAGTGCTCACCCATTGCCAGGACATCCGCCGCAATGGCTCGGCGGCACTGGACCTGTGCGATGTCGCCTGTGGCCGTCTCGACGCCTATTACGAAAGCGTTGCCCCCTGGGATTTCGCTGCCGGGCTGCTGATCGCCCGGGAAGCCGGTGCCCGCGCCAGCCATCTGTATCCCGGGCCCGGCGGCATCCCCGAGGATCTCTATGGCGAGAACCTGCTGGTCACCAGCCCGGGGCTGCACGATGACCTCGGCGAGCTGCTGCGGCGTGCCGACGCCAGTGAGCTGGCCGACTGGTAGGCAGGCCCGCCGGACCGGGCCAACAGCGTCCCGGCCCCACCGGATAGTCAATGACAATGGCAGCGCTTTGGGACCTCTATTGGCCACGGGCGTCGCGCTCGGTCAGAATCACAGTGCTTACACCGCCTGTCTTCACGCCCCTGCGGCATCCCCATCACAAGGAGATACCCGATGTTCATCGTCATTTTCGGCCGCCCCGCCTGCCCTTTCTGCGTGCGCGCCGAGGCACTCGCCGAACAGTTGCAAAACGCCGGTGCCATCGAAGGCTATCGTTACGTGGACATCGTCGAGGAAGGCATCAGCAAGGCCGACATGGCCAAGACCATCGGCAAGCCGGTGCACACGGTACCCCAGATCTTCGCCGACCAGACGCACATCGGCGGCTTTACCGAATTCAACCAGTATGTGACCGATCACCAACTGTTGTCCGAGGCCGCTCAATGAGCCCTGCGGCCGGCCAGCTCCCGAAAAGACCGCCTGCGGGCGGTTTTTTGTTCTTCGCCACCTTCACTGCACCACACCGAACCGCGCCTCGTTGAATCCGCCCACACCCCGCCCGTTTATAATATGACAAAAGGAAAATCGGCACAGGGCGTCGACACTGGGGATCACGGATGCAACGGGACACCCTCGTCCAGGCACTATGGCTGGACCATGCAAATCGTCAGCCGGATATCGCGGAACTCAAGATCTGGCCCGAGACGATCAGGGCTGAATATCTCACGCTGCTGACATTGAGCCAGGGCCCTTGGTCGGCCAAGGCGATGATGCCGCGCCTGGCCGAGCACGGCTACCGACCCAGGTATCGCTATGCCATGCCGGAACGCGGCCTCTTGTTGACCCTGCTGGCAACCGACATGCCACACGACACCTGGCTGGTGCTGGCAGAGTTTCAGGTGGCCACCCTGGCCCGCCGCCCGCGCGATCTGATGCAACGACTCGTCGATCGCGCTGCCCCCGGCCACGGCTCCCTGCCCATTGGCGGACGCCCCTGGCCCATGCCCGCCTGGGACGAGTATCGGCTGCTGGAGCAGGCAGATCCGCTGGCCGGCTGGCTGGCCATCATGGGCACCCGCGTTCACCATACCGGTTTCGATTGCCACCAGTTGGAAGGCTCTCTCGAAGCGTTCGACCGCGAGCTTGCCCGGCTCGGCTACGTCGGCAATGCCGACCGCCGCCATGGAGTCTTTCCCGTTTCGCCACTGCTCGACTATCGCTTCTACCAGGGGCGTCCTCAACGCCTGTTCTTCGCCGGCGGAGACCGCCATGATGTCCCCCTGGGCGGCCTGGCGCTCATCCAGCAGCGGGTCAACACCAATCAGGAGCGCGGCGTCGAATTGCTGTTGCCCCAGCATGCCTTGTGCGAACTGGGCTGAGGCGCTCCATCGCCGGCTCTAGGCCCTCTACCGACTCAGTGGCGATCATCCACAGATTCTGTGGATAACGCTGTGAACCACCCTGGTAGAAAACCGTTCAGGCCAGGCAGCCTGCCCGCCTGTCACGAAATGGTCAGTTTTTCGACACAGGCCGATTGTCCGACCCCGCGAAACCTGCCTGTAGATTCCGCTGCGTAGTGGTGCCGGCTGTGTGACGGCCCGCCGAGAGGGTGACGTACGGCGCGAAAACGTTACACTGGCAGCACAGCCGGACCCCGATGGGCCCACCCGCCACATCGGTCACTGCAAGGCGCCGCGATAATCCTGGATACGGACCTGGAGATCCACACCATGAACGCTCCACTCTGGCAACCTGCCCCCGAGACCATTGAAGCCACTCAGATGGCCGCCCTGATGCGTCGCATCGAAGCAACGGCGGGTATACGCCTGACGGACTATGCGGACCTCCATGCCTGGAGCATCGAACACCCCGAGGCCTTCTGGTCACTGCTCTGGGACGAATTCGACATCATCAGCGAACAAAAGGGCGAATCGGTACTCGACAATGCCGGGGCCATGCCTGGCGCGCGATGGTTTCCACAGGCCCGCCTGAACTTCGCCGCCAATCTGCTGCGCAGGCGCGACGATGCCCCTGCCCTGATCATTCACGACGAACGCGGACGACGCCGGGAGCTCAGCCACGTCGAGCTCTATCAGCAGGTCGCCAGACTGGCCCGGGCATTGCAGGAAGACGGCGTCGAAGCCGGTGACCGGGTAGCCGGTTTCGTGCCCAACAGCGAACACGCGGTGATCGGCATGCTGGCAGCCGCCAGCCTCGGGGCCGTGTGGTCTTCCTGCTCCCCGGACTTCGGTCACCAGGGCGTGCTCGACCGCTTCGGCCAGATCGGCCCCAAGGTGCTGATCGCAGCGGACGGCTACACCTGGAACGGCAAGGCCATCGACACCCGGTCACGTCTCGCCGACATCGTGCGCTCCCTCGACGACCTGACCCACCTGGTGGTCTTTCCGTTTCTCGAGGACGCCCCCTCCCTGGAAGGCCTGCCACGTGCCGTGGCATGGGAGGACTATCTGGACAACGAGGCCCGGGACATCGACTTTCGTGCCCAGCCGTTCGACCACCCCCTCTACATCCTGTACTCCTCCGGCACCACCGGCACGCCCAAGTGCATCGTCCACAGCGCCGGCGGCACCCTCCTGCAGCACCTCAAGGAACACCGCCTGCATACCGACCTCGACACCTCGGATCGGCTCTTCTACTACACCACCTGTGGCTGGATGATGTGGAACTGGCTGGTCTCCGGGCTCGCCAATGGCACGACCCTGGTGCTGTTCGACGGCGCCGCCTTCGCGCCTGACCCGAGTGTGTTGTGGCGGATTGCCGAACAGGAAGGCATCAGCGTCTTCGGGACCAGTGCCCGTTACATCGCGGCCTGCGAGAAGGAAGGCATGCTGCCGGGTCGTGACCATGACCTCGGTGCCTTGCGTGCCATTCTCTCGACGGGCTCGGCGCTGACCCACGAATCCTTCGACTATGTCTATCGCGACATCAAGCAGGACCTGCTGCTGGCCTCCATTTCGGGGGGCACCGACATTGTTTCCTGCTTCGCGCTGGGCTGTCCGATCCGGCCTGTGTACCGCGGTCAGCTGCAATGCCGCGGGCTCGGCATGGCCGTCGATGTCTTCGACGATAACGGCCGACCGCTGCGGGGCGAAAAAGGTGAACTCGTCTGCACCGCGCCCTTCCCCGCCATGCCGATCGGTTTCTGGAATGACCCGGATGGCGAGCGCTATCACGATGCCTACTTCGCGACCTTCGCCAATACCTGGGCACATGGCGACTATGCCGAGATCACCGCGCAAGACGGCCTGATCATTCACGGCCGCTCCGATGCCGTCCTCAATCCGGGGGGCGTACGGATCGGCACTGCCGAGATCTACCGTCAGGTCGAAAAGGTCGAAGAGGTCCTGGAGTCGCTGTGCATTGGCCAGACCTGGGGCGATGACATGCGCATCGTGCTCTTTGTCAGGCTGCGCGATGGCCGGACACTGGATGACGACCTGCGCCAACGCATCAAGGCCACCATCCGTGGCCACACCACACCCCGTCATGTCCCACAGCGCATCCTCCAGGTTGCCGATCTCCCGCGCACCCTCTCGGGCAAGCTGGTCGAGCTGGCGGTGCGCAATGTGGTCCACGGTGAACCGGTGCGCAATCGCGAGGCCCTGGCCAATCCGGAGGCCCTGGCACTCTTCGAGGACCTGCCCGAACTGCGCGAGTGACAGCCTGACGGGACCGGGGTGACTGGGCACACCCCGGCTGATCCATTAGCATGACGTCAGGCAGGAGCCATCGAGGCACCTCGTCAAGGAAAGAACCATCAAGGAGATCGGCATGTCGACCCTGAAAGGGATCGTCAGCCTGCTGGTGCTGACGCTCAACACCCTGTTCTGGGGAGTGCCGCTGATTGCGCTCACTCTGGTCAAGGTGATCACGCCGGGCCGCCCCCTGCGACGCGGCGTGCTCATGGGACTCAATGCCATCGCGCGCTGGTGGCTGGATGTCAATCTGTGGTGGATGCGCCTGTGGCTGTCACCACGCATCGAGGCGAGTCTGCCCGATGACCTCAGATCCGATGACTGGTGGCTGGTTTTATCGAACCATCGCAGTTGGACCGACATCTTCGCCCTGCTGATGGTGCTGCACCGTCGCATTCCGATGCCGCATTTCTTCGTCAAGCGCCAGTTGATCTGGATACCGGTGGTCGGCCTGGCCTTCTGGGCACTGGAATTCCCCATGCTGCGTCGCCTGACCCGTGAACAGCGCGAAAAGCGCCCGCATCTGGCGCGCCGCGACCAGGAAGCCACGGAACGCATGTGTCGCCATGCCCGCGAACGCCCCATCGCCATCTATAATTTCGTCGAGGGGACGCGCTTCACCCCCGCCAAGCACGCGGCGCGTCAAAGCCCCTATCGCCACCTGCTGCCGCCGAGAGCCGGCGGCATCGCCCAGGTGGTCGGCCTGCTGGGCGACCGGCTCGGCGGCATTCTCGATGTCACCCTGAGTTATGACGACCCCGCCCCCAGTTTCTGGCGCTTTCTCTGCGGCCAAGAAGGCACCATCCGCCTGCAGGCACGCCACATGGCAGTGCCCGACTGGATGCAGGCCGGCAATTACCATCAAGACTCGAAATACAAGGAACGCTTTCACTCATGGCTCAATACGCTGTGGCAGGCAAAGGATGCCGCTCTGGACTCAGCCTGATACTCCTGACCGTCATGCTGGGCGGCTGTGCCGCTCAGCCCGATAGCCCCCGGGGAGACAGCTCCGCGAACCAGCACCAGGCGCAGCAGAGCATCGCCGGTGACTGGGTCTCCATTCGTCGCGGCGATACGCTGGGCCAGATCGCCCAGCGGGCCGGTGTGCCCCTGGTCAGGCTGCAGCGCTTCAACCCCGGTATCGACCCACGTGGCCTGGCCGTGGGTCAACGCGTACTGGTTCCCGGTCACCGGGAACGCGCGCCCTCCGGCGGACCCTACCGCTATCAGATTCGCCCCGGTGACACCTTCTCGTCGGTAGCGCGACGCTTCGGTGTAAGCCCGCAAGCCGTGGTGGCGGCCAACCAGGGAGTCGAGCCAACCGACCTCGAAGTCGGCCGCTTGATCCAGTTGCCCATCGACGTCGGGCATGATACGAGCTCGAGCCAGGCGCCCGACCCCGCGCCCGCCAGCCCATCCCGTCAGCCGGCTTCCGACAGCCAGTCAGCGAAGACCAGAAGCTGGCCCTGGCCACTCGAGGATTACACCATCGCCCGTCACTTCGGCAAGGATGAACACGGCACCCTGCAGCCCATGCTGCTGACCACCCCGTCAGATGAAAGCCCCCGGGCCGTGGCCGATGGTCAGGTTCGCTTCGCCAGCGAGATGCGACAACTGGGCAAGGTCGTGATCATTCACCACCCGGACAATTTGCAGAGCGTCTACGCCCGCTGCCGTCGTCTGCTGGTCGACAGCGGCCAGGATGTCACCCAGGGAACTCCCCTCTGCGAACCGGGCCAGACCAACAGCGGCGACCATGAACTGTTGTTCGACATGCGTCACGGCGGCAAGCCGATGGACCCCGCCAGGGTACTGCGTTAACGGGTGTCATCACTCGTTCACTACCCTGTCGCACGACTGTCATCGATGAAGCGCAACCTCTGTGCCGAAAGGTGCCGCACCGGCACCGGACGGCACGAGGATCGACATGCGTATCTGCCTGGTCAGCGAAACCTGGTCACCGGATATCAACGGTGTCGCCCATACGCTCCATCAGTTGAGTCGCGAACTCCTGCAGCGTGACACGGCACTGCAGCTGGTGCGGCCGGCTCCCGCCGGCGACGCGTATCGCGCCGAAGGCATGAGCGCCGAGCTGCAGGTCAGGGGCTTTTCCATGCCCGGTTATCGGGATGTCCGCCTGGGCCTGCCGGCGGATCGTCGCCTGAAGCAGTTCTGGCAAGCCGAGCGGCCCGATGTCATCTATGTCGCCACCGAGGGGCCCCTGGGCTGGTCGGCACTGCGCATCGCCGAAGGCCTGACGATCCCGGTGGTCAGCGGCTGGCACACCAACTTCGATCATTACTGCCGGGATTACGGTATCGGCTGGCTGGAACCGCTGGTCATTCGTCGTCTGCGTCACTTCCACAACCGTTGTTCCGCCACGCTCGTTCCAACCCACCAGCAGGCCGGGGAGCTGACGGACAGAGGCTTCGAGCGGGTCAGCGTCATGGCCCGAGGCATTCACGGCGATGTGTTCTCGCCGACCCATCGCCGCCCCGAACTGCGCGAGCACTGGGGCAGCGATGAGCACCGCCCCGTGGCCCTGTATGTGGGCCGTCTGGCGCCGGAAAAGAACCTCGACTTGCTGCGTGACACCTTCTCCGCCATGCTGGCCGCGCGCCCGGAAATGCGCATCGTGGTAGTGGGGGATGGCCCAGGGCGCGACAGCCTGCAAAAGGCCCTGCCGGACGTCCTCTTCACCGGTTTCATCGATGCCCGGAGCCTGGCACAGCATTATGCCAGCGCCGACATCTTCATCTTTCCCTCGCTATCCGAAACCTGGGGCAATGTGGTGCTCGAGGCCATGGCCAGCGGCCTGGCCGTGGTCGCCTTCCGCCATGCCGCCGGGAGCGAACTCATCGACAACGACGTCAATGGCATCAATCTGACCGTCGGCAACGAAGACGGCTTTCGCGATGCCGCGGTGACACTCAGCCAGCAACCGGCACGATATGCACGTCTCGGACGGGCCGCACGCGAGCGTGCTTTGCAGTACCGCTGGTCGGCGATCAGCGATGATTTTCTCGCCGCGCTCTACCTCGCTCGGGAGGCAAGTGATGAAAATACGCAGCACTGCCGTGTTTGAACGACTCGACCTGCTCGAATGGCAACTATGCCAGTGGATGGCCGGCTTCAGCATCCATCGCCGCTGGCTGGCCAGCCTGCGTCTGGCCAGCCGCGCCGGCGACTGGCCCTTGTGGGTGGTCCTGATTGCCGCACAACCGCTGATTCATGAAGGGTCCGCGGCCTGGCGGCTGATGCTGCAATACAGCGTCACCGCACTGGTGGCGATCGTCTTCTACCGCCTGGTCAAGACACGCCTGTGCCGCGAGCGACCTTTCATCACCTTTCAGACCATTGCCTGCAACGAGCCGGCCCGGGATCGTTACAGTTTCCCCAGCGGGCATACCATGCACGCCGTGATGTTTCTCGCCCTGACCCTCACGCATAGCGCCTGGCTGGCTCCCTGGTTGCTGCCGATCGTGATCCTGATCGCCATTTCCCGGGTCGGCCTCGGCCTGCACTACATCAGTGATGTGGTCGCCGGCGGCTTCATCGGCTATGCCTTCGCCCTCGCCAGCCTGGGCCTCACCGGTCAGGGCTGACAGGCCAACGACTGGCCGCGCCACCCAGGCGGATGGCATGCTGTCGATCATGTCTCTCCTCGACCCTGCGCATGGTGGAATGCCACTGCTGGACTCGCCGCCCCTGACCCGATACCCCGGGTTGCTGGGCCAGCATGAAGCCGCCCGGGCACTGACATGCCTGGATGCCGAGCTCGACTGGCAGCAGCCCGGGCTGCGACTCTTCGGGCGCGAGCACCCCATACCGCGCCATCAGGTGTGGATGGGCGATGCCCGTTATCGCTACTCGGGCCAGGAGTTTGCTCCGGTGGCCTGGCACCCCTGGGTCACGGCGATTCGCCGAGCACTCGAGGCAAGGCTGGAGCAGGAAGGCATTCGAACCGACTTCAACAGCGTACTGATCAATCGTTACGCACATGGGCAGCATCGCATGGGCTGGCACAGTGACAATGAGCCCGAGCTCGGCCCGACGCCCGTCATTGCCGCCGTCAGCCTGGGCAGTGACAGGCCCTTGCGCTTTCGTTGGAAGGACCGGCGAGCGAGCGCCTTCAACGTCGATCAGCCGGATGACAGCCTCCTGCTGATGGGCGCGGGGGTCCAGTCACTGCTCGAGCACTGCCTGCCCGACCGGCGCCACAGGGGGTTGCGCATCAGCCTGACCTTTCGCGCCATTCGTCTGTAGGTACCTTAGGCGTCAGCCCCTTGGCGCCCCACTGACGAAAAACGACCGCCCGAAGGCAGTCGTTGCTGGTTTTCCCACCAAAGACATGATAACGGTATAAATCAGCCTCGATGATACCCCGGAGTCACGAAGGGCATGCGCGTCACGGTCATCGGCAGGCGCTTGCCGCGGACCTGCGCTTGCACCACCTGCCCCGGCTCGGCCTGTCCGATGGCCACGTAGCCCATGGCCACCGGTCGACCGACACTCGGCCCGAAACCACCCGAACAGACGACGCCGATCGGCTGCCCCTGATCATCGAAGAGTTCGGCCCCTTCGCGGACCGGAGCCCGGCCCTCACCCAGCAGGCCAACGCGTTTGCGCCGATGATCCTTCTCGGCCACCTGGTGGAGGATGATATCGGCACCGGGGAAGCCACCGGGACGTTCTCCCCCACGCCGGCGCGGTTTGCCGATGGCCCAGATGAGCCCGGCTTCCACCGGCGTGGTCGAGGTGTCCAGATCATGGCCGTAAAGGCAAAGACCGGCCTCGAGCCGCAACGAATCGCGTGCGCCCAGCCCGATGGCCTCGACTTCCGGCTCGCTCAGCAGGCGCCTCGCAAGCGTCTCGGTGGCATCCGCAGGAACCGAGAGCTCGAAGCCATCTTCCCCGGTATAGCCACTGCGGCTGACCCAGACCTCGATATCATCGATCATGCAGCGGGCATGCTGCATGAACACCAGCTCACAGGCCGCCGGGCAGTGCCGCTGCATGACAGCAACCGCCTGCGGCCCCTGGAGCGCGAGCAGTCCACGGTCCAGCACCTCGATGTCATGATCCGCCAGGCCGTGCTTCAGGTGAGCGATATCCTGGTCCTTGCAGGCAGCATTGACGACCAGATAGAGATGCTCGCCGCCATTGACGATCATCAGATCATCCAGGATGCCGCCCTGCTCGCCGGTCAGGAGGCCGTAACGCTGGGCACCCTCGGCGAGGCCGACCAGATCGGACGGCACCAGGGTCTCCAGGGCCTCGGCCGGGTTCGGGCCGCGCAATACCACCTGCCCCATATGGGAGACATCGAACAGGCCACAGGCCTGGCGTGTGTGTTCATGCTCCTTCTTGACCCCCAGGGGAAACTGCACCGGCATCGAATAGCCGGCAAAGGGCACCATCCGGGCCCCCAGTTCCACATGCAGGTCATGGAGCGGAGTCTTGCGTTGTTCGTTCATCGCCTGGCAAACCCTTATCGTGACGCAAAGAAGATGGCCGGCTTCGAGCCGGCCATGTCGTCGTCATCATGACTTGTCGAGATCCTCGCCCGGCAGGACTTCCTTGCCGTCGAAGTAGTCACGACTGAGCTTGAAGACCACGGGTGACAGCAGCGCCAGAGCGATCAGGTTGGGAATCGCCATCATGGCGTTGAAGACACTGGCCAGCAGCCACACGAAGCCCAGCGGCAGCACCGAGCCGACGAAGATCGCCAGGATGTAGACCACTCGATAGAACTTGATGGCGCCTACACCGAACAGGAACTCGAAGCACTTCTCGCCATAGAAGGCCCAGCCAAGGATGGTGGTGAAGGCGAAGACGGCGAGCGCGAAGGAGACCACATACTGACCGACGCCGGGCAGTGCCTCATTGAACGACATCGCCGTCAGGGCGGCCCCTGTCTCGCCGGACGTCCAGGCGGTCGTCAGGATGGCCAGCGCCGTGATGGTGCAGACCACGATGGTGTCGATGAAGGTGCCGAGCATGGCGATCAGGCCCTGACGCACCGGATTCTTGGTCTGCGCCGCTGCATGCGCGATGGGTGCGCTGCCCAGGCCCGCCTCGTTGGAGAAGACACCACGTGCCACGCCGAACTGGATGGCCTTGGCGACCGCCGCGCCAGCGAAACCACCTGCAGCGGAAATCGGCGTGAAGGCATGGGTGAAGATCATGCCGAGCGCCGTACCGATCTGGTCGGCATTGATGAACAGCACCAGCAGACCACAGACGATGTAGGCCACGGCCATGACGGGCACCAGCTTGCCGGCAACCTTGGCGATACGCTTGATCCCGCCCAGGATGACCGCACCGGCCAGTACCATGATCACCAGCCCGGTGACCCAGTGGGGAATGCCCAGGGACTCGCCGAGGCCGTCGGCAACCGAGTTGGACTGAACGGTGTTGCCGATGCCGAAGGCTGCCACGGCGCCGAACAGCGCAAAGGCCATGCCGAGCCAGCCCCACTTCTTGCCCAGGCCATTGCGGATGTAATACATGGGGCCACCGACGTGATCACCGGCCTCGTCGACCTCGCGATACCGCACGGCGAGCACGGCCTCGGCAAACTTGGTGGCCATGCCAACCAGCGCCGTGATCCACATCCAGAACACGGCACCCGGGCCGCCCAGGAAGATGGCGGTCGCAACGCCAGCGATGTTGCCGGTACCGATGGTCGCCGACAGCGACGTCATCAGGGCATTGAACGGCGAGACCTCACCGTCCTTGCGGTCATCCGCGGGCGTCGTGCGCCCGCCCCACAACAACTTGAAGCCCATGCCCAGCTTGCGGATGGGCAACAGTTTGAGCCCCAGTTGCAGATAGAGGCCGACCCCCAGCAGCAACAGCAGCATCAAGGGGCCCCAGACGACGCTCTCGATCGACGTCAGTATATTGGTCAAGGTTTCCACGTTACGTCTCCCTCAGATTTTTTGTTATGCACTCGGGGTATTGTCATGTCCCGATGCATGGCCTGACATGGCGGCTTGAACCGCGATGGTACGAACGCGCCTACCATAGCGAATCCTTCCGTTGGCGCTCCAGCCCCGTATGGGAAAATATCGGGATTCTGCATCCAGACAGGACAAAGTATAGCCACTGACCTTCCTGAGCACCGCATCGTCCTGATCTCGCCATCGGCGCAGTGCGCATGCCGCCGAGACCGGTGTTTCCTATAAGAAACAAGGTATACTCTAAGCCAGCCCCTGACCCGTCGACAAGCCTCTTGCCCCCGAGGCGCGCGAGCCTCCGGCAGCCAGGCAGGTCGACCGAGATCCCACAGCGGCTCACCGCCAGCTCCCATCAGGTGGTTCGACCCGGAACGGCAAATTCTTCCGCCCTTCTGCATAGGCAATTCCCGCGGGGTTTTCTATGATGGGCAGTAAAAGAGGATATCCAGCCACCCTCGAACGCCTTCAGGCTCGCCAAACGGCCGTGATGGCGTTAGGATCTGCAGCAATTCAATCAACATATTTCATATAGGAAACCAGCATGAGCGCTATCCCTGCCAATCTACGCTACGCCGACAGCCATGAATGGATCCTGGATAATGGTGATGGCACCGTGACCATCGGCGTCACCGATCATGCCCAGCAATCCCTGGGCGACGTCGTCTTCGTCGAACTGCCCGAAGTGGGGGCCTCGCTGGCCAAGGGTGACGAATTCGGCGTGGTCGAATCGGTAAAGGCCGCCTCCGACCTGTATGCGCCGGTCTCCGGTGAAGTCGTGGCGGTCAACAAGTCGCTGGAGGATGCTCCGGAGTCGATCAATGAGTCGCCCTATGAAGATGCCTGGATCATGAAGCTCCGCCTCGAGGACGCATCCGAGCTCGAGGATCTGCTCGACGCCGATGCCTACCAGGCCATCGCCGCCGCCGAAGAATAAGTCGCTTTCCCTGCAGCCCGGTGGACGACCGGGCCTGCCCCCCTCTCGTCATCGGCACCCGAGGACAAGGTTCGCGTGCCGAACGTCACAAAAGGTAAGTCATGGCTTTCGACAATCGCCGCCTGGCCCAGCTGGCCAATCACGATGCCTTTCTCCAGCGCCACAATGGCCCCGATGCAGACGACATCGCCGCCATGCTGGAAAGCCTGGAAATCGACAGCATGGACAGTCTGATCGATCGCACTGTCCCGGCGAGCATACGCCTGGGGCGCGAGCTGGACCTCGACCCACCGCGCAGCGAAGCCGAAGCCCTCGACTACCTTTATCGCCTGGCGCGCCAGAACCGGGTCGCCAAGAGCTACATCGGTCAAGGCTATTACGACACCCTGCTGCCCGCCGTCATTCAGCGCAATGTGCTGGAAAATCCCGGCTGGTACACCGCCTACACGCCCTACCAGCCCGAGATTTCCCAGGGGCGTCTCGAGGGGCTGCTGAACTTTCAGCAGATGGTCATGGATCTGACCGGCATGAGCCTGGCCAATGCCTCGCTGCTCGACGAGGCCACTGCGGCCGCAGAGGCCATGGCCCTGTGTCGCCGCGCCAACAAGAAGGTGAAATCGAATGCCTTCTTCGTCGCCGAAGATGTCTTCCCGCAGACCCTGGACGTGGTGCGCACGCGGGCTCACTACTTCGGCTTCGAACTGGTGGTGGGCCCGGCCGCCGAGGTCGCCGAGCACGAGGTGTTCGGCGCCTTGCTGCAATACCCCGGCGAGAGCGGCCGCGTGCATGACCTGACGCCGCTGATCGACGCCGCCGGGCAGGCCGGTATCATGACCTGCGTGAGCGCCGATATCATGTCGCTGGTGCTGCTCAAGGAGCCGGGGGCCATGGGCGCCGACATGGTGGTCGGCTCGGCTCAGCGGTTCGGCGTACCCATGGGCTTCGGTGGCCCGCATGCGGCCTTCTTCGCCACCACCGACAAGCTCAAACGCTCGATTCCCGGGCGTATCATCGGCGTGTCGCGGGACGAATACGGTCATACCGCCTTGCGCATGGCCATGCAGACTCGCGAGCAACATATTCGGCGCGAGAAGGCGACCTCCAACATCTGCACCGCCCAGGCGTTGCTGGCCAATATCGCCGGCTTCTATGCCGTCTACCACGGTGCCGAGGGCCTGCGCACCATCGCCGGGCGCATTCATCGCCTGACCACCATCCTCGCTACCGGCCTCGCACAGGCGGGGGTCAAGCTGGTCCATGACAGCTGGTTCGACACCCTTCGCCTGACCGGCGTGGATGCCGGCAAGATTCACGGGCGCGCCATGGCGCAGGATGTCAACCTGCGCTACTTCGCCGATGGCGATGTCGGGCTCAGCCTCGACCAGACCACCACCGCCCACGATGTCGCCGAACTCTTCGATGTGCTGCTCGGCGAAGAACACGGCCTGGCCGTTGCCGTGCTCGACGAGGCCGTCGTCAACCAGGGCCTTGCCGGCATCCCGGCAGCCTGTGAGCGCGATTCCGACTTTCTGACCCACCCGACCTTCCAGCGCTATCACAGCGAAACCGAGATGCTGCGCTACCTGAAGCGTCTGGAAAACAAGGATCTGTCACTGGCGCATGCGATGATCCCGCTGGGCTCATGCACCATGAAGCTCAATGCCACGGCGGAGATGATGCCCATCACCTGGCCCGAACTGGCGCGCATTCATCCCTTCGCGCCCCAGGACCAGGTGGCCGGCTACAAGCAGATCATCGGCGAGCTGGCGGCCTTTCTCGAGGAAATCACCGGCTATGACCACATCGCCATGCAGCCCAACTCCGGGGCCCAGGGGGAGTATGCGGGCCTGATCGCCATTCGTCGCTATCAACAGGCCCAGGGGGAAGGCCAGCGTCATGTCTGCCTGATCCCCAGCTCGGCCCACGGCACCAATCCGGCCTCCGCGGCCATGACGCACATGAAAGTGGTCGTCGTCGAGTGCGACGACAATGGCAACATCGACCTGGCCGACCTGCGCCACAAGGCCGAGACGCATGGCGACGACCTCTCGGCGATCATGTTGACCTACCCCTCGACCCATGGTGTCTTCGAGGAAAGCATCCAGGAGGCCTGCGAGATCGTTCACCAGCATGGCGGCCAGGTCTACATCGACGGCGCCAACATGAATGCCCAGGTGGGGCTGGCACGCCCCGGGGATTTCGGCGGTGACGTCTCCCACCTCAACCTGCACAAGACATTCTGCATCCCGCACGGTGGTGGTGGCCCGGGCATGGGACCGATCGGCGTCAAGGCGCACCTGGCGGCCCATGTCCCCAACCACTGCGTGCGCGGCCTGGAGGGCGTGGCAGCCGACGCCGGGGCTGTCGCCGCCGCGCCCTTCGGCAGCGCCTCGATCCTGCCGATCTCCTGGGCCTACATCAAGATGATGGGCGCCAGGGGGCTGCGCGAAGCCACGCAGCTGGCCATCCTGGGCGCCAACTACATTGCCGGTCGGCTGTCGGCGCACTATCCGGTGCTCTACAAGGGGGCCAACGGCCAGGTGGCCCATGAATGCATCATCGACATTCGCCCGCTCAAGAACGGCTCGGGCATCAGCGAAGAGGATATCGCCAAGCGTCTCATGGACTATGGTTTCCATGCGCCGACCATGTCGTTCCCGGTGCCCGGCACCCTGATGATCGAGCCGACGGAGTCCGAATCGCGTTATGAGCTGGACCGCTTCTGCGACGCCATGATCCATATCCGCGAGGAAATCGCGCGCGTCGAATCCGGCGAGTGGCCGGCCGACAACAATCCCCTGGTCAAGGCACCGCACACCATGACCGACATCATGCAGGACCACTGGGAGCGCCCCTACTCCCGGGAGACCGGCGCCTTCCCAACCACCGCGGTCAAGGCCGCCAAGTACTGGCCGTCGGTCAATCGTGTGGACAATGTGCAGGGGGACCGCCAGCTGATCTGTTCCTGCCCGAGCATCGACGCCTACCGGGACTGAACGCCACCCTCCCGCCTGGCCTCGTCTGTCGGGGCCGGGCGGCCTTCAGCCGTGACCGTAGCGTTCCTGATGGCGATGTTCACGGAAGGCATCGAGCAATCGCGTGTAACGCCTGGGCATGCGACTACCGCGTCGCGTCACCAGGTGGAGGTTCTCGTCCACCGACTGCGCCAACGGGAATTCCTTGACCTGGCGACGCCAGGGCGAGGTCTCGAGTACCAGCCGCGACACCACCGTGAATCCCAGGCCACGCGCCACCGCATCCAGCACCATGGAGACCTCGTTGGTGAAGCCCTGACGCGGAAAGTGGCTCATGGAGCGGAATTCGCCGGGAAAATTGCCACGCAGCAGGCTATCCGCGTGATAGACCCCGTCGGCATAGGCAATGAAGCCGATGCCCATCAGGTCGGTGAGCCCGCTGCCGGTAAAGTCGGCCGGCACCACCAGGCACAGCGGCTCCTGATGCCAGTGCACGCAATCGATGTCCGGATGGCGTACCGCTTCGGTGACGATGCCCAGGTCATGGCGACCGGCAATGACATCGGAGACAATCTCGTTGTTGAAGGCAAAGCTATAGCTCACCGTCAGGCCGGTATACATCTGCTGCTGACCGAGAATGAACGGGTACAGCATCAGGCCGACGCTACCCGGCGAGGCAAGTCGGCATTCGCCGCTGTCCAGGCTCTCGTCATCCAGGGAGTGCCGGAACTGCTCATGCTCGGCGAACAGCTTGAGGGCATAGTCATAGGCCCGGCGCCCCGCCTCGGTCAATGCGAAACGCCGGCCCTGCCGCTCCAGCAGGGAGCGCCCCAGATACTGTTCGAGCTTGCGAACATGCTGACTGACCCCGGGCTGGGTCATTTCCAGGCGACGCGCGGTACGCGTGAAACTACCGGTCTCGACCAGCGTGATGAAAGTGCGGAAGTATTGGGCATTGAACATGGCGCATGACATCGCTGTACAGGAATCCGGCTTTATGGATTCTATCAGCTCGACGCGATCGCCGCAGCGCTGCACGGGCCAGGGGGCCGTGGTAGCATCGAAAACTCTCGCTTCGATCGAGTCCGGTAATCACCAGTCGGTAGCGAGCGAGGCGACAACCCCTTTGTTCTGCGACACGGAAGCCCTGCATGGCCGACACCATCTCCAGTACCATTTCGCCGGAAGGCAGCCTGGAAATTCTCTCTCAGCAGGAGGTCAATCGCCTGCACGATACCTCACGCAGCGGCCTGCATGACCTGCTGCGCAGCTGTGCCCTGGCCGTATTGAACTCGGGCAACCCGACCGATGACGGCCTGGCCCTGATGGAGACCTATCCGGATTTCGATATCGAGGTCATCCAGCAGGACCGTGGTGTGCGCCTGCAGCTCTCGAATGCGCCTGCCGAGGCATTCGTCGACGGTCGCATGATTCGCGGTATTCGCGAACACCTGTCATCGGTGCTGAGGGATATCGTCTATGTCTACAACGAGATCCAGACCCGCCAGCGGTTCGACCTCGCCACGGCCGAAGGCACCACCAATGCGGTCTTCCACATACTGCGCAAGGCCGGCACCCTCAAACCCAGCAGTGACCCCAGCCTGGTGGTCTGCTGGGGCGGCCACTCGATCTCGCGCGAAGAGTACGATTACACCAAGCACGTGGGCTACCACCTGGGACTGCGCGAGCTGGACATCTGTACCGGTTGTGGCCCGGGTGCCATGAAGGGGCCGATGAAGGGTGCCAATGTGGCGCATGCCAAGCAGCGCCGCAGCGAGGGACGCTACCTGGGCGTCTCGGAGCCCGGTATCATTGCCGCCGAGGCTCCCAATCCGATCGTCAACGAGCTGGTGGTGATGCCGGACATCGAGAAGCGCCTGGAAGCCTTCGTGCGCCTGGGCCACGGCATCATCGTCTTTCCCGGCGGGGTCGGCACGGCCGAGGAGATCCTCTACCTGCTGGGCATCCTGCTGCACCCGGACAACGACGACATGGAGTTGCCCGTCATTTTCACCGGCCCGCCCGACTCCGCGGATTACTTCAAACGCATCGACGAGTTTCTCGTCTATACCCTCGGCGAATCCGTGCGCAATCTGTATCGCATCATCATCGACGACCCGGTGGAGGTCGCGCGCACCATGCGGGCCGGCATCAATGAGGTCACCGCCTATCGCCGCAACCGGCAGGATGCTTTCTACTTCAACTGGCGTCTCAATGTCGACCGCGACTTCCAGGAACCCTTCGAGCCGGACCACGCTTCCATGGCCGCCCTCGCCCTGCATCGCGAGCAACCGGTTCACGAACTCGCGGCCAATCTGCGCCGCGCCTTCTCGGGGATCGTCGCCGGCAACGTCAAGGAGCGCGGCATCCGCCGCATCGAGTCCCACGGCCCCTTCCGCCTCAACGCCGAACCGCAGCTGATGGCACGCCTGGACGAGTTGCTGACCTCTTTCGTCGCTCAGGGACGCATGAAGCTCGCCGGCGAATACGAGCCCTGTTATACGTTGGGCTGAAGAAGGAAGAAGGAAGAAGGAAGAAGGAAGAAGGAAGAAGGAAGAAGGAAGAAGGAAGAAGGAAGAAGGAAGAAGGAAGAAGGAAGAAGGAA
>NZ_BJOC01000018.1 GCF_006540005.1 Halomonas halmophila | reverse complement strand
GGCCGTGTTGTCGTTGGGTGCCACGTAGTCCTGCGTGGCCGGCTCACTGGTGTTGCCCGCCTCATCCGTTGCCGTCGCGCTCACTTCTCCACTTGGCTGCGCTCCCGGGGACGTGACCTCGAAACTGCCGTTCTCACCTGCGCTCGTCTCAACAGTAGAGCCATCCGGTAAAGTCACAGTGACGTCACTACCTGGCTCGGCCTCACCTGAAACCGTTAGGTTGCCATCTTCATTGGTGGCCAAATTAAGTATCGGCGCCTCGGGCGCGGTATTATCCGTACCTCCCCCATCATCTCCAGTATCGCTGCCACCATCGCCGCCATCGCCACCAGCAATAGCCGCTACGCCTCCAGTGGCTGCAAGACCACCCAGGACAGTAATGGGTGTAATGCCCAACCCGGCGGCCGTATCTTCACCTTCAAAGAAGGCAGGCTCTGCCATCGACATATAGGTGGGCTGGACGATTCCATCTGGCCCCTGAGGAGAAAGGTCCGCTCGGATGAGCTCACCTTCTTCACTATCGAGGTAGAGCTCGCTTTGTCCTTGGGTGCCCCCTTCAGAAGGCGCTTCAGTAGGCGGACTAGTATAGAAATCTGTGATTCGGAAAGTTCGCCCATCGGTAGTTTCGATGATGAGGTCATTACCCTCCCGCACCATCGAAGCCACTTGTTCAGGGGCAAGGTCGAGCGCGACCCGGCTGGGCGCCTCAAGCGAAATGCCATTGGCAACCTCTTGAATGGGCTGTTCTGCGATATTTTCAGCAAGTGTCGACGTCTTAACTTTCATATAGCCCCCACAGTTCCCTGAGTCCCATCCGCTATCTACTCAGCAGGATTTTAGAAATAGCTGAATTACTATCTATCTAATCGAGTATAGGCATATAAATACTACTCTGAAAAGCAAATAATTAGTCATAGCAGATTAAAAATCTAGTACTAAATAGAACTTTACAACTAGCCTTACCTCATATACGAGACGTCCACTGAGTAGTCTCACCTCTTTGATGATGGGAGAAGTAGCGGACAGATCGCGTTACCAGCGCTTCCAGAAGAAGAGCACCTTTCTTAAAGACACAAAAAAAGCCAGCGAGGCCGCTGGCTTTTTTTAACTGTCTGTTTTAAAAAAATTTAACCCACAACTTTGTCCTGGGTCTTGTGGGTGAAGTCACTGGCGTCGTGACGCTCATGCAGTTGCATCTCCGGCTCCCCGAAGGTTCGGTTGACCATACGGCCACGCTGGACCGCCGGCCGGGCGTCGATGTCCTGCGCCCAACGCACCACGTTTTCGTAGGTGTGTACCTGCAGGAACTCGCCCGCGTCGTAAAGACGGCCCAGCACCAGCTGGCCGTACCAGGTCCAGTTGGCCATGTCGGCAATGCTGTATTCGTCGCCTGCCAGGTAGCGGTTGTCTGCCAGATGACGATCGAGGACATCCAGCTGACGCTTGGTTTCCATGGCATAGCGGTTGATGGGATATTCCAGCTTGTCCGGTGCGTAGGCATAGAAGTGGCCGAAACCACCGCCCACGAAGGGGGCGCTGCCCATCTGCCAGAACAGCCAGTTCATTGCCTCGGTACGTGCCTGAAAGTCTGTCGGCAGGAACTCACCGAACTTCTCGGCCAGGTACAGCAGAATCGAACCGGACTCGAAGACACGTGTTGGCGTCTCGGTGCTGTGGTCCATCAACGCCGGGATCTTGGAGTTCGGATTGACCTCGACGAAGCCGCTGCCGAACTGATCGCCATCGCCGATCCTGATCAGCCAGGCGTCGTACTCGGCCTCCTTGTGGCCCAGCTCGAGCAGCTCCTCGAACAGCACCGTGGCTTTGACACCATTCGGCGTGGCCAGAGAATAGAGCTGGAAGGGATGCTCGCCCACCGGCAGTGTTTTCTCGTGCGTCGCCCCGGCGATGGGACGGTTGATGCTGGCAAACTGACCACCACTGGCCTGCTCCCAGGTCCAGACCTTCGGCGGTGTATAGCTATTGTCTTGACTCATGCGATCTCCTCGATCAAAGCAGTCTTCGCGAATGACGTGTCACCAAGTATATGGGGACTCATTAGCCGCCTATCAAGCTACCCGACCTGCTCGCCCCACTGACTGAGATCCGGCAGGACTGCCTGGTACTCCGGCAGGGCATTGACACGCGCCCACCATTCGGCGAATCCCGGCAGGTCGAGGAGACGCCCCATCTCACCGACCTCTTCCAGATAAAAACAGGCGGGGGCGACAAAGAAATCGGCGAGCGACGGCAGATCACCGGCGATATACGGCGACCTCCCACGCAAGTGCATGAGCTCCGCGAACAAGGTATGCAAGCTTTCCAGCTCGCCCTCGACATCCTCCCGAGACGGGTGTCCCACGAATGTCGGGAAGCGATGGTATCCGACGACGCGCGCCATGGATGCATAGCCGTATGACTCATGCAATCCCATCGCCATGTCCATGCGGGCCCGATCACGCGGATTATCGGGAATAAACGACGCTCCGCCGAACGCATCATTGATATAGCGCATGATGGCGCTGGTCTCGAGCACCCGCAGGCCGTCATGCACCAGCACGGGCACCTTGCCGAAGGGATGCAAGCGACGGTGCTCCGCTGAACGCGGCTCTCCCGCAATCACATCCAGCGGCACCTGGTCGTAGTCGACACCCTTTCCCGCCAGCAGGATCCTGACGCTGAAAACGTAGCTGCTCGGGCTATAGCCGTAGAGTACCGGTTTATTGCTCACATCATCTCCTCGTCTGACGCACTTGGATAAGACACGTCAGTCAGACTGCTCGGCAGAGCCTCCGGCCGCTATCGCATCGGGAAAGGCGACTTGAGAAAACAAGCGCTGCAGGATTTACGCCTGTGACGCTTCATGCACATCGACTCTCCTCCCGCTCTTCGCAAACAGAGACCCATACGCTTCCAGTTAAGACCCAGATTGCTTCCCTGGGCGGCAGCCACAATGGCCAACGCGAGCGAGGCAGTGCAGCCTTATACGTCGGCGGCCAGCCGGCCGACGGCGGCGATGGTCTCGTCACGCTGCTCCCCGGTCGCACCGGGCATCAGGGTATAGGCGACGGCGATCACCGCGCCGCGATCGCCCGGCCAGGCGATGCCGATATCGCTGGCGTTGCCCTCGCCGTTGGTGCCGGTCTTCTCGCCGACCAGCCACGACGACGGCATGCCGGCGCGCAGCCGCGCATCGCCGACCTTGCCCTCGATCATCCAGGACGCGAGCTGGTGCCGGGAAGACGGCGTCAGGGCGTCGCCCAGCATCAAGGTGCGCAGCGTCGTCATCATGGCCAGCGGGGTCGTGGTGTCGCGCTCGTCGCCTTCGTGATCGTGAGTGTTCAGGTCGGGCTCGACGCGATCCATCCGGGTGGTGTCGTCGCCGATGGAACGCAGAAAGGCGGTGACCGCTGCGGGCCCGCCGACGCTCTCGGTCAGCGCGTTTGCCGCCGCGTTGTCGCTCCAGGCTACCGCCGCCTGACACAGCTCGGCGATGGTCAGGCCGGGCTCGCCCAGCCGCTTCTCGGTGATCGGCGTCCAGCCGACGAGATCGCCCTCCTCGATTGCGATGCGGCGGTCGAGCGTCTCGCTGCCCTCATCCACCCGCGCCAACACCGCCGCGGCGATGAAGAACTTGCCGGTGCTGTTGAACAGGAATCGCTCGTCGCCACGATGGCTCGCCACCGCGCCAGTGGCAACGTTCATCAACGCCACGCCCACGCGGTCGCCCTCCGCACGCTCCAGCTCCGCCAGCCGCTGCTTGAGGTCGGTCGCACCGGCAGAAGTCGAAGAAGCGGCAGCCAACGTCGGCTGGCCCGCGGCGAGCATGGCGCCAGCGGCGGTCATCGTCCCGAGGACCTGGCGGCGTGACAGATTAAGCATGGGAGGCTCCTTAGCAAGATCAGCAGAATCGGACCAAGCAGAGTAGCCGGGAGGGAACGCCGGTGCAAAAAAGGCCCCGCCATGCGGAAGTGGCGGGGCCTCAAGACTCAATGCACGGCCGCTGAGGCCGTCACTCCCACTCGATGGTGGCGGGCGGTTTGCTGCTGACGTCGTAGGTGACGCGGGAGACGCCGGAGAGCTCGTTGATGATGCGGTTGGAGACCTTCTCCAGAAGCTCGTAGGGCAGGTGTGCCCAGCGGGCGGTCATGAAATCGATGGTCTCCACGGCGCGCAGGGCGATGACCCATTCGTAGCGGCGGCCGTCGCCGACCACGCCCACCGAGCGGACCGGCAGGAAGACGGCAAAGGCCTGGCTGGTCTTCTGATACCAGCCGGCATTGTGCAGCTCTTCGATGAAGATGGCGTCGGCCTCGCGCAGGATATCGGCGTATTCCTTCTTGACCTCGCCGAGGATGCGCACGCCGAGCCCCGGTCCCGGGAAGGGGTGGCGATAGACCATGTCGTAGGGCAGGCCGAGTTCGACGCCAAGCTTGCGCACCTCGTCCTTGAACAGTTCGCGCAGCGGCTCGACGAGCTGCAGCTTCATGGTCTCGGGCAGGCCGCCTACATTGTGGTGGGACTTGATGACATGCGCCTTGCCGGTCTTGCTGTCGGCGGACTCGATCACATCCGGATAGATGGTGCCCTGGGCCAGGTACTCCACGCCTTCGATCTTGGCGGCCTCGGTATCGAAGACATCGATGAAGGTGTTACCGATGATCTTGCGCTTGGCCTCGGGGTCGTCCACGCCTTCCAGCAGCGACAGGAACTGCTCCTCGGCATCGATGCGGATCACGCGCACGCCCATGTGGCTGGAAAAGGTCTTCATGACCTGATCGCCCTCGTTCTTGCGCAGCAGACCGTTATCGACGAAGACGCAGGTCAGCTGGTCGCCGATGGCCTTGTGCAGCAGCGCGGCCACTACCGAGGAATCGACCCCTCCGGAGAGCCCCAGCAGCACATGGCGATCACCGACCTGTTCGCGCACCCGGGCGACCTGGTCCTCGATGATCTGTGCCGGCGTCCACCAACGCTCCGCCTGGCAGATACCCAGCACAAAATGTTCCAGGATGCGCTGGCCCTGCAGGGTATGCGTCACCTCGGGGTGGAACTGCACGCCGTAGAAGCGCTGTTCCTCCCAGGCCATGGCGGCAATCGGGCAGCTTTCGGTGGACGCAATCACGCTGAAGGACTCGGGCACGCTCGCCACCTTGTCGCCGTGGCTCATCCACACGTCCAGCAGGCGCTTGCCGCTGTCGGCCTCGAGATGGTCAGCAATATCTTCGAAAAGCGCGCTCTCGCCATCGAGGCGGATCTGCGCATAGCCGAATTCACGCTTGTTGGAACCTTCCACGCTGCCACCGAGCTGCTCGGCCATGGTCTGCATGCCATAGCAGATGCCCAGCACCGGCAGCCCCATCTCGAACACGCACTGCGGCGCACGGGGCGAGCCCAGTTCAGTGACGGACTCCGGCCCGCCGGCGAGAATGATGCCGTTGGGCGCGTACTCACGGATTTCCTCTTCCGTGATATCGAAGGCGCGAACCTCGGAATAGACCCCGATGTCGCGAACCCGGCGAGCGATCAACTGGGTGTACTGGGAACCGAAGTCGAGAATCAGGATCTTGTGGGCGTGAATGTCTTGCATGAAATGGCCACCGCCGTTGTGGACTCAAGCATCGCGGCTTGGGTCACGGTCTGCTCGGAACAAAGAGGGAAGAATGAAGAAGGAAGAGACACCCTGGGTGACTCCTCCCCCTCTTCTTCCCTCTTATCTCTTACATCTTCCCTCTCGGGCGAGCCTTAGCCCGCTCGGTAATTCGGGGCTTCCTTGGTGATCTGCACATCATGAACGTGCGACTCGTTGAAGCCGGCTCCCGTGATCTTCACGAACTCGGGTACTGTGCGCATTTCCTCGATATTGCGGCAGCCGGTGTAGCCCATGGATGCGCGCAGCCCGCCCATCATCTGGTGCACGATGGCACCCATCAGGCCCTTGTAGGGCACCCGGCCTTCGATGCCTTCCGGCACGAGCTTTTCGACGCCTTCGCTCTTGTCCTGGAAGTACCGATCGCTGGAACCCTGGGTCTGCGACATGGCCCCCATGGAGCCCATGCCACGGTAGGCCTTGTAGGTACGCCCCTGATAGAGCTCGACTTCCCCGGGCGCTTCCTCGGTGCCGGCGAGCAGGCCGCCAACCATCACGCAGCTGGCGCCAGCGGCCATGGCCTTGGCCAGATCGCCGGAGAAGCGAATGCCACCATCGGCGATCAGCGGCACGTCATAGGGCTTGAGGGCTTCGGCAACATTGGAGACCGCGGTGATCTGCGGCACGCCGACACCCGCCACGACGCGGGTGGTGCAGATCGAGCCGGGGCCGATGCCGACTTTGACGCCATCGGCGCCCGCCTCGGCCAGCGCCCGGGCCGCATCCGCCGTGGCGATGTTGCCACCGATGACCTGTATCTGCGGGAAGTGCTCCTTGACCCATGCCACGCGCTCGATCACACCCCGAGAGTGGCCATGAGCGGTGTCGACGATGATCGCATCCACACCGGCTTCCACCAGGGCGGCGATACGATCGGAGGTCTCCGGGCCGGTGCCGACCGCGGCGCCGACCAGTAGGCGGCCATCCTCATCCTTGGCGGCATGCGGGAAGGTCCGTGCCTTCTCGATGTCCTGGAAGGTCACCAGGCCGCGCAGATGGAAGGCGTCATCGACGGCCAGCATCTTCTCGACGCGATGCTCCTGCATCCTCGACTTGATCACCTCGAGGCTGGTGCCTTCGGGGACGGTGACCAGCTTGTCGCGCGGCGTCATGATATCGGCCACGCTATCGCCATGATTGGGCTGAAAGCGCATGTCGCGCTCGGTCACGATGCCGACCAGGGTCTCCCCTTCCACCACGGGGAATCCCGAGAAGCCATACTCCTTGGCCATGGACAGCAGATCGGCCAGCTTGGCCTTGGGCCCGACGGTCACCGGGTCCTTGACGATCACGCTCTCGTGCTTCTTGACCTTGCGCACCTCGGCCGCCTGCTGGGCGATGGTCATGCTCTTGTGAACGATGCCGATACCGCCTTCCTGCGCCATGGCAATGGCCAGGCGAGCTTCGGTGACGGTGTCCATGGCCGCGGAGGCCATCGGGATGTTCAGGAAGAGATCGCGGGTCAAGCGCGTTCTGAGGCTGACGTCCTTGGGCAGGACATCGGAGTAGCCGGGCAGGAGTAGTACGTCGTCGAACGTAAGAGCTTCTTGGGCCATACGTAGCATAGAGGCAACACCCGTGAGCTGTGGAGGGAGGGAGTAAAATTAATCCGCCATTATAGCGTGAGCAGTCGAAGTCGGGCAACGTGAGACGCTGCCGGGCAGTCCCATGTCGCTCGAGCGGGGCAAGGCCGGTATACTTAGCTCCCTCACGAATCTCATCAAGCCGTCGAGACAGCATCACTCCACCACAGAACCGCCCGGCAACACTACAGGAGCCCCCTTGCCCCCCATCCTCGCTTCCCTGCTTCGCTTTCTGCCCACCCTGGCGCTGGGGTTGGCCGGTGGTGCGGCGGCCTTTGCCGTGAACCTGCCGCTGCCCTGGCTGCTCGGCGCCATGGTCGCCACCACCGTGGCCAGCCTGTCCGGCGCACGTCTGCGTTCTCCGGGACGCGGCCGCAAGGGTGTGCTGGTGGTAATCGGAGTGATGCTGGGCTCGGCGTTCACCCCGCAGATGTCCGGCGACCCGGGGTTGTGGAGCCTGAGTCTGGCGGTGATGCTGGTGGCCACGGCAGCGATGATGGCGTTCTCGGTATGGTTCTCGCAGCGCATCGCCGGTCACTCGCGGGAGACCGCGCTGTATGCCGGAGTGCCGGGCGGCGTCTCCACGGTCACGGTGATGGCGATGGCTTCCGGCGCCGACCTGCGAGTGGTGGGCATGACCCATGCGGTGCGTATCCTGGTGCTGCTGGTGGCGATCCCGCCGGTGCTCCAGGCGATCGGGCACGTCGATCTGGCCAGCACCACACCGGACCCGTCACGTTGGCTGTGGCTACCCGGACCGGTGGATGCGGTCTGGCTCATCGGCGCGGGTCTGGGCGGCCTGTGGCTGGGGCGTTGGCTGCGCTTGCCCAACGCCCTGCTGTTCGGCCCGGCGCTGATCTCGGCGGCCCTGCACCTGACTGGCGTCACCCATGCCGCGGTACCACCGATGCTGCTTGCCCTGGCTCAGGTACTGATCGGCGTCTCGGTGGGCGTGCGTTTCGCCGGCACCTCGCTGGCTCGGGTCGGCCACGCCCTGGTCATGGCCGCCGCTCAGGCGCTGGTATTGCTGGCCTTCGCCGTGGTCGCCGCCTGGATCGGCCACCTGCTGACCGGCTACTCGGCCGCCGCGGCACTGCTCGCCTACATGCCCGGCGGCGCCCCCGAGCTGAGCCTGGTGGCGCTGACGCTGGGCATCGACCCAGCCTTCGTCACCACCCACCACCTGCTGCGCATCAGCGTACTGGTGCTGATTCTGCCGGCGCTGCTGAGCCGACTGGTGCCAAGTGGACAGCCGAGGAAATGATTCGGGAGACGGCCGAATAGCGCCACATGACTAGCCGGCGTTTTCCATGAGGAAGCGTTGCAAACGCGGGAAGATGTCCTCGTGGATCCGCTTGCCCATGAACACGTCCTGATGCCCATAGCCCTCGAAGATGGCCAGTTGATGACGCCCCGGTACCACTGCCTCCAGGGCCTGGTGGCAGTGAATATTGCTGTCGGTGAAAACGCGGTTGTCCGCTCCGGTCATGAACAGGCAGGGGGTCTCGATGGTAGCGGCAGCGGCGATGTAGTCCTCGGGTAGCTCGGCATAACGTGGGTCCTCGGGCTTCATGCGCACCGTGCGATGCCCCTCGCCCAGCATCTTCAGGACGTGCTTGTGGTAGTTGAGCCCTACGGGGCCATAAAGGTCGGCACCGCGGCGATGGGTGATCTCGTCGAGATTCTCGTGATGATAGAGCGCCGGCCAGCCGGTGCCCCACATCAGCGACAGCATATGGCAGGCGGGCACGTCGCACTCACGATGGAACAGCGAGATCAGCTTCGACAGCAGCTTGCCGATGGTAAGCCGCGGATCTTCGCTCCAGCGCGGGCTGACATAGGGCTGCTGAAGGAGTCGCTCGATGATGAAGGGAAAGACGTGCCCCTTGATCCGCGACCAGGTCGGCACATGCGGCGTCAGCGCCACGCTGTTGGCGATGCACGAGCGGATGCCGGTGACGGTACCGGCGAAGAGCGCCATGGTGAAACTCATGGCGCCCAGGCAATGACAGATCACGTGAAGGTTTACGTCCTCGCCCGCCACTTCGCGCACCTTGGCCATCGCCGCCGGGTGGTCATATAGCGCACAGTCATCCATCGACCAGTCACTGGGTTGCAGGTTGTAGGCATGACGGTTGCTCATGCGAAAGTCCAGGGTCCAGACGTCGGTGAAACCGGCATCCAGCAGGCAGTTCACCAGATTTTCATGCTCGGGCTGGATGAACATGTCCGAGGAGGTGGTCAAACCATGGATGATGACCACCACGTCGCGGCAAGGCGCCCGACAGAAGCGCAACAATGACAACCCCAGGCCATCATCCGTGGTGAAGTAATGAGTACTGGCGTCGGCATCGCGGACGCCCTCCAGAGTGTAGAGCGGTATCTCCCGACTCATGGTGCCCTCCTTGATCGGTATGTCTCGCCTCACGCCTCACGCCTCACGCCTCACGCAAGTATCTCGGCCATGGCCCGCTCGGCCAGAGCAGCGATGGTACGCGAGGGATTGAGCCCCAGGGCGCGCGGGACGATGGCGCCATCCAGCACATGCAGGCCGGGGTAGCCAAAGACTTCTCCCTTGTGATCCACCACACCATCCTCGGCGGTCGTGCCCATGTTGCAGCCGCCCAATGGGTGCGGGGTCAGCAGGTAGTCGAACAATGACCAGGAGGGCGGCTCCAGCGCCTGGCCACCGGTCGCGACCGTCAGTTGTTTATGGCGGTCGATCAATGCCTGCACGACCGGGTGCGAGCGGCGCACGTCGTAGTCGAGCTCGAGCGCCAGGTCGCGATCGAACCAGCCTCGCTCCAGGCGCATCACCCCGTCACTGGCGTCCACCCCCTGGCCGAACCAGGGCATCAGGTGTGTATGCGGATCCCGTCCCTGCAGCAAGCCGTCCAGCAGCATCTGCCAGCCATCGAACAGGCGTTCCCCCGCGGGCCGCTGCTCCAGAACGGCACGCAGGGCATTGGCGACCAGGTCGGGGAAACCCCCATCCTCGACAAAGTACCGCGCACCGCCATCACTGCCATCCAGGTAATCGATGGCACTGGTGATGGTGGGCCCGCGGGTCGGTGAGACGCGACGCTCGCTGTAAAGCGCCGGGGTCAGGAAGTCACCGTTGGCGCACCAGCCATGCCCGAGGCGCGATGAGAGCCCCGGCAGGGTGCCGTGCTGATCCCGACAGCGCAGCAGCAGCTCGGTGGAGCCCAGCGAGCCCGCCGCCACGATGACCCGCGGCGCCGTCTCGCTGGCCTGGCCCTGACCGTCCAGGCATCGGTAATGCACCCGGTAGCCCCGTCCTTGCGGCTCGACCGCTTCGACGAGGCTCAGGGGGCGAATCTCGGCCCCCTTGTCTTCGGCACGCGCCAGATAGTTCAGATCCAGCGTATTGCGTGCCCCCACCGGGCAGCCCACATCACAGTCACCACAGTGAACGCAGGTTCCCTGGCGACGACCGAAGGGGTTGAACTCAGTACGGCTGTGATGCCCGGCATGCGGATCATCGAGGCCATAATGCCAGGCCTCGTCGAAACGTACCGCCAGCGGCAGATCACGGAAGCGATCGCCGGCGCCGGTAGCCTCGGCAGCCTCGCGCATCAGTCGATGGCGCGCGGTACGCTGGCCTTCGGGCAGGGTCTGGACCTCGAGCATGCGCCCCGTGGTGGCGTAGTGTGGCCGCAGTGCCGCGTAATCGATCGGCTCTGGCCAGCCATGATCGAACACGAAGCGTTCGGCCTCGACGAACACATTGGCGTAGACCAGGGAGCCGCCCCCCACGCCGGCGCCCTGGGCCACCCCGACACGCGGAAACAGGCGTACATCCAGCCAGCCATGGCACTGCTCGGGCTTCTCGACGTCGAAGACCCAGTCATCATCGGGGCCACGGGGCAGGTCCTGCGTCGCCCAGCGCCGACCGCGCTCGAGCACCAGCACCCGCTCACCGGCCTCGGCCAGCCGACAGGCGGCCACGGCGCCACCGAAGCCGGAACCGATGACGATGGCATCGAAGCTCATGCTCATGGGCGGCCGCCTCCCGCCAGGGGCGCATACAATTCCCAGAGTTCGCCGAAGAAGAAGCCACCGAAGGTCGCCAGTGTGCGCAGGTCACCATCGCCCGTGGTGTGCAGCGTCCGCAGCAGTGAGGTCAGTTGGGGCACCCCGAGTTCGAGAATCCCGGCGCCGACGATCTCGCCCTCGGTAGAGTCGCCTCGGTACAGGCAGGTATACAGGGTAGTGGTGTCGCGCCACAGGTCGGGACCCGGATCATCGAACACGCGTTTCTCCCCTGCCAGATAGTAGGCAGCTCCCTTCACGTTGAACGCCAGCTCATAGACCATGCGCCGCCCCATGCCATCGGCACGTGCCGGCGAGAACAACTGGAAGACACCGGTGGACGCCGTGACGCCCATGCCCAGCGGCGCGAAGTCCACGGACCCGCTCAGCCGACCGGGATGTGCCGGATCCGAGATGAAGGTCGCGAGGTCATCGATCAAAACCTCGACATGCATGGCCAGGCGCGAGCCCGCCTTCAGGCCTGCCTCGGCACCAGCTGACGGCTCGACCTCACCCAGGCTGAATCCGCCTTGCATGGTCTCTTCGAAGATAATGCCGGCCGTCATGAGATCCACCTCCGCCCGTTCGGCCTTGTGTGCCACCCCGTATCACGGCCATGGCGCCAGGGGCAGGTCGTTGGCCTGCACCAGGCGTCCGTCGGAGTCGGTGACCTTGACGCTCTCGCCCCGGGAACCCAGCACCCTGACGCGCAGCCGATGGCGCGTCTTGTCGAGCTCGAGGCGACAGAAGTTATCTTCCTGGCTGAAACCCCATGCCCGGTAATGCACGACCGGGCCCCGGCTGTCCGGTGTTGCGCCCTCCAGCGGGAAGCCGTCGTACTGGTCTGGTTGACGGGAATCATGCACGAAGCCGTTGGGGTCGCCATCGGCGAAGGGAAACGGCCAGTAAAGCGCCGAGGATGTCACATCATAGGCAATCAGGTCGGCATCCCCTGCATCGGTCTCGAAGCGCAGTTCGGCAATGTTGGCACAGTGCACGTCACCGCTGAGGAAGACCACGTTCTGGATCCGGTTATCGAAGATATGCTGCAGCAGCGCCTGACGGGTACGGGGGTAGGCCGGCCAGGTGTCACTGGCCTCGCGCTTTTCGAGATTGGCCTCCAGGCGCTGCCTTTCGGGCTCATCGCGGAGCTCGTTGCCGAGGCGTTCGTCGATGGGGCTGGGAGCGAAGACGCTGGCGGTGACCAGGAACTTGGGCACGTTGCCGTGCTCGCGCTGCTGCTCGCTCAGCCACTCGAGCAGCCGGTCGAGCTGACCGGGATGGGCCGGATCGATGGTTGGCCGCCCCAGTAGATGGTTGTCGTGAAGGCCGGCATGCTGGCGATAGCGCTGGGTGCGGGTGTCGACCACGAAGAAGGGATAGCCGCCACATTCGAAGTGATAATAGAGTCGACGCCCGTATGTACGCGGGCCGTGGCTCCACTGATAGCTCATGTAGGCGCCGATGGCGATGTTGAAGAGGTGATGATTGTCGCGCAGCCGGTCCTGGCTCCAGTTGTCCTCGATCTCGTGGTCGTCGAGGATCATGTAGACCGGAGAGCGGCGCAGCAGGCGACGCATGTTGGGAGCGCCGAAGGCCTCGTGATAGCGCGACTGCATTTCCTCGAAGGTGTCGGCCCGGCCGATCGGCAGGTGGCGGTTGAATTTGTCGGCATAGATCTGATCGCCCATCAACAATGTGATGCGCGCCGGCCGTCGCCCGCCCTGTCGCTGAAACTGCGCCGCCATGGGCGCGAAGATACGGTCCGCTTCCTTGATCTTCCACAACAGGCCCGGGTAGCGGCAGGAACCGATCAAAAAACTCAGTTCGTCCGCCGGGCCGGCATCAGGGTCGGGGAAGGTCCGGAAGCGTGCCTCGCAATCCGCCGAGTCGAGCCCCTCGAGCAGTTCCCCCATGGTAGCGAGCGGCGGCAGGCGTCGCGCCAGATCCGTATCGTCGAGGGACTCGGCGTCCGGCAAGGGATCGTCGACGGTCAGCGTCGCCAGGCGTACCCGGTACTCGGTGTCAGGCTTGAAGGGAAAGGGGCCGGGCCCATCCTGCTCCCCGAGGCTCACGTCCTGGCCCAGTACGAAGGTTCCGGTGCGGTCGAATTCTCGATGCAGGCGGAAGTAATAGGCCCAGGGTTGCCCGGCGGCATCCTTCAACAACCGGCCCTGCGCATTGCATACGCCGATCACGCCCACGGTGCGCAGTTCGGCCCCCAGATGCGCCCCCTCATCCCGGGGCGCGCGACCACGTATCCACAACCGGCAGCGATCATGAGCGGTATGCCCGACGATGGGTCCGAGCTGAGGTGCACGTAGTCCCGACATGGCGGGGTTCCTCCGCTGGAGCGATACGGCCTGATGGCCGGCGCAGACAAGTCGCCACGTTACCGGATGCGCGTAAGTTCGCTGGCCGGCATCCTCGAACGCTAGGTTTCAGCGTAGTCGGCGCCCATGAAGTCGTCTACAGTACGCCACACAGTCCCATTGCCGCGAGAAAGCCCCATGCCGATGGCCTCCGATGATACCCCGCTCTCCGTCAGCGAACTCAATCGCCGCTCTCGTCAGCTCCTCGAGGGCGGCATCGGCGAGATCTGGGTCGAAGCCGAGCTCTCCAATGTCTCGCGGCCGGCCTCCGGGCATGTCTATTTCACCCTGAAGGACGAACGCGCCCAGCTGCGCTGTGCCATGTTCCGCCAGCGGGCACGCTTCGTGACGGCTCCGATGCGCGACGGCGACCGGGTCAAGGTGCGCGGCCAGGTATCGCTCTTCGAACCCCGCGGCGACTTCCAGCTGATTGCCGAGGCCGTGCAACCGGCCGGCGAAGGCGAGCTACTGGCCGCTTACGAGCGTTTGAAGGCCAGACTCCAGGCCGAGGGCGTCTTCGCCAATGCCCGGACGCTACCATGCCCGCCGCGACGTTTGCTGGTCCTGACCTCGGCCACGGGGGCAGCCATTCGCGATGTCCTGGCCGTGCTCGAGACGCGCTGGCCGCTGGCGCAGGTCACCCTGATCCCCGTGCCCGTCCAGGGCAATGAAGCGGCGCCGGCACTGATTGCGGCGCTCGGGCTGCTCAACCGCCAAGCGGCCCTGGACCCGGCGCAGGATGTCATTCTGATCACGCGCGGCGGCGGCAGCCTCGAGGACCTGTGGGCCTTCAATGACGAACACCTGGCCCGCGCCATCTTTCACTCTCGGCTGCCGATCATGTCGGCCGTCGGCCATGAAGTGGACGTCACCCTTGCCGACCTGTCTGCCGACCAGCGCGCCCCTACCCCCTCGGCGGCCGCCGAGCGCCTGGTCCCCGACGCCACAGCCCTGCGCCAGCGGCTGGCACAGCTCGACGCTCAACTGTGTCGCGCACAGCGGGCCCGGATGAACGCTCAGGGCCAGCGGCTCGATCACCTTCGCGCCCGGCTCCGCCATCCCGGTGAAATCCTGACCTTTCGACGCCACCAGCTGCAACAGATCGAAGGCCGACTGCATCGCGCCATGCAGTCGCACCTGGGCGAGCAGCGTCAACGCCAGCAGCAATTGCGCCAGCGCCTGTCACTGCGCTCACCGCAGCGCCAGGTCGAGCAGGCAGAGCATCGGCTTGCCCAGGCGGCACGACGGCTCGAGAGCAGTCTGCCCAGAGCGCTGACACGCCACCGCGAGCGCCTGGCGGCGGTTTCTCGCGAGCTACAGGCCGTCAGCCCGCTGGCCGTGCTGGGCCGTGGTTACTCGATACTGGAAACGGCAGAGGGGCGCGTCGTGAAGCGGGCCGGGGAAACACAGGCCGGTCAGCATCTGGAAGCCCGCCTGGGTGAGGGGCGGCTGACCCTGGAGGTCATCTCCCCCAGGGACCGCTGATACTGGATAGACGAACGACAGAACCTTGGAGGCGCTGCTCGCCTTGACGGTGCCCCGCCACCTCAGGCGTGACTGACGTTGCCCTTGAAGGTCGAGGGCTCAAGCTCGTGGCGCGCCAGCAGCTTGTAGAAATCCGTGCGATTACGCCCGGCGATCCGTGCCGCCTGGGTAACGTTGCCCTCGGTAATCTTCAATACCTTGATCAGATAGCTGCGTTCAAAGCCGGCCCGGGCGTCATTGAAGGTCGGCAGGGCATTTTCTTCGGCCACCAGTGCCTGGGAGACCAGCGCCTCGGGAATGATCGGCGCACTGGTCAGTGCCACGCACTGCTCCACCACGTTCACCAGTTGGCGCACATTGCCCGGCCAGGCGCTTGACGCCAGCAGGTTGATCGCTTCCTTGGAGAAGCCCTTGACGAAGGGCTTGTGCCGTTCGGCGGCCTGGGTGACCAGGTGCTTGGCCAACAGCGGCACATCCTCGGCACGCTCCTTGAGCGGCGGCAAACGCAGATTGACGACATTCAGGCGATAGAAAAGGTCCTCGCGAAAGTCGCCGCTCTCCATGGCCTGGCTCAGGTCACGGTGAGTGGCCGAAATCAGGCGGACGTCCACGGGTATCGACTTCGTGGACCCCAGCGGGCGAATCTGGCGTTCCTGCAAGGCACGCAGCAGCTTGATCTGTAGGGTCAGCGGCATGTCGCCGATCTCATCGAGGAACAGGGTGCCACCGTCGGCGGCCTGAAAGAGGCCCTCGTGATCGCTGATCGCTCCGGTGAAGGCGCCCTTGGCATGACCGAAGAGCTCACTCTCGAGCAACTGCTCCGGTAGAGCACCGCAGTTGATGGCGATGAACGGCTTGTCGGCACGCCGGCTGGCCTTGTGAATCGCCCCTGCCATCAGCTCCTTGCCGGAGCCCGAGGGCCCGGTCACCAGCACGCTGACATCGGACGCCGCCACCATCCTGGCCTGTTCCAGCACGCGCTCCATGTCAGGGCTTCGTGTGATGATCGCCGCTCGCCAGCTATCATCGTCGCCGCTCCCTGCCGCGGTCTGCGCCAGCGCATCCTCGATGGTGGCGAACAGTTCCTCGCGATCCACCGGCTTGGTCAGGAAACCGAACACCCCCTGACGCGTGGCGCTGACGGCATCGGGGATCGAACCGTGAGCGGTGAGGATGATCACCGGCAACCCCGGCAGGCGACGCTGGATCTCCTGAAACAGCGCCATGCCATCCATTTCATCCATGCGCATGTCAGACAGCACCAGATCGGGTCGTTCCGCCTCCAGTTGTTTGAGAGCCGATGGGCCGCTTTCGGCCGTGGTCACGCGGTAACCGCGACTCTCGAGCCGCATGCCCAGCAGTTTCAACAGGCTGACGTCATCGTCCACCAACAGGATGTGGGCGGCTTGATCGAGCGTGGCTGTCGTGGCTCCGCCAGGGGTCATATCGTGTCTCCGTGTTACTCGCCTCACTCTCGCGAGTTGATGTTGCGTTCAATATCGGTGAGCGCATCAAGCTTTTCCTCGAGCGCTTGTTTGTCAGCTTCCAGGTTTTTTTGTTCTTCCAGCACCTGGTAATGGCGATACTGGAGGTCGCGACGGCGCTCCAGTTCATTAAGCCAGTAGCGCAACAGGGGCTGCAGCTTTGATGGTGCCGCATGCAGGTCAGCCTTGAGCAGCTCAGAGGCCTGCTTCCACTGGGCAACGGGGCCCCATGCCATGACCATCGCCCGCGCCAGCCGGGCCTCGGCCCTGGTGCCCTTGAAACGCTCCAGCATGTCACTGCGCCATTCGCTGTCAGCGCGTTGCGAGGCCAGACCAAAGGCCACCCACTCTTGCAACAAGCAGGCTGAATCGCGGAAGCCGGGGGCTTGCGTATAGCACTCCATGGCTTCCGGCTGCGTGGGTGCGTTGCCCTCCTGGCCCTGCTCGGGCGCCATGGGAAGCCACTGACAGCCCGTCAGCCAGAGTGCGGTCAGACAGACGCTCCAGGTTCTACTCTGCATATCATCAGCTCCTTGCGGCTCCCTCTGGGGAGACTCTTGATACGTTATTATCTTCCATGCCTGCTCCCTCAGGCAGCGTCAGGCGAAAGCAGACGGACAGCCGGTCATCGACCAGCTCGAGCGTGCCCTCCTGCAGACGGGCACAATCCGCCGCCACGGACAGACCGACACCGGACCCTTTCAAGGCTCCCTTGCGACGAATGCGCCCCTGATAGAAGGCCTCGAAGAGGTGCTGAGCATCTTCCTCGGAGATGGACTCACCACTGTTGGCTACCTCGAGCGTCAAGCACGACGCTGTAGTACGCGCCCGCACCTCCAGCTGGCCTCCATCCTCACCATAGGCGATGGCGTTGGAAATCAGGTTATCGAGTATGCGGCTTGTCGCAGTGGGGTCTATCCGCCATTTCAACGGTCCATCGAAACACTCGACCTGCATGCCCTTGTTCTGCAGCGCCAGTCGGTGCTTGGCCAACACCTCCTTGACCACGGTGGCAAGATCCCGATCCTCGAGTTCCAGGCGGCGGTTGTGCTGAAGCAGGTTGTAATCCAGCAACTGTTCGATGAGCTGCTGCAGCTCACCACCACTGGCATCGATCAGCTCGAGTATCTCGCGCTGATGCTGGGTCAGCTCGCCTGCTACCCCATCGGTGAGCAGGGATGAGCCCTCGCGCACACTAGCCAGCGGGGTCTTCAGCTCATGCGACATATGCCGCAGAAACTGCTGTTTCTGCTCTTCCAGTTCATTGAGCCGGGATGACAACCAATCCAGTCGGTCATCGAGCCGCACCAGCTCGGCCGGCCCCTGCACCGCCCCCCGCACCTGCTGCTGGCCGCCACTGCCGATTCCCAGGATGTGGCGCTCAAGCTGGCGTATCGGTCGAATGATGAGGCGCGTGAACAACAGCATCAGTATCAGGCTCGCCGACACCAGGGCAGCTGTCTGCCACCACAAGCGCGTCTGCACATCCTCGGCCCGCTGACGAATATCTTCCAGACGCTGGTCGATTCGCTGGTTGGTGGCCGCTTGCATAGCCTCGGTCTTCTCCGCAAAGGGCAGGAAGGCGGCCAGGCGCTCCTCGAACGCCTCCAGAGGCAGGTCGGGCAGTTCGGCCAATTCATCCAGCTGCTCGCCCAACGCCGCCACATTCGGGTCATCGGGCAGCAGTTGACGCTGAATGGCCAGCAGGCTGCGAAATTCCGACAGCCGCTGGTCGTAGATCTCGAGCAAGCTCTCGTCCTCGACCACCGCATACTGACGAGCGGCGCGTTCCATTTTCAGCGCCAGTGCTCCCAGCGTCCGGGCTCGGCGGGTTTCCTCGACCGCCTGACGCGCACTCACATCGGCGAGCCGCGACAACTCGGAAAGCGCCTGCCCGGCCTGAAACATCAATACGGCCAACGGCAGCATCACCATGAGGAAGGCCAGCAGCACCAGCTGCAACAGGGAACGCGGTCGCCAACGACGGGAAACAACTGAGGGCATGGTTAGTGTACTTTGCAAGATGGTAATGATGGACACTATCGCAACCGCCCGAGGATACCAAAGATACGCGGGTTCGCCTGCCAGCTGGCACGCGGCAACACAGTAAAAAAAAGGCCGGCAGAGCCGGCCCAATACGCAGGGAACTGAAGGGTTGGAAAGCACCAGCCAGATGGACCTGGCTCCACAATCTGCTGGCTCACTTTCACGGGCCCCTAAAAGGCCCTCGAAGCCGCCTGAATCCCATTGCCACCAGGGGCTGGCTTCAAGCGTCAAGGCAGCGGACTGCCTTGCTTCGATCCAGAGGTATCGCCGCCAGGCGAATACCTGATTGACTCTTGCCCCGAAGTCGGGGGTTGGCATCCATGCCAGAGCTTCCGTGCTCTTCTCGGTACGCTTCCATGACGCAAGTCGGTACCGTCTCATCGCAACCTAAAGTCACACATCGCTGGAGCAGACAATGACCACATCAAGGCAGGGCACACAGGGCAGTGATTTATCTTACCTTGCTGCAGCCGGAAAACGATTCGAGCCGTAAGAATCATTTCCTGTCGCTCACTAAAATACTTGCCAACTTCATGCCATAAAACAAAAAAACCATTTAATTCAATGGATTAAATAAAAGCAACTGCAAGGGGCGCGACACGACAGAGCAATCCAGGCGGGACACACGACGAATTCTGTCGCCATAAAGCGACGTGGAACCAGAAAAAAAACGATAAACACTTTTATTACAATGATTTACAACGTCTCATAAAGGCAACACCGGGTGCCGAAACCCGCCCCGGCGCTGCCTGAAAAGCCGACCACGGAAGGGTGAACAAGGCGCAAATCTGCGAAAAAGCGAGGGTTGGCAGAAAGTAAAAGCGCAGCCTGAGCGGACTTGCAACACCGTATGGTCGAGCAGCGGAGGGTCAGCGGATCGACTTGACCAGCACCTTGGACTGCCGGGCGTGATTATAGGTATCACGCTTGAGAGGGGGCAGATCCGCGAGTTCTGCAGTGCGGAAGCCGTGCTCGAAGAACCAGTGCGCCGTATGCGTCGTCAGCGCGAACAGCGAGCCGAGCCCCTGATGCCTGGCGCGCTTCTCCACCTCGGTGAGCAGCAGGTCGCCGCGCGCGCCTCCGCGATAGTCGACATGCACCGCCACACAGGCGAGTTCACCCATGCCGGCCGCCTGAAAGACATGCAGGGCGGCACAACCGATGACCATGCCATCCCGCTCGATCACTACATAGTCATCAATTTCGTATTCCAGGCGTTCGCGCGAGCGCGGCACCAGCATGCCGCGCTGCTCGAGCGGCTCGAGCAGCTCCAGCAGGCCCGCCACGTCACCCACCTGAGCGGCCCTTAACTGCTCATACTGATGGCGCGAGATCATGGTGCCCACGCCATCCCGGGTGAACAACTCGCCCAGCAGCGCATCATGGTCGCGCCAGGACAGCAGATGCGTGCGCGACACCCCATGGCGCGCGGCCGCACTGGCCGACTTGAGATGACGATGCAGCTCTTCCCCCGGCGCCGTATCCTCGAGCCAGTCACGCGCCTCGTCCGGGGTCAACTGACGCTGCAGTTCGCCCCGGCCATCCACCAGGCCACTGGCCTCCCCCAGCAGGATCAGCTTGTCGGCGGTCAATGCTGTCGCCACTTTCTGGGCGACCTCGGCGGCATCCAGATCGAACACCTCGCCGGTGCTCGAATAGCCAAGGGGCGGCAACAGGACCAGCGAGCCCTGCTCCAGCAATCCACTGATGGCCGTGTCGCGCACGCGACGCACCTCGCCGCTGCGCGCGAAATCGACCCCCTCGCGGACCCCCAGCGGCTTGGCCATGACCAGATTGCCCGACACCACCGTCATTTCCACGCCATGCAAGGGCGAATTGGGCAGCCCCAGGGACAAGCGCGACTCCAGCCACAGCCGCTGTTCGGCTGCCACCCGCTCGACGCGCGCCATGACAGCCTCATCCGCGACCCAGCGCCCATGATGGCGCGCCGGCGTGACATTCGCTGTCTCGAGCGCCTGGTTCACCTGGGGACGAATGCCCTGCACCACCACCAGGCGCACGCCCAGGGTATGCAGCAACGCCAGATCCTGAATGAGCTGCTCGCCCCGGCCCTCCGCGACCGCCTCACCCTCGATCAGGATGACAAAGGTACGACCTCGGTGGGCATTGATGTACGGCGAGGAATTGCGAAACCAGTCGACGAAGGGAAAGCGAGTGTCCAAGGCCGCGCTCCGGCAGCAGGTGAAAGAAAGCACGTGCTTGAACTATACCAGACGGACGAAAACGGCGGCACTATCACGAGACACGAGCCGCGAGCCGCGAGCCGCGAGCCGCGAGCCGCGAGCCGCGAGCCGCGAGCCGCGAGCCGCGAGCCGCGAGCGGGATGGTGCCACCGCCCTCTAATCCGTCAACCCTTCAGCTCGTAGCTCGTAGCTCGTAGCTCGTAGCTCGTAGCTCGTAGCTCGGCGCTTAGCCGAACATCCCCTTGAACATGAAGAAGAACATGATCGCCAGGGTGGCGCCGGCCGGCAGGGTGATCAACCACGACATCACGATGGTGCCGATGACGCGCATGTTGAGGGCGGCCATGCCGCGGGCCAGGCCGACGCCCAGCACCGCGCCGACCAGGGTCTGCGTGGTCGAGATCGGCAGGCCGGTGCCGGAGGCCAGCACGACGGTGGTAGCGGCAGCGAGGGTCGCGGCGAAGCCACGGCTGGGGGTCAACTCGGTGATGCCGGTGCCCACCGTGGCGATCACGCGATGACCGTATGTCACCAGGCCGATGACGATGCCGCCGCCACCGAGTACCAGCACCCACCAGGGCACCAGGGCTTCGCCGCCGATGGTCCCGCCGCTTTCCACGACACTGATCACCGCGGCCAGCGGACCGACGGCATTGGCCACATCATTGGAGCCATGCGCAAAGGCCATGGCGCAGGCGGTAAACAGCATCAACACGCCGAAGACGCGCTCCACCCCGCCGAAGCCGAAGGCATCATCCTGGCGCTTTCCGGCACCGACCCGGCGCTCACGCCACACACCCAGCGCCATCAGCAGGCCACCTACCAGGATGGAATACAGCAGACTGGCCCCGAAGCCCAGATCCAAGCCGACATGCTTGAGTCCCTTGGTAAAGGTCACCATGGCCACGATAAAGCCCACCAGGAAGACATACATGGGCACGTAGCGCTTGGCCGCCGCGAAGGGGTCGTGGTTCTCGAAGATCAGATGCTGCACGGAACGGAACAGCATGAAGGCGATGGAGCCCGCCATCAGCGGCGAGACCACCCAGCTGGCGGCAATCTGGCCAACCTTGACCCAGCCAATGGCATCCAGCCCCAGACCGGCCATGGCAAAGCCGACGATGGCGCCGACGATGGAATGCGTGGTCGATACCGGCCAGCCCCGCATCGAGGCGATCAGCAACCAGGTCGCCGCCGCCAGCAGGGCCGCCAGCATGCCGTAGACCAGCAACTGCGGATCATCCTGCAGTGCCGTCGGGTCGATGATCCCCTTGCGAATGGTGTTGGTCACCTCGCCGCCAGCCAGCCAGGCGCCGAGAAATTCGAAGACGACGGCGATCAGGATCGCCTGCTTGATGGTAATGGCCTTGGAGCCCACCGAGGTGCCCATGGCATTGGCCACATCGTTGGCGCCGACTCCCCAGGCCATGAAGAGGCCGAATGCACAGGCCATGAGGATGAAGATGTCGCCGTGTTGCGCGATGATCGACATTGGACGCTGTCCTTCTGCGGTCAGTTTGGTAGCGGGGAATTCCCGATCAGTTGGCCGTCATGATCTGCAGACGACTGCCGACACGTTCGGCGAGATCGGAAAGCTCGCCCACCCAGTCGATGATCTTGTAGAGGAACATCACCTCCACCGGCGGCAGGCTCTCTTCCAGCGTGAAAAGCTGGCGACGAATATCCACCTGCTGGGCATCGGTCTGCTGCTCGAGGGTGTGAAGTTCGCGGATCAGGTTCTGCATGACATCGGACACATTGCGCCCGAAGCCGGACTCCAGCAGATCCTTGAGTTCCTCCAGCGCCTGGCGCGCCTGGCCCACACAGGCCACGGAGGTCTGCATGTAATGGCGCATGGACTCGGCCAGCGGTTCCGGCATCTGCATGCTGCGGCCCAGCATGATGCCGGTGATGTCACGCACCTTGTTGGCGATCTTGTCCTGGACGCTGATCAGGTCCAGCAGATCGGAGCGCGAGACCGGCAGAAACATGGTATTGGGGAGGTTGAGACGCAGCTCTGTCTTGAGCTCATCCGCCTCATGCTCGAGGCGCGTGATCGTCTCGCGATGGGTACCGGCAGCCTGCCAGTCGCCATTGAGCGAGTCCTCGAAGAACGGCAGCAGCTGGTCAGCGCAGTCATTGACCTTGACGATGTGTGCCAGCAACGGCTGGAATGGCGAGCGGCCAAACATCGCGGAGAAGGGATTGGATGTCACCATGAGCATCTAACACTTGGAAAATGGCGGCGTCAGTATAGTGACTGGCCGTGGCGACGTCATGAAAAATTCACCCAAAATTCACGCAAATTTCATCCAGACGACACAGGGCACCCGGCCATGGCAAGTGAAATCGAACTCAAGCTGGCACTCGGCGACGCCGCGCCGGACTCTCTTCCCCGCCACCCCAGCCTCGCCTCGCTGACGCCACGGGTCAGCCGGCTGGGCAATACTTATTACGATACCCCCGAGGGCGACCTGGAATCGGCTCGCAGCGCCCTGCGCCTGCGCCGGGACGGCGAACGCCTGCTGCAGACCGTCAAGACTCGTGGCCATGGCGGCGGCGGCCTGTCGAGCCGTGGCGAATGGGAATGGCCTGTCACGGGTCCCGGGCTCGACCTCGACGGGCTCGGCGAGATCCCGCCCATGGCCGCCCTGGGTCAGGATGTCATCGCCCGTCTCGAGCCGCGCTTCGCGACCGATTTCACGCGCCGGACCTGGTGGGTGACCAGCGAAGCCGCGGAGATCGAAGTCGCCCTGGACAGCGGAGAGATTCGCGCCGGCGACGCCCGGGTGACGATCCGCGAGCTGGAGCTGGAATTGAAGGACGGCGAGCCGAGCGCCCTGCATGAACTGGCCAGCCGTCTGGCCGAAGGGGTGGCGCTGCGTCCTTCGGACACCAGCAAGGCGGCCCGTGGCGGCGCGCTGCTGCTCGGCCGCTGGCAACTGCCCGAGGGTGGCAGCCCGGCCGCCTGGTTCCATCGGGCCAATGTCGCGCTGGATGCCCTGGCCGACACCGGCGACCCGGTATGGCGCCACCAGGCTCGCGAGGCCTTTCAACAACTGGCTCGCCTGAGCGAAGATACAGCCGAGAATGCCCGCTGGCTGGCCGGGGCGCTGGAAGGCCCCGACTGGTTCGATGCGGCCTTTGGCGCCCACGCGCTGGCACTGTCGCGCCGCCTGCCCGGGGATGCCCAGCTCGGCTGACCCACGACCACAAGGACGCCCCCTCGTGAGCCACTTGAAACCCGCTGCGGAAGGCCTGCGCACGCGCATCTTCCAGATCATTTTCGAGTCCGACACGCCGGCCGCCAAGGCCTTCGATATCGCCCTGATCGGCCTGATCCTGTGCAGTGTGCTGGTAGTCATGCTGGAAAGCGTGGTCAGCCTGCAGGAGCGCCACGGCGACATTTTTCACACGCTCGAGTGGGGCTTCACGATCCTCTTCACGGCCGAGCTGGCCGTGCGACTCTACTGCCTGGACCGGCCCTGGCAGTACCTGCGCAGCTTCTATGGGGTCATTGATCTGCTGGCCATTCTGCCCACCTGGCTGGCCCTGATCGTGCCGGGCACCCAGTCGCTGGTGGTGGTCCGGCTGCTGCGGACGCTGCGCATCTTTCGCGTATTGCGCCTGATGGAATTCGTCGGTGAAGGCCGATTACTGATCGATGCCCTGAAACGCAGCTCCCATCAGATCTTCCTGTTTCTGTTCACCGTCTGCATGCTGATCACCATCTTCGCCTCGCTGGTCTATCTGATCGAACCCGCCGAGGCCGGCTTTACCAGCATTCCCACCTCGATCTACTGGGCGGCGGTGACGCTGACCACGGTCGGCTATGGTGACATCGCGCCGGTCACGCCGCTCGGTCAGGCCATTTCGGTGATGATGATGCTGATCGGCTACTCGATCATCGCCGTGCCCACCGGCGTCTTCTCCGCCGAGGTCATCCGCTCGATTCGAGCCGACCGCTATTCCGAGGAAGCCTGCCCCGGCTGCGGCCACGACCGCCACGACCAGAAGGCCTATTACTGCCTGCGCTGCGGCACCTGGCTGGACGAGGAGACCCCGGACCCGCGGGCCGAGCACGACAGCAGCGCGCAAGACTAGCGGCGCCGAGGCAACAGAACGGTGGATCAGCGGCAGGCCCCGCCGTCCTGCGCCGGCCAGCTGACGCAGTCGCCCGGCTGGATATCCCGGGCTTCGAAGTACCCCGCATTGACCTCCAGGGCCGCATGATACGGCGCCTCGGCCCGTGTCACCGGACAGTCGCTCGGCGAGGCAGCGCGACACGGCTGCATGCGATGGATCTCGTTGATACGCCCCTCGGCATCCAGGAAGGCAATGTCCAGCGGAATCCGCGTGCGATACATCCAGAAGCCGCTACGCGCGGGCTGGGCCACGTCATAGAGGAACAGCATGCCGGCATCCCGGGCGAGGGATTCGCGCTCCATCAGCCCCTGGCTGCGTTCCGACGAGCTGTTAGCCACCTCGACCGTCAGTCGGTGCGGGCCCTGGCGGCTGTGAATGGTCAGGGGGCTGGTCGGCAGCAGGGCCGCCCAGGCCAGCGGCTGCCACCCGAGCGCCAGTGGCGCCACCAGCATGCCTTTCAGCAAGCGGCGGCGTGTCGGGTTCGGCGTGTGCGTACGCCGCCTGCTGGTCAGCTTCTCAGCGATGCCCATGCTGTGGACCCACATCGAGAATCTTCAGGGTATTGGTGCCGCCATGCGCATTCATGTGATCCCCGCGGGTCAGGATGACATGGTCCCCCGGCTCGGCAATGCTGTGACGGACCAGCACATCCATGGCGCGGTCGTTGAGTTCGTCGGCCGTCATCGCGCTGGTATCGAAGGGCAGCGACACCACGCCCCGATACAGCGCCATGCGACGCTGGGCGACCGGGTTGTGCGCCAGACCGACGATCGGCAGCCCCGAACGAATCCGCGAGGCAATCAGCGGTGTGTAACCGGTGGAGGTCATGCACACGATGGCGGCCACGCCGGCCAGGTGGTTGGCGGCATACATGGCCGACAGGGCGATGGTCTCGTCGATGCGCGAGAAACCCTCATGGATGCGATGGCCGGAGGCCTGGGCCACCCGTTCACGCTCGGCACCCAGGCAGACACGCGCCATGGCCTCGATGGTTTCCACCGGATAGTCGCCGGCGGCGGTCTCGGCGGACAGCATCACCGCGTCGGTGGCGTCCAGCACCGCATTGGCCACGTCGAACACCTCGGCCCGGGTGGGCAGCGGCGACTCGATCATCGACTCCATCATCTGGGTGGCGGTGATCACCGCCCGGTTCAGGGTGCGCGCGTGCTTGATGATGCGCTTCTGGGTGCCGATCAGCTGCTCGTCGCCGATTTCCACGCCCAGATCGCCGCGGGCCACCATCACCGCCTGGCTGGCCTCGATGATGCCGTCCAGCGTGTCATCATCGGCCACCGCCTCGGCGCGTTCCAGCTTGGCCACCAGGCCGATATCGGCACCGGCCTCGCCGAGCAGCTCGCGGGCTTCGTGCATGTCGGCGGCGCTGCGCGGAAAGGACACCGCCAGGTAGTCGACGCCGATCTCCATGGCGGTCTTCAGGTCGGTCTTGTCCTTGTCGGTCAGGGCCGGGGCGGAGAGCCCGCCGCCCTGCTTGTTGATGCCCTTGTTGTTGGACAGCTTGCCGCCCTGTTCCACGGTGGTGTGGATCTGCGTGCCGTCCACGCGCGCCACGTCCAGCACCAGCCGGCCGTCGTCGAGCAGCAGGCGGTCACCGGCCACCACATCATCGGCCAGCGCCTTGTAGTCACAGCCCACCCGGTTGGCGTCGCCGGCCTCGCTGTCCAGGGCCACGTCGATCACGAAGGCCTGGCCGTCCTCGAGCTCCACCGGGCCGTCGCGAAAACGCGCGATGCGAATCTTGGGGCCCTGCAGGTCACCCAGCACGGCGACGCTGCGCCCCAGTCGAGCGGCCGCCTCGCGTACCTCGGTGAGGCGGCGGCGATGATCCTCGGGCGCGCCGTGGGAGAAGTTGAGGCGTACCACGTCGACGCCGGCGGCGATCATCTGCTCGAGCACGTCGGGCCGGTCGCTGGCCGGGCCGAGGGTGGCAACAATCTTGGTGCGGCGAATCGGCTCGTGGATCGGAGCATGGGGGGGCAGCGTCATGAAGTCCTCGGTAAAACCAGAATGGCTCGAAAGTCGTTGACATTGGTGCGCGTCGGGCCCGTCACGATCAGGTCGCCCAGGGCGGCAAAGAAAGTATACGCATCATTACGTGACAGATATTCGTCAGGATCAAGGTCGAGCCTTCCACGCTCCTGCCAGCAGCCCGGTCCGAAGATGGCTCCGGCGTTGTCTTCCGAACCATCGATACCATCGGTGTCGATGGCCAGGGCATGGATGCCCGGCGCCCCCTTCAGGGTAGTGAAGAGCCCGAGCAGATACTCGACATTACGGCCACCGCGGCCATCTCCCTGCATGGTCACGCTGGTCTCGCCGCCGGACAGCAGCAGGCACGGCCACGCAGCGTCACGCTGGGTGTCCAGCGCCAGCTGCGCCTGGGCCCGCCCGAGTTCACGCGCCTCGCCTTCCAGATCATCGCCCAGCAACCGTACCTCGAGGCCTTCGGCGGCGGCGACATCGCGCGCCGCCTCCAGGGCATCACGCGCCCGCGCCAGCACCAGGTGTCGGTCACGCCGGAACTCGGCATCAGCCTCGCCGGGTGCCTGCCGGGTCGTGCTCAGGTGTCGGCGAACGCTCGGCGATATCTCGATTTGATAGTGCTCGAGGATCGCCAGGGCATCGGCCGGTGTGCTGGCATCGGGCAGAGTGGGCCCGGACGCGATCAGCGACGGCTCATCGCCGGGCACATCCGAGATCAGCCAGGTCAGCACGCGGGCCGGATGCGCCGCCACCGCCAGCCGTCCACCCTTGATGGCCGACAGATGACGCCGCACGGTATTGATCTCGCTGATCGGCGCCCCGCAGCGCAACAGCGCCTGGTTGAGGGCCTGTTTCTCGGCCAGCTCGATGCCCGGTGCCGGCAGGGTCATCAGTGCCGACCCACCCCCCGAGATCAGGGCAATCACCAGGTCCTGCTCGCCCAGCCCGTCCAGCGACTCGAGCATGCGGCGCGCCGCCCGTTCGCCGAGGTCATCCGGCATCGGGTGCGCGGCCTCCAGCACCTCGATGTTCGCGCAGGCCTCCGCGTCGCCCTGAGGCCCATGGCCGTAGCGGGTGACGACCAGACCGCTCAGCGGCGCATCGGGATACTGCGTCTGCCAGGCACGCTCGAGCGCCGCCGCCATGGCCGCTGCCGCCTTGCCGGCGCCCACCACCAGGGTGCGTCCCGCCGGGGCCTCGGGCAACTTGTCGCAGACCAGCGCCTGCGGGTGCACCGCCGCAACCGCCGTGTGACCGAGCTGAACCAGCCAACGACGCACGGCCTCGGGGTCGGCCGGGTCGAAGGGCAAGGCCTGATCCGTCATGGGAGACTCCTCAACGCCGAAAATCGCTATCGGTCAGCATACGCAACTTGTCGGTCACACGCTCTGCACGAGCGTTCAGCGATAGGCGTCCTGAATATCGGTAATCCGGGTTGCCTGGCGGCCCAGGCCGTCATGCAGGTCGAGCATGCGCTCCAGCCAGGCATGGACCGGATCGGCATTGGAGACCAGGTCGGCGGTGGAGACGCAGCGCGCCCACATGAAGTTGCCGAAGACGAGGTAGTCGGCCGCGCCCGGGGCATCGCCGTCCAGGAAGGGAGCTTCCTCGAGGCGGCCGCGCAAGGGAGCCAGCGCGGTGTCGAGCTGGCTCAGCCCTCTCACCGGCGAATGCACTTCCTCGAGGGTGCGACCGAAGCGCTTTTCGCGGGTCTCGCGGAAGTAGGCACGATCATCCGGATGGATGGCATTGAGCAGGTCCATGATGATGATCGCCATAATCGGAGGCGCCAGCGAGCGTTCGGCGTAATGCTTGAAGAAACGCGCCCGGGACTCGGCCAGCGCGTCGCCGACCAGCGGCGCCTCGGGATAGGTGCGATCGAGATAGCACAGAATGTCATAGCTCTCGGTGACCACCGTGTCACCATCGACCAGCACCGGCACCTTGTCGTGCTCGGCGAAGCTCAGGGCATCCTTCTCGGTGAAACGCCAGGGTCGGGTTTCGACATCCAGCCCCTTGTGCGCCAGCGCCATGCGCACCCGCCAGCAGAAGGGGGAAAAGCGTAGTGCTGTGTCGATACCGCACAGATCATAGAGTACTCGGGACATGCCGGCTCCTCGCATTCGGGACAAAGGCCCATGATACTGCCAAGAATCGGCGAGCCTGGCCACACGCCCCACCAGCTGCCCGCTCGATGCTAGAATCCGTGGCTCGAAGCCAATGCCAAGGAGCCACATGAAAACCAAAGCCATGCTAGAACTGGCCGATGTCAACGCCATCCTGGATGCCGCGCAGCGCGAAGCCGAGGCCAACCAGTGGGCCGTGACCATTGCCGTGGCCGATGACAGCGGCGAGTTGCTCGGCCTGCGACGCCTGGATGGGGCCGCCGCGACAAGCGCCATGATCGGCACCCGCAAGGCACGCACCGCCGCCCTCAGCGGCAAGGAAACCCGGGTCTTCGAGCACATGATCAACGAGGGGCGCACTGCTTTTCTGTCGGTGCCGCTGGAAGGGTTGCTGGAAGGCGGCATCCCCGTCATCGTCGATGGTCAGCCCATCGCGGCCATCGGCGTATCCGGCGTCAAGCCCGAACAGGATGCCCGGGTTGCCCGCGCCGGTCTCGCCGCCGTGGCTTGAGAGGTTGGCGCGCACCACCCTGCTCCGCTAGCCTTCAAAGGCGCAAGCCATCATTCTCGAGAGCATTGAGGACAACCGCACATGGCAGGAGGTTGGGCCAAGGACGGAAGCGTCCAGGAACAGATCGAAAGCACGGTCGAGGATGCCGTGGAGCGCTCGCGTAGCCGCCTTCCCGGCGGCGAGAGCCTCACGCATTGCGAGGAGTGCGATGAGCAGATCCCCGAAGCACGCCGCACGGCCGTGCCGGGTGTGCGCCTGTGCATCGAGTGCCAGGCCGAGCAGGACAAGCGTGACAGCGCCGGTGCAGGCTTCAATCGGCGGGCCAGCAAGGACAGTCAGTTACGCTAGCGTCCCCACTACTCTACTCCCTCTACTCCCCACTCCCTTCTCCGCTCGAAGATGTCCGCGCCACGCCCTGCGCAAGCGGCGTGACGACTCCCTGCGCCGGCTTTCAACGACGGCGCTCATGGTGAACGTTTAATCAGATAACGGTAATTCGTCGCGCGCTTGGGGATAGTGAACAAGAATCAAGCGTAAGCGAGTGAGTCTATCAACACAGGAAAGATCCCTTATGAACAGTCCGAATGATGCGTCAGCGCATCCCGAACCGGTCGACGACATGCAGACGGATTATGTCGTCGGCCAGGACAACATCGAAGGCAACCTGGGCCCCATCGGCTTCGATATCCACAACCGGGTCTTCATGATCTCTGCGGCGGCCTCCATCATCTTCATCCTGCTGACTCTGATGTTTCCGGAGACGGCCGGCAGCATGTTTCAGTCCATCGTGTCCTTTTCGACGGGCACGCTGGACTGGTACTTCATGATCGTGGTGGATTTCTTCATCCTGTTTTCGATCGCCCTGATCCTGTTGCCCCACGGCTCCATCCGGCTGGGCGGCCCCGATGCTAGACCCGAATATGGCTACCTCTCCTGGTTCGCCATGCTGTTTGCCGCCGGCATCGGCATCGGCCTGCTGTTCTTCGGCGTCCTCGAGCCGGTCTATCACGCCAATGTCTCCCTGCCGCTGGGCATCACCTCGCCCTTCGCCGATGGCGCCCTGAACGCCGATGCCGTGCCCGAGGCGACCGCCATGGGGCTGGCCGGTACCTACCTGCACTGGGGCATCCACGGCTGGGCGGTCTACGTGGTCATGGCCCTGGCCCTGGCGCTGTTCAGCTACAACAAGGGCATGCCGTTTTCCATTCGCTCTGCCTTCTTCCCGATCCTGGGAGAGCGGGTCTGGGGTTGGTGGGGCCATATCATCGACATCCTGGCGGTGTTCTCGACGCTGTTCGGTCTGGCCACTTCCCTCGGCCTCGGGGCACAGCAGGCCAACGCCGGCATGAATTTCGTGTTCGGCCTCGAGGTCAGCGTCACCGCCCAGATCATCATCATCCTGCTGGTGACCGCCGTGGCCCTGGTCTCCGTGTGGCGCGGCCTCGACGGCGGCGTGAAGCGGCTCTCCGAACTCAACATGCTAATGGCGGTATGCTTTTTCTTCTTCGTGCTATTCGCCGGGCCGACTCTGGCCGCCCTGACCGGCTTCTGGGACGGCATGGTGACCTATGCCACGGAGTTCGTCGCGCTCTCGGCCCCCTTCGGTCGCGAGGATGATGCCTACCGTCAGGCCTGGACCATCTTCTACTGGGCCTGGTGGGTCAGCTGGGCACCCTTCGTCGGCATGTTCATCGCCCGAGTATCGCGCGGCCGCACGGTTCGCGAGTTCGTCCTCGCCGTGCTGATCGTGCCCACCCTGTTCATCGCCATCTGGATGGGGGTCTTCGGCAGCACCGGGCTAGAGCAGCTCTATGCCAGCCCCGATACCAGCCTGGTCAAGCAATACGTGATCGATAACTACAGCCCCGAGCTGTCGCTGTTCGGCATGCTCAATGAACTGCCGTTGACCGGCCTGATGTCGACCCTGGGGATCATTCTGGCACTGATCTTCTTCGTCACGTCATCCGACTCGGGATCGCTGGTCATCGACACCATCACCGCCGGTGGCAAAATCGATGCACCGCGTCCCCAGCGTATGTTCTGGGCCACGGTGGAAGGGCTGATTGCCATCGTGCTGCTGATCGGGGGCGGTCTGTCGGCGCTTCAGGCCGGGGTGACGGCCACGGCCATTCCCTTCTCGGTGCTCATGCTGCTAATGTGCTACACCATCATGAAGGCACTGAACAGCGAGCTGCGACTGCTGCGCGCTCGGTGACCGCAACCGCCCCGCCTGAGCGGCGGGGACATCGACAGCCGGATTGTGAGCCCCGCCCATGCGGGGCTCGCGCATTTCGAGGCCACCATGCCACTGCTGCTTTTCCTGCCACCCCTTGGGGCCGTGCTGATCTGGTCCGGCAACATGACCATCAACCAGCTGACCGTGGGCGCCATCGCCCCGAGCAGCATTGCCTTCCTGCGCTGGCTGCTGGCACTGGCCGTGCTGACTCCCTGCGTGGCGCCCGCCGCCTGGCGCCATCGTGCCAGTCTGCGCCGCGAGTGGCCCAAGCTGGCGGTGCTGGGCATGCTCGGCATGGGGCTGTGGCAAGGGCTGGCCTATGTGGCCGCCGAGACGACCTCGGCCACCAACATGGGAATCCTGGCCGCCATGGTGCCGTTGCTCACCGTGCTGCTGAGTGCCCTCATCCTGCGCGAGCCGCCCAGCATGGGCGGCATCATCGGCGGGCTCTGCGCCTTCCTGGGCGTGAGCTTCCTGCTCGGCCGGGGCAACCCCCTGTCGTTGCTGGCACTCGAGATCTCGCGTGGCGACCTGTTGATGCTGCTGGCCGCGACCTGCTATGCCCTGTATGGCGTGATGCTCAAGCGCTGGCCGTTGGACCTGCCGCCCTGGGTGATGCTCTACGGGCAAGTGGTGTGCGCGGTGCTGCTTCTGCTGCCCTTCTACCTGGCCGGCCCCATGACGCCGGTGACCCCGGGCAATATCGGCTTGATCGCCTACGCCGGCATCCCCGCCTCCATCATCACCACCTACCTGTGGATGCGCGCCATTCGCCAGATCGGCGCCAGCCGTGCCAGCATCTTCATCAACCTGATGCCGCTATTCAGCGCCCTGATCGCCATGCTCGCCCTCGGCGAACAGGTGGCCGGCTTCCATCTGGTCGGCGGCGTCCTGATTCTCGCCGGGGTGATCATGGCCCAGACCTGGACGGCCCCCTGGCATGGCGGGGCATCCGCTGCGTTTAGACGCCGCTAATCAGTAGCACGGGCGCGCTTATAGCCGCGTGGTAAACTGGTCGGCATTCGAGGTCACATCAGTACAAAGGACGTCCCATGTCGCTAGACGATCTTCAGCTCAATCTGCGTAACCTGACACCGGAAGACTATCCCCAGCTCAAGCAGCTGATGGATGCCGTCTATGACGATCTGGGCGGCGCCTGGCCCAAGCACACCATGGAGCGCCTGATCCAGGAGTTTCCCGACGGTCAGATCGGCATCGAGGACGATGGGCGCCTGATCGGGGTGGCGCTGACCGTGCGCGTGGATTACGACGGCTTCTCCAACCCGCACAAGTACGATGACCTGATCGACCAGCGCGAAATCATCCTCAATGATCCCGATGGCGACGCCATGTACGGCCTCGATGTCCTGATCCATCCGGACTATCGCGGACACCGACTGGGCCGCCGGCTCTATGAAGCGCGTCGCGAACTGTGCCGCTCGATGAACCTGCGGGCCATCCTGGCGGGGGGGCGCATCCCCCAGTACCACCAGTACGCCGATGAGCTGACGCCCGCCGAGTACATCGATAAGGTGTCACGCAAGGAGATCCACGATCCCATCCTGTCGTTCCAGCTGGCCAACGACTTTCAGGTCAAGCGGCTGCTCAGCAAGTACCTGCCCGAGGACGAGAAGTCGCGCGGCTACGCCACCCTGCTGGAATGGAACAACATCCTCTTCGAGCCCGCCGAACGGGTGCTGGAGACACGCCGCACCCAGGTACGCGTCGGCGCGGTGCAGTGGCAGATGCGCGAATTCGCCTCGGTGGAGGCGGTACTGCAGCAGGTGGAATACTTCGTCGACGCCCTGGCCGACTACCAGAGCGACTTCGCGGTCTTCCCGGAGCTGTTCAACGCGCCGCTGATGGGCCTGCAGGACCGCGCCGCCCAGCAGGACCAGCTGGCCGCCATCCGCTTTCTGGCCGGCTTCACCGAGCGCTTCAAGACCGAGCTGTCACGCATGGCGGTCTCCTACAACATCAACATCATCGCCGGCTCCATGATCGAGGTCGGCGAGGAAGACCGGCTCTACAACGTCTCCTACCTGTGTCACCGCGACGGCTCGGTCGAGCGCCAGGCCAAGCTGCACATCACGCCCCAGGAGCGTCGCGACTGGATCGTCGAGGGCGGCGACGAGCTCCAGGTCTTCGAGACCGATGCCGGCCGGGTCGGCATCCAGATCTGCTACGACGTGGAGTTCCCCGAACTCTCCCGCCTGTTGGCCGATCAGGACATGGACATCCTGTTCGTGCCCTTCTGGACGGATACCAAGAACGGCTATCTGCGCGTGCGTCACTGCGCCCAGGCGCGTGCCATCGAAAATGAGTGCTATGTAGTGCTGTGCGGCAGCGTGGGCAATGTGCCGTCGATCGAGAACCTCGACATCCAGTACGCCCAGTCCTCGGTGTTCTCGCCCTCGGACTTTTCCTTCCCCCACGATGCCGTGCTCGCCGAGACCACGCCCAACACCGAGATGATCATGTTCTCGGACCTGGACCTGAGCCGCCTCAAGGTAGTGCGCAACGAGGGCTCGGTGACCAACCTCAAGGACCGCCGTCAGGACCTGTTCGACCTGCGCTGGCGTGACTGGTCCTGGAAGTCCGGTGGCCGCATCGGTGCAGAGGATAACTGAGCGCTTGCTGGCCTTCCTGAACCGCTGGCGGATGGCGCGCTTCGAGGCCCGTCATCCCTTTCCCGAGGCCGACTGGCAGGTAGCTCGGGGGCGTGTACCCCTGCTCGGCGTGCTGCCCGACGACCCGGCCGGGCGGCTGGGTCGCCGGGCCTGGTACTTTCTGCACCACAAGCGAATCAGCCTGCATCCGGCACTGCGCGAGGAAGGCATCGAGTTCGACACAGCCGGCTATCTGGCACTGGCGGGACAGGCCTGCCTGCTGACGCTCGGCTGGCGGGATCGCGACCATCTCGATGCCTTCGCCAATGTCCACGAGATACTGGTCCTGCCCGAGGCCTTCCACCGGCGCGTCGAGGAAATGGATGAGTTCGGCGTAATGCATGAGTACGACGACCAGCGTGCCGGCGAGACCTCCCATCAGGGGCCGGTGGTGGTCGCCTATCCGGACCTGATGGCTAGCGGCGGGCTGGACGGTTTCAACGTGCTGATTCACGAGCTGTCGCACAAGCTCGACATGGGCAACTCGCTGGACGCCGATGGCTATCCGCCCTTGCCCGGCGACATGGATCCACGCCAGTGGTACCGCGTCTTCATGGCCGTCTGGGAGGACCTTCAGGCCCGGCTGGAGCGCGGTGACATCACACCCATCGACGATTACGCCGCCACCCACCCCGGAGAATGCTTCGCCGTGAACTGCGAGTATTTCTTCACCTCACCGCACACTCTGGTGGCCGCCTACCCCGAACTCTACACTCTGCTCACCCAGTATTTCCGGCAGGAGCCGGCCGGCTGGTTCGGCCCCCGAGCCTAAGGAAGTGCTTCCCTAAAGGCACTCCAGCAACCAGTCCCACAACCGCGCCGCCTCTTCATGGGGCTGTCGCTTCGCCGGGCGCACCAGCCAGAACTGCTCTTCGCTGGGAACTTCCAACGGCAAGGGCGCCACCAGGTCGTCGCGCTTCTCGAGCAGGCGACGATGCATCAAGGCCACTCCGCCGGACTGACTGGCCAGGGCCAGCGTCATCACCTGGTTGTCACAGGTCATCGCCGCGCAACGGTCTTCCAGGCCCGGCACGCCGGCCTGCTCCAGCCAGGTCGGCCAGCCCACGGCAAAGCCCACGGCATGCAGCAGGACCTGACCGGCCAGGTCCTCGGGCGTCTGGATCCGACGCGCCAGCGTCGGTGAGCAGGCCGGCAGCATGGCCTCCTCGCCGAGCGAGATGGCCTCCACCCCGGACCACTCGCCGCGGCCATAACGAATCTCGATATCCGCGCCCTCGGGACCGAAGTCGTCCGGCCAGATGGCGCTCACCACGCGGGCGCCGATCTGCGGGTTGTCGCGCTGAAACGCGGGCAAACGTGGCGCCAGCCAGTTCTGCTGAATGACCGGCGTGGTGCGCAGGGTGACCTGACGCTCCTGGCGCGTACCGCCAAAGACTTCGCTGGTGCCCTCGCCGAGTCGCACGAAGGCATCCTGGATGGAAGGCAGCCAGGCACGTCCCACGGGCGTCAGGCTCAGGCTGCGCGGATGCCGCACGAAAAGCTTCTGACCGAGCCGATCCTCCAGCAGGCGAATGCGCTGGCTGATCGCCGCCTGGGTGACCCCCAGTTCGTTCCCCGCTGCAGTGAAACTCAGGGTGCGCGCTGCCGCTTCGAAGGCCTGCATCCATCCCAGCGGCGGCAATCCTGTCATGATGGTACTCCCGGCATGGCTAATTACCTCATAAGTTTTTCTAGGGCATAGGGGCCAGATTAATCGTTTGCGCACTCATCGGGCAATCGTCACCCTGTATCGCACTACTGCAACAGGAGGCCAAGATGACTACCGACGCTGCCACCGTCACCTCACCCGACCGTATCACCTGGGCCATGAGCGAGCTGTTCAGCCACACCGGCGGCCCCGCTCTGATCGGTGCCACGACCGGCAGTTCGCGCGTCACCTTGACCTGGGAGGACCGCCAGCAAGCCGACTTCACCCTGAGCTGGCTGCGCGACCACTGCCCCTGCACGGAATGCCGTCACACCACGACGCGCGAGCGCCTCTACATCCCCCTCGAGCTGCCGGAAGCCGCGCCTGCCGCCCACCTCGAGGACGGCAACCTGGTGCTGACCTGGGCCGATGACCATGTCAGCCCCTTCGATGCCGGCTGGCTGCGCCAGCGTCAGGCCGGGCAGCCGACAGGCGATGCCGTGCCTGCCCGCCGGCCCTGGGCGGAGGACTTCGCCCCGGCCCGTGTGGCCCACGCCGACTTCGTTCAGGACGCCGCCGGAGAGCGCCAATGGCTGACCGCCCTGCTGCGTGACGGCCTGGTGCTGCTCGAGGATGGCCCGTTGGCGGACGAGGAAGTCAGCCGCCTGGCCGAACGCATCGGCCCTCTGCGCGCCACCAACTTCGGCGCCCGCTTCGATGTGCGTTCCAAGCCCAACCCCAACAATGCCGCCTACACGGCCATCGGTCTGCCCCTGCATACCGACCTGCCCAACTGGCGTCAGCCGCCGGACATCCAGCTGCTGTACTGCCTGGAAAACGGCGCCGAGGGTGGCGAGTCGACCTTCACCGACGGCTTTGCCGCCGCCGAGGCGCTGCGTGAACGCTCGCCGGAGGCCTTCCGCCTGCTCAGCGAGACCCCCATCGATTTTCGGTTCCAGGACGACACCCAGGATATCGCCTGGCGCGCCCCGATTCTGACACTGGACCATGACGGCCAGCTGCTCGAAGTCCGTTTCAACAACTGGATCCGCGACTCGCTGCGCCTGCCGCTGGATCAGGCCGATGCCTGGTACCGCGCCTATATCGAATTCTGGCACCTGGTCCATGACCCGAGCATGCGCCTCGAGTTTTCCCTGCAACCCGGCGAGATGATCGCCTTCGACAACCGCCGCGTGTTGCACGGGCGCAACGCCTTCAATCCCAACAGTGGCCGTCGCCACCTGCAGGGCACCTACCTGGATCTCGACCTGCTGGAATCGCGTCTACGCGTTCTGGCACGTAGCACCTGAGCCTGACGCGTGCCTCACCCGAGGCACTTTCACAGGCCTTTTCTTGGCACTCATGCCGGGTCTGCGGACCCGGCCATCAGGAGAGCAATCAATGCGAGTCTGTTCCAACTCGGCCCTATGGACGCTTCCCCTGGCGATGGGGCTGGCCGGCCCCGCCATGGCCGACGATGCCACCCTGGATTTCGGCGTTCCGGCCTGGCCGGGCATCACCGTCAAGACCGAAATCGCCGCGCAACTGATCGAGCCGCTCGGCTATGCCACACGCTCCGAGGAGCTCGGCATGCAGGTGGTCTACCAAGGCCTGGACAGCGGGGATCTGGATGTTTTCCTTGGCGGGTGGCTGCCGGCCCAGGACAGCATCTATTCGCCGCTGATCGACAGCGGTGCCATCACCCGTGTGGTCAACAATGTCGATGGTGCTCAGATGACCCTGGCAGTACCCGACTACCTGTATGACCAGGGCATCCAGAGCTTTGCCGACCTGGACGCACACCGCGATCGCTTCAATGGCGAAATCCACAGCTTCGGCGCCGGTTCGGCAGCCAGCGAGATCCTCAACGAGGCCATCGACAACGACACCTGGGGTCTGGGCGACTGGCAGTTGGTCGATACCAGCGTGGTCGGCATGCTCACCGCAGCCCGCGACGCCATCTCACGTGACGAACCCATTATCTGGGTCGGCTGGACGCCGCACTGGATGAACCTGGAACTGGACATGCGCTACCTGGAGGACTCCAAGGACCTGTTCGGCGACAACAACGGTGCCAGCGAAGTGCTGACCATCGCACGCAGCGACTATGCCGACGCTCACCCCAACCTGATGACATTCTTCGAACAGTTTACTTTCTCCGCCGAAGAGCAGAGCTGGATGATTCGCGAGTTCGGTCAGGAGGAGCGTGACGTGACCAGCGTCGCCCAGCAGTGGCTCAGCGAGCACCCAAAACGCGTAAAAGCCATGCTGAAAGGCGTGACCACGCGTGACGACCAGCCCGCCTGGCCGGTAATCGAAAGCCGGCTCGAGTCGTTCAGCGACGCCTGACCACCTGCCGCTCGCCCGCTGAGCACTTTGGCCAGCGGGCGATCTGCCGTATGCTGTCGCCAGACGTCAATCAGGAATCCCCAAGCTTCATGTCTCGGCCTCTCAGCATCCTTGCCTCCGTGCTGCTCGCGCTTGTCTCTCTCGGCCTGCTCTGGCAATGGCTGGCCATGCAGAACCTGCTGACCGTCGACAGCCTGATGAAGCTGGCCAGGGGGTCGTTCGCCTGGCGCGATGCCAGTTGGGCCGTGTTGGTGGTCATGGCCGCCTATGCCGCGGCCTCGCTGGTCATGTTTCCGCTGAGCCTGCTGGTGGCCCTGACCGGCCTGCTGTTCGGCCCCTGGTGGGGCTTCACCTATTCACTGGCCGGCACCCTGGCGGCCTCGGTGCTGACCTGGTGGGTCGGCCGCCGGCTAGGACGCGATGCCCTGATGCGCTATGGCGGCAAGCATCTGCATGGGTTATCGCGCTATCTCTCGGGTCGTGGCATCCGCACCATGACCGTCGTCAACCTGCTGCCGCTGGCTCCCTTCACCCTGACCAACATGATGGCCGGCGCCTTTCACCTGCGCTTTCGCGACTACATGATCGGCTCGACCCTGGGCATCGTACCGGGTCTGGCGGGGGTCACACTGCTGGGCAGTCAGTTGGGTGAACTGGTGACGGCAACCAGTACTCGGGAAGTGGTGTTATCCGTGCTGGGGCTGCTGTCCGGCGTGGGGGTGTTGTTTGCCCTCAAGCGCTGGTCACAGCGCCGACAGCGCCGCCGCTGATCACTCCGGGGGCACGCCCGGCTCGTCACGGCCGCCCGGCCACCAGTTGGGGCGTTCCTGATCCCACTCGCCCTGCACCATGTGACGCAGCAGACGGCCGCGATAACGCAGCATCTGCCACTCGGCGCCCAGACGCCCGCGCACGCGATCCCAGCCGCCATCGTCGGCATGCGTGAAAGGCCCGCCACGTGCGATGACTTCGCGATAGACCAGCAGACAACGGCCGGCGCAGCGTTGCTCGTCATAATCCGCGGCGGTCCACAGCGCCCCCTGCCTCAGGGGCTCCCGCGCCCGTTCATCGGCCAGCTCCTCGAGGGCCTCGGCCATCGCCGGGGCGTCGTCCTCCGGCAACAGGCGTCCGTTCTCGCCATCCTCGACCACTTCGACCACCCCGGGCGCCGCCACGGCCACCACCGGCAAGCCGGCGGCCATGGCCTCGGCCACGACCATGCCCTGGGTCTCGGTGTGCGACGCGAAGGCGAAGACATCCATGGCGTGATAGGCATCGATGAGGGCATCGCCATGCAGGCGACCGGTGAAGTGCACACGCGCCGCGACACCATGCTGCTCGGCGATGTCCTGCATGATCCCGCCGGCTTCGCCATCGCCCACGATCAGAAAGTGCGCCTCGGGCCGCCTGCTCAATGCCAGGGCCACCGCCTCGGTCAGAAACGACAGGTTCTTCTCCTGGGCCAGCCGTCCCAGGTGGCCGATGACATAGGCATCCGGCGGGATGCCGTGGCGTCGCCGACAGTCCTCACCATTGCCCAGGGAGAAACGCGCCGTATCGACGCCGCTGGGCACGACCCGCACCGCGGAATTGGCCTCACGCTCGATCAGCAGGTCGCGAATACTCTCGCTCGGCGCGATGACGCTGTCGCACAGCCAGCTGTACTGCGTGGCCAGAGCAATGGCAAAACGCTGCATGCGCGGCGAGTCCCCGGGCACGTAGTGGGTATAATGCTCATAGAGGGTATGGTGCGTGAACACCAGCGGCAGGCCATAGGTTTCGGCGGCCCTGGCCGCGGTATCGCCCAGCAGGAAGGGATGGTGGGAGTGCACGATATCCGGCTCGAAGTCCTCGATGGCTTCATAGAGCTGCCCCGGCATCGGCACCGGCAAGGAGAAGTCACTGCCATTGAAATGCTGAACGGCCGCCACCCGCACCACATCCGTCTCGTCGTCGGGCTGTCCTTCCAGACGCGGCGCCACGACCAGCACACGGTGTCCCGCCCGGCAAAGTTGATACTTGAGACGTTGTACCGACTCGCTGACCCCACCGACAATCGGGTGATAGGTATTGGTGAACATCAGCACATTCACTGAGGGAACTCTCCTGTAAGGATACAACGCGACACCGGCGACTATACCGAGCTTTCCTGCGTCTCATGATACGCGACTCACCCACCAAGGTGGAAAGCGGCGCCGATGATACACGGCATTGCAATTGCTCAGCCAGAGCGCCGTACCATGGCATGCTTGCCTGCTGATGGTAGCCTCCTCAAATGGCTGTCGGCTTTCCAGCGGGAAATGGCAGTATCATGATCCTGGCGGGCAAGCGTATCGTTTGCCGCCGAATCATTCATTCCCATTGAGCCTTGCCACCATGCTGATACCCCGCCGATACCTGTTGCCCCTGCTGGCAGCCGCCAGCCTGGGCCTGACCGCCTGCACCGGGATACCGGAGGGCGTGGAGCCCGTCGAAGACTTCCAGCTCGACCGCTACCTGGGCCAGTGGTACGAGATCGCGCGCCTCGATCACTCCTTCGAGCGCGGCCTGGACTGTGTCACCGCCGAGTACGCCATGCGCGAGGACGGTGGCGTCAGTGTCACCAACCGGGGCATCAACCTGCAGGAAGGCGAAGCCGATGTCGCCGAGGGCAAGGCCTACTTCATCGACTCGACCGATGTCGGCCGCCTCAAGGTCAGCTTCTTCGGCCCCTTCTACGGCGGTTACAACATCATGGCGCTCGACGCTGACTACCAATGGTCCCTGGTCGCCGGCCCGAACCGCGATTATCTATGGATCCTCTCACGGACCCCGACACTGCCCGACGCTACCTATCGCGACCTCGTGCAGCGCGCCGCCGAGCAAGGCTTCCCCAGCGACGAGCTGATCAAGGTCGAACAGGGTGGCGCCTGCCGCTCCTGGCAATGAGCTCGAATGATCCGGGTTTTCATTATCGCACCCCGGGCTTTCATCAAGTCGACGCCGGGTATTGAGCCGGCAGCCGACTCTGGTGAAGGTAACGCGACCGACAACAACACCAGACCGGGAGCAAGATGATCACCACGGCTTATCCGCGACGCCGGAATACCGCCAGCCGGCGCCAACATCGGCCGGAGTCCCGCCATGCTGGCTGATTGGCTGGAACAGAGCCTGAATGAGACCGCGTCGACTCCCCGGGGTGGCGAGATTCCCGGCGGCCGCTTTCGCGTGCCGGGCCCGGGGCTGCTGGAACTCACGCCCGTCAGTGCTGCGCCAGAGGCGCCCGCCGTGGTCTTGTCGGTGGGCATTCACGGCAATGAAACGGCCCCCATCGAGCTGCTGGGCGCCAGCCTGGCCCGGCTGGAAGCCGGCCTGATGACGCTCGGCAGTCCGGTGCTGGTGATCCTCGGCAACCTCGAAGCTATCCGCGCCGGTACGCGTTTCGTCGCGACCAATCTCAACCGCCTGTTTCACCGCGACCTGGCCGACACCGGCATGGAGGCGGACCGCGCCCGCGCCCTGATGCACGCCGTGGACGCCTTCTTCGAGCGTCATGCGACGCGCCGCCGACTACACTACGACCTGCACACCGCCATTCGCGGCAGCCAGTATCCACGTTTCGCGGTCGAACCCTACGCCGACGCCACCACCACACCGGAACAGTGGCAATGGCTGGCCGGTGCCGCCATTCAGGCAGTACTGCACCAGCACACGCACAGCTGGACATTTTCGCATTACAGCAAGCACTACCATGCTGCCCAGGCCTTCACGCTGGAGCTGGGTCGTGCCCTGCCCTTCGGCGACAATGGCCTCGCGCCCCTGGCCCCCATGGGCCGAATGCTCGACGCCCTGCTGGCAGGGCGCTCGCCCGCGACGGCTGAGGCGTCGCGCATAGCCTTCTTCCGCGTCGAGCACGAGCTGATGCGCCACGCCGAAGACTTCCGGCTATGCTTCGACGATGACACCCCCAACTTCACCGAGTTCGCCCCCGGCACCTGCCTCGCCGAGGATGCACAAGCAGGGAGCTTTACGGTGGGTGAAACCGCTCTGCGGGTTGTCTTTCCCAACGCCAACGTCGAACTCGGCGCCCGGGCGGCCCTGCTGGTCAGCGCCACGCAGGCGCCGCCCACCTCATGAAGCCGCGTTGGACGTTGTTTAAACGCTAAGAAACACCGCAGAATAACAACAAACTGGAGTCGTCATGCACCACATCATCACCGCAGGAACCCCGTACCGCCCGGCCACATGGCTGCCATGGCCTGCCGAGTGGCGCTCGGGCTGTTAGAATCGCTCACCTTTTCGCCGGCCCGCATCCCGTCCCGTGCCGACCCTGGCGACCTATCCCGAACTGGAGTCCGCTTCATGGCCGATACCCCGATTCCGCTGGAAGTGCGCAATATCACCAAGCGCTTCGGCGATACCGAAGTTCTCAAGGGCCTGTCCCTGCAGGCCAGCAAGGGCGATGTCATCACCCTCATCGGAGCCTCGGGCTCCGGCAAAAGCACCTTTCTGCGCTGCATGAACCTGCTCGAGCAGCCCGACCAGGGTGATCTGATCGTTCACGGCGAGACCATCCGCTTCAAGGAAACCAAGAAGGGGCGCGAGCCGGAGGACTGGAAACAGGTCGTCAATATGCGCGCCAAGCTGTCCATGGTCTTCCAGAGCTTCAATCTGTGGGCCCACATGACACTGCTGGAGAACGTCATCGAAGCCCCGGTGCATGTGCTCGGCAAGTCGAAGCAGGAAGCCACCCGGCATGCCCATGAGCTGCTGCAGCGTGTCGGCCTGGATGACCGGGCCTACTACTATCCGGCGCAGATGTCCGGTGGCCAGCAACAGCGCGGCGCCATTGCCCGGGCCCTGGCCATGGATCCGGAAGTCATGCTCTTCGATGAGCCGACCTCGGCCCTGGATCCGGAGCTGGTCGGCGACGTGCTCAAGGTGATGCGTGATCTCGCCGAGGAAGGCCGCACCATGATCGTGGTGACGCATGAAATGGCATTCGCCCGCGATGTTTCCACTCAGGTGATCTACCTGCACCAGGGCCAGGTCGAGGAAGCAGGCCCTCCCGACCAGGTTCTCGGCAACCCGAGTTCCGAACGCCTCAAGCAGTTCCTGGCGCCGAAGCACTGACATGGCCCGGATGAGGAGACTCACATGATCAACCTGCATGGCTATGGACCGCGCCTCATGGAAGGCGCCCTGGTCACCATCGAACTGGCGGTACTGTCGCTGATCCTGGCCATCGTGCTGGGCCTGGCCACCGCCAGCGCCAAGATGTCGCGCAGCTGGGCCTTGCACCGCTTCGCTACGCTCTACACGACCGTGATTCGCGGGGTCCCCGACCTGGTGCTGATGATGTTGCTGTTCTTTGGCGGCCAGATCGGCATCAACCAGGTCACCGATTGGCTCTACTACCAGTTCGATATCGACATCTTCATCAACGTCAACGAATTCGTCGCCGGTGTGGGCACTATCGGCCTGATCTTCGGCGCCTACATGGGCGAAACCTTCCGCGGCGCCTTCCTGGCCGTGGACAGCGGCCAGATCGAGGCCGGCCGGGCCTATGGCATGTCGCACAGCCTGGTATTCCGGCGCATTCGCTTCCCGCAAATGATGCGCCACGCCCTGCCCGGTCTGTCCAATAACTGGATGGTACTGCTCAAGACCACTGCCCTGGTCTCGGTGATCGGCCTTTCCGACATGGTGAAAATCGCCTCGGAGGCTTCCAAGGCGACTCGTGAACCCTTCACCTTCATGTTCATCGTCGCCGTGATCTACCTATTGATTGCCAGTGTCTCCGAATGGGGGTTCGCGCGCCTGCAGAAACGCTATGACGTCGGCTTCGAGGAGGTGGACTGATGGAAAGCCTGACAACCTGGCTGAAAAACCTGCTGGCCGACAACAGCATCTTTACCCTGCAGACGCTCTCCTTTTATGGCGAGGGGCTGGCCAACACGGTACAGCTGGTCTTCCTGTCGCTGATCATCGGCCTGTTGCTGGCCATACCGCTGGCCATTGCACGAGGCTCGAAGCGCGCCTGGATCCGTCTGCCGATCTTCTTCTACTGCTATGTGTTCCGCGGCACGCCCTTGTTGGTGCAACTCTATCTGATCTACTACGGCGTGGTCTTTGTTGAGGGCATTCAGGACACCTGGCTCTGGGTCATCCTCGAGGAGCCCTTTGTGCCGGCCCTGATCGCCTTCACGCTGAACACCGGCGCCTACACCACCGAAATCTTCCGTGGCGCCATCAAGTCGACGCCGCGAGGCGAGATCGAGGCGGCTCGGGCCTACGGCATGTCCTGGTCATTGATGCTGCGGCGTATCGTGCTGCCCAGTGCCTTCCGCCGCGCCCTGCCGGCCTACGGCAATGAGGTCATCTTCATGCTGCATGCCAGTGCCATCGCCAGCGTGGTCACCATCATGGACCTGACCGGAGCGGCGCGCTTCGTCTACGCACGCTTCTATGCGCCTTTCGATGCTTTCCTGTTCGTGGCGGCCATCTATCTATGCCTGACCTTCGGCATCATCTATCTGTTCCGTCATCTGGAAAAACGCCTGCTGGCCCACCTCAAGCCGGCCAGCGGTTAAGCGGCATGTGAAGGCGGAGAGGGCGGCGTCGAACAAACGTTGGTTCAAGGCTTCGACGCCCAGGCTTTCGAGCCACCCCGCCTTCGGCTATGGTAGGCAAGTGACCACCCAAGCGGTGAAACGATCAACAAGAAGGGATAACACCTATGAACTTCAGCAAGCTCCTGAGCATCGGCGTCCTCGGCGCCAGCATGATCGCCGGCGTCGCCAACGCCGAAGTCCGCGATATCCGTATCGGCGTCGACGTTCCCTACGAGCCCATGGAATACCGCACCCCCGACGGTGATCTGACCGGTTTCGACATCGAGCTGGGCAACGCCCTGTGTGCCGAGATCGGCATTCAGTGCGAGTGGGTCGTGCAGGGCTGGGACGGCATTATTCCGGGCCTCCAGGCACGCAAGTACGACGCCATCATGTCGTCCATGACCATCAACGAGCAGCGTCGCGAGCAGGTGCTGTTCTCCGAGCCCTACATCACCCCGCCCTCCGCCTGGTTCGCGCCGACCGATACCGAGATCACCAAACCGAGCAAGGAAAGCCTGGAAGGCAAGACCATTGGCGTGCAGCGCGGCACCCTGCAGGACAATTACGTGACCGACCTGTACGGCGACGTGGCCGACGTCAACCGCTACGCCACCGCCGACGACATGGTGCTGGACATGGACGCCGGTCGCCTCGACATTGTCTTCCTCGACTTCCCGATCGGCAAGTCCACCCTGCTCGAAAGCGAAGCCGGTGACTACCAGACCGTCGGCAAGAAGATCACCAAACCGAAGAAATACTTCGGCGAAGGCTTCGGCATCGCCTTCCGTCAGCGTGACAAGGAGCTGGCCAAGGCTTTCAACGAGGCCCTGGCCACCCTGAAGGACAACGGCACCTACGAAGAGATCCACACCAAGTACTTCGGTGAGTGATTCTCTATCGTGACGTCATCATGGCCTCTCGGCCGTGACCCTGCGGCCCCGCTTCGGCGGGGCCGTTCTATTGAAGCCCGATGGCCATCTTCGAGTATCGCCTTGCCCCATTAACGTTCGGCGCTTCAGACCCGCGGATGCGTACCGGGTACATGTTCGGTATCTTCACCCAGTGTCTCGTCTTCCAGTGGTTGCGCCAGGGCATGGAGAATGCCGCACTCAGCGGCCGGCCGTTGCCCCTGGCAACGCGCTCGCAGTGCCACCAATGAGGCCTCCAGGGCCTGAAGCTGAGCAATGCGGGCCTCGACATGCTGCAGGTGCTCGTCGACCAGGGCATCCGCCCGGTGGCAGGAATCAGCCGGATGGTCATGGCATTCCAGCAAGGCACGGATTTCATCCAGCGTCATGTCCAATGCCCGGCAGTGGCGAATGAAGGCCAGGCGCTCAACATGAGTCGCGCCGTAAAGACGATAATTGGCTTCGCTGCGTGCCGGCTCGGGCAACAAGCCTTCACGCTCGTAATAACGGATGGTAACCACTCGGCACCCAGTGCGAGTCGCCAGTTCTCCGATCTTCATCATCGACCTCTCTTTGACATCGACCTCAAGCGGCACTTGACCCTATATGGGCTATAGGGTGTGTGATAGCACAAGATATCACGAACGGAGCCCGAGATGTCCGATGACACCTCTCATCAACATGGCTGCTGCGGCCATCAAGCTGAACCTCGCGAGACCGTGACCGCCCCGGCTGACAGCGACACGCTGCGCTTGCGCATCCAGGAAATGGACTGCCCCACCGAGGAAGCCTTGCTGCGCAAGGCCCTGAACCCGGCACCCGGCGTCGCCGCCCTGGAGTTCGACCTGATGAGCCGAATTCTGAGCATTCATCATCACGACGCCGATACCGAGGCGCTACAGGCGCGCGTGCGCGACCTGGGCATGACGCCCCGTCCCCTGGATGATGAAAATGACACCGATGCAGCACCGGAGAGTGACGAGCCGAACTGGGGGCGGCTGATACTGGCGGGGCTGCTGGCATTCGGGGCGGAAGTCGTTGGCTGGACACCCTGGCCCTGGACGATCTGGCTTTCCCCGTTTCTCGCACTCCTGGCCATCGCACTGGTGGGCCTGCCGACCTGGCGCAAGGGCTGGGTGGCCATTCGTCACCGCACCCTCAACATCAACGCGCTGATGAGCGTGGCAGTGACCGGGGCGGTGCTGATCGGCCACTGGTCGGAAGCGGCCATGGTGATGGTACTGTTCACGCTTGCGGAACACCTGGAATCCCGCTCTCTGACCCGTGCCCGTCGCGCCATCCGCGACCTGCTCGACAGCGCGCCCCGTCAGGCTCGGCGGCGCACGGAAGCAGGCGAATGGGAGACCGTGGCCGCCGAAGACGTGGCCATCGGCGAGATAGTGCGCATCCTTCCCGGTGAGCGTCTACCGCTGGACGGCGAGGTCGTGCGTGGCAACCCCAGCCTCGATGAGTCGCCGATCACCGGCGAAAGCCTGCCAATCGACAAGTCCCCGGGTGACTCGGTCTTCGCCGGTGCCATCAACCACGACGGCGACTTCGACATCCGCACTACCAAGGCGGCCAACGACACCACCCTGGCACGCATCATTCACGCTGTGGAACAAGCCCAGGCCAGTCAGGCGCCTACCCAGCGCTTCATCGACCGCTTCGCCGCCGTCTACACACCCGTGGTCTTTGTTCTGGCCATACTCACCGCCCTGGCCTGGCCCTGGGTCGCTGGTGGCGCCTGGCTGGACGGCGTCTACCGCGCCCTGGTGCTATTGGTGATTGCCTGCCCCTGCGCCTTGGTCATTTCCACGCCGGTGACCATCGTCAGTGGCCTATCGGCTGCCGCCCGAGCCGGCATCCTGATCAAGGGTGGCCGCTTCCTGGAGCAAGGCAAGCGCCTGAGCTGGGTAGCGCTCGACAAGACCGGCACCCTGACCCAGGGCAAGCCGACGCTGGAGCATTGGGAAGCGCTTGGCACACACTCGGAGGAGCAACAACACAGCCTGTCGCGGCAGGCCGCGTTACTGGCCGGACGCTCGACCCACCCCGTATCTGCTGCCATTCATCATGCCCTCGCCTCGGCGGCCGACGATGCCAGCAGCGACGACTCCCTTGAACACTTCCGCGAACAACCGGGACAAGGCGTCGAAGGCCAGCTAGATGGCCAGGCGCTATGGCTCGGCAACCGCCGGCTGGCCGATGCCCATGGCCTGCTCGACGCAACACTCACCGAGCGCATCGAGGCGCTGGAGCGGCGCGGCGCCAGCGTCGTGGCACTCGGCTCAGCCGATCGGGTACTGGCCTTGTTCGCCGTGCGCGACCCGCTCAAGCCGACCAGCCTGGCCGCCATCAAGGCCCTCCATGGCCTGGGGGTGAAGACCCTGATGCTCTCCGGCGACAACCGACACGCGGTGGCCGCCATCGCCGAGGAAGCCGGCATCGACAGCGCGCGAGGAGAGTTGCTGCCCGAGGACAAGCTCACCATCATCGAGGAGCAAAGCCGCCACGGTGTGACCGGCATGGTCGGCGACGGCATCAATGATGCGCCAGCCCTGGCACGTGCCGATATTGGCTTTGCCATGGGCGCGGCCGGCAGCGACGTGGCCATCGAAACCGCCGACGTGGCACTGATGGACGACGACCTCGGCAAGCTGCCGACCTTCCTGCGCCTGTCACGCACCACCCACGCCGTGCTGATCCAGAACATCGTGCTGGCACTCGGCATCAAGGCCGTCTTCATGGTGCTGGCCTTCACCGGTCACGCCACCCTGTGGATGGCGGTGTTCGCCGACCTGGGCTCCAGCCTACTGGTCATCGGCAACGGCTTGCGGCTGTTGCGTCAACCGTCCTGAGCCACCCGGGCAGGCTACCCGGGGGTCAGCGTCACTCGAAACTGAAACGCGGCGCCGGGGCGCCGGGCAACAGGGCCGCGCAGGCCCTTACCTTCTCCACCAGAGCCTCGTGGGTCGGTGCCATCAGGTTGACGTGGGCCAGCTTGCGGCCGGGGCGCTCGCCCTTGCCGTAACGATGCAGATGCGCATCCTCGATCTCGAGCAGGCGCGCCGGTTCGCCTTCCTGGCCGATCACATTGACCATGCAGGACGGCATGCGGGCCGCCGTGTCGCCCAGTGGCAGTCCCTGGATGGCACGCAGATGATTTTCGAACTGGCTGGTCACCGCGCCGTCCATGGTCCAGTGGCCGGAGTTGTGCACGCGCGGCGCCATCTCGTTGGCCAGCAGGCTACCGTCACGCGCCTGGAAGAGCTCCAGGGTCAGAACGCCGACATAGTCGAGCTCGTCGAGCAGGGCGCGAATGTACTCATCAGCGGTTTGCTGGACAGCCGCGTCCAGGTCCGGCATGGGCGCCAGCGAATAGCGCAGGATGCCGTCGACGTGCAGATTCTCGGCCATCGGATAGAAGACCACCTGGCCATCGCGGCCGCGCACGGCAATGATCGATACCTCGCGCACGAAGTCGACGAAGGCTTCGACGATCAGCCGCGGATGGTTGATCGAGCGCCAGGCCTCGGCGGCGTTGGCCGGGTCCTTGATGACCGCCTGGCCCTTGCCGTCATAACCATCGGTCACCGACTTGGCGACCACCGGGGTGCCCAGTTCGCGCACCGCCGCCTCGAGCGCCTCGGCACTCTCGACCAGACGATAGGCCGGCGTGGGAATGGCGAGCCGATCGAACAGTGCCTTTTCCTCGGCGCGGTTCTGGCAGACGCGGATCGCCTCACTGGAGGGATGCACCGGCTTGTGTTCCTCGATGGCCTGCACCAGCGGCACCGGCAAGTGCTCGAACTCGTAGGTCACCAGATCGACCTTGGACAGAAACTCCGTCAGGTGCTGCTGGTCGGTATCCACCATGACATCACCGATCCCGGCACTCGGGTTGCCGGTGGTATCCAGGAAGGTGAAGCGATTGCCCAGTGGATAGCCCGCCAGGGCCAGCATGCGACCCAATTGGCCAGCACCCAGTACACCGATATTCATGCTTGGTTTACCTCGCTGAGATCACTCTGAATGGGGACGCGGGTCGGGGTTGTCCAGCACCTTGTCGGTCTGTTCGGCACGGAAGCTCTCCACCGCCCGGCGCACCGCGGCATCCTGCAGGGCGACGATCTGCGCCGCCAGCAGGCCGGCATTGATGGCGCCCGGCTTGCCGATGGCCAGCGTGCCCACGGCCACACCGCCGGGCATCTGGGCAATGGAGAGCAGCGAGTCCATCCCCTTGAGGGACTTGGACTCCACCGGCACCCCGAGTACCGGCAGTGCCGTCTGGGACGCCACCATGCCCGGAAGGTGTGCCGCACCGCCGGCACCGGCGATAATCACCTGCAGGCCGCGCTCGGCAGCCGACTTGGCGTAATCGAACAGCAGGTCCGGCGTACGGTGGGCCGACACCACCCGCGTCTCGTACGCGACCCCGAGGCGTTCGAGCATATCGACGGCATGCTCCATGACGGGCCAGTCGGACTGGGATCCCATGATGACGCCGACGCGCGGCGAGTCGTTAGCTGGCATTCAAGGCTCCTCGCGAAACAGGCTTCACCCAACACTGATGACACCGCATGCAAGACGCATCGGTGCCCGGACAAGTCGAAATCGGGCATTCTAGCAGAGCCACGCCATGCCTACCTTACCCGAATGCCGTTCCCAGCCATGATCCCCCGGCCATGCCAGGGATGCGCACCCGACACCGACGGAATGCATGCCGATCGCGAACTAGATTGTTAATATCTGGTCACATATCGAGTCCCTGCACCCACGCCGTTATGGAGTATGCTCATGAAACGTCACCTGCTAATGATCGCCGCCCTCACCGGGACACTCGCCCTGGCGGGCTGCGATGATGCCAAGCAGGCACAGCAGGATAATGCCGAGCCCCCTTCCTCGGAGCAGGACACAACACAGGCCGACGCAGCGTCGGACGCCGGTGATGAGCAGAACGGCTCGGCAGGCGAGTCCGTGACACGCCGTATCGAGGGTGTGCTGGAGTTCTCCGCCACGGACATCCCACTGCCCGAGGGCGCCAGTGTCACTATCAGCCTGCGCGATATCTCGCGTGCCGATGCCCCGGCGACCACCATCGCCGAAACCGAGGTGGCACCCGGCAACCAGGTACCGGCCGAATTCAGCCTCGACTACACCACCGGCGAGGTGAATCCCGAGCATACCCATACCTTGCGCGCCGCCCTGCACGGCGACGAGGGCGAGCTGCTGTGGACCACCACATCGCGGCATGTCGTCCGGGTCGGGGCCGAAGCCGAAACGGGAACCGTGACCCTGGTTCTGGAACCCGTCAATGCCACCCCGGATGGCAGCAGTCTGCAGGAAGCGCAGCAGGAAATGCTCCAGGAAGAAGCCGCAAACGCCGAGGGACAGGGTGAAACGGCCGACTCACTGGGCGAGGTCAACGAGCAGGCCACCGACATGCAGGAACCCACGCCGGACGCTTCCACCGACTCCGAACAACCGGCTCAGTGAACGGCCGCCCCTGAGAGCCCGGGCCCCGCCAGACAGCAATCATGTGCCGGGCGGGGCCCGGGGTCAGAATGACACTGACTCGCGCCCCGTCACGCCCATGCAACGGCGGGCGCTCACGCCACCGCCGCCTCGCGCCGACTGACCAGCCAGTTGCCGACGATCAGCCCCAGCATCACCGCCGCGCCCACTACCTCGGCCATCAGGCTCGGGTAGAAGACGGCGATCACCGCTGGTACCAGCACCAGGCGTACGGGTAACGACATGCGTGTAAACAGGTAGCCCTCCAGGACCGCAGCGAAAGCACCCAGTGCCAGAAAGCCGGTCAATGCCGTCCACACCAGCAACCACCACGGTCCGCCGACGATAATCTCCGGGTTATAGACCATGAACAGCGGAATCAGGTAGAGCCCCTTGGCAAATTTCCAGGCCTGGAAGCTGGTATCCATGGGTTTGGCCCCGGCGATCGCCGCGCCGGCAAAGCCGGCCAGGGCAATCGGTGGCGTGACATTGGAATCCTGGGAGTACCAGAACACCACCAGGTGCGCGATCAGCAGCGGCACACCGAACTCGGCAGTCAATGCCGGCCCCACCAGCACGATCAGCACAATATAGCTGGCCGTCACCGGCAGGCCCATACCCAGCACCAGGCTGGCCAGCAGTACCATCACCAGGGCCAGCAGCAGATGGCCGTTGGAGAAGGCCATCATCATCGACGAGAACTTCAAGCCGAGCCCCGTCAGCCCCACCACCCCGACGATGATGCCGGCCACCGCACAGGCCATGGACACCGCCACGGCATTGCGTGCACCAAGCTCCAAGCCCTCGATCACCTTGAGCGCCCCATTGCGCAGCGCCAGCATGACGGCACTCAGCGTGACCGGCTGGCCCTGCCTGGGGCCCACGAAGACCATCCAGATGATAAAACGCAGAGCCGTCACCAGCAGAATGGTCAGGATAGCGTAGTAACCCACCCGCGAGGGCGACAGGTTCATTGCCAGCAACCAGATAAGTACCGCCAGGGGCAGCAGAAAATGCCAGCCAGTGCCCATGACATCGCGTACCTTCGGCAGTTCGTCCTGACTCATGCCCTGCATGCCCTGCTTGAGCGCAATGATGTGCACCAACAGATAGACGGTGCCGAAATACATGACCGCCGGCAGGATGCTGACCTTGACCACCTCCAGGTAGGGCATACGCGTGTATTCGGCGATCAGGAAGGCCCCCGCGCCCATCAACGGCGGCATGATCTGCCCGCCGGTGGATGCGGCGGCCTCGATGCCGCCCGCCTGATGCGGGCGATAGCCCAGGCGTTTCATCAGCGGGATGGTAAAGGCCCCGGTGGTCACCACATTGGCGATGGCGCTGCCCGAGATCGAGCCCATACCGGCCGAGGCGATGACCGCGGCCTTGGCCGGCCCACCACGCTGCTTGCCGGTGGCCGCATAGGCCAGGTCGATGAAGAACTTGCCGGCGCCGGTAATTTCCAGGAAGGCGCCAAACAGCACAAAGGTGAAGATATAGGTGGCCGCCACTCCGATTGGCAAGCCGAAAATGCCCTCCTGCCCCAGATAGAGCTGACCCGACAGGCGGTACAGATCGTAGCCCCGGTGTTCGAGAATGCCGGGCAGGAACTGGCCCAGCCAGGGCAGCTCGCCCTCGGGACCGGCGAAGGCATAGAGGATGGCAACCAGACCGATGATCGTCATACCCAGGCCGACCGCCCGACGGCTCGCTTCGAGAACGGTGACGGTGGCGATGCAGCCGATGAAGATATCGGTCTGATTCCAGAAACCGGCGCGGTTGATAATCTCGTCAAGGAACAGCGTCAAATAGCTACCGGTCACCAATGCCCCAGCGAAGAATGCCAGGTCGATCAACCCGCCGACCATGCCCCGCTTGCGCCGAGGCCCGAATACCGGAAACATCAGAAAGGCCAGCATCATGATCAGCATCAGGTGAAGGCTGCGCTGGTAGAAGAGCCCCAGGGGTTCGATACCGGCGGAATAAAGCTGGAACAGCGACAGTGCCACGGCCACCAGGGTGATCAGCCACAACACGGGCCGCGAGTGCTGGGCCTGGCTACCGGGAATAATGGGGGAATTGCCCGATTCGCTCATGAATAGTCTCTCGCAACAGCGAATTGAAGCGCCGCCAAGGCTCGATGCCGAGGCGGCGAAGTGTCTCAAGGTGTGGGGTACAACCCTAACGTTACGGCTTGATTAGCGGCCCTTTCGCTCAGGCTGATCACCACCGGTGGCTTACCGACCGCCGGATAGTGATCGCCAGCGCCGCAGTCACGGGCATCTTCCAGCAGCGACGCAAGGCTCGCCCCCCGGGGGCGGCTGACCAGGCGGTGGTCGACCCGCATTCCCCCGACCCGAAGCCGGTAGGCATCGCCGGGCACTGGCTCGTCGATATCCTCGATCCAGTAACCGCCCTGGCCGTCCGAGACCTGACGACCGCGGCCAGGAATATGGCCGAGGCCGGCGGCAAAGTCCGGGAGATGGCTTCGCTCGAGCACCATGCGCCCATCGCGATTGCGGTAGCAATCATGCACGGCGAAGCCTTCCACCGAGTGATTCCAGGCCAGGCACCAGCCAGCCCCTGGCGGCATGGGCAGAGTCACCAGAGTGCGTCCCCCGGCATCACTGACACGCAGCTGGTAAGCCGCGCAATCGGCAATAGCCGGGCCAGATATCAGTGCGCTTCCCAGGGCGACGACCGGCCAGCACCGGCCCGGCCGCAGGAGACGCTTCGCCAGGCCGGGCAACAAGGTGCGCCAGCGCATCAGGGGCGCTGGTGATCGGCGATTTCGACACCCTGCTCTTCGTAATAGCGCAGCGCGCCCGGATGAAAGGCAATCGGCGTGGAATCGACACTGAATTTCACGGTGGTGTCATTGGCCGCCGGGTGGATGGCGATCAGCTGATCCGTGTGTTCGAACAGCGTCTTGGTGACCTGATAGGCCAGCTCCTCGTCCATCTCGGCACTGGTCGCCAGGATATTGGGAATGCCGATGGTCTGGACCGGCTCTTCCATACCCTCGTAGAGCCCGGCTCGGAGCTGATAGGGCGCAAATACCGGAGACGCCTCGCGAGCATTGGCGACTTCCTCGTCCGTCAGGCCAATCAGGCGAATGTCGCGGGTGGTGGCCAGGTTCATGATCGAGCTGGTGGGTGGGCCCACGCTCCAGAAGCCGGCATCGATATCACCATCACGCAAGGCATCGGCGGTTTCATTGAAATTGAATCGGCGTTCTTCGATTTCGTCATAGGTGATGCCGTTGGATTCCAGCACCGCCCGAGCATTGAGTTCGGTACCGCTGCCGGGAGCGCCCACCGAGACGGTCTTGCCCTCGAGATCCGAGAGCGAGTCAATACCGGAATCCGCCATGGTCACGATCTGCACCGCATTCGGGTAGACGGAGGCCAGAGCACGAATGTTTTCCAGTTGGCGACCCTCGAAGTCACCGGTGCCGTTATAGGCCTGATAGACGGTATCAGCCAGCGCCAGCGCCATATCGGAATCACCGCGCCAGACCAGGCCCATGTTTTCCACCGAGGCACCAGTCACTTCGGCCACGGCATCATAGCCTTCGACGTGCTCATTGATCAGCTCGGCCAGGCCGCCGCCGTAGGGGTAATAGGTGCCACCGGTACCACCGGTCGCAATGGACAGCTGTTGCTGGGCGACGGCCGCCGGTGCAGCCACCAGTAGTGAAGCCGCGAGAGCGTAATTGATAGCGCGCATGAATAACCTCCGTTGCGGTACATTCGCTGCGATCGGGTCAGATCACATCTTGTTGTCGTGTTATCGATGACAGCCTCGGCTGCCCTGCAAACGCTAGCAGCCCCGTGCGGCGGGGGCCAGCCAGGAATTCCACGTTTGCCCCCCGGGAGCAAAGGCCTGCTTGCCGCCTCGCCCACGCTACCCATCGCCGACTTGCGCGACAAGCTTGCACAAGACTGGCGAACGTGTGAAAAAGGCGTCATGCTGTCCCTGTCGATCCGTCCAACTGGAGCCACATGAGTACGGTAAGTCACACCTGCGATTCGGATCCCAGCGATCCTCCTCCACGAAGTTGCCCTGACCTCGATGTCAGGGACCTGGAGCAACGCACGCGCTTGATGCGCATCATCACCCGGCTGATCGCCGTTTCCGATCTGGGTAGCCGCGACATCGCCCGTCGCGCCGGCCTGCCCCTGCAAAAGGTCAGTGACCTGCTGTCCGGTCGCCTGGAACAACTCTCGCTTGAGGACCTGCAGATCCTGCGAGAGACCATTGACCATGAACTTTCGACGTCCTGACCGCCTGGCCGAGCGTCTTGTACGCCGGGGGATCACCACGCCACGAACTGCTTCAAGAGGAAGACGCGCCATGCGATATCTCGCCACCAGCCTGATCGCCTGCGGCCTGAGCCTGGCCGTTGCCACTCCTGCACTGGCCGATGGTCAGGCTACCCTGCAGGCTCATTCCAATCAGGACAGCGTCAACATGAAGGTCCGCTGGGCCGGCGACAAGCTGCGCATGGATTTTCCCGATCAGTCCCAGGCCGGTTTCATGCTGTTGCGTAACGGCAAGGGCTACATGGTCACCCAGATGCAGGGGCAGACCATGATCATGGACATGGCCAAGATGAAGAAAATGGCCGAACGCATGGGCGGCGGCCAGGCCGAAACCATGACCGGCAAGCAAGCGCAGAAGGTGGACTCATTGGAGGCCACAGGCGGAACCGAAACCATCGCCGGACTTGAAGGTGACGTCTACAACCTTCAGTGGACCGACAAGAGCGGCACCTTCCATGACGACGAACTCGTCCTGACGGATGACGCTCAGGTCCGCGAACTGATGGCGGCCTTCCATGACTACCAGCGCACCATGACCGGCGAGCCGGACCCCATCGCCATGGAGCTGCAGGAGCGTGGGCTCGGGATGTTGCGTTTCGGCGACCGTTTCCAGCTCGCCGAACTGTCGGATACCACACCCGACGCAGCCATTTTTGAGCTGCCCGAAAACGCCAAGTCCTTGGAGGACATGATGCGCTCCGCCGTCTCGGAGTAAGCGCCCCGCGCGCGCCCGGCACCCGGCAATCACAAAAAAGGGCCCGCTCATCGGGCCCTTTTTGTGTTTCATGGCGCGTTCTACCGGTTCAATCCAGGCGGTCGGTCACCGCACCCATGGAAGCCGAGCTGACCACCTTGGCATACTTGGCCAGGGCGCCACGGGTATAACGCGGCTCGGGGCGCTGCCAGGCCGCACGACGCCGCTTCAGCTCCGCGTCATCCAGGCTCACATCGATGGTGTTGGCCTCGGCATCGATGGTGATGGTATCGCCATCCTCCACCAGCGCCAGCGGGCCGCCATCGAAGGCCTCCGGCGTCACATGGCCGACCACGAAGCCATGGCTGCCGCCCGAGAAGCGACCGTCGGTGATCAGGGCCACCTGATCGCCCAGGCCGCGCCCCATGATCGCCGAGGTCGGCGTCAGCATCTCGCGCATGCCCGGACCGCCCCGCGGCCCCTCGTAGCGAATGACCACGACGTCCCCGGCGACCACCACGCCATCATTGATGCGCGCCTGCGCCTCTTCCTCGGAGCCGAATACCCTCGCCGTGCCGGTGAAGTGGGTGCCCTCCTTGCCGGTAATCTTGGCCACGGCCCCTTCCGGCGCCAGATTGCCGTAGAGAATGCGCAGGTGGCTCTCGTTCTTGAGCGGGGCGTCGAGCGGCGCGATGATCGACTGATCTACCGGGTACGGCGCCACGTCCGCCAGGTTCTCGGCCAGGGTCCTGCCGGTCACCGTCAGGCAGTCGCCATGCAGCATGCCGGCCTCGAGCAGCATCTTCATCAACGGCAGAATGCCGCCGATGGCGACCAGCTCGCTCATCATGTAATGACCACTGGGGCGCAGATCGGCCAGCACCGGCACCCGGCGGCCAATCTCGGTGAAGTCCTCGAGGCTCAGCGACACGCCGATGGTGTCGGCCATGGCAATCAAGTGCAGCACGGCATTGGTCGAGCCGCCGAGCGCGATGACCACCGTGATGGCGTTCTCGAAGGCCTCGCGGGTCATGATGTCCGACGGCTTGATGTCCTTGTCGAGCAGGTTCAGCACCGCCTCGCCGGCTGCATGGCTGTCCGCCCGCTTGTCGTCCGAGACGGCATTCTGCGCCGAACTGCCCGGCAGGCTCATGCCCAGCGCCTCGATCGCCGAGGCCATGGTATTGGCGGTGTACATGCCGCCGCAGGAGCCGGGGCCGGGAATCGCCGTTTCCTCGATCTGCTTGACGTCGATCAGGTCCATGTCGCCGCGGCTGTGCGCTCCCATGGCCTCGAACACCGACACCAGATCGGTATGGTTGGCACCGGGCATGATGGTGCCGCCATAGACGAAGACACCCGGGCGATTCAGACGCGCCAGTCCCATCACGCAGCCCGGCATGTTCTTGTCGCAGCCGCCCAGGGCCACCACGCCGTCGAACCCTTCGCAGCCCGCCACGGCTTCGATGGAGTCAGCGATCAGCTCCCGCGACACCAGGGAATACTTCATGCCCTCGGTGCCGTTGGCGATACCATCGGAAATGGTGATGGTGTTGAAGATCACGCCCTTGCCACCGGCGGCATCGGCGCCTTGGCTGGCTTGCTCCGCCAGCTCGGCAATATGGCTGTTGCACGGCGTCACCTGGCTCCAGGTCGAGGCCACCCCGACCTGGGGCTTGGTGAAGTCTTCATCGGAAAAGCCAACCGCGCGCAGCATCGCGCGACTGGCCGACTTGCCGACACCATCGACCACCGGGGCGGAATGCCGGCGGCGTGGATCACTTGGAGTATTGCTCATGCTGAGGCCCTTTTCGGATTGCTAGTCAGGCTTTAAAGGGTGACTGGCCGCGGTCTGCCTGGCAACCCGTAAACAGCGCATTTGCCGCGCACCGATGCCGCCGATTGGGCCATACAGCGCGCCGCCACTTCAGTCAGCGTGATAAACGGCATCGTGAAAAGCGCGCTCACAAGCCACCGTTTCGCGAAATCGTTTTACCACACCCACGAACGCCTCATCCTCCAGCCGGGACATTTCTTCCTCCAGGCGCCGCCGCAACCAGGCAACGAAAGTTCGGAACTCAGGATTGTCATGCAGATCGATCCACTCTTCCATCAATGGCTGCAGCCCCTCCGCGCGCTCGACACGCGTGGCCCACTCCAGGTACAGCCACTCGGTGACCACCAACACGGCCAGCATTTCGGCATAGCGCGTACTCCGAGCGCCCTCCTGATGCAGGGCGGTATCCTTCAACAGCTGTCGAAAATCACGCGTGGCCGGCAGATACTCGGCCTCGGCCGACACACCGTAGGCCTCGAAGGTACGCTGGAAGGTGCTGTTCTCGTCACTGGTCAGCATGCCCATGAACTGCCCGAGCACGACCCGATCCTGCATACAGGGAGCGTGACCGATCGCCTGTCCGAGCAAAGCGGTAAAGGGGTCGACGAAGCCATAGTCCTGCACCATGTAGGCGGCGAACTCCTGGTCTGTCAGTCGCCTGGCGGCCAGCGCATCGAATAACGGGTGGTGCACGGTCCGCGACCAGTCCGGCTCGCTGAGTTCCCGCAACCACTCAGTCAGGCGCGGCGACGCCTGACGCTCGGCCCACTGCGTCCATTCGGCAATACTACTCATGCATCGCCTCCGTCGCTTGTCAGGGAAGCACGCGGAGCCGGCCAGGCCATGGCGATGACCACGCTGACCAGCGCCGACGCCAGCAGGGCCCCGACAAAGGGCGCGAGCGCCGGAATGCCACCCGGAAAGCTCGCCGCCTGAATGCCCGCCAGCAGGCTGCCCTGGGCCCACCAACCGGGCACAACAGCACCCACCAGACCCGCCATGCCGCCGACCATTGCCGCCAGCGAGCCCATGCGTCGCCAGACGCCGAGCAGCACCGGCACGATGGTCGCGGCGCACAACAGGTCGGCAATCAGGAACAGGCGCAGTACCGACAGTTCCTGCAACGCAATGACCACCACGGGCAACATCAGGCCCACGGTCACCAGGCGCGCCGCGCCGACGGACAGGCCGCTGCGGCCGGAACCGGCCACCACCAGCGAGGCAATGGCCGTCTGCAGGGTGTCGACACTCGAGGCGACCAGCGTCACGGCCAGCACCAGCGCCGGAATGGCCAGCCAGCCCGGCGCTTCGGACAGCAGGGCAAAGAACGGCATGGGCGGCTCACCGAGCGGCAACCCATGCATGACCGCGAGCATGCCCAGGCCACCGATGGCCATGATGACCAACAGCACCCCGACACCACCCAGCAGGGCGCCACGCCCCAGGGCACGCTGGTCCTCGGCGGCCCACACCCGCTGCCAGTAGCCCTGATGAAAGAGCTCGGCGGAGGTCACGGCGATGACCAGGGTCAGGGCCACCGCGAGGGCATCCACCGGCGGTGTCTGCGGCAGGGACGCCTGCTCGGGCATGGGCGGCAGCACCCAGAGCACGACCCCCGTCACCAGGATCAGTAACGCCAGCAGCAACCAGCCCTGCCAACGATCCGTGGCCAGGCTGGCACGCAGCCCGCCGACCGCCGTGTAGGTCAGGGTAACGAGGGCCACCCCGATGACCACGGCACTCGACGGCACTTCGGAGAGCAGCGATGCAATGGCACCGATGGCGGTCAGCTCGGCCGCCAGAAAACAGCCCATGTAGAGAATCGACACCAGGGTGACCCAGCGGCGCACCCCGGCGCCATAGCAGGCTTCGGCAAACTCGCCGATGCTGCGTCCCTCGGGCAGGTAGCGCCGGATCACCGGCCCATACAGGCTGAGCACGACCAGCGGCAGGGCCGACCCCAACGCATAACCGAGCAGCGCCAATGGCCCCACCATGGCGCCGATCTCGGGCGGGGCGAAGAGAATCCAGGCCCCCATGCCGGAGGCCAGAAAGGAAATACCCAACGAACGCGCACTCTGTGAGTTACGCGCCGTCACATAGTCATCGAGGGGGCCTTCGGCCCGGCGGGCCCGCAGGCCCAGAAAGGCAAAACACAACAGTGCCGCGCCCAGCACGGCTGACGTCAGGTAAGGCATGTCGCTCTTCCTCCGCCGGTACAAACCGGATCAGGTTCCAGGGTCAGCGTCGGACGCTCTCTCAGCCCCGGCATAGCGGGTGGGGCTCCCCTGGCGACAGTGAATTGAATTGTGAGGCGCTGAGCGGATCGGCCATGACATGGCGACCCTGCCATCAACGCGTGCCCATGATGCCACATCATCGGCCCGATGCTAACTCTGGTTCCAGTCCATCGACCCGAGGATGCTGGCCCCGGTACAGCAAGCCCTGCGGCGAACCCGGGCCCCACCTTCCTGGCTCACCCCTATCTCATAAAAGCATGATTATAATCTACAAATCATGCCATCATCGAATTAGCACAATAAAACCATTTATTACTACTTGTGTCATACTCTAAATGAACTATTGTTAATAGACACAGCTCAGGAGAGATTCACACAGGAGCTGTATTCAATGCCCAAGCTTCATGGGAGGTCAAAATGACTACCCTCATTCGCCATCGCCAACACAAGGTCGCTACGGCCAGCGAAGGCCCTGAAGCTGTCGAGCGCATTGAGCAAGGCAAACTGAAACACCAGCGGAAGGCACATTTCGGTCGCTCGATGTGGATGGCAGCTGGTACCTGCCTGGTGGCAGGCTTAATGATCACGACACAGGCCATCGCCGCAGGCAGCACTATCAGGTTTCAGGGTGCTATTTCAGAGCCGGGCTGCGAAACGCAGATGCAGACCACCAACTCGCTGCCGCGCACAGAGTGCTACATCAGTGAGCAGGGTGTATCTCGAGAGGTCACGGCAACCAACACGGCTGAACAAAGCTGGCACACACTGGACGGTGAGCGCCTGACAGGCGGGGAAGGCCAGATCATGCAGTACCTGCAGCAATCACCGGGGTACATGCGCCTGACCTACCGCTGATATGCCTCACCCGACTTCATCTGGAGCATGAGACATCATCACCAAGGCGGCAGTAGACACAGGCTCGACGAAACCACTACTTGATCCATCAGCGAGGTGTTCACTCATTACCACGAACCTCTGGAGCAGACAGCGCAGTACCTTCCCTTGATCAGGCCATAACCGGGACGTCATGGCCTTTTTTTGTTGCTCAGAAAGCAGTGTCCATGACCTCCGTGACGTCCAGCCGCTCATCGACCCGGCAGATCCGCCGCCACTTGTCGAAGGTCAGGCAGGGATGCGAGGCGCCGAAGGCCACCACATCACCGATGCGCACATCGTCGGCCGAGTCCGGCAGGTGGATGAAGGCATGCTGGTCCATCAGCCTGGTGATCTCCCAACCCTCGACGCTCAGCACCTCGTCTACCGCGCCGGCCTCACGATAGCGGCGCAATGGCTCGGGCAACTGATCGGCGCCGATATCGCGCTTGCCGAGCGCAGCGATCGCCAGGCCGGGTTCCGGCAATGATTGCACCTGGGCGAAGACCTCGAGCGCCGGGCGCAGGCCTGCGTGCAGATCGGGGCGGCGTGACAGCACACCCTGCTGGGCCTGGCGGTAGATGCCGTGATCATGCACCACATAGCAGCCGGGACGAATCACCGGCGTGAAGCGTCGACGCAGCTCGGCCGTATCGAAGGCCTCGGCGATCAGGTCGTACCAGGCCGACCCCGACGCGGTGATGATGGGCAGGTCCACGGCGAACCGCCCCTCGTCGTCGAGGCAACGCGCCGCCTCGACCAGCCGCGTGGCATAATCGCGAATCGCCGGTACCGGATCCTCGGCATGCACCACGCCCTCGTAGCCCTCCATGCCGGCCAGGGCCAGGCCCGGCTCGGCATCGACGACCCGCGCCAGCGCCTTGACCGACTCGACGGAGCGGCAACCGGTACGGCCGCCCGCGACGCCCAGCTCGATCAGCACCTTGAGCGTCAGGTCGCGCTGGGCGAAAAAGTGCCCGAGTTCCCGGGCGTTGTCCTCACTATCGACCACGCAATGGAAGTCAGCGCCCGCCTCGAGCAATTCGGCGATGATTGCCATGTTGGCTTGGCCCACCAGCTGGTTGGCCATCAGTACGCGCACGACGCCACTGGCGAAGGCCGCGCGACACTGTGGCGCGGTGGCCAGGGTGATGCCCCAGGCCCCCGCCTCGAGCTGGCGACGGAACAGCGCCGGCGTCATGGTGGTCTTGCCGTGCGGTGCCAGCCGGGCGCCATGCGACTCGGCGAAACGCTGCATCCACGCCAGATTATGCGCCAGCGCCGCCTCATGCAGCACCGCCGCCGGCAGGCTCACTCCGCCCAGCAATGATGGCCCGAGTTCCGGTGTGCCCTTGTGGCCCAGCTTCGATAACGAATCCTGCATGCAACCTCTCTTGGCTGACGAATCATGACGCGCCGAATCAACTCAGCGATATGGTGCTGTTGATGCCGCTGGAAACGTTTTCGGGCTCGAACCAGCGGGCGGTAACGGTCTTGGTCTGCGTCCAGAAGGCAACGGCCTGCTTGCCGTTGGGGCCCATGTCGCCTAGCTTCGACCCTCGCGAGCCGGTGAAACTGAAATAGGCCACCGGCACCGGAATCGGCACATTGATGCCCACCTGGCCGACGTCGATGTCGGACTCGAAGCGCCGCGCGACCCAGCCGGAGTTGGTGAAGATCGAGGTGCCGTTGCCATTGGGGTTGGCATTGATGAAGTCGATGGCCTCATCCAGCGTCTCCACCGCCACCACACAGAGTACCGGGCCGAAGACCTCCTCGCGATAGATCGTCATCTCCGGCGTGACATCGCTGAACAGTGTCGGGCCGACGAAGTTGCCATCCGGATACCCGTCCACCTGGCAGCCGCGACCGTCGACCAGCAGCGTGGCTCCTTCGCGCTCACCCACGCCAATCAGCTCCTCCACCCGTGCCTTGGCCGCCGGCGAGACCAGGGGCCCGAGGTCGGCATCGCGCTGGGTGCCGGGCCCTACTACCATGCGGCGCGCGCCCTCGGCCAGATCCGCCAGCCACTCGCGGGCCTCGCCCACCAATACCACCACCGAGTTGGCCATGCAGCGCTGCCCGGCGGCGCCGAAGGCCGAGCCCAGCAGGTTGTTGATGGCCTGGCTGCGATTGGCATCCGGCATGACGACACAATGGTTCTTGGCGCCCATCATCGCCTGGGCGCGTTTGCCGGCCTCGCTGGCACGCCGATACAGCTGGGTGCCGACATGAGTCGAACCGATGAACGACATCGCCTTGATGTCCGGATGGTCACACAGCCGATTGGCGACCTCCGGCCCACCATGCACCACATTCAGCACGCCCGCCGGCACTCCCGCCTCATGGGCCAGCTCGACCAGCCGCATGGTGGCACTCGGGTCCTGCTCGGACGGCTTGAGCACGAAGGTATTGCCGGTGGCGATGGCCAGCGGGAACATGAAACAGGGCAGCATGATCGGGAAGTTGAACGCCGTGATGCCGGCCCCGACGCCCAACGGCTGGTTGAGCGTATAGACATCCACCTCGCTGGCGGCATTCTCGGCCAGCTCGCCAAGCTGCAGGGAGGTGATGGAGCAGGCATGTTCGACCACTTCCAGGCCACGCCCCACCTCGCCGGCGGCATCCGGCAGCGTCTTGCCGTGCTCCTCGGTGATCAGCGCGGCCAGCTCCTCGCTGTGCTCGCGAATCAACGCCTGCAGCTCAAGCATGATGCGCTGACGGCGGGCCAGCGGCACCTTGCGCCAGCTCCTGAAGGCCTGCCTGGCACTGGCCACGGCGCGGTCGACGTCCTCCACCGAGCAGAAAGGCACACTGGCCACCACTTCCTGGGTAGCCGGATTGACCACATCGCGCTTATCCTGACTCTGAGAGAGGACAGCCTGGCCATCGATATACATCGGGATTTCGCGCACGGACATGAGCATGCTCCTGTAACGAAGGGAAAACGCGCCAGGGCACGTCAGGCGGAGTATCACGCCGCGCTCTGACAGGCCCCTGATGACGTCGAGTCTAGCCAGACGGCGTGTCGCGCCACAACGCGCCAATAGTCGGTACCGCGTCCGCCCGTCTCGGGTGAGCGTCGAGCCGGCACCGCCACAGCGCCATAAAACGTCACTATCACGATGGTTGGCAAAGGCAGTTGGTCACGTCCCGGCAACACGGCATAAATTGATAATGAAAAGGCACGCTGCGAAAACCGCGATTTCTTCGGGAAAGACCCGGTTTTCGGCATCAGGTTCTTTAACTGCGGCGTCACATCCAGGACCGTCAGCAATCGAGGAGATACACCATGAGCGAACATCACAACAGCGGGTCCGCCGGTCAGTGCCCCGTCATGCACGGCAGTAATACCAATGTTCGGGGCCAAGGCACGGAAAACCGTGACTGGTGGCCCAACCAGCTCAACATCGGCATCCTCCATCAGCACACCGGCAGCTCCAATCCGCTGGGTGAGGACTTCAACTACGCCGAGGAATTCAAGAAACTCGATCTTGCCGCGGTCAAGCAGGACCTCACCCGACTGATGACCGATTCCCAGGACTGGTGGCCGGCCGACTTCGGCCACTATGGTGGCCTGATGATTCGCATGGCCTGGCACAGTGCCGGCACCTACCGCATGGGAGATGGCCGTGGCGGGGCCGGTGGCGGCCAGCAACGCTTCGCGCCGCTCAACAGCTGGCCCGACAACGTCAACCTCGACAAGGCGCGTCGCCTACTCTGGCCGATCAAGCAGAAGTACGGTAACAAAATCTCCTGGGCCGACCTCTATGTACTGGCCGGCAATGTGGCCCTGGAATCCATGGGGCTCAAGACCTTCGGCTTCGCCGGCGGCCGCGAGGACACCTGGGAACCCGAGGACGACATCTACTGGGGCGCCGAAAAGGAATGGCTCGGCAGTGACGAGCGCATCGTCGACAAGCAGGAGCGGGAACTCGAAAACCCGCTCGGCGCCACCCACATGGGCCTGATCTATGTGAACCCCGAGGGCCCCGAAGGCGAGCCCGACCCGGTCAAGGCCGCCCACGACATCCGCGAAACCTTCGCGCGCATGGCCATGGACGACGAAGAGACCGTAGCCCTGATCGCCGGCGGCCACACCTTCGGCAAGACCCATGGCGCGGGCACCGAGGAGCAGGTCGAGGCCGAACCGGAAGCCGCGCCCATCGAACAGATGGGGCTGGGCTGGAAGAGCCGCCACGGCAAGGGCATGGGCGAAGACACCATGGGCGGCGGTCCCGAGGTCATCTGGTCCCAGACGCCTACCCAGTGGAGCAACTACTTCTTCGACAACCTCTTCGGCTATGAATGGGAGCTGACCAAGAGTCCGGCCGGCGCCTACCAGTTCATCGCCAAGGACGCGCGGGGCGATGAAATGCCCGGGCCCGAGCCCGACTCCCCGCGTCGCGCGCCGACCATGCTGGTCACCGACCTGTCGCTGCGTTACGACCCGGCCTACGAGAAGATCTCGCGGCGTTTCCACGAAAATCCGGAAGCCTTCGCCGATGCCTTCGCCCGGGCCTGGTTCAAGCTGACGCACCGCGACATGGGCCCCAAGGACCGCTACCTGGGCCCCGAAGTGCCCAGTGAAGACCTGATCTGGCAGGACCCGGTACCGCCCGTGGATCATGAGCTGGTCGATGCCCAGGATGTCGCGGAACTCAAGCGCAAGCTGCTGGGGTCCGGTCTCACGGTCAGCGAGCTGGTCTATACCGCCTGGTCCTCCGCCAGCACCTTCCGTGGCTCCGACATGCGCGGCGGCGCCAACGGCGCCCGCATCCGCCTGGCGCCGCAGAAGGACTGGGAGGTCAACCAGCCGCAGCAGCTGGCCAAGGTGCTCGAGACCCTCGAAGGCATCCAGGACGACTTCAATGCCGCCCAGGCCGGCAACAAGCGAATCTCGCTGGCCGACCTGATCGTGCTCGGCGGCGCCGCCGCCATCGAGAAGGCCGCCCGCGAGGCCGGTCACGACATCGAAGTGCCCTTCTCGCCGGGTCGCACCGACGCCACCGATGCACAGACCGATGCCGACTCCTTCGAGGTGCTGCGTCCCGAGGCCGATGCCTTCCGCAATTATCGCCGCACCAGGTTCGCCATTCGTGACGAGGAAATGATGCTCGACCGCGCCCAGCTGCTGGGCCTCAGCGCCCCCGAGATGACAGTGCTGATGGGCGGCATGCGAGCGTTGGGCGCCAACTACGGTGACGTCAAGCACGGCATCCTGACGGACCGCCCCGGCAGTCTGACCAACGACTACTTCGTCAACCTGACCGACATGGCAACCGACTGGCAGGCGGTCTCCGACGAAGAAGACGTCTTTGAGGGCCGCGACCGCAAGACCGGTGAGATCAAGTGGAGCGCCACCCGGATCGATCTGGTCTTTGGTGCCAATGCGCAGCTGCGGGCGCTGAGCGAAGTCTATGCCCAGGACGATGCCAAGCAGAAGTTCGTCAAGGATTTCGTCGCCGCCTGGAACAAGGTCATGAACGCCGACCGCTTCGACCTCGGCTGATCGCCACAGCGTCCGCCGGCCGGACTGAAACCACCGCAAGCCGCCTCGCCACCCCGAGGCGGCTTTTTTGGGTCCGGCGTTCGGCTCGCGCGCGTGCGCTCAGGGGTCGAATCCAGTCGCCGCCACCGACCCGCCATGGGCCGGCTGGCTACCTTCATGCAGCGCACTCCAGGCCTCATAGGTGCTCAGGAAGACCTGCCCCGTCAGCTCATGACGAAAATCGGTCTGCTCCAGGCGATCCATGACCGGCCCCTTGACCTCGGCGAGATGCAGCGTCACCCCGGCATCCCGGAGACGACTGTTGATGGCTTCCAGGCTCTCCAGTGCCGAGGCATCGATCAGATTGACTGCCTGACAGGCCAGCACGACATGCGAGATTCCAGGTTGCCGGGCGACCAGAGCCATCACGGTATCCTCGAGGTAGCGCGCATTGGCGAAATACAGGCTCTCGTCGACCCGCAGAATGCTCAACCGCTCATCGGTTTCGACCTCATGGCGGCGCACATTGCGAAAGTGCTCGGTACCCGGCACGCGCCCCACCACGGCACTGTGCGGCTGACTGGTGCGATACAGATGCAGGCCCAGCGACAGGGCCACGCCCGCCAGGATGCCGCCCTCCACGCCGTGAAAGAGCGTCAGCAGCAGCGTCGCCAGCATGGCGACGCCGTCGGCCCGCGAGTAGGCACAGGTGCGCTTGATCGCCGGCAGATCGATCAGGGTGGAGACCGCCACGATGATGGTCGCGGCCAGCGTCGCCCTGGGCAGAAAGGCCAGCGGCTCGGTCAGGGTCAGGGCCGCCACGCCAATACCCAGCGCCGTCAAGGCACCCGCCAGGGGGGTTACCGCCCCGGCCTCGAAGTTGACCACCGAACGCGAAAAGCCTCCGGAAACCGGGGCCCCACCGCTGACACCGGCCCCCAGGTTGGCCATGCCCAGGGCGATCAATTCCTGATTGGGGTCGATGCGCTGGCGTCGCTTGGCCGCCAGGGTCTGGGCCACCGACACCGACTCGACGAAGCCCACCAGGCTGATCAGCACGGCCGCCGGCAACAGAGTCGACCACAGGTCCGACTCCAGTGAGGGCATCGCCAGCGCGGGCAGGCCGCCGGGCACCTCGCCCACCAGCGCGACCCCGCGTTCCCCCAGGTTGAGCCCCCAGGCCAGCAGAGTGGTGACGATGACCGCCGAGACCGGCGCCGCCCTGGTCAGCAGACCGGCGACAGCGTTCGTCAGCCCGAGACGGATCAGCCCGGACTTCAGGTAACGTCGACTCAACAGCAGATAGGCCCAGACCCCAAGGCCCATCACCAGCGTGACCCCGTTGAGGGTATCCCGTTGCTCGAACAGTGACGTCGCCATCTCCAGGAGATTATGCCCGGACGCCTCGATCCCGAGGATATGCCCCAGCTGGCTGGCGGCGATGAGCAGGCCGGAGGCCGTGACGAACCCGGAAATCACCGGGTGGCTGAGGAAGTTGGCCAGAAAGCCCAGTCGCAGCACTCCCATGCCGACCAGCATCAGGCCGGACAGCGCGGCCAGTACCAGCGCCGCGCCGACATACTCGGCGCTGCCCGGCTCGGCAACGCCGGCCAGCGCCGACGCCGTCATCAGTGAGGCGACCGCCACCGGGCCCACCGCCAGAATGGCACTGGTGCCAAGCAAGGCATACAACACCAGTGGCAGCATGCTGGCATAGAGCCCCACCTCCGGCGGCAGGCCGGCCAGCAATGCATACGCCAGCGCCTGCGGCACCAGCATCAGGGTCACGATCACGGCCGCCAGGCCATCCCGGGCCAGGGTCTCGGCGCGATAGCCCTTGAGCCAACCCAGCAGCGGTATCCATCGTTCGAGTGTCATCCAGCGAGCGCCTTGTGTCAGATCTCGGCCAGGCATCAAAACAGGTTCAGCGGCACCTTGAGATAGACCTGACCATTATCCTCGGCAGGCGGCATCCGGCCGGCACGCATGTTGACCTGCACGGCGGGCAGAATCAGGCGCGGCATGTTCAGGGTCGCATCTCGCTCGGTACGCATCCTGACGAACGCCTCCTCGCTGACGCCCTCGTGCACATGGATGTTGTGCTCGCGCTGCTCGGCGACGGTGGTGGAATGCCGGAACTCGTCCCGACCCGATGTCGGGTAGTCATGACACAGGAAAAGACGCGTCTCGTCCGGCAGCGACAACACCTTTTGAATCGAGCGGTAGAGGGTCCGGGCATCGCCGCCGGGGAAATCGCAGCGCGCCGTGCCATAGTCGGTCATGAACAGGGTATCGCCGACAAAGGCAGCATCACCGATCACATAGGTCAAACAGGCCGGTGTGTGCCCCGGCGTATGCAGCACGCGCCCTTCCAGTTGACCGATGGCAAGGGTATCGCCTTCCTCGAAGAGGCGGTCGAACTGACTGCCATCACGCTGAAACGCAGTGCCGGCGTTGAACGCCTTGCCGAAGACTTCCTGCACCAGGGTGATATTGGCCCCGATGCCCGTGCGACCGCCGAGCCGTTCATGCAGGTAGGGCGCCGCCGAAAGATGATCGGCGTGCACATGGGTCTCGAGAACCCACTCCACCTGCAAGCCGTGGCTCTCGACAAAGGCAATGATCTCGTTGGCCGAGCGCACATCGGTACGCCCCGCCGCATAATCGAAATCCAGCACCGAGTCGAGAATGGCACAGGCATGGCTGTCGGGATCCTGAACCACGTAGCTGAAGGTATTCGTGGGATCATCAAAAAAGGCGGTGACGATGGGCTGTCGGGACATGCGATCCACTCCTCTTTGCGGCCACGACCAGAGTGTCGTGAGGCGGGCCGTCAGGCTGTCGTGACATCATAACCCAACTTTTCAATCTAAGCTTAGACCGATTTTATATTAAAAATACACCGCATCATGGCAGTCTGCTTGACTCACCGATGCTGCATGACACAACGCCCGACTTCCCAGGGGGCATCGGGCGCTGAGAGGACCCTATCAGGCACCGCTGGTAGGGCTATCAAGTACCGCAGAAGGTGCGCAGCACGCGCTCTTCGTCGCGCGGTGGGCGGGTGTAGTCCACCTCGCCGGCGGGCATCGTGTAGGGATCGGTGACCACGGCCAGCAACGCCTCGAAGGGCCCGAAGTCGTCCTGCTCGGCGGCGGCAATGGCCTCGGCGACGCGGTGATTGCGCGGCACCACGGCGGGATTGGTGGCCTGCAGGCGCGCCACGATGTCGGCGTGCGACACGCCTTCACGCCCCAGGCGTTCGCGCCAGCGCGGCAGCCAGGCATCCAGCGCCTCGCGCTGCTCGAATTCGCCGCCGAGCCGGGCCGCTTCGCCGCCTGCCTCCACGGCATCGGCCAGATAGCGAAAGCTCAGATGAAAGTCGGCACGCCCCTGCTGCATGGCATCCAGCAGCTCCTGGGCCAGCTCGCCATCGCCGTCTTCCTCGGTGGCAAGCCCCAGCTTGGCGCGCATGACTTGGCGCCAGCTGGCCTCATAGCGCTCGGCGAGGTCGCGAATGATCGGCGTGGCACGCTCCACGGCGCGATCACTGTCGCTGTCGATCAGCGGCACCAGGGTCTCGGCGAAACGTGCCAGGTTCCACTGCAGGACCACCGGCTGATTGACGTAGGCGTAGCGTCCCTGCTCGTCGATGGAGCTGAAGACGGTGCGCGGATTGAACCTGTCCATGAAGGCACAGGGGCCATAGTCGATGGTTTCCCCGGAAATGGCGGTGTTATCGGTGTTCATGACGCCATGAATGAAACCGACGCCCATCCAGCGCGCCACCAGATCGGCCTGACGCTCGGCCACGGCATCCAGCAGCGCCAGATAGCGTTCGCCATCATCGGTCAGCGCCTGCAGATGCGGGTAGTGGCGCTCGATGGCTTCATCGGCCAGCAGGCGCAGCGCCTCGGTATCGCCACGCGCGGCGAAGTACTGGAAGGTGCCGACCCGCAGGTGACTGGCGGCGACCCGCGTCAGAACCGCCCCCGGCTCCGGCATACCGCGCACCACGCGTTCGCCGGTGGTCACCGCCGCCAATGCCCGACTGGTCGGTACGCCCAGCGCATGCATGGCCTCGCTGACCAGGTACTCACGCAGCACCGGCCCCAGTGGCGAGCGGCCATCGCCACCACGCGAAAAGGGCGTGCGCCCACTGCCCTTGAGCTGGATATCTCGATACCGCCCGTGCTGATCGACCACTTCGCCCAGCAGCAGTGCACGACCGTCGCCCAGTTGCGGCACGAAGTTGGCGAACTGGTGGCCGGCATAGGCCATGGCCACCGGCTCGGCGCCCTCCGGGGTGCGATTGCCCGAGAACACCTGGGTGGCCTGCTCGTCATCATAGCCCTGAAGGTCGAAACCGAGCTCTTCGGCAAGCGGCCGGTTGAAGGCGAACAGCCGCGGCGACGCCACCGGCGTCGGCTGGCTGAGCGCACGCATGTGATCGGGAAAGCGCGCGTAACGCAGGGAAAAGCTCGGGAACATGACGCCTCCAGTGCAGCAGGGCTCAACAGCTTGAGCATGGGGCCGGCCACCCTACCACTCGCCGGCGGGCTCGGAAACGCCAGCCGCCGTCTCCGAGGCGTCAGTCCTGGGGCGTCCCGGCTGGCTCGGCCAGGCTATCGACGAAGGTACGGTAGTCCTGGGCGACGCACTGGGCATAGCTGACGGCCAGGGTGGCGATCATGTCGGCAAAGTGCTCTTCCTGGCCCTCGATCAGCGCGCAGACGTTACGCGCGAAGCAGCCCGAGTCTTCCGGGTACAAGGCCTGGGCACCGCGCAGATGCTCACGGGCCAGGATCCGCCCCCAGCGCTTGACCAGCTTGCGGTAGTCCTTGCTGCTGTCCAGCTTGTGGGTCGGGAAGTCGTCCTTGAAGGGCGAGCGCTCACGCACCGAGAAGACGGTGTCGCCCAGGTGCAACCAGCCGAGGTACGGGTCGGGATGCTCGGCAATGGCACGGAAGGCGGCCGCATGGCGGGCCCCTTCGTGGGGGAAGGTACGCCGCCAGGTGCGTTTCTCGGCGGCACTCAGCAGGCGCCAGCCCTCCGGCGCGGTCTGCTGCTTGACGTCGAGAATCACGTCATCGTGTTCATGATCGCGCCCGCCCTCGATCAGCACATAAAAGCGGTCCAGACCCAGCGAGCCGGTGCCGGCATCCAGGCGACGCGCCATGTCCTTGATGGTGAAGTGCGAGGCATCGGCCTCGGCATGTTCGCTCTGCAGGGTCTGGCAGTATTCCTCCTCGATGGCCTTGCGCAACTGGCTGGCCAGATGCGCCGGCAGACTGGCCAGCTTCTCCGGGCGGTCCGCAAAGCGCCGCCCCTCATCGGTCTGCTGCGTCCACTTGTCGAGCATCTTGGCCCGGCTGCGCTTCTTTGCCACCTTCTTGAGGAAAGGCTCCACCGGCCCCTTGGCCGTCTCCAGGGTCACGCCGTCCGGCGATTCGCCATTCTGGTGCTTGTCGAGCTCATCGTGATAACTCTCGGTCAGGGCCGCCAGGGCCTTGTAGATATCCTTGGGCGACAGGCCGACATTTTCCCGCGCATCCAGCACCAGGCTGGCGGCCAGGCGCCAGAGGTCGTACTGGTAATCGCCGATCATGGCGTCATCGAAATCGTCCATGCCATAACGCACATTATCGTCATGGCTGCCGTAGGCCCCGAAGTTGTAGGCATGCGCATCGCCCTGCAACCAGGTCTGGGTCTCCGGCAGGCCGCCATACAGGGCGAAGCGCCAGTCGTGCCAGACATCATCCCAGTAGAGATGGTTGGTACCCCGGAAGAAGCTGTAGGGCGACTCGGCCATCTTGAGATACTTGGCCTCGCGATCCGCCTCGGCCAGCTCGGCATTGGCCGATTTCACGGCATCCAGCACCTGACGGGGGCGGTTGTGACGGGTAAGAGGTTGCGGCATCTGACATCTCCGTATGATCGGCTACGGCCGAAGTGGCATCATTACAGTCAAGCAAGCCGTGGGCCACCAGGCAAGTCGCCGAGCGAAATCCCTGCAAAGCCGAGCTACAGGGAAGTTCGCACCGACCAGAGTTCGGGGAAGAACGTCAACTCGAGCGCCTTCTGCAGATAGCCCACTCCAGAGGTGCCGCCGGTGCCGCTCTTGTGGCCGATAATCCGCTCCACGGTTTTCATGTGGCTGAAGCGCCACTTGTGGAAGTTGTACTCGGTATCGATGAGCTTTTCCGCCAGCTCGTACAGCTCCCAGTAGCCTTCCGTATCGGCGTAAATCTCCGCCCAGACGGCCTCCACGGCGGCCGAGGCGCTATAGGGCTGCGACCAGTCGCGCTCCAGTACCGCGTCCGGCAGATCGAAGCCGCGCCGCGCCAGCAACTGCAGGCTGACATCATACAGGCTCGGCGCGTTCAGCACGGCCGCAAGCCGTTCGAAGCGGGCCGGATGCGCCCGATGCGCGCGCAGCATGCCCGGGTGCTTGTTGCCCAATAGAAACTCCAGCTCGCGATACTGATAGGACTGGAACCCGGAGCTCTGACCGAGACTGTCGCGGAAGCTCGCATAATCGCTGGGTGTCATGGTGACCAGCACCTCCCAGGCCTGAATCATCTGCTCCTGGATGCGCGCCACCCGGCTGAGCATCTTGAACGCCGGCCTGAGCTGGTCCGCCGCAATGTGCCGCGCCGCCGCATGCGCCTCGTGGAGACACTGCTTGAGCCACAGCTCGGAGACCTGATGAATGACCACGAACAGCATCTCATCATGCGCGCCGGACAGTGGCTGCTGACAGGCCAGCAGGGGCTCGAGCTGCAGGTACTCGCCGTAACTCATGTCCTGATCCCAGTGAACGCGGGTCTCGTCCTCCAGGTTCACGGCGCTCCGCGGTGTCGGGCGCTCGTCGGAATGACTCATGCGACTCCTCCTGATGCCGGGCATGACGGCCCGGCTGTCGGTATGACGGGGGGCAAGCGGTGCGGCTCATCCGCGAGCCGTTCCAGAATGTCGAAGTGGTCACAGCCCTCGCGCAGTCCGAGCCGACAGGGCAGGTCCGCCGCCCTGGCCTGTTGCACGAGGCACTCGCTCTGGGCGCGAAAGGCCGGCGGATCATGTTCGCCGCACAGCAGGCGCAGCGGCGGCAGCCCCTGAAGCGACCGGCACAGCGGGCTCAGCTGCGCGGCGCGCGCGTGATCCAGCCCCAGGGGCGCATTGATACAGGTATCCACCAGCGGCCGCAGGTCGTAAACGCCGCTGATCAACCACAACGAGTCGATCGCGGTAAGTCGCGGCTCGTCCAGGCAGCTCATCAGCGCCAGGTGGGCGCCGGCGCTGTGACCGCCGAGATGGACCCGTATGCCGGGATAGCGGACACTCAGGGCGTCCTCCAGCCGGGTCACCGCGCGCTGCACGGCCTCCACCATGGCCTCGATGGAAGCCCCGGGCGCCAGCGGATAATCCACGGACGCAAAGGCCCAGCCAGCCGCCAGCCAGGGCTCGGCCAGAAAGTCGGTTGCCGAGGCATCCAGCTCCTGCCAGTAACCGCCATGCAGGAAGATCATCAGCGCCCGGGGCGAGCCCGCCGGCGGCACAAAAAGATTGATCCCCTCCCCGGCCCCCGCTCCATGGCACAAAGGCTGTGGTGGGTGGCGTTCACGCAGGCGGACTCCCAGTTCGGCCTGGCGTGCCAGGGTGGCCTGCGGATCACGCGCCCAACGGCTCGGCAAATAGGCCTGCTCCCGCTCGGCGCCCGCCATCAGGTCACCTCCGAGCGCACCTGAAAGCGCTCTGCCCGATACTCGCCGCTCTCCACCACCTCACGGAAGTGCCGCGCGGCCTGCCAGACATCCTCGTGGCTCAGGTAGAGCGGCGCAAAACCGAAGCGCATCAAGCCCGGCTCGCGATAATCGCCGATCACCCCGCGGGCAATCAGCGCCTGAACGATGGCAAAGCCGTGCTCGCCGGCCACCAGCGAGACCTGGCTGCCCCGGGCCTCGGGCGCCGGGGTGATGTCCTCGATGCCGTGGGCCGCGAAGACATCGGCCAGGCAGGCCCGGAACAGCTCGGTCAGCGCCAGGCTCTTGTCGCGCAGCGCCGCCATGTCGACCCGCGCCCACATCGCCAGCGAAGCCTCCAGCGCACTATAGGCCAGCGCCGAGTGGGTGCCGGTGCGAAAGCGGGTCAGATCGGCCGCCGGCGCATAGTCCGGCGCGAAGGCGAACGGCGCGGCATGGCCGTGCCAGCCCGACAGCGGCTGCCAGCCGCGGCTCTGATAATCGCGCCGCACATGCACGAAGCCCGGCGCCCCCGGCCCGCCATTCAGATACTTGTAGGTACAACCGACCGCATAGCGCACATCACAGGCGTTGAGTGCCACCGGCAGCGCCCCGGCCGAGTGGGCCAGGTCCCAGATGACCTCCGCGCCATGGTCGTGCACCAGCCGCGTGGTGGCCGCCATGTCGCGCAGGGCCCCGGTGCGATAGTTGACCTGACTGAGCACCACCACATCGACGCCCTCGAGGTGCGACTCCAGCGGCTCGCCCTCCGGCAGCACCCGGTGCTCATGAGCGGCCAGATGGCTGAACCCTTCGGCGATGTAGCCATCGGCCGGAAAGTTGCCGCCCTCGCTCAACACCACGCCACGGCCGGCCTGGCTGCTCTCGCCCCCCGGCCCGAGGATGTAGCCCAGCAGCTTGAAGAGGTTGAGGGTAATGTTGTCGGTGACCAGCACCTCGTCTTCGCCGGCGCCCAGCACGGGCGCGAGCAGCCGCCCGAGTCGCTCCGGCGCATCGAACCAGCCCTGATTCCAGCCGCCGATCAGCTCGTCGCGCCATTGATCCAGGGTCCCGGCGACGGCCTGACGAGCCGCCAACGGCTGGGCGCCGAGCGAATTGCCGTCCAGATAGAGCACGCCTTCCGGCAGCTCGAAGTGCGCCTTCCAGCCGGCAAGTGGATCCAGGCGATCGCGTTGACGCGCGTCTTCGAGTGAAACGGACATGGGCAAGCCTCCAGAGGGTCAGGACAGGGTCGGCCAAGCACCAGGCGCCATGCCGCGAACATGGCGGCCGACCTGACCACCATTCTAGAGAAACCGGCATGAAAGGGGCTTGCGTTTTCACGCCCTTGCGCCAGAATCAATGCAATACTTTTGCATGAAACAACTGAAAACCAGCAAATGATTGCACTGGACCGATTCGACCTGAAAATCCTGCATGACATGCAGCGTGATGCCCGCCTGACGCTCGGCCAGCTTGCCGAAGGCGTCAGCCTCTCGGTCAGCCAGTGCTCGCGACGCCTGGCACGGCTCGAGCGGGAGGGCGTCATCCAGGGCTATTCGCTGCGCCTCTCCGCCGAGGCTCTGGGGCTTGGCGTCACGGCCTTTATCTTTCTCTCCATGGACAAGCGCCTGATGGGCGACCCGCAGGGCGTCGTGGCCAGCCTGCTGGAACGCAACGAGGTCATCGAATGCCATACCGTCACCGGGCAGCACGACTTCATTCTCAAGGTTTGTGTAGAGAGTCTGAGCGCCCTCTCCGCCTTCCTCGCCAATGTCGTCAGCCCCATGGAAGGCCTTCACGACATCGCCACCCAGGTCGCCATGGACACCCTGAAGACCAATGGCCCGCTCAGCACCCAGCAGGAGTGACGGTCCACCGGAATGCGCCTGCCTCCTTGCAGTAATGGTGGGCCCGCTTCAGAGTACCTGCTCTCGCAACTCCGCGGCCTTGCGTTGCAGGAGCGGCAAATAGTCTCCAAGTAATATATCCAGACCGACGCGTGTTGCGTTGGTACTAATATTGATCGCCCCGATCAGATCGCCGTTGGCGTAATAGACCGGCACTGCCAGAGAGCGAAGCCCCGAGTCCAACTCCTGATCGACGACCACATACCCTTGCTCGCGCGCCTTGAGGATCTGCTCGCGAAGCGCGGATCGTTCAGTGATGGCCTTGTCCGTGTGATGGTCGAGCGTGACACGTCCAAGAAATGCTTCCAGCTGCTCATCGGACAACTGGGCAAGCAAGGCTCGTCCCATTGAAGTGTAAGCAGCCGGTAACCGGGTCCCCACCGCAATACTGATATCCATTAGCCGATGCTTGGCCGATGAACGCGCCACATAAGTCACCTCATCATCTTCCAGCACCCCGAGCGATGAGGACTCACCCGACTCGGCCGTTATGTCCTCCAGAACTGACTGAATGATGTGCTGGTAGCGGTTGGCCGACAAGAAAGCATATCCAAGCTGCAAAACCTTGGGAGCCAGCTCGAAGTGACGCTCACGTTTTCTGACGTACCCCAGAGCATGCAACGTCAGCAGAAAACGTCGCGCCTTGGCACGGTTCATTCCAGTGCGTTCCGCCACCTCGCTGAGCGTCATGCGGGGATGTTCAGCATCAAACGCTCGCACCACCTCCAGGCCACTGGCCAGGGCGGTGACAAAATCCCGATCATCCGGGCTCATTTGCTCTTCCTGCATGATGTCTTCCCTAAAGTATTTCTCCGATGCCCCAGTCCTGACCACATCCGGCGCAAGCTATCATATTTAACCGACTAACCAGCACTAATCCTATTCCCACTCTCCACGCCATATCGCCAAACTTATACTTTAGTCTTAAAAAAAATGAAAAATTCAGCAGAACCCTTCCAGGAACAACCAGTTAAAGCCTGAAGTTATCTACACGATACTCGCCAGCCCAACCAGGGCAGTTTGACGAAACCTAGCCAGGCCGTTAACTTTGTTCGCAATACAAACTAATGTTCGATTTGCGAACAAATTATATAACCTATCCGATTCCGCCCAGTTGAGGTGCATGATTATGGCCAATGTTCTCAGCCTTCAGGAGGCTGTGGCGATGTATGTACAGGATGGCGCCACGGTTTGCATGGAGGGTTTTACCCATCTTATTCCCTTTTCCGCGGGCCACGAGGTCATCCGGCAGAAAAAGCGTGACTTGACCCTGATCCGCATGACGCCGGACCTGGTTTATGACCAGCTAATCGGAGCCGGTTGCGCGAAGAAAGTCATCTTCTCCTGGGGCGGTAACCCGGGAGTCGGATCGTTGCACCGCCTGCGCGATGCCGTCGAGAAGGGCTGGCCGCATCAGGTCGAGATCCTCGAGCACAGTCACGCCGCCATGGCGTGTGCCTTCGAGGCCGGCGCTGCCGGGCTGCCGCTGGCCGTGCTGCGTGGCTACGTCGGCAGTGAGCTGCCCAACGTCAACGACCAGATCAAATTCATCGAGTGCCCCTTTACCAGCGAACGCCTGGCCGCGGTTCCGTCCGTACGCCCGGATGTCTCCATCGTCCATGCTCAGAAGGCCGATCGCGCAGGCAATGTCCTGGTCGAGGGCATCGTCGGTGTGCAGAAGGAGGCCGTGCTGGCCGCCAAGCACAGCATCGTCACCGTCGAGGAGATCGTCGATGACCTAGATACGCATCCTAATGCTTGCGTGATCCCAGGCTGGGCCATTGACGCCATCGCCGTGTCTGAGAAGGGCTCGCTGCCGTCCTATGCGCACGGCTACTACCCGCGCAACAACAGCTTCTACAAGGAGTGGGATGCCATCGCCCGTGACCGCGATGCCTTCACTCAATGGATCAATGACAACGTCATGCAGGCTGGGGGGAATGTCGGATGAGTAACGCAGAACAGAACCAGGACTACACCTCGGGCGAGATGATGACAGTAACCGCCGCCAGGGCACTGGAGAACGGTACGACTTGCTTCGTCGGCATTGGCCTGCCTAGTGAGGCCGCCAACCTGGCACGCCTGACCCATGCCCCGGACGTGGTGTTGATCTACGAATCCGGCACCGTGCAGACCAGGCCGAAAGTGCTGCCGCTGTCGATTGGCGACGGAGAGCTATGCGAAACCGCGCTGACCACGGTGTCGGTGCCGGAGATGTTTCGCTACTGGCTGCAAGGTGGAAAGATCAATGTGGGCTTTCTCGGTACTGCTCAGATCGATCGCTACTGCAACCTAAACACGACACTGGTAGGTGACTATACCTCGCCCAAGGTACGCCTGCCAGGCGGCGGGGGTGCGCCGGAAATCGCCACCAACGCCGGAGAGGTCTTCATCACCCTAAAGCACTCTACACGCACCTTCGTCGATAAGGTCGACTTTATCACCACCATGGGCTTCGGCCGTGACGGCAAGGGACGTGAGGGCGTGCCCAACATCGGCAAGGGCCCGACCCGGGTGATCACCGACCTGTGTGTGATGAAGCCGGATCCGGTGACAAAGGAACTTGTGGTTGTGTCGCTGCACCCGGGCGTGACCGCCGAACAGGTCCAGGAAGCCACCGGCTGGGAGATCCGCTTCGCCGAAACCCTGAAGAGCACCTCGGAGCCCAGCGCCCACGAGCTCGAGGTGCTGCGCGAGCTAAAGGAGCGCACCGCCCGCGCGCACACCGGCCAGTAAATTCGCCCTAGCGGTTTGTGCCGCCTCGCTCTAGAAGCGAGTTTCAGGAGAGTATCGAATCATGACCGACGTCTATCTCTGTCATCCACGCCGCAGTGCCATCGGTCGCTTCGGCGGCACCTTGGCCGGCGTGCGTCCCGACGACCTGGCAGCCGATATTTTCAAGGCCGTGCTGGCCGAGACGCCTCAGCTGGAGCCCGCGGCGATCGAGGAAGTTTTCATGGGCTGTGCCAACCAGGCCGGCGAGGACAACCGCAACGTGGCCCGCATGTCGTCGCTACTGGCCGGCCTGCCGTCCTCGGTGCCTGGCACCACCACGAATCGTCTGTGCGGCTCGGGCATGGACGCCGTGGGTACCGCCTTCCGCGCCATCAAGGCTGGAGAGATGGAGATGGCGCTGGCCGGCGGAGTGGAGTCCATGTCCCGAGCGCCCTATGTGATGGGCAAGGCCGAAAGCGCCTTCGCTCGTGGTCAACAGATCGAGGACACCACCATCGGTTGGCGCTTCGTCAACCCGCTGATGAAGCAAGTCTACGACACCCACTCGATGCCCGAAACCGCCGAGAACGTGGCTGAGCAGTTCGGCATTTCGCGTGAGGACCAGGATGCCTTCGCGGCGCGCTCCCAGGCCAAGTTCGCCGAAGCCCAGCAAGCCGGTCGCTTTGCCGAGGAGATCATCGCCATCGAGATTCCGCGCCGCAAGCAGGAGCCGCTGGTCTTCGATACCGATGAGCACCCGCGCGCCGGCACCACCGTCGAGAAGCTCGCCAAGTTGCCCACGCCCTTCAAGACGGAAGGCGGTAGTGTCACCGCCGGCAACGCCTCCGGGGTCAACGACGGCGCCGCAGCGATGCTGGTGGCCAGCCAGGCGGCGATGGAGCAACACGGCCTGAAGCCGATGGCCAGAATCGTCGGTATGGCCACCGCCGGCGTGGAGCCGCGTATCATGGGTTATGGTCCAGTTCCCGCGGTGCGCCGCCTGCTCGGGCGGACCGACATGTCCCTTGACCAGATCGACATCATCGAGCTCAACGAGGCCTTCGCCGCCCAGGCACTCGCCTGCCTGCGCGACTTGGGCCTCGAGGATGACGACCCGCGCGTAAACCCCAACGGCGGAGCCATCGCCCTGGGCCATCCGTTGGGCATGTCAGGTGCACGATTGCTGATGACCGCCGCCCATGAGCTCCAGAAGACAGGTAAACGCTATGCGCTTTGCACCATGTGTGTCGGCGTGGGCCAAGGCATCGCCACCCTGATAGAAAGAGCGTAAGAGTCGAAAGCGGGAGGAGAAATCATGGGAGAGACCGAATGACATTTCTGAACATCGATGGCCGCAGCGTGGCCTACCGCCTGCTGGGCGACTCGGCCAAGCCATTGGTAGTGATGGCCCACCCACTAGGCATGACCCAAGCAGTGTGGGACGACCTGCTGCCCGCACTGTTGCCGATCTGCAGGATTCTAACCTGGGACCTTCCGGGGCACGGTGCTAGCGAGGCCTGGCCAACTGATGGCGGCGAGATCACTCCCGAGACCCTGGCCGCTGAGGCGCTGGCCCTGGCCGACAACGCCGAAGCCGAGCGTTTCCACTTCGTCGGAACTTCCGTCGGTGGCGTACTGGGCCAGCAATTAGTGGCCGAACACGCCACTCGCCTACTGTCCGCGACCCTGACCAACACCGGTGCTGTGATTGGTAGTGCCGAGCTATGGACAACACGCGCCGCGAGGGTGCGCACGGAAGGTCTTGCGGCCATGTCCGCCGAGATCGTGCCGCGCTGGTTTGCACCCGCCTGCCTAGAGGCCGCACCGACTCTGCAAACGGGTTGGTGCACCCAGATGGGGCGTGGTGACGCGGAATCCTATGCCAGAATCTGCGAGATGCTCGGCTGCAGCAATTTTAACGGCAAGTTGGCAGGTAAAAACGTCAAGGTACAGCTCCTGGGCGGCAGCGAGGACCTGGCGACGCCGCCGGCCAGCCTTGAAGCACTGGCCGCGGAGCTTGATGCTGCCCCTCTCGATATCTTGGAAGGCGTCGGCCACGTGCCCTCAGTGGAAATGCCGGAAGCCTTCTTCCGACATGTTAGGGCATATCTGGAAGCGGCAGGTTAAGCTTCCAGCAGCTCTGCGCTCCAGGCACCCTACCGCCCAGAACCTGGCCCCAGCTCATGACATACTCAGCGAAGCCGTAAGCAAATCGCCCCCGGACAGCGTTTCCATCACCGAGAAATGATGCGTACCAGGCACACTGAAGACCTCGACATCCACTAACCGCCCCCGCCAGCGCCGGACCAGTTCCCGCGACTGCCAGTGGAACTCAGCGCTCTCGAGCTCACCGACGGCTAGGCGCAAGCGTAATCCGGGATTGGGTGTGGCATGCAGTGGGCTCAGTGCCCGTGCAGTCTCGGCGTTTGGCACTCCAAGCAGCGCTCCGAAGCTCATGTGACGCACTGGTTCCAGCTCGAAAAGCCCACTGATGAGCAACGCGGATTGAATAGGTGTCAAGGGCATGGCCGGGTCCAGGGCCTGCCAATCAGTACTGACCAGGCAGGCCCCCAAGTGCCCGCCGGCACTGTGACCAATCACCTGGATACGCGCCCGATCAATGCCGTAATACCTGGATTGGTTCCAGAGGTGACAAAGAGCCGTGCGCACGTCCTGAATTTGGTCGGCGATCGTCGCCTCAGGGCACAACCGATAATTCAGCACCGCTACCGCCCACCCTTCCTCCAGATGACCGGCTAGCAGTTGACTATGCTCGGCCTTGTCCATGGACTGCCAATAGCCCCCATGGATGAATATCAGCAGCGGCGCCTCTGGCTCCGGCGCCGGGAAGAAATCGAAGCGCTGCTCCGTGGCTTCCCCATAAGGCAGATCGCGTTGAACGTCATGAGCCGCCAGAAAGCGTTCACCGGCTTCCCGCCAGGATTGAAAGATATCGAGATGATCAGGCACGGCCGACCGAGCGCTATAGGCTGAGTTGACTTGGGAAGCGGTCAGGCCATGCCAAACTATTCTCTCGTCTGGAATCGGGGGCGGCGGCTCGCCCAGGGTTGCCACCAGAGTAATGCACGCTTCCTCGATTGCCTCGACGGTGAAGCCGGCCGGCTTGAAACCACCGAACACCTCACGCCAGAGGCGATCGCTGGCCCAAGTACAAGGGTTCAACCGACTACCCGGCGAACCTACCTTCAGCACCTCCATTGCCACGGGAGAGCGCCCGGCATTCTTGAGGTGCTCCAACAGTGTCACCAGCGCTTTGCGGTAAGCAGCCTCCCGGGCTTCAGCGGTGTCCTCCACCAGGGGTTCCTCAGCCCGCAGGATCATCATCGCCATGTGTTCGTCACCCTTGGCCCCGACTGGTCATCCGACCAGCGCCAAGGTCAGCCAGGGTTGCCAAGCCAGAAGTATCAGCGCCAACAGGCTCATCAGCAGAAAGGGCCATAGCGCTCGGAAGATCCGCATCGGTGGCACCCCCGTCATCGACGAGCCGATGAAAAGCCCCGCTCCCACCGGCGGTGTCAGCAGCCCCAGCACCAGGGTCAGGCACACCACCACGCCAAATTGGTAGGGCGTGATATCGAACTGGTTCTGGGCGATCGGAAGCAGGATCGGCACAACCAGGATCAGAGCGGCAATACCATCGATAATCATCCCCACCAGTAGCAGCACCCCCACTACCAGCATCAGGAAGACAAAGGGGCTCTCGGTCAGACCCGCGATCCAGGTGGCTGCCATCTGCGGCAGTTCCTCGTAGACGATCACCCAGCCGAAGACACCGGCGGCGGCGATCAGCATGATCACCAGACCAGCATTGAAGGCGGTACGCTTCAGGATCTCGGGCAATTGAGCGAGGCTCAGATCATGATACACATAGCGGCCGATCAGCAGTGCCGCCAGGGACGCCAGAGCTGCCGACTCGGTGGGTGTGGCCAGACCGGCGAGAATACCGCCTATGATGATCACAGGGATGCTCATGGCCGGCAGCCCCATCAGTAGAAAGCGCTTGGCCTGCTTCCGGGTCGGCCACTGGCCCTCGGGGTACTGCTGAACCAATCCCACCACGGCGATGGCCAAAAAGAACAAGCTGCCCATCAGCAACCCCGGGATGATGCCGGATATAAACATGTCAGAGATCGGCACTTGTGCCATCACGCCGTAGAGTACGAACAGCATCGACGGCGGGATGATTGGCGACAACAGCCCACCGGCAGCGGTAATAGCCGCAGCGAAAGGCTTGTCGTAGCCATCCTTTTCCATGGCCGGAACCATGGCACGGGACATGATCGCGATCTGCGAGGCAGCCGAACCGACGATAGCCGCCATCATCATGTTGGCGACTAGGTTGATATACACCAGCCCTCCCCGGAAGCCGCCGACCAGAATCCTCGCCAGATCGATTAGCCGTCGGGTCAGCCCACCCTCGTTCATCAATTCGCCGGCCAGCATGAACAATGGGATTGCCAGGAGGCCATAATTCTCAATGGCCCCATACAGTTGCTGAGGGTAAGAGGCAAACAGCAGGATATTGCCCGATTCGGCAATGTACCAGGCGGCAGTAAGCGCCAGGACCAGGGCGATAGGCACCGCCCCCAACAGAAGCACAGCGAATACGACCAGAGTCATGCGGACCTCCTTTCCGCGCTCACCAGCCCCTTGAGGCAATCGACCAGGTTGACCGTGGCATGCAGGCTAAGCGAAGCAGCGAAGATGGGTAGGCACAGCCAGATCCAGAACTTGGGAATCCCCAGCGTGCGTGACGTTTCGGAGTATATGAAATTGAAGGTCTTCCCCTGAAAAGCCTGGATGTCGAATCCGGTGGCCCACAGGGTTGCCGGGTCGTACCAACGCCAACAGAGAACGGCCAGGAAGAGCGCGAAAACCAGCACCATGGTGTCGACAAATACCCTCATCCCCTGATGAATACTGCTTGGTAGAGCATCCATCAACAGGGTCACAGCGACCCCATCACGTCGTTTTAGCACCGCCGAGGTAGTAAAGAAGGTCATCCAGATCATGGCGTGGATGGCCAGCTCATCGGTCCAGTAGAGAGCATGGCCCAGTGAGCGAGTGGCTATATTGAGCAGAATCAGCAGGCTGACCAACGCCGCCAGCCCTGCCGCAATCGCCCCTTCACAACGCGCAATGCCCGACGAAAGTCGTTTTAGCATGAAAGCCTCCGAAAGCGCCTCGGCATCAGGGCCGAGGCGGTGGCAGGGTGAAGTGAAGCTCAGTCAGCAAGCTCGGCGACAGTGGCGCGCAAGGCATCCAGGGACGGAGCCTTGGGAGCCCAGGTGGCTTCCCACTTCTCAGTCGCCTCGGCAAAGAATTCGGGATCAATCTCGGTGACGGTGATGTCCTGGCTGCGAAGCTCCTCACCCCAGGCCGCATGGTTCTCCTTGAAGCGGGTTATGATGTTATCTGCATGCTCGGCCATCGCAGCGCGAATCATCTCTCGATCCTCGGCACCGAGCTGGGCCCAGACGCGACCGGAGACGGCTGCCACCATGGGGAACATCATATGGTTGGAAATCACCAGATTTTCGGCCTGCTCGTAAAATTTGAGCAACCGGATGGAATCGAAGTCCATGTCGATCGCGTCGACTTGGCCATTTGCCAGGGCGTCATAGACGGCTGGGAGCGGAAGCGGTGTGGGGGCCGCACCAGCCGCGGCATAGAAGTCACGGATCGGATCAAAGGGCGTGATTCGCACCTTGAGACCGCTCAAGTCTTCCGCGCTCTCGATGGGCTCGCGGCTAAGGATCTGGCGCATACCAGCCATGCCAAAGCCTACTCCCACCAGGCCAGCACGGGACGGCATCATATCCAGCAGACTGCGGGCCGTCTCAGAGCGCAACAGCGCGGCGGCGTGATCAATATCCTGGACAAGAAAGGGCGCATAGAGGGCACCGAAGTCCGGGATGCGGTTGGATATCTCAGCAATAGTCAGAAAGGCCATATCAAGCGAGCCAGTCTGCAGTTGTTGAACCATCTGTGCTTCGTCACCCAGCTGCTGGGCAGGAAAGATGCTAACGCTGTGCTCACCATCGGACGCCTCGGCCAGTGCCTCGGCAAAGCCTTCGGCTTCCTGGGTCCAGATGTGTGATTGTGGAGTAATCAGACCAAGCCGAAAATCGCGCGCCTCGGCGGCGATAGCGGCCACCAACAGAGAGGTCGTCAGGACGACCGTCATACAGGTCTTGAACGTATTCATTTGAGTGCCCCTTTTGTTGTCGTCATGCTCGAATCCAGCGGCCCCTAGGGCCGGCTAGCGACGCCTGTCACACCCGAGCGTTACCTGCCTGCTGACTGGCCAGGTCCTGTTCATCCTCATTGGCCCGCGGGCGTTTGTGGCGATGCTGCAGTTCGGGGTCATCGGTCGATGACAGTTCGACGTCGAAGACGACCTCGGTGAAAGGAGACTCGAAGCCACGGGCCCCGATTGTCGCGGCATCCTCAACCCGTTGACCTGGTATCACCAATTCTTCCCGAGTGGCGAAAGCGAAGTCGTTATAGGTGTAGGGGTCACCCGCCAGATTGATCTGAGTCGTCAAGTGCTGGTAGCCCTGCGCAGATATGAAGTAATGAATATGTGCTGGACGCTGACCGTGGCGGCCAAGCAGGTCGAGTACCTGCTGGGTCGGACTGTCCGGTGGGCAGCCATACCCCGAAGGGATGATGCTGCGTACCGCATAGCGGCCCTCGGCATCGGTGATGATGGTGCGACGCAGGTTGTATTCGCTCTGCGAGGGATCGAAGAAGGAGTATCCCCCCTTCGAGTCAGCGTGCCAGATCTCGACCCTGGCGCCGGGCACCGGCATGCCGTCAGTGTCACGCACTTGCCCGGTCAGCCACATAGGCTCAGCGTCGGTATCAGTACCGTCATCCATGCGGCCGCTACCCTGCAGCTCCGGAGCACCCGCCACATAGAGCGGACCCTCAATGGTCCGGGGGGTGCCGCCAGAGCGGCCAGCTTCAGCGTCGACAGCGTCCATGCGCATGTCCAGGAAATGATCGAAGCCCAACCCGGGAGCCAGCAGGCCGAACTGTGTGCCCTGCCCCAGCGCATTGAGCAGGCTCACGGATGACCAGAACTCCTCGGGGGTAATATCGTAATCGTCAATCAGTCGGTAGAGGTCGGAAAGCAGGCAGTGGACGATCTCTTTGGCGCGCTCGCTGCCACCTTCCTGTTCGAATCCGCTGACAGCCTTCAGAAAGTCTTGCACTTCATTGGTATCGAAAATCTTCACGGTCATGGTCGGTACCTCGGTTATTGTCGTGTACGAGTTGGCCGGCGCTCATGTGCGGCGCCTGACAGCTTCAAGAGTCGTCCTCACGGATCGAAGATGGATGGCGGCACAGCGGCTTGACGTGGACTTCCATGTAGGGAAACAACGGCAGGCTGCCGATCACGTCCTGCAGTTCGGCGTTGTCCTCGACATCAAAGATACTGACGTTGGCGTAGCTTCCAGCGACCCGCCACAGATGTCGCCACTTACCGGACTTCTGCAGTTCCTGCGCGTAAGCTTTCTCTGTTGCCTTGATCTCGGCGACGCGTTCGGCTGGCATTTCCGGCGGCAACTTCACGGTCATCTCCACCTGGAAGAGCATGAGAATCTCCTTGGGCGCGGCTCAGTCGCGGCGCCGATAGTGGTTTAGCTTGTCTTCGTCGAGACGGACGCCGAGCCCGGGACCGGAGGGTAGATCGACACCGAAGTCGTGGTAGTTCAGGGGCTCGACAACGATGTCGTCCTTGAGCAGCAGCGGTCCAAACATCTCGGTTCCCCAGGTCAGTTCACCGAGTGTCGCCCAGGCGTGGAGAGCAGCCGCGGTTCCGATGGAGCCCTCCAGCATGGTGCCGCCATAGAGGCTGACACCTGCTGCCCGGGCCACATGGGCCAGCTCCAGAACGCTGCGCGGCCCCCCGGCCTTGGCGATCTTGAGCGCGAAGGCGTCGCCGAATCCGCCGGCCGCCAGAGTGAACCCATCACGTGCATCATGAACCGCTTCATCAGCCAGCATCGGCACGACAAAACGCTGTGCGAGACGCGTCAATCCGGCGTACTCCCGGGCAGGAACCGGTTGCTCGACGAGATCGATACCGGCGGCTTCCAGGGCGTCGATGCCGCGAGCCGCGGTGGCCTCATCCCAGGCCTGATTGACGTCCACTCGTACGCTTGCCCTATCCCCAAGCGCCGCCTTGATGGCACCGACATGGCGAACATCCTGATCCACTGAGTTGGCCCCGATCTTGAGTTTGAAGTCGCAGTGGCGGTGTTCCTCGAAGCGTTGAAAGGCCTCATCGATATCTTTCTGGGTATCGCCGGAAGCCAATGTCCACAGAACTGGAAGGTGATGGCACCGGGCCCCACCGAGCAGTTCTGCCACCGACAGTCCTCGACGCTTGCCCTCGGCATCGAGCAAGGCAGTCTCGAGCCCGGACTTGGCAAAGCTGTTGCCTCGGGCCTGGTGGTCCAGCCGCGCGCGCAGCGCATTGAGGTTGTGTGACGGCTGAGCGATCAGCAGCGGCGCCAGGTAGCCATCGATGGTCTGTTTGATGCCCTCGGGGCTCTCCGGGCCATAGGCAAGACCGCCAATGGTGGACGCCTCACCTATGCCCTCGGTGCCATCGGATAGTCGCAGGCGAATGATGACCATCGTCTGGCAAGCCATGGTGGTCATCGATAGTTTGTGGGCACGGATGGTCGGCAAATCGACCAACAGCGTCTCGATATCTTTGATCAGGATGTCGGACATGACATGGGGGCTCCATGCAACTTGCCTAGGGCAAGGCTCACGAAAGGGAAAAGTGTGAGAAAGTTCGGCCGGTGGCGAACCCCCACCGGCCGGGAAGTGGAGGTCAACTCGAGACAAATTTCTCGAAGAACACTCGGTGTTCGGCGACATCACGCTCATCGAGCCAGTGCTTCGAAGCCTCGATCATTGGCGGCGGGCCACACAGATAAGCGTCAAAGGGCTGAGTCAGAAACTCAGGATCGAAGAGGTCGCAGACCACCCCCTGTTTGCCCTGCCAAGCATCAGTGGGATTCATCACGATGGTCTCGAAGGCGAAATCAGGGAGCGACTCGGTAAATGCTTCGAGTCGTGTCAGTTCGCTCAGATCCTGCTCTTGTGTCACCCCATAGGCGAGACGAATCGGCTGCTGACACTCGCCCTTTTCGACCAACTCTTCGAGCATGCCGAGAAAGGCCGACAGGCCAGTGCCACCCGCTACCATCAATAAGGGACGCTGCACCTCGCGAAGGTAGAAGGCCCCCAGGGGCGCTTCCAGAGAGATGGCATCGCCAACCCTGGCTTGATCGCGCAGATAGTCACTCATGACGCCACTGGGCAACAGACGAATCAAAAAACGCAGCTTGCCTTGCTTTACCCCCGAGGTAGCGAAGGAATAAGCGCGCCATTCGTCGGATCCCGGTACCTCAATGCGAGCATACTGACCCGGCAGGAATGGCAGGGCCTGGTCAGGGTCATCGAGGGCCACTTCCAGGATGGCGGCAGCATCGGAGACCTGCTCAACGGCGCTGACAGTAGCGTCGTGGACCTCAGTCGCCACGCTGCACATGCTAGAGTCCACATCGAAATAGAAGGACGCATGGCTTGAAAGCAGACGCGTCTGGCAAGCCAGAACATGGCCTTCAGCAACCTCTTCCTCGCTCAAGGCTTCCTCATCGATGTACTCGACATCGACCTCACCGGCCTCGCGCAGGCAACGGCAAGTTCCACAAACCCCCTCCCGGCAATCTACCGGTAGATTGACCCCGTGACGCTGTGCAGCGTCCATCAGCAACTCGTTGCTATCGACCTTGACGAAGCGCGTGATGCCGTCTCGAAAGATGATGGCGGCTGTGTTATGCATGACTCGCCCTCCTCCGACACTCAGACGTGGTAAAAATCCAGGACGGAATCTATGTGGTCGTTGAACACCACGCTGTGCTTGCGCAGGACCTTCCAGTCATCACCCTCGCCTCGCAGGGTGTAATCGGCGGTGCCGAAGAAGTGGCCACTCTCTCCAAAGCGATAGAAGTGGGTCACCCAGTTGACCCGCACCTGGACGGTGCCATCGCCCTGCTCCATGCAACGTACGTTGTCGATCAGGTGAAGCGTGCGCGGCAGTGGCGTAGAGGCCGCCGACTTTCCAGTACGCAGTCGGAAAACACGATCTTCGATACCGGTGCGATCGGCGTAATACATCAGCGACATCTCGCGCTTGGGATCGCTGGTGATCTCGTCCTCGTTCTTCCACTGCGGGATATGGAACTCGCACTCCGGTGCAAATTGCTCGATATAGCCGTCCCAGTCACGGTCATCACAGAGCTCGGCCAGGCGGTACATGAACTGCTCGACGGATTGTTGAAGACTCATGACTTACACCTCCTGGAGCTTGAGCGCTTTCTTTTCGAGACCCTCGAGCAGCAACCGCTGCCAGGTACCGTGCTGGTTGACGTAGAGCCCCTCATGAGTGAACTCGGCTCCCGTAATCACCGGCTGAATTCCGAGTACCTGACTGTTGTGCGTCTCGCCGTATTGCCAGTCTGCGTGCCCTCGGGAGATATCGCTCCAGCGAGAAGAGCGTGCCTGGAAGCCATGCTGCTGCTCGCGGAATTCCATGAGGTCATCGGGTGTCCCCATGCCGGAAACGTTGAAGAAGTCTTCGAACTGACGAATCCGGTTCTCGCGGTCTGCGTCGGACTCGCCCTTCACTCCCAGGCAAAGACTGATGACCTCGGTCTTGTTCCAGGCGACTGGACGCACGATGCGCAGCTGTGAGCTGATCTGGTCCATGAAAAACAGGCTGGGATAGATGTTCAGGTTGCGCAGGCGATGCATGGTCCACTCTGCGCGCTCTTGCGGATGGGTCTCGAGCATGCGCGGCATCACGGTGGAATAGCCTGGCCGCACTTCAGGGTTGGGCATATCGCTGAACAGGAGGCTGTGCCCGTTCCTGAAGGAGAACCAGCCGTCATCGGTGTCTTTATCACCTGCGCCCAGCTTGCTGTAATCCAGAGTATCCCCGCTGTCGCCCTTCTGCGCTTCGAGTTCACGGCGGTGTTGCACGGTCGAGACGTAGTTGTAGTGCACGGTGCTGACGTGGTAACCGTCCAGCCCGTTCTCATTCTGAAGCTTCCAGTTACCGTTGAAGGTATAGGTGGACTTGCCGGGCAACACCTCCAGCTCGCCATCCTCAGCCTGCTCGACCATCATGTCGAAGAAGATCTTGGCGTCGCCCAGAAATTCTTCGAGGCTTTCACTGCCTTCCGTGTCGAGACTGATGAACACAAAACCACGATAGCTCTCGATACGCGCCTGCTTGAGGCCACGACTGGACTTGTCGAAGTCTGCTGGGTACTCGCTCGGAGCCTTGACCTTCACCAGGCGACCATCGGACTTGTAGCACCAGGCATGGAAGGGGCAAGTGTAAGTGGACTGATTACCACACTCGGTGCGTACCAAGGTCGCGCCACGGTGCTGACAGGTGTTGGCCATGGCCCTCAGCTCACCCTTGGAATCACGAGCGATAATCATCGGCTGGCGACCCGCCCGCATGGTAATGAAGTCATTGTTGTTGGGGATCTGACTCTCGTGGCAAGCAAAGATCCACTGTTTCTCGAAGATCAGCTCCATTTCCAGATCGAACAGGGCCTGGTCGGTGAACATCTCCCGAGCCATCTGGTAGACCCCTTCATCCGGGCGGAAGTCGAGGCAGTTCTCGACGAATTGCTGCCACTCAGGAATTGCGCGTTGTGCTGTCATCGGTCTGTACCGTCTTGTTGCTTATCTTGACAAGACACAACTTAGGCACGCATGCATGGGGGCACTATGCGCTTCTTTGACCAACGCTATGCACTTTTTGGGGCTCATGGCGTAGCCCCTGTACGGAGCCGACGCCCTGGAATTCAACTTTAGTCGACGTCGCGTTCTGAAACAGGAGTGCTATACTCCTCTCCGATAGTTCGCAAAACGAACCTTATTTCGCAATGCGAACATTATTTCTCCCATTGCCTGCTCAGGAACACCAACAAGAACGAGCGGGTATGGGTTCAATCCGCTGGGAGAAATCAGGGAGACGACTCAATGACCATCCTGCCCCAGACATCGCCCCGACAACGAATCGCGACCCTGGCCTATCAACCTGACGAAGCCTGCCGCTGGATGTGCAGCATCAACGGCCCGCATGAACTGGTGGTCCCGCAACCTCGTGAGCTCGCTTTCCGCCACGAAGGCATAGCGTTTGGCAATTCATCCCTCGGCACCATCGAGTACGCCACAAGGGTCAACATCAAGATCGATGACCTGGTACATAGCTACAGCATCAGTCTGCCGATGGACGGCGAGCAGCACATCGAACATGCGCAGCGGGAATTTGTCTCGAACAGCCGGGTAGGCACGATCATCTCGCCCCAGCAACCACTGCATCTGGATATAAAGGATAACTGTCGCAAGAAGTTGGTACGCTTGTCGCGCGAGGCTGTACATCGGCGCCTCGGTCAGCTCCTGGGCCGCCAGATAACGACCCCGGTCGTGTTCGACCCACAGATGCCTCTCGAGGGCTCGCTCAATGACTGGTGGAAGACGGTGACGCACTTTCAGGAACTTCTTAACGCCGAAGGCTGCATGTGCGACCTGCCGGAAGTCTGGAATAGCTTCGAGAGCAGTCTCATTACCTGTCTGCTCTATGCTCAGCCCCACAACCATTCCGAGGAGCTTCTCGGGCGCCAACAGGCGCGGCCAAGCTATCTCGACGCCCTTGATGCCATGATGCGCGACTCTCTCGATCACCCCTTCACGCTGGAGGACCTCGAGAAAGCGTCTGGCATTTCCCGGGAGCGGCTATACCACGACTTTCATGAGTTTTTTGATACCACGCCAATCGCTTATTTTCGCAACCTGCGTTTCGAGTGGGTAAAAAACCGCCTTGAAAAAGCGAGCCCTCGGGAAAGTGTCTCCAGCATTGCCATGGACTGCGGCTTTCTTCAGTTAGGTCGTTTCTCCAAGGACTACCAAAAACGTTTCCAGGAACGCCCATCCCAGGTGCTGGGTCGCCAGCGTCACTCACAGGAGAACCACCACTGACCTCATGCTCACGCCATAGACCTCCGATTCCGGCCGGTTTTGCCCGGCAGGCGCGCTACACTGCAGGCTGACGCATGAGCCAGGAGGAATCAGGCGTGAAGCCGAGGATGGATGACACCAGCGCACCCGGTCCGGGGATGCTGCCCGAGCTGACCGCGGAGCAATGCCGACAGGCACGGCTCGCGCGGGATGCCCGCTTCGACGGACGCTTCTTCGTCGCGGTGCACAGCACCGGCATCTACTGCCGGCCGATCTGCCCGGCGCTGCCCTCTCGCGAGAGCCGTGTGCACTACTACCCGAGCGCCCTGGCCGCCGCCGAGGCCGGCTTCCGCCCCTGTTTGCGCTGCCGGCCGGACAGCGCCCCGCATTCCCCGGCCTGGCGAGGCAGCCGCACGACCTTCGAGCGCGCCCTGCGGCTGATCGACGAGGGCGCCCTGCGCGAGGGCAGCCTGGGGGAGCTGTGCGAGCGGCTGGGCATCGGCGAACGCTACCTGCGGCAACTCTTCCAGCAACACCTCGGCGTCGCGCCGAAGACCTATGCCCTGCACCGCCAGTGCCTGTTTGCCAAGCAGTTGCTGCATCAGACCTCGCTACCCGTCACCGAAGTGGCCCATGCGAGTGGCTTTCACAGTCTGCGGCGCTTCAATGACGCCTTTCGTCGGCATATCCGGCTGGCCCCACGCGAGCTGCGCCGCCGCGGAAATGACGCCGGCGATGGCCTGACCCTGAGCCTCGCCTACCGGCCACCCTATGCCTGGCAGCCGCTCCACGACTTCCATCGCCAACGTGCCATCGAGGGGCTGGAGTGGGTCGGCGAACACCACTATGGCCGCCATGTGAGCTGGGGCGATGCCCGCGGCTGGTTCACCGCCGAACATCACCCCGAGGAGCACGCCTTCCGCGTACGACTGGAGCTCGACGACCTGTCCGTGCTGCCCCAGGTGGTGCAACAGATCCGCCGCGTGCTCGACCTGGATGCCGACACCCATACCATCGAAACGCATCTGACCGGGCTGCTGCCCGAGCTTTCGCTGGTCGAAGGATTGCGCCTGCCCGGCGTCTGGTCGCCCTTCGAGGCCGGCGTGCGAGCCATCCTCGGCCAGCAAGTGTCGATCACCGCCGCCCGGCAACTGGTCAGCCGGCTGGTCGAGCAACTCGGCGAGCCCGCCGCCCAGGGCCGACACTTCCCCACTCCCGCCCGGGTCGCCGCCAGCGAACTCGACTTCCTGCGCATGCCCGGTGCCCGCAAGGCCACCCTGCAACGCTTGGCCGCCGCCTTTGTCGAGCCGGAGCAGATGGCGGACCCGCTGCAGTGGACCAGCCTCAAGGGCATCGGCCTCTGGACCGCCCGCTACGCCGCCATGCGCGGCACCGGCCACCCGGATATCTGGCTGGAAGGCGATGCCGGAGTGCGCCGCGCGCTCGGCCACCTGGGCGAATGCGATCCAGACCAGGCCGCGCCCTGGCGCAGCTACCTGACCCTCCAGCTATGGGCGCAGCCGCCGGCGCGCGATACGCTGGAGGCATCGACTCGTGACACTCACGTCCCGCATGCGACGGGCAAGGAGGCAACCCCATGAGCCAGGCGCTCGACTACTTCGAACCCCCGCAGCGCGACGCGCTGGGCCTGATCAAGCTGACCGCCAACGCCCGCGGCCTCACCGAGATCGCCTTCGTCCAGAGTCAGGACGGCGAGCCCAAGCCCAGCGAGGTAACGGATCGCGCGCGCCAGCAACTGGCCGAGTACTTCGATGGCCAGCGCCACGCCTTCGATCTGCCGCTCGCGCCCCTGGGCACCGACTTCCAGCGGCGTGTCTGGGACGCCCTGTCGACCATTCCCTTCGGCGAGACGCGCAACTACGGCGAAATCGCCGACCAGCTCCGCTGCAAGGGCGGCCAGCGCGCCGTCGGCAACGCCAATGGCAAGAACCCGCTGGCCATCGTCGTGCCCTGCCACCGCGTCATCGGCAGCGACGGCAGCCTCACCGGTTATGCCGGCGGCATCGGCCGCAAGCAATGGCTGCTGGCCCACGAAGCCGGCGAGGTGCCCTTCGAGCTGGGCTGAGGGAGCCGCGGGGTGCCAGGGCCTTGCGCCCGCCGCACCCCGCTCGCAAGACCGCCGGATCCACTGTCATCAAACCTTCCTTTGCATTCGCCCAATATGTCTGTAATTCTCGACATATGGACAATAATTGCTTGATCGATGTTTTCTCGGCCCTGTCGCAGTCGACACGCCTCGCGACGTTCCGGCTGCTGGTGCGCTACGAGCCGGACGGCCTGCCCGCCGGTGATATCGCCCGTGAGCTGGATGTGCCGCATAACACCATGTCGACCCACCTGGGCGTGCTGGCTCGGGCCGGCCTGGTGACCTCGCGCCGCCAGAGTCGCTCGGTGATCTACCGCGCCAACCTGGCACACATGCAGGAAACGCTTGCCGCGCTGGTGCGCGACTGCTGTGCCGGCAACCCCGAGCTCTGTGCACCGCTGTGGCAGGACCTCACGGCCCACCCTTCTCCTGATGCTCAACAAGGCCCCTCGACATGATCAGCGTGATCTACCACAACCCGGACTGCGGCACCTCCCGCAATACCCTGGCCATGCTGCGTGCCTCCGGCGAGGAGCCACATGTCATCGAGTACCTGAAGACACCGCCGAGCCGCGAGAAGCTGGCCGAGTTGCTCGCCGCCATGGCCATCACGCCCCGCGAGCTGCTGCGCCGCAAGGGCACGCCCTTCGATGAGCTCGGCCTGGATGACCCGAGCCTGAGCGACGCCCAGTTGATCGATGCCATGCTCGAGCACCCGCTGTTGATCAATCGCCCCATCGTGGTCACCGAACAGGGGGCCGGGCTTTGCCGACCCTCCGAGGCCGTGCTGGCGCTGCTGCCGCACCCGGTGCCCAGTTTCACCAAGGAGGATGGCGAGGTCGTGACCGGCCCCGGCCACCAGGGGGCCACACCGTGAAGCTCGACGACCTGCCCAACATCGACCCCGAGCAACTCGAGCCTATCGACATCGACGCCCTGGTCGGTCCCGAGGCATCCCGGCATGCCCCGCGTATCCTGGTGCTCTACGGCTCGCTGCGCGAACGCTCCTACTCCCGCCTGCTCGCCGAGGAAGCCGCCCGCCTGTTGCGCTGGTACGGCTGTGACGTGCGCACCTTCAACCCCTCCGGCCTGCCGCTGCCGGATGATGCCGACAGTGACCACCCCAGGGTGCAGGAACTGCGCGAGCTGGCCACCTGGAGCGAGGGCATGGTCTGGGTCAGCCCGGAGCGCCACGGCGCCATGACCGGCATCATGAAGGCCCAGATCGACTGGATCCCCCTGGCGCTGGGCGGCGTGCGCCCCACCCAGGGCAAGACACTGGCCGTCATGGAGGTCTCCGGCGGCAGCCAGAGCTTCAATGCCGTCAACCAGCTGCGCGTCCTCGGCCGCTGGATGCGCATGCTGACCATCCCCAACCAGTCCTCGGTACCCAAGGCCTTCAACGAATTCGATGAGGCCGGACGCATGCGCTTCTCGCCGCTCTATCAGCGCGTCGTGGATGTCTGCGAGGAGCTGGTCAAGTTCACCTGGCTGACCCGCGACCGCAGCGCCTATCTCACCGACCGCTACTCCGAGCGGGTGGAAAGCGCCGAACAGGTCTCGCAGCGCGTCAACCAGGCCACTCACTGACAACGGAGCCTTTCATGCTGGCATTCGGCATCTTCGTGGCCACGCTGGTGCTGGTCATCTGGCAGCCCCGCGGGCTGGGCATCGGCTGGAGCGCCCTGGGCGGCGCCGGCGTGGCGCTGCTGCTGGGCGTGGTCGACTGGGGCGATGTGGGCTCCGTGTGGCACATCGTGTGGGACGCCACCTTCACCTTCGTGGCGCTGATCATCATCTCGCTGATCCTCGACGAGGCCGGCTTCTTCGCCTGGGCCGCCCTGCACATCGCGCGCTGGGGCAATGGCCGGGGCCGGCTGCTGTTTCCGCTGGTCATCCTGCTCGGCGCCATGATCGCGGCGGTCTTCGCCAACGACGGCGCCGCCCTGCTGCTCACGCCCATCGTGGTGGCCATTCTGGCCCGGCTGGACTTCCGGCCCGGCGCGGCCCTGGCCTTCATCATCGCCACCGGCTTCGTCGCTGACTCCACCAGCCTGCCGCTGATCATCTCCAACCTGGTGAACATCGTCAGCGCCAACTACTTCGACATCGGCTTCAGCCGCTATGCACTGGTCATGGTGCCGGTGGACCTGGTCGCCTTGCTGGCCACGCTGCTGGTGCTCGGCTGGTACTTCCGCCGCGAAGTGCCCGGCCGCTACGACGTCGAGCGCCTCGAGTCGCCGGCCACGGCGATCCGCGACCATCAGGTCTTCCGTGCCGCCTTCCCGTTGCTGCTGGCCCTGCTGACAGCGCTCTTCCTGACCACCCTCTGGGAGCTGCCCTTCGCGCTGATCATGGGGTGCGCCGCCCTGGTGCTGATGGCCATCGCCGGCCGCTGGTTCAGTGCCGGGCACGTGCATGTCATCTCGCTGAAGAGCGTGCTGCGCAACGCCCCCTGGCAGATCGTGCTGTTCTCGCTGGGCATGTACCTGGTGGTCTACGGCCTGGGCAATGCCTGGCTGACCGACACCGCCGCCGAGGTGCTGGTCTGGCTGAGTCGGCAGGGGGACCTGGTGGCCACCGTGGGCACCGGCTTCGCCTCGGCGATCCTCGCCTCGCTGATGAACAACATGCCCGCTACCCTGATCGGCGCCCTGGCCATCGACCAGGCCGAGGTCTCACAGCAGACCCAGCAACTGATGGTCTACGCCAACGTCATCGGCAACGACCTGGGACCCAAGTTGACGCCCATCGGCAGCCTCGCCACCCTGCTGTGGCTGCATGTGCTGGCCGGCAAGGGCTATCGCATCGGCTGGGGGCAGTACATGAAGGTGGGGCTGGTGATCACCCCACCGGTGCTGCTGGCCACGCTGGTGGCCCTGGCGCTCTGGTTACCGGCATTACCAATGCCCTAGAATCAGGCACTTTTCGATAGTTACCTGCGGGACAACACATGCTGGAACTGGCCGACAAATGGATCTGGGATAGCTGGTACGTCGAGGATCAGTTCCTCTGGCATGCGTTCTTCCTGCAGGCGGACCGCGCGCTGGGCGATCCGGAACAGCGCCACTGGCACGTCAGCCACGGCCACGCCACCAGCACGGACCTCGTCCACTGGAGCTATCAGGGCACGGTGCTGAAGCCCTCGCCCATGCCGGCCTTCGACGACTGCACAGTGTGGACGGGCTCGGTCGTCAAGGGCGATGACGACCTCTGGCACCTCTTCTATACCGGCACCAGTCACGCCGAGGCCGGGCTTCATCAGCGTATCGGCCATGCCACCAGCACGGATCTGCAAGACTGGCACAAGCAGGGCCTGGCCCTGGAGCGCCGCGGCCCCAATGCCGAGTGCTACGAGCCGCACCTGCCCGAGCGCTGGAAGGACGAGTCGCTGCGCGACCCCTGGGTCATTCGCGACCCGGAGGGTGACGGCTGGCTGATGTTCTTCACGGCGCGCTCGCCGATTCCCGACGACACCCTGGCCGCCGGCGCCATCGGCCTGGCGCGCTCCCCCGACCTGTATCACTGGTCTCTCGAGCCGCCGGTCTTTGTCGGCGGCTTCGGCGAAATCGAGGTCCCCACGGTATTCGAGAAGAATGGCCGCTGGTATTGCCTGTTCTGCACCAGCGCTCCCTACTGGTCGGCGGCCTACCGCGAGACCTACCCGGGCGAGCCGGTCTCCGGCATTCACTACCTGATGGCCGACCACCCGCTCGGCCCCTGGCGCATCGCCGAAGGCCATTTCCTCGACGGCACCCCGCACTGCGACCGCTATGCCCCGCGCTGGCTCCACGCCAACGGCCGGGACTGGCTGATGAGCTGCCTGATGCAGCAAAACGGCGAGTTTCAGGGCGTGCTCACCGACCCGGTGGAGCTCCAGGCAGGCCCCGACGGCAGGCTCGAGCTGCGGGCCTTCACACGATAAGCGCGACCTCGCGCCGCTAAACCGGAAGAAGCAGCACCGCTTCGCAAGCGGCGGCCGAGGCATCCTTACCAGGCCAGGAGCCCGTCCGTGACCCAACCGGCCACCAGGGCACCAACAATCCCCAGCGACAGGTAGAGACCGAAGGCGATCGGGCGCATCAGGCTCCACACCGCGATGGCCGAATACAGGCTGATGGCCGCCCCTGAGATCAGGAAGGCCATGGCGGCGCCCGGGGTCAGCCCCATGTCGATCAAGCCACGCAACAGTGGCAGGGCGGCATAGCCCTCGATGTAGAGCGGCCCGCCGACCAGGACCGCCAACGGCACCGCCCAGAGGCTATCCACGGTCGACAGGACGGCATAGCCCGCCTCTCCGAAGGACGTGCGCACCAGGGCCTCGATCGTCAGGGCGAGCGTGAGCCAACGCAGCACCATGGTAAAGGTCGAAACGGCTTCGGTCAGGAAGCTCGAGCGCTGACGCGGGTCGCAGGAAGCAGCGTCAGTCACCATGACCTCGCGTCGCACCCAATGGCGCTCGGGATGCCGGAGCACCAACCCCTGGGTGACGGCCCCGGCCACCAGGCCGAGCATCAGCGCCGCCAGCAGTTTTCCGAGGGCGAACGGCCAGCCCAGGATGCCCGCCGTGAGTACCAGCATCCCCGGATCCGTGACCGGTGCCGACAACCAGAACGCCATGGCCGCCGCGATGGGGACACCCTGGCGCAGCAGGGCAGCGATCAACGGCACGCTGGCGATGCCACAGACAGGCGTGACCGACCCAATCAGGCTGGCCAGCACGATGGCCCGCCACGGGCGGCTATTCAGCGTATCGCGGCATCGATCCGCCAGCCGACTGCCGGCCAACCAACCAGACAGCAGTGCCACGAACACGATCAGCGGCAACAGCTTGATGAGCTCTGCCAGAACCGAGCGAATCAGGTCGCCGTTCGCCTCCGGCCACAGCGCGCTCCCCACCCAGAGGGCGACGGTAACCCCCCAGACCAGCGGTATTCTCCCCTTCATGTCCTGGCTCTCCGCGAAAGATTCGACATGACAAGGGTGTGGGCATGACTAGAATAAGGAAAACGAATTGTCCTTATGACGAGAATCAGGCTTCTTGATATGACTAGCTTGCGAGGTGAATGGCTGGCCGCCTTCGTTGCGGTCGTGGAGGCGCGCAGCTTCACGGATGCCGCCAAGCGCTTGTGCCGCACCCAGTCGGCAGTGAGCATGCAGATTGGGCAGCTCGAGTTGGCCACCGGGCAGAGCTTGCTGTTACGCCAACGCCACGGCGTGATTCCCTCCGCCGCCGGTGAACGGCTCCTGCCGCATGCCCGCCGCAGCATCCAGGCTCTCCACGACGCCGCCAGCCTGTTCGATGACGCTGAGGCGTCGGGCCCCTTGCGCGTGGGCATCCCGGAAGAATACGCCGGCACGGCATGGCCCAAGCTGTTGGGGAATTTCCAGCGCAGCCAGCCGAGGGTCGAGTTGAGTGTGACCTGTGCCAGCAGCGACCGCATCGAAGCGGCCATGGATCAGGGGACGCTGGACCTGGGAATCCTGGTGGCGGATGACGACCGACGCAGCGGCGAGACGCTGCTTCATGACCCCACCTGGTGGGTGATGGCAGAAACGCTGGAGCTACCGGAGTCCAGCCCGCTGCCCCTGGTACTGTTCGACCAGGCCTGCTGGTGGCGGCAGGCGGCACTGGATCGCGTCGGCAACAGCGGGCATGAGTGGCGCATTGCCTATACAAGCGACAGCATTGCCGGCGTCGCGGCAGCCATCCAGGCGGGGCTCGGCATCGGCGTGCTGGGGCGCAGCACGCTGCCCGCCGGGGTACAACCGGTGCCGACCGCGTTGGGTTTGCCGGACCTGCCGGGATCACGGCTGGTGCTGAGCGTGACTGCCCCAGACGCGCCGGGAGCCACCGCAATGATCAACCTCATCCGGCAGCATTTCTCCTTCACCAGTGCATCGCCCTCCGCTGACTCGGTCGCTCACTGAAAGGCCGAGACCGATAACGGCTCATTGACACCGCTTCTACACCGGCAGATGCAGGATGGCACCGCGCAGGGTCGCCGCCTCGGCCCACAGCTTGCCAACCGTCAACGGCAGGGAGAAGCGCCGACGGCCGGCGCCGCCGGAATTGAACAGCAGCCGGCCATCGCGCCATTCGTTGCGCGCCTTGTGGGAATGGCCGTGGAGCACCGCATTGCAGGCGGTGGCCGCATCGAAATCGGCGAGATCATGCACCAGATGCAGCCGCCAGCCGTTGACCGTCAGGTCGAGATGCCAGGGCAGACGCTCGGTCCAGCCCGCGGTATCGACATTGCCGCGCACCGTATACACCGGCGCCAGCTCGCCCAGCCGCGCGAGGATCGCCTCATCCCGATCGCGGCTGCCCACATCGCCCAGGTGTAGGATCAGCCCGCAGCCCTCCAGCATGATAAGCGCCTCGTCGCGCAGCGTGCCGTGAGTGTCGGCGATCACGCCGATGGGCGCGTCGAGATCCATGCAGTGTGGTTTCATACCGTTCCTCGCGAAGACAAGGCAGGATACCGGTGCAGCGAGTGCCTCACGTATTCTCCTGTCCTGCATACCACTCGGCGTAAGGGGTGTTTTCGATCTTGCATTGGGTGTAGTCCGGAGCGTCGTCCTGCCACCACACCGGCCCACGCTCACCCAGCGCGCGCTTGGCCTCATCGACCCGGGCACGAGCATCGCGTTCCGCCTGCGCATCCTTCGCGCGTTTCGCCTGCCCCACATCCCGGCGTGCCTGCATCAGCTGTTTTACCCAGTACTGGCGCTGGGCTTCAGGCAGGTCGGGGTTGGTGCATCGCCACAGGCGCCCACGCACCACGATATAGCGGCCGTCCGGGGTAGTAAGTGGCGTTGCTGTGCTCATTACTGCCTCATCACTCGCGTTGACCTTGGGTTCTTCATGATGCCGAAGCTAATGGGCACGGCAAGTCCGATGCTGATGGCCCGTGACCTGTAAGGTGTCATCGGTGACATCCTGGCTGTCGTGACGTGTCATGACATCGTATATACTTTTTCAGTACCAGTTATGGGAGAGTCACGATGAGCAAAGAGTCCGTGTTCACCATGAAGCTTGAGTCCGAGCTACGCGAAGCCTTCATGGCGGAAGCTGAAGCCGCCCACCGCCCAGCGTCTCAGGTTGTCCGCGAGCTGATGCGGGAATTCGTCGAGCGGCAGCGCGAAGCACGCGAATATGACGACTTTCTGCGCCGCAAGGTGGACAAGGCGCGGACCTCGATGCAGGCCGGCCAGGGCCGCTCTAATGAGGAAATGGAGGCCGAAGCTTCCGCTCGGCGAGCTGACCTGCTGCGTCGCGCTGATGAGTCCAATACATGAAAGTCGTCTGGACCCCGGAGGCCGAAGCTGACCGGTTCGACATTCTCGAGTACATAGCAGACGACAATCCCATTGCAGCCGTTCACATGGATCGCCTTTTCAGCGATGCCGCGGCGGCATTGGAGCATTTCCCCATGCAGGGGCGTCCTGGCACGATCCTCGGGACGAGGGAACTGATCCCGCATGAAAATTACCGTCTGGTCTACGAACTCGCCGACGACAGGGTCTGGGTGCTGGCTTTAATGCACACCGCTCGTCAGTGGCCCCCGGTGCCTCCTTCTCAGGAGTGACGGCCTGCCAACCGCAAGGGTTCAGACTTCACGAAGCACTCCTCCCGACACTTGCCCGAAGCCGGCTTCATGCCCCGGGCGTTTTCCGGCACCATGAGGGCACGTTGTCCGCTGCCAAGGAATCGCCATGTCCGCCTCCTCCGATGCATCCCTGCAACCCGGTTTCATGGTGGTGCACGGCAACCGCCTGGAGGACCTGCGCGATCTGGCGGTGACCTGGATGCGCCAGCACCCGCTCGACCCGCTGGAGGACGAGACCATCCTGGTGCAGAGCAACGGCATCAGCCAGTGGCTCAAGCTGGCCCTGGCCGCCGATGATCCCCGGGGCAGCGGCGTGGCGGCGGCGCTGGATGTCACCTTGCCGGCGCGCTTCCTGTGGCAGGCCTACCGCAGCGTGCTGGTGCATCGCGATGGCGAGGGTGCGGTGCCGGCGGAGTCGCCGCTGGACAAGCCGCGCCTGATCTGGCGCCTGATGCGCTTGCTGCCGGCGCTGCTCGACGACCCGCTGTTCGCGCCCCTGTCGCGCTTCCTGGCCGATGACGACGACCTGCGCAAGCGTCACCAGCTCGCCGAGCGACTGGCCGATCTGTTCGACCAGTATCAGGTCTATCGCGCCGACTGGTTAGCGGCCTGGGCCGAGGGCCGCGACGAGATCATCGACGCCCGTGGCCAGGCCCGCCCGCTGGACGACGACCAGCGCTGGCAGCCGGCCCTGTGGCGTTACCTGCGCGATGACATCGCCCATCACCTGGGCGACGCCGGCCTGGCCAGCAGCCGCGCCGTGGTGCATGGCCGCTTCCTGGAGGCCTGCCGCGAACTGGCCGAGAGCCCACAGTGGGGTGATAGAGAGGCGCGCCCTCCCGGCCTGCCGCGCCGCGTCATCGTCTTCGGCATTTCCTCGCTGCCGCGCCAGACGCTGGAAGCCCTGGCCGCCATCGCCCGGTTCAGCCAGGTGGTGCTCTGCGTGCACAACCCCTGCCGGCATTACTGGGCCGACATCATCGAGCACAAGGACCTGCTGCGCGCCGCCCGCAAGCGCCAGCAGCGGCGCCCCGGCATGCCCATCGAGCTCGACGACACCCAGCTTCACCTGCACGCCCAGCCGCTGCTCGCCGCCTGGGGCAAGCAGGGCCGCGACTACCTGCGCCTGCTCGACGAATTCGATGATCAGGAAAGCTATCGTGCCCGCTTCGAGGCCGAGGCACTGCGCATCGACCTGTTCGAGTCGCCGCTGGAACACGGCGCCCAGGCCGGCCTGCTCCAGCAACTACAGGACGACATTCTGGAGCTGCGACCACCCGCCGAGACCCGCGAGGCCTGGCCGGCGGTCGAGCCGCACCACGACACCAGCCTGCGCTTTCATGTCGCCCACAGCGCCCTGCGCGAGGTGGAGATCCTGCACGACCAGTTGCTCGCCGCCTTCGATGCCGACCCGAGCCTCAAGCCCCGCGACATCCTGGTCATGGTGCCGGACATCGACACCTACACCGCCGCCGTCCAGGCGGTGTTCGGCCGCCTCGCGCCGGACGACCCGCGGCACATCCCGTTCACCCTGTCCGACCAGACCAGCCGCCACCGCCAGCCGCTGCTGATCGCCCTGGAAGCCCTGCTGCAACTGCCCGAATCGCGCCTCAGCGTCGGTGAGCTGCTCGACCTGCTCGAAGTGCCCGCCCTGCGCCAGCGCTTCGGACTCGACGCCGAGGCCCTGCCGATCCTGCGCCGCTGGATCGAGGGCGCCGGCATCCGCTGGGGGCTCAGCGCCCGCCAGCGTGCCCGGCTCGACCTGCCCGAGGGCCTCACCGCCAACACCTGGGCCTTCGGCCTGCGCCGCCTGCTGCTCGGCTATGCGGTGGGCGACAGTACCGACGACGCAAGCGCCGACGGCCCCTGGCACGACATCGAGCCCTATGGTGATATCGGCGGTCTGGAAGCCGCCCTGGCCGGCCCGCTGGTCGATCTGCTCGACACCCTGGAAGCCCTCTGGCAGCGCCTCACCGAGCCCACCGACGTGGCCACCTGGTGTCAGCGCCTGCGCGAGCTGCTGGCCGACTGCTTCAGCGCCGCCGACGAGGCCGACCTCAACACCCTGACGCGCCTCGAGGAGATCCTCGACGAATGGCGCGACGCCACCGACGACGCCGACCTGCAGGAGGCCCTGCCGCTCTCGGTGGTGCGCGAACACTGGCTCGGCCAGATCGACGACAACAACCTCTCGCAACGCTTCCTGGCCGGCGCCGTGAACATCGCCACCCTGATGCCGATGCGCGCCATCCCGTTTCGCCACGTCTGCCTGCTGGGCATGAACGACGGCGACTACCCGCGCACCCAGCGGCCGCTGGACATCGACCTGATGGGCCACGACTACCGCCCCGGCGACCGCTCGCGGCGCGAGGACGACCGCTACCTCTTCCTCGAGGCACTGCTCTCGGCCCGCGACCGGCTGATGATCAGCTGGGTCGGCCGCAGCATCCACGACAACACCCCACGTCCGCCCTCGGTGCTGCTCGGCCAGCTGCGCGACCATATCGCCGCCGGCTGGCAGCTCGACGCCGCGCCGGCCGAGGCAGACCCCGGCCAGGCCCTGCTCGACGCCCTGACCATCGAGCACCCGCTGCAGCCCTTCAGCCGCGCCTATTTCACGGCCGCGTCGGATGCCGACAACGCCCTGTTCACCTACGCCCACGAATGGCGCGCGATTCATGCACCGCAGAGCACCAAAAGGAAGCACTCGATCACCACATCTACAAGCTGTGCGAGCGCAGCCAGCTTGCCGCCAATAGCACATCAAAATCCGCTCACCCTCGGCCAGCTCGGCGCCTTCCTCAAGGACCCCGTCAAGGCCTTCTTCAACACCCGGCTGGGCGTCCACCTGGAGCGAGAGAGCACCGAAAGCCCCGACCACGAGCCCTTCGAGCTGGACGGCCTGACCCACTGGCAGCTGCAGGATGAACTGATCCAGGCCGGGCGCCGCGCCGTGGAAGACCGCGAATCCCCCATGCCCGCTGTCGAGAGCACCCTGGCGCGCCTGGAACGCGAAGGCCGGCTGGCCATGGGCGGCTTCGCCCAGCGCATGCGCGACGACCTGGTCGAACCGCTGGACGAGCTGTTCAGCGAATACGCCGAACTGCTCGCCGCCTGGCCCCACCCCCGCGCCCTGCCGGCGCCCGTCTCGCTGGAGCTCGAGGCCGCGGGCGGCCCCCTCGCCGTGGAAGACTGGCTCGACGAACTGCGCGAGAACGACCAGGGCGACGTATGCCGCCTCAAGCTGATCACCAGCAGTCTGGTCAACAAGGGCAAGTACCACTGGAAACACTGGCTGACGCCCTGGGTCGAGCACCTGGCCGCCCAGATCGCCGTCGGCCCGGTCACCACCGAGCTGCGCTCGCGCGCCGGCGGCGGCACCCTCCACCCGCTCGACCCGGAACTGGCCCGCGCCCGCCTGACCGCCATCGCCTCGGCCTGGCAGGCCGGCATGACCGCCCCCCTGCCGCTGGCCCGCGACGCCGCCTTCACCTGGATCAAGGAAGGCGGCGACATCGCCCAACTGGATCGCTGCCTGGGCAGCCCGGAGCGCCAGGAGGACAACGACCTCAAGGCCTACCAGGCCGCCGCCAAGGTCTTCGAAGGCGACGACTACAACCCCGGCGAGCTCCAGCGCGACGCCTACCTGGCCCGCCAGTGGCGAAGCTTCGATGAACTCGCCCGCCAGCGCACCGCCGAGCGCCACTTCGGCGAACTGGCCGACGCCCTCTACGCGCCGCTGCACCACGCGGTCAAGCGCGACAAGGCAAGCTCAAAGGGCAACAAGACCACAGCGCAGGGGAAACAGCCATGAGCGAAGGAGAAGCCGCCTTGAGCGCAGGGGAAACCGCCATGAGCGAACAGGCCCCCACCCTGGACCCGATCCACCTGCCGCTGCCCGGCAGCCGGCTGATCGAAGCCAGCGCCGGCACCGGCAAGACCTTCACCATCGCCCTGCTCTACCTGCGCCTGGTGCTCGGCCCACGCGACGAACACGACAGCGACGCCTTCCCGCGGCCCCTCACGCCCCCGGAAATCCTCGTGGTGACCTTCACCAACGCCGCCACCCAGGAACTGCGCGAACGCATCCGCGCCCGGCTGGTGGAAGCCGCCGACGCCTTCCAACCCGACACCAGCACAGCGGCGACAGGCGGCGACGCTGACAGCGGATCAGGAGCAGGCGCACCGGGAACAGCCAGCGGACCCGCCGAAGGGGCGTCTGGAGCAGGCCTTGAAGGAGGTCCGATGCCAGGTATGGCATCGGTAGCGCCCAGGGATGGGTTTACAGCGCCTCCGGAAAGGCCTGCTCCAGAAGAAGCCCCGTCCCGGAACACAACCACCGACCTTTTTGCCGGTACGGCGGCGCCAGGCAGTTTAGACGAAGCGGCTGAATCAGGCGCGTCGGGGACAGGGACAAGCGGAGATCATTCAACAGGGATGTTGAATGTAGCGTCCACGGAAGGATTTACCGCGTCTCCGCTTGGACCTGGCGCCGACAAAGCGCCGCCCACAGAACAAGCCCCGCCCCGGAACCAAGCCGCCGACCCGCTACTCGCCCTCCGCGATAGCTACCCCAGAGAAAGCTGGCCGGCCTACGCCCGCCGCCTGCGCCTGGCCGCCGAATGGATGGACGAGGCCGCCGTCTCCACCATCCACGCCTGGTGCCACCGCATGCTGCGCGAACACGCCTTCGACAGCGGCAGCCTGTTCGCCCTGGCCATGGAACTCGACCAATCGGCCATGAACCTCGAGATCGCCCGCGACTACTGGCGCAGCTTCTACTACGCCCTGGAACCCGAGGAACTCGGCGTCATCACCCGCCACTGGAAATCCCCGGACGCCCTGAATCAGGCCGTGGACCAGCTACGCGTGCACGCCGACGCCCTGCCCGAGGCCCCGGAGCCCGCCACCACCCTGGCCAACGCCCGCCAGGAACGTGAACGCATCCTCGAAGAACTCAAGGCCCCCTGGCGCGAATGGATCGACGACCTGCAACAGCAGATCGAGGAAGCCGCCAGCCGCAAGGCCTTCGACGGCAAGAAGCTCAACGTCAAGAACCGCACCAACTGGTTCGACAAGCTGCGCAGCTGGGCCCACGACCCCGAGGCCATCCACCCCGGCCTCACCGACGCCGCCTGGCAGCGCCTCACCCCGGAAGGCATGGCCGAAATCTGGAAGGACGGCTCGCCCATCGCGCACCCCGCGCTGGAAGCCACCGAGCCCCTCAAGGCACGCCTCGACAGCCTGCCCGAGCCCTTCGCCGACCTGCTCAGCCATGCCGTGCACTGGATGGCCAAGCGGCGCAACATGGTCCAGCGCCGCCGCGCCGAGCTCGGCCCCGACGACCTGCTGCACCATCTGGACGCCGCCTTCCAGGGCGAAGCCGGCGAGACCCTGGCCACCCGCATCCGCCAGCAGTTCCCGGTGGCCCTGGTCGACGAATTCCAGGACACCGACCCGGTGCAGTACCGGCTCTTCGACCACGTCTACCAGCTCGCCGACAACCACCAGGACTGCGCCGTGCTGCTGATCGGCGACCCCAAGCAGGCCATCTACGCCTTTCGCGGCGCGGATATTCACACCTACCTCAAGGCCCGCCGCGACACCCAGGGCCGCCATGTCACCCTGGGCACCAACTTCCGCTCCGCCGCCGCCATGGTCGGCGCCGTCAATCGCGTCTTCGCCCACGCCGAAGCCAACCTCGCAAGCGGCGCCTTTTTGTTTCGCCAGGGCGAGGAGGATCCGGTTCCGTTTCAGTCCGTCGCCGCCAAGGGCCGCAAGGATGCACTGGTCCGCCAGGGCACACCCCAGCCGGCGCTCAGCCTGTGGCACCTGGAAGCCGAGGCCGGCATCGGCAAGGGCGCCTACATCAACGAGCTGGCCGAGCGCTGCGCCAGCGAGATGGCCAGGCTGTTGAACGAAGGCCAGGCCGGGCAGACCGGCTTCGCCCACCGCGAGGACGACAGCTTCCGCCCCCTGGCGCCCTCGGACCTCGCCGTGCTGGTCAACAGCGGCAGCGAGGCCCGCGCCATCCGCCGCGCCCTGCTGCAACGCGGCGTGCGCAGTGTCTACCTCTCCGACAAGGAAGGCGTCTACGAGACCGAGGCCGCCGCCGAGCTCGAGCTGTGGCTGGCCGCCTGCGCCGAACCCGACAACGCCCGCGCCCTGCGCGCCGCCTTGGCCAGCCCCAGCCTGGGGCTCACGCTGGCCGAACTCGACGCCCTCAACGGCGGCGACCAGCAGGACGAACTGGCCTGGGAAGCCCGCGTCATGCAGTTCCGCGACTACCACCGCCAATGGTGGCAGCGCGGCGTACTGCCCATGCTCCACCAGATGCTGGCCGACTTCGCCGTACCCGGCCGGCTGCTCACGGTGCCGGAGGGTGAACGTCGGCTCACCGACCTATTGCACCTCGGCGAGCTGCTGCAACAGGCCAGCACCGAACTCGACGGCGAGCACGCCCTGCTGCGCCACCTGCGCGAAGCCATCGGCCGCCCCCAGGAGCAGAGCGAAGCCCACAAGCTGCGCCTGGAGAGCGACGCCGACCTCGTGCAGGTGGTGACCATTCACAAGTCCAAGGGCCTCGAGTACCCGCTGGTCTTCCTGCCGTTCATCGCCGCCGCCCGCCAGACCAAAAAGGACGACCTGCCTCTGCGCTGGCACGACGACGAGGGCCGACTGCGCCTCTCCCTGGAAGCCGACGAGGCGATTCGCGAACGCGCCGACCACGAACGCCTCAGCGAGGACATGCGCAAGCTCTATGTCGCCCTGACCCGCGCCCGCCACGCCACCTGGCTAGGCCTGGCGCCGCTGGAGCAACTGGAGCACTCGGCCATCGGCCGGCTGATCGGCGGCGACGCGCCCCTGGACGGCCAGAGCCTGCGCCCGGCCCTCGAGCCCCTGGACGACACCCATCACCCGGACGGCTCGACCGACGACGGCGCGCGCATGATCAGCGTCTGCGAGGCCCCGGCGCGTGACGCCACCCCGGTGCCGAGCCGCGAGGACACCACCCCACTGGCCCCGGCCCGTAGCCCGAGCCGCAGGATTCGCGAACACTGGTGGATCGCCAGCTACTCGGCGCTCGGCTACTCGCAGCGCCAGGCCAGCGACACCGCCGATGAACCGAGCCTGCCCAGCGAGCCCACCACGCCCGGCGAGGAAAGCGCCCGGGAAGTGCATGACGAACCCCGCGACAGCGGCAGCCTGCCCCTCCACGGCGGGCCGGCCGGTGAAGGCGCCCTGCATGCCTTCCCCCGCGGGCCCTCGGCGGGTACCTTCCTCCACGGCCTGCTGGAGTGGGCCGGCGAACAGGGCTTCGCCCGAGTGGCCGAGGACGCCGACCTGCGCGACGAGACCATCGCCCGCCGCGCCAAGCGCCGCGGCTGGGAGCACCAGATTCCCGCGCTCAGAGCATGGCTGCCCGAGCTGCTCAGCGCCGAACTGCCCCTGCCGGGCGGTGACGCGGATGCCGGCGGCACCACGCCGCTGCGCCTCGACCGGCTCAGCCGCTACCGCGTGGAAATGGAGTTCTGGCTGGCGGTCCATCAGGTCGACACCCGCCAGCTGGATACCCTGGTCAGCCGTCACACCCTGGGCGGCCGCGCCCGACCGGCCCTCGACCCGGACCGGCTCAACGGCATGCTCAAGGGCTTCATCGACCTGGTGGCCGAGCATCAGGGGCGCTATTACGTGCTCGACTGGAAGTCCAACCACCTGGGCGCGGATGACGCCGCCTACGCCCCCGAGGCCATGACCGAGGCGGTGCTCGCCAAGCGCTACGACGTGCAGTACTGCCTCTACCTGCTGGCCCTGCACCGGCTGCTCAAGGCCCGCCAGCCGGGCTATGACATCGAGCGCCACCTGGGCGGAGCGCTCTACGTCTTCCTGCGCGGCAGTCGCTCGCCCTCGCGCGGCGTGCATGCCGAGTGCCCGCCCCGCGAGTTGATCGAAGGGCTCGATGCCCTGTTCCGTGCCGCCGAGGAGGCCGCCGCATGAGCCCAACGCATTCCCAACCGCCGCTCGACGCCGCGCCACAGGGCACGCTTGACCAAGCGCCCGAAAACGCGCTGGCCGAGCCCGCGGCGCTGTTCGCCCTGCTGGAACGCTGGGTGGCCCGCGGCTGGCTGCGCTCGCTGGACCGCGCCTTCGCCGACTTCTTGTATCGTGAGGTCGCCGACGCCTCGCCTCTGCTGCTGCTGGCCGCCGCCCTGGCCAGCCACCAGCTGGGCCGCGGCCACGTCTGCCTGGATCTCGCCCTGACCCTGGAAACGCCGGACCTGGCGCTCTCGCTGCCCCCCGAGGGCGACAGCCTGGAGGAGCCACCGCCGCTGCCCAGCCAGGTGATGGCCGGGCTCGAGATCGCCGACTGGTGCGCCGCGTTGCACCAGCCCGAACTGGTCGGCGACGGCCCCGGCGCCACGCCACTGGTGCTCGACGGCACGGCCGAACGCCCGCGCCTCTACCTGCGGCGTTACTGGCAACACGAGCAGGATATCCACAGCCGCATCGCCATGCGTCTGGCGGTTGATAACTCAGCGACCGAGCCCCCGGAAGCCGCACGCCTGCGCCCGCTGCTGGATACGCTCTTCGCGCCGCAGGACCAACACGACTGGCAGAAGACCGCCTGCGCCCTGGCGACCCGCTCGCCGTTTGCGGTGATCACCGGCGGCCCCGGCACCGGCAAGACCACCACCGTGGTGCGCCTGCTGGCCCTGCTGCAAGGCCTCACCCTGGGCCGCGGCGAACAGGCCCTGCGCATCCGCCTCGCCGCACCCACCGGCAAGGCCGCCGCCCGGCTCAATGAATCCATTGCCGGTCAGGTCGGCCGCCTGCCCTTCGAGCAACTGGCACAAGACACCGGCTCTCTCCAAACCATGCGCGTCACAAGCGAAGACGAGGCAAGGCGGGGTTCGACGAAAACGCGGAGTTTACAGGTAGTAAATGAGCAGTTTGAGGAGGACACCAACACCGCATCGTCGAGCGGCGTAGCGCATCTCGAAGCCAGCGTGCCCAAGGAAGTGGCGACACTCCACCGCCTGCTCGGCTCGCGTCCCGACACCCGGCGCTTCCGCCACGACCGCCACAACCCGCTGCCGCTGGACGTGCTGGTGGTCGATGAAGCCTCGATGGTCGATGTGGTGATGATGGCCGCCCTGCTCGAAGCCCTGCCGCCGCATGCGCGGCTGATTCTGCTCGGCGACAAGGACCAGCTCGCCTCGGTGGAAGCCGGCTCGATCCTCGGCGACCTGTGCGCCCGCGCCGAAGGCGGCCACTACACCTCGGCCACCGCCGACTGGCTGCATGAGGCCACCGGGCAGCGCCTGCCCGACGAGGTGCTCGATGCGCATGGCCAGCCGCTCGACCAGAGCATCGCCATGCTGCGCGTCAGCCATCGCTTCACCGCCGAGAGCGGCATCGGCCAGCTGGCCGCCGCCATCAACGCGCCGCTCGCCGAGAGTGAGGCCCGCGAGAAACGCACCGCCATCCGCCGCGTGCTGGACCACGGCTATGCCGACCTCTCGCACCTCAAGCTGAAAAGCGATGATACCCAGTGGCTGCCGCGCCTGGCCGTTACCGGCTACCCGCAAGGCTTCCCGCAGAAGGACCACAGCGAGACAAGCCAGGAATACGCCTCAGAACCTGCCCCACCCGTGGGCTATGCGCATTTCCTGACCGTCATGGCGCAGGAGCGCCCCGCCGATGACGGCCCCCAGGCCGCCTTCGACGACTGGGCACGCCGCGTGCTCAACGCCCACGGCCAGTTCCAGCTACTGTGCGCCCTGCGCCGCGGCCCCTGGGGCGTGGAAGGCCTGAACGAGCGCGTGCGCCAGGCACTGGAGCGCGAGAAGCTAATCGACAGCCAGGACGGCCGCCAACTCTGGTACCCCGGCCGCCCGGTACTGGTAACCAAAAACAACTACGGCCTCGGCCTGATGAACGGCGACATCGGCATCACCCTCGCCATGCCACGCCCCGACGCCAGCCCGGGTGGGCACAGCGGTCACCTGCTGCGCGTCGCCTTCCCCGCCGGCGACGGCAGCGAGCGCATCAAGTGGGTACTGCCCTCACGCCTGCAAGCCGTGGAAACCGTCTTCGCCATGACCGTGCACAAATCCCAGGGCTCGGAATTCACCCACGCCGCCCTGGTACTGCCCGACGCCCCCAACCCCATCCTCACCCGAGAACTGGTCTACACCGGCATCACCCGCGCCCGCCACTGGCTGACGCTGGCAGAGACCGGCCGAGGGCAGCTACTCGACGCCGCGCAGCGCCGAGTGATGCGAGTGAGTGGGTTGGGGGGTTGAGACTGCAGGGATGGAGTCCTCTATAACGCCAAGTAACATAGCGCTCGTAGGTGATGGAGACGCCAGGCTGGACCATTGTTAGCTATTGGTGGAGGATATATCCCTAATTCCCACCCTGTTTCCATCTGGATCTCGGATATTGATTGTTGATCCCCAAGCGTATTCCTCAATGCAAGCATCGCTAAAATACTCCCGAACCTTTCCCAAGGCAGCAGGCAAGTCACTAACATTAAATCGTAATTTAGTAGAGTTTTGAGATACCGGCTTTTCCGAGTTACTGGCAACGCCACCTGTTTCGATAAGCAAATATGCATCACCAATCCCTAAACTGGTCAGCCTAAAATCGCCATCCACTTTGGTATGCAAAACAGGCAGTCCAAACAAGTCCTTATAAAACGACACGCACTCATCGTATTTTTCCACATTCAGGATTATTCCGTACTTTTCAATTTCCATATCTACCCCATTTTATAAAAAGACGAGACACTAAAAGCTCAGATAACGGTGTGGTGAGGCGCGCCGCGGAGGCGCCTCATTTTGGGCAACCACGTGTATGCCGGCGCCGCCTCGACCAAATTGTAATGCACCCTCACGGAACCGCGCTCATCAGCGCATCGTAATGCTGCTGATCCGCTTGAATAAGACCTACCAATTCATCCACTACATTCTCAATATCGCAGAGCAAGTCATCATTCTGGCTAATTCCAAGCAAATTATTCGAATGGCTAAAGTGATGCAGGAGCTTCAGCACCCTCTTTGAGGTCTCAGCACCAAATATGATATCAGCGCGACGGTCCACTGATTCATCGGATGGGTACTTCGCGTAGGTATATAGCTCGACGAATCTGCGTAGTGCGTTCGGCAGCGACAGAAGCTGCTCCAAGTTAGACTTATCATCACTGGTGTAGAAGTCGTGTATGACATGCCATAAGTACTGGTACTCAGAGTTATACCGTATTATCGATGAAGGCATTGCCATGAGAGAAGACCTTTTGGCCCCCACCCGTTTTATAAAGTAAAACTTCCTGCGTGACTTATTCTTCACCGGAAGCTCTTTGGCAAGCCTAAAGAACTCAAAGTTGTGAGTCGATATAAAAAGCTGCCGAACCGTTAGCTTTGTCTTGTTGTCAGCAGAATCATGCCAAAAGAAGAATGATTTTGTTATTGCGTTAATCTGGAAGATGTGATTGCTATCCAAGCTCGATACAGGGTCATCGATATACACAATCAAATCACTTAGATCCGCGCCTTCCTTCAATTTGATAAGGAAGAATGCGTAAGCGATTGCGGTTCGCTCACCCTCGCTAAGATTCTTGGCCGGGCTGGAGTCTCGAAGCAACTGAAAACGCTCTGCGCCTTCTACACTTGTGACAGCAACCGATACATTTGATCCAATTAAGAACTTCTCTATGAATGTATTTAACTCCTCGCGCCCTTTCTGGGCGTGGCTAATCTGTGCTTCGAGTTCCGAATTTCTATCCGCTAGCTGTTTTCCAACATTGCCATACCACGACTTATGCCGAGTGAGAATCTCGATCAGCGCCTGACGGCGCGCAAGTTTCTCATCTATATAAAACTCCGCGGCAAAGTGCAGTTTCAAGGCAGATACTGCCTTGCCCTTTTCTTGGCCGAAAGAATCTGTCACCTGGTTACTCTCTGCAATCATGCTATTGACTTGCTCGACGGCTTTGGTGACGCGCTCGCCCAAGCTATCGCCAAAAGGTGGGCATTCAACCTCCTTAAAAACGGCCGCAATCTTCTCATCGATCGCAGCAATCAAAGTCTCTATAGCCGCATTGTACGAGGTTACCGCTTGCTTTAAATCCGACTGTGCTCTGTCCACGCCATCTCGGAACTGGACATAAAAATCATTCTTATGGAGGTCGGCAACCACCAGTTGCGAATTTTGCAGACCAGCCTTCTTTCGTATAAGCTCATCTTCTAAGAGGCTTACATCTTTTGAAAAATGCGACCTAAGAGACTCAATCCTCTCTGGATCAATCTGGCTTCCACAAAATTCGCATGTATTTGTGTTTTCGTGCAGTGGCAAACCTGTTCTAATCCAGTTAGCCACCGCCGTGTTTTCGGTGAGGTACCGAATGGTGTTCGACATAGCGGGCGTGCGTTTCAGAAGCTCGGAGAGCCCCTCAACCGGGTTTCTAGACTCCAAACGCAGCGTCAGTTTCTGCAGTTTAGGCAGCTTACCCTTTTCGTCAGCCGTTGCGTCTTGCTGTAGCTTTCGCTGTTCTTCCTCCGTTAAGCGATACGCTTCCGGATTATCCGAGACCTTCTCGACTGCTTGGTTAAGATGAGTAGCTGTAAATGTCTCAACGAGCTGCAGTGCCTGCCTTATGGCTTTTGCACGATCGGTTTTTTTCTGTCATATATCGTCATTCTGTCGTTTAATAGCCGCACTCTTTAGGCGGTATCCCTCTCGCATTCGTTGCAGCAGAGACTCATTCTTTGCAATCTCTTTTTGAGCTTCTATCGATTGCTGGCCGAGGAGAAGTATTGGCTCAAAAGCTCGGCCATCCCAACTAAGATTATCTTTGACAAAATCCGAATTAAAGACTCTAACTTTCTCGGACGTAGTCGAAACTGACGTTTCTGTAATCGTTGTGCTTTGATCTGTCGAGATTTCGAAGCGTGCGGCACTGTAATCAGGATGCACAGCTTGTGTCTCAATTGAACGAAGAATCCGAGACAGAGTAGTTTTTCCAGCGTAATTCCATCCATAAACAAGGTTCAGTTCCGAGAAATCCTCAACATCTGGCGGACGCGAGTAGTCGTCAAACACCCCAAAGTTCCGAATTCGCTCAATCCCTTTCAGCACACTGCGCTCCTATACGGTCGGATATCAGTACTCATAAAAGTTATCAGGGAAGCGCTGAATAAATCGCCGAGCATAGTGAAGCACCGGGTAACGAAGCGGTTTTCATGCGTAGGCATTTAAGCAGTGTTTCCTTAGATAGCATTCTCGCTTTACCACTTGAACGAGCATGCACGTTCAATCTTCTTACATCACAACACCAACTCTCTGATTTTCATAAAATTAGGTGACAGTCCCGCGATATAGTCCCAATAAAAATTTGTACTAAATATCACGGTTGAGCCATTCCATCGAGCTTACCATGCCGACCCTATCCCTGACTTCGTCACACCCTCTGCCCCTACCTTGTCGACATCGAGCGCGAGCCTTACATGGGATAGCGGCCATGCCATCGGTGAGGAACTAACCGTTCCGGGCAGTGTCTGTGGGGAAGGCTGCCGGTAGCCGTCGCTGCCGTTGAGGGGGGACTTGGCTAGCGCGGGGGTGATGATAGCGACCATGGCAGTTCCCTTGCTGGTTGGCGTCTCGGGTCAGCTTAAGTCGATTTGGTCATACTGTCACTGTTTGGAGACAAGTCGGGCTCAGCAATTCGTCTAATCTGCCTAAGCCTTTCAATTGGCGAGGATTTCGCGTCCCTCGCAAACTTGAGCTTTGGCGCTAGGGCTTCGCCCAAAATGGTGGCATGCTGGGCGGCAGAGGTTTTCGGGTTGCGCCGGTATCCGGCGCGGCGGTGAGGTCAGGCGCTGGGCGAGCAGCGCTACTGGCAGGGATATAGAGCGCGGCCCACAAATCAGTGTTTTTATCACAGGAAAATTGGCCTGCTGCACTTATTGCTTGAATCCAGTGCTGACAAATTTTGTTAGTCGCGAAGAGCATCGTCGATGAGGTCCCAACGCCCCTCGTATCGGGCAACATTCCAGAAATAGGGGGCTGCTCCTTCTTCAACAGCGACGGCCCTCACTGAGCTATCTTTTCTTTGTTGTCCTTTCTTACCTGGAGTCGAAAGCCATTCCTGGTGGCGATCGGCTACGTTATGCGCCATTTCATTGCACGGAACTATGTAGTACCTGAATGTATAATCCGACCCGGGTTCTGGAATTCCCGCAATGACCCAGAAAAACAGAGAACCATACATTCGTTCTGCTTTTTTGCCAACACTGCAAGTCTTGTTCCCGGGCACAAAGGTCTTGACTTGAATATGAGCGAACTTTGTGCCGCCACTATTGCTGCAGAGAACGTCTGTGTTAGGTGTATTTCCGAGTGTTACTACCGCAGCATATCCTCGACGACACAACTCGCCAGCTACGAAAAATTGGCTAGAATTTCCCCTATGGCTTTTTTCTCTGGTTGATGAGCTCATTGCCCTCCCCTCAGCGAGCAGCGTTTCACTTACTCGCTAACCGATAAAAGCGTATTGTTACCCAAAATGCTCTTTCCTATGGCAATTTGGGCAAAGTGCAACCGCGTTTTCAACTGTGTCATCACCTCCATCAGATAGCTGAATTTTATGATGTACTTCGAGATATGGTTTACCGTCCGACCTCTTCACAAAAGGTGCCCGTTCTCCGCATTTTTCACAGTCTCCTTTGGCGCGATGCAGAACCTCAGCTACAACGTCAGGATTCCTGACGTATACCGCAACTTTCCGCCACTCCTTTTTAGGCTCAGGGTTGGCATTTTTCAATCTTTCTTTACGTTCACTCGAGGTATCATTAACCGCGGCCTCAACGGCTTCTCCAAACTCCTCCTGACTCTTTGCATTTTCGAAATCAAAATTTGTCAAATGATTTTCGGAAATAAGCAGGACGAGATCACTAATATCCGCAGAAACCTTTAGCTCAAAGTCCTTCCAGTCACCAGGTATTAACTGTACATGGGCACGCACTGAACCTGTATTGCGGGCACTTAAAATCACATAACCTCCGGATTGCTCACCGTTAAATCGGTATTCAGCGGGTGCAAAATCGACAAATCCGGAAAACTCACCTCCATAGCCAGCTTCGAGAGTGCGAATCGCCTCAACCAACAAAGCGGATCGATCTGAATCCGCATTGATCCATTCCAGTGCTTGAGGTTTTCTATGAAGCCTTCTTGATCTAGGTCTTTGCATATTCGATTGGCTCGCTAAATGGTTAACGCCTAAGCATCACTGCAGGCTGGGAATGGCGACGCAGAAACCACAGGGAAGAGCGTCCTGCGGCCATCAACCACGAACCGCTGCCTTGTTAATCTGGGAAATTTTTAAGAACCTTGTAGGTGATACTGCTGTTATCTGCCTCCAACACCTTAATTTGAGCCCCCTTGTAACCAATGCGCTTCGATTCACTCAGGTCATATTCGACTTCATTGTTAAACGCAGGCCTTGCGGTATTATTACTAAACTCCCGATAGCCGATATTGATCTTATTTCCTACGCGGCCACTGTAGATTAAAGTTTGCTGAAAGCTATTCTTGGTTTCAGAAACCCGACCACGGCGCTCATAATCGGCATCGTAACAAGCACTGCCGCCCAGTGTAGTGATGACACAGACCTGACTCCCTTGTTCCTTACCAACCGCCAGCGCCTCAATCGGGTCAGATATAGCTCCTCTAATAACGCCTGTGGCTGAGAAAAAGTCTTGTTTATCATCAAACCCTACTTGAGGATAAATTTTGCTTGGAATATCATATAACGCACCGTCTACACGCTGTTTAATGTAAAGAACTTTCTCCTCGTAAATCACGCCTTTCTCGACCATATTATCCCCCACATAGGCTGTTACCTCTGTACCTACAGGAGGATAATTAACATCTTTGATGGCCGAAGGAGATCCATTGTACTGAACAGACGTACAGCCACTCAGCACCGAAACCAGTAAAACCATTAGCATGCGTTTCAATTAACATTTCCTTTTCTGCTGAATAGGTATTAGATACCGTTATAGTTTGCCACTTGAAAAAGCGTGGGCGTTTAATTTTCTTACGTTATGCCACCAACCCCCTGGTTTTAATTTGCTTTTTTATAATCCCGCAATATAAGACCAATAAACGCACGCCTAGATAGCACAGGTGGCCCACCACACAGGTCAGTGTCCTGCATGATGATTTGACCTTCGTTCCACTCTTTCCCTTCCTTGTCGGTATAGAGCACGTGCCTTGAGTGGGATAACGTCCAGGTCACCTGAAGGGAGTCCACCATTCCGGGCACAGCCAGTATGTAAAGACTGCCTGTAGCCGTCGCTGCCAGTGTGGGAGATTCGGCTGGCCCCGGAGGTGGAGGTGAAGGTGGCGGCCATGGCAGTTCCCTTGCTGGTTGGCGTCTCGGGTCAGCTTAAGTCGATTTACTCAACCTGTCACTATTTGGAGACAAGCCGGGCTCAGCCATTCGTCTAATCTGCCTAATCCCTTCAATTGGCGAGGGTTTCGCGTCCGTCGCAAACTTGAGCCCAAGGCGGCAGCCAGCCCGTCGAGATGCTGGGCGGCGGGGGCTTTCAGGTTGCGCCGGTATCCGGCGCGGCGGTGAGGTGAGGCGCTGGACGAGCAGCGCGGAGTGTCGGGATGCAAGGCTCAGCCAACAAAACAGTGTTTGTTTATTGACGGAAAATCACCTTTCTGAATGCGACGAATCACCACCAAAAAGAACAGTGTTTACATACTCATCCTGCTGATTTTCTTGTTGGCTTTTCATCGTTAAAGTCTTGTCAATGGCTGCTTTGCCCCTTGCCTTCGGGGGTTAAATCGACATTGTTTGTCAGGCTTTTCTTGCCGTATCGGCTGGCGCTACCTATCTTCAAATTTATTCACTTTTAGGCTGTCCGCTTCACGATAGAACAAGAGGCAAGCCGATGCCGCGCCATGCTGGTATTCCCCTGCTGGAGCTGTTCTCCGCGGTGGATCAGGTCGAGTCTGTACTGCCTCAGGCGGTGCGGGATTTCGTGGGGCGCTTCGCGGTCATCGGCCACAGCAGCCGGAGCTCGCCGGGTGCCATCATTCATCAGGGGCGCATTCAGGCGCTGGATGCGTCGCTGGATGCCGATTCCGAGGGCTTCGATGTCGGCATCGGCATTCTGTCGTTACCGCTGATTCACACCGGCATGCCGTTCCAGCTCTCGCTTGAGCGCCAGAGCATTGCCGACAATCTGGAACCGGCGCCCGATGCCTGGCAGCTTGATCTCTTCCTGGCCGATTTCAGCCTCAGCGTCGATGGCCTGCAGCCGGCCCTGTTCGTCGAGGAAACCGGCACCACGCCACGGCACCTGCTGCGCGACCCGAACAACGACACGGTGCGCATCACCGGCTCGGCGGTGTTGCGGCTCCAGAAGAACGCCGGCAGTTCCGATGTCGACTTCCTGTTCATCGACCAGCCCGATCCGTTCGACCCGACGCTGCAGTCCGGCGCGGTGGTGTCGGTGAACTTCACCCCGCCCCACTTCTTCCTCGGTTCGTCGGAAATTGGCCTGTCGGTCGGCAAGCTGACCTTCGATTTCTCTTCCAGCTACTCGCCCACGGAAGTGCTGGAGCGCAATCAGGGACCGGCCTGGATGGGCCTGGCCATTCGCGAGGCCACCGTCTACGCGCCGCGCAACACACCGGTGATCGGCGATCTGTCCGGCGGCGTCAAAGACCTGCTGATCGGTCGCCCGGCCGGCATCCAGGGCGAGTTCGAGTTGCAGTTCGGGCGCACGGCCCTGGACCCGGCCACCTTCCAGTTCGAGCAGCAACCCGACGGCGAGAACCGCCCGGTCGACATGAGCGACCGCTTCCCGCGGGTGATCTTCGAAGGCAGCCCGGATGAGCGCGTCAGCTTTCACGCCGGCCTCAACGCCCCGGCGCCGCCGGACGGTGGCAGCTTGCCTGACGACGACCTCCCGGAATGGACCGCCATCTGGACCTGGCCCGACCGCGAGGACGAGGAAGGTGACAGCTCCAGCGGCAGCGTCGGCCGGAATGAGGTGCTGACCGTCCAGCCCGTCGAGATATTGACCATCGACGGCCAGGAAAAACGCTTCAAGCATCCGCCCTTCACCTTCCGCTTCATCCCCGCCGGCGATCCGCCGAGCATTGCCGTGATCACCAGCGTCGGCGAACGCCTCACCAATGTCGTCCAGCTCAACGGCACCATCGCGGAGATCGAGCCCCTGATCCTGGAAGCGGTCTCCAACACCGCCGACCCGAGCACGAGCGAGTTCGACTGGAGCATCGAGGCCAATGGCAGCAGTGCCACGGGCGCCACTTTCAGCCCCGATCTGACCGGCCTGGCGCCGGACCGTGACGGCCACCTCTTCGTGCGTCTGCGCGAGAAGGTCGATGGCGAGGATGGCCACCGTGTGGCGCGCCTGCATCTCAAGCTGACCGAACGTACGCCGCTGTTGATCGGTTGCCAGAACGGTGTCTTCGACGCCGCCGACGTCAGCACCCCGCTGGACCTGGTCGCAGTCGAGAAAACCTTCGATCTCTCGGACTTCCACGCCCGGGGCGACTTCACCGATCGGCTGGTCAGCGCCATGCTCGACGCCTCCCCGGCCGGCGTCAGTGTACCCAACGACGGCCTGGCGCGGGTGGTCATCGGCGATGGCAGCGGCCCGCCGCCAGCCGAGGATGCCCGCGACGACCGCCATGTGCAGATCCTCATGGAGTTCGAAAAGAACACCCCGCTGAAATGGGGCAAGCACACTCCCAAGGACGTCCATAGCGCGTCGGGCGCCGCCAATATCCATCAGCAACTGCTCGTCTGGGCAAGCAAGTATCCCGGCGCCGATTTCCTGATCGTCGGCCGTACCGATGATCTGAATTTCGGTGAACCCGGCCCCGCCGCGGCCCAGGGCAATATCACCCTGGCCCGCGACCGCGCCGACAAGGCCCACGAGTTTTTGACCACGCCCACCGCCGGCCGGACGGCGATAGAGAGCAGCCGGATCGTGCGCCGCGGTGAGCACAGCGACTGGGATGCGGCCAACAGTGACGGCGACAGCCTGGAAGAGAGCGCCGACATCAACCTCGCCCCGGCCGAGAAATCGGAAGCCTTCGGCGACTCCAACTTCGCGCTGGGCTGGTTGATTCGCCACCAGCTGGAGCGCCGTGGCTGGGAGATGGAGCAGGATTCGGCGCATCCCTATGAGCCGAAACGCCAGGCCTACCGTCGGGCCGATATCTACGCGATTGGCGGCACCCCGGAGAACGATGAGATTCAAACGCCCGATAACCCGGGGGACAGCGCCACCCTGCGCCGCTCGCTGGTGCCGGCACCGGGTCGCGACCCGGCCGCGGTACCGCCCAGGGCCGCCGCCATCGACTACCGCGTCAAGCTGCGCTTCGTCTGGGACAGCCCCACGGTCACCCGCTGGGAAGACGCGGTGCCGACGCTGGCCGAAGCCGAATTCGTCTGGTCGCCCACCGAGCTGCCGCTGCCGGCCATCAATGGTGAAGCCGTCGAAGCCAGTCGCGAGACGCTGACCATCCACGCCCAGTGGATCCACGATGTGCGCACGGGCTTTACGCGCACCACGCTCGGCATCCGCTCCGACGGCGACCCGGACGGCCTGGTATCCACCGAGCAGAAGAACCTGACCGCGGCGCTGGCCTTCGGGCCGATGCTGCTTTCCGGCGTCGATTCCGAGACCGAGATGGTCGAGGCCGGCGCCCGCGTCGCCGCGCTGATCGCCGCGGCGGCCTTTGCCGATGTGCCGCTGGGCGGCAGCGACCCGCTGGTTGGCAACGGCTCGAAGACCGCGCTGATCGCCGTCGAGGCCGAGGCGCAGACCCGTGCCATCAGCGATGCGGCGGCGGACTACCAGGTCAAGCTGACCAGCGACTACACCTGCACGCTGCACATCAATGGCGGCGCACTCGGCATCAGGACCGCCGCCGACCGGCCGATGAAGATTCGCTACAAGGGCGTCGGCTTCGAGTTCGACAACTCGCAGGAGGGCTGGGACAAGATCGGCCTGGCCTTCGATACCAGCCGCATGGAGATCGAGGACCCCGGCAAGTGGCAGATCGACGGCGTCCTCGGCAACCTGCTGCGCATCGTCGAGGTGGCCATGGGCCGCGGCTCGCTGTGGATCGAGGGGCGCATCGCCGTGGCCCTGAACATCGGCGTGGTGGAAATCTCCGAGGCCATCATCCGGCTCACCTTCGAGGACGGCAGCCCGCTGCCGACTTTCGAGCTGCGCGGCTTCGTGCTCAAGGCCGACGTACCGGCCGTGCTCACCGGCGTGGGTCGGCTGCGCATCGAGGATGGCGGCGTGATTCGCGCCGGGGTCGATGCCGACATCATCCCGCTGGACCTCAAGGCCAGCGCCGCCCTGGCACTCTCCCAGGAGACCGACCCCAACGACGAACCCTACACCTTCCTCAGCCTGGCCGTGGGCGTGCAGTTCTCCACGCCGCTGCCGTTGCTGCAGACCGGCGCCGCCCTGTACGGCATGAAGGGCATGTTCGTGATGAACGGCGAGCGCGACATCCCCGCCGAAACCGACGACCCGGTCGGCCGCGAGCTGGATTGGTGGGGCGAGCGCCCGGAAGACAAGTACCGGGCACTCAAGGGCCAGTACGCGCTGGGTGTGGGCGTAGTGGTCGGCACGCTGCCCGATGTCAGCTTCTGCTTCTCGGCCTCGGGCATGGTGGTGGTCGGCTTCCCCGACCCCGAGGTGATCCTCGGCGTCGACGTCAAGGTCATCGAGGTGCCGAACACCACGGTCAGTGACCAGGGCTCGTCGGAAGGCGCGATTACCGGGCTGATCGTCATCGACGACGAGGCCGTCACCGTGGCCGTGTCGGCTCAGTACAAGATCCCTAAGGTGCTCGAGGTCAAGGTACCGTTCGGGGCCTACTTCCCCTATGACGGCGACGGCACCTTCGTGCGCCTGGGCTGCGATGGCCAGACCGAATTCGGCCGACACGGCGAACCCATCACCCTGACCCTGCTGCCCGGCACGCTGGACGTGCAGGCCTGGGCCTACCTGATGATCGAGCAGGGCGGCCTGGAATCACTGGGCGGCGATCCGCGCTTCTCCTTCGATGGCTTCGCGGTGGGCTTCGGCGCCGGCTGGGGCATCGACTGGAGCGCCGGGCCCATCAGCCTCTCGGCCTCGGCCAAGGTGCTGGTCGGCTTCGGCACCAAGCCGCTGCTGATCAAGGGCGGCGTGTTCGTCGCCGGTGAGCTGGATCTGGTGGTGCTGTCGATCTCCGCCCGCGGCGAGCTGATCCTGACCTACCTCGACCCGCCGGATCAGAGCGCCCTGCTGCGCCTGGACGGCGAATTCTGCGGCGAGGTCGACCTGTTCTTCTTCTCCATCAAGGGCTGTGTCGGCGTCAGCATTGGCGATGACCTGGAGGCGTTGACGCCGCCGGAACCCGAGCCGCCGATCGCCTCGGTCTCGCTGACCGACCGCCGCGATCGCATCATGGGCACGGCGGCGCCGATCGGCACGGCGATTGCCGCCGAACCGCTGTTCGACCTCGACGAGGAAGGCATCAACCAGGGTGCTTCGCCGGACGACAACCATACCGTCTGGCCGGATACCGCGCCGGTGCTGCATTTCAGCCACTTCATCGCCAATGGTCTCGGGAGTTCGGCTCAGTTCGCCCCCGGCGATGCCCAGGCCCCGCCGCGCTGGTTCGGCAGCAGCCGGCTCAAGTACGCCTACCGGCTCGACAGCCTGCAACTGCGCCGCAAGCGTGATGGCCAACTGGTCGGCGAAGGCGCTCAGCTCGACTCGGTGTGGATGAGCAGCCCCTACCGCCAACCGGTCAGCGGGGCCGACAACCCGGAACCCAGCGAGCACGAAGGCCCCAACCTGAAGCTGCTCGACTGGAATCCGTGGAACTGGGTGCTGAACCTGCCGGGGGACGACGCCGGCGACGGCCTGGCCGGCGACCCGGCCGAGGAAGTCAGCAATCTCTGTGAGCCGGTGCCCGAAGCACGGCGCGCCTGTGTGTTCGGCCGTGCCGCCACCGGGCTCGGCTGGCAGCGTGTACAACTGCGCCAGGAAGAGCGGACCGAGCCGCCCTACCCGAGCCATTTCCATCTAACGGCCGAGCCGCTGCTGCGCAGCGGCGGCAGTGTCTACCGGCGCCGCGACCTGCAAACCCTGCTGAGTCTCATCGCCGCCCACCTGATCCCGGGCCGGCTGCAGTCGCTGCCGTTCCCGGTCAGCGTCGCCGGCACCGCGCTGCAACGCGGCTACCGGCTGCCTTCGGCCCAGCGCAGCGTCGAGGGCGGCCAACTGGCCCTGCCGCTACCCTGGGAAGCCCGCTTCGACCGTGAGCTGGCCAGGCCGCGCGTCACCCTGGTGGTCTGTGATGCACCCGGCCAACCCGGCCGCACGCAAAAGCAATGCATCGACTTCGGCCAGTTGCGCCCCAGCGGCAAGAGCACCCGCACCCGCATCGACGGCATCGAGGTGGTCGCCCTCGATGCGGACCAGCCGTTTATCCTGACCGACTCCGTCGACGCCCAGCGCTTCCGCCCCGGCCGGGATCAGCAGACCGATATCACCTTCCCCGCGACCGGTATCGAGTTGCGTCTGGCGTCGCCGAGCCTGCAGGTCGAGCTGCGGCTGATGACGTTCAACCAGGCCGATATCAAGGTTAGTGCGCTGGATGCCAATGGCCGCAGCGTGGCCAGCGAGACTGTCAGCGGGCCGGTCAATGTGCCCCTCACGGCACACCTCAACGCGTCCAGCGGCATTGCCCGCGTGCAGATCACCGGCGGCAGCCAGCGCGACGTGCTGTTCGGCTTCTGCTTCACGGCCACGGCCGAGGTCGATGAACCCGACGACCAGGCCTGCGAGTCCTTCCTGCGCCTCAAGCCGCGCCGCGAGGGGCTATCCGAGTTCAAGCACGCCAATATCCGCTTCACACCGCTGAAGGCTGACGAACAACTGCGCCTGGTCGATGCCGTGGACCAGAACGGGCCAACACCGGTGGCCGGCAGCGACAGAAGCGCCGAGATCAACTTCCCCGACTCCGGCCTGCACATCGAGCTGCCCAACCGCTGCCGTGCCGTCGAACTATGGATCATGCTGTTCAACAGCAGACCGGTGAAGGCCGAGGCGTACGACAGTGGCGGCAATAGCGTCGCCGGCGGCCATACGCCACCCGACCAGCGTCAGGCGCACCGTGTGCTGCTCAACGCCGGCGACAGGGGCCACATCAGCCACGTGAAGCTGACCGGCGGCGCCGGCGAAGCGGTGCTGCTGCGCATCTGCTGCCGCTCGCTCCCTAAGTGGGTCAGCACCGATACACCACCACTCACCCATGCCACCCATGCCACGGCCATCGACGCCCTCACACACGACGACCCGGCGGCCGCGTCACTGGCCGCCTTCATCAGCGGGCGTAGCGACACGGCACCGACGCAGACACTGGTGCGCGGCATGGTCGGCGAAGACGTGGATGCCCAGTGGCCCGGCCGAGTCCTCGATGAACGGCGTGAAAAGGGCCGGCGCTGCCAGGTGATCGAATACAGCCCAGCCAGCGACGCTGCCGGCCCCTGGAACGGCTTCCAGATCCACGCGCCGCCGGGCAAGCAGGTCAGCGTGCTGGCCGTCTGCGGCACCGATCAGGTCATGGTTGAGCGCCGGCAAAACGATGCCGAAAATCGCGAGCGCCGCCGCAACACCACCGAGGACCAGGCCGGCCAGCCGCCTGATCAGCGCCGTGCCCTGGTGCTCGATCCCGGTGAAGAGTACGAGCTGGAAGCCCGCTGGTCGTGGCAGGCCTGGCAAGCCAATGAAGATGGCACCAACGAGCCACCGTCCACGCCGCCGAGCGACCAGTGGACGCCGGCCGCCGCGCCGCAGCGCTTCCACTTCGCCATTGCCGACGAGCAGCCGGCCGACAACAGCCCGCAGGACGGCCTCAACGAGCACCTGTTCGATGTGCGCGACATCAGCCGTCACCTGAGTGCCGTGGAGCCGGCGGATGGCCGCGCCTGCCACTTCCTCGACGACGCTCTGTGGGTACATTTCGACGCCGGCCACATGCAACAGCTGGCCGAGCTGTATGGCCGCGAGCTGACGCTGGAAGTGCGTCGCACCGATCCGCAGCCCCCACTCGGCCCGGCTTCTCTGGCTGACAGGCTGGCAGCGTTGCCCGGTGTATTCGGCTGGAGCCACAGCCCGCCGCAACTGCTCGAGCCCGGCTATCAGCGCATCAACGCGGCCGCCGCCGCAGCACCTTGCCTGCCGGACGCCCCCGTCGTCGGCGGCGCCTCGCTGCACGCCCGGTTCCCGCTCGAACCACAGGCCATGTATGACTTCAGCCTGGTCGCGCCGCGCCAGGGTGCCAGCGGCGACGCAAACGATGCGCCCACCGTCAGCGCCACGCGGTTTGTCACCTCGCGCTACGCCAACCCGCGGCAATTGCTGGAACACCTGGGCTATTACCCGGGCGACCCGGCGCCGTACCGGCCGGACGACATCATCCTGCCCGCCGGCGCGACCCTGCCCGGTGGCGCGGAAGAAGTCTCCGACAGCCTGTTCGACGAGCTGCTGCGTGAAATGGAGGCCGATACCCTGCCGCTGCCGAGCGACAAGCCAGCAAGTTATGTGGTCTGGCGCCAGGACGGTGCCCAGTGGCGCATCGAGGGCCTGCTGGTCGACAGCCTCGAGCCGCTGATGCGCACCACCAGCGTGTTGCAGGACGACGACCGAGCCGAGCTCGTCACCCGTTGCGACGTGCGCCGCGCCGAGGTGGATGGCCACAGCCTGTCGTTGCATCGCAGCAACGAGCGCCGCACACGGATATTCCTCCAGGCCGACAGCCCCTTCACGCTGGCGGCCGGCAGCCACACGCTGCGCCTCGACATGGACACCAGCGACGGCATGCTGCGCGGTCGCCGACGCCTGAGTCACCGGCCGGCCATCATGGAACGGGAGGGCTTCTGATGAGCGACTTCGTAACGCCGTACCTGTTCAATGCCCATGCGCTGCCGGTCGACAGCGACGAGCCACATGCTCAGCCCGGCAACCACCTGCGGGTGCACCATCATCCGTTGCTGGGCCTGCCGGTGGCGCCCTTCCTGGTGGCGCGTGCCTCGGTCGACAACCTCAAGCTGCTCAACACGCGCAACGATGCCCGCTTCTACCTCAACATCGACAGCGACAACCAGCAGGAGCTGCTGCCGCCCTTCAACGTCACCCCGGAAAGCCCGGTCACCGCGGTGATCAGCCTGGCGGCGGGCGATACCTGCCTCTGGGCCCAGGTCGAGGCGCAGTCGATGGCTGAGCTCAAGCCGCAGGCGCCTGGCGACCCAACGCCGCCGGTCACCGATGCCGAGCCGATACCGTTCAACCCGATCCCGTTCAATCCGATACGCCCACGTCCCGGCGTGGTACGACCGGGGGGCTCGCGGCCAACACTTCCCGATAACCGCTTTACCGAGCGCTTTACACGCCGCCCGTTGCCCTTCTTCAACCGCGAGCGCTGGCGGATTCCCGAGATCGACCCCGACCTGCTGAGGCGCAACCGCAAACTGACCTGCGAGGCCTTCGTCGACTCCGCCGCCGGGCCGGCCACGATCGGCCGCCGCTCCGCCTATCGCTATGCCTTTTCCGGCCCCGGCATTACCCGGATTCGCATCACCGGCTGGGGGCAGGTAAGCGGCATGCGCTGGATCGAGGCGCAAGACGAGCAGCGGCTCGAGTACGAACCCTGCGCCATCATGAACCTGCCCCATGAAGGCGGCGCGCGCTATCTGCCGATCCACGACGCCTTGGCGCTAGCCGATCAGCGCGTTGCCGAGCAGGCTCCCAAGCGCCGTCCGCTGCAGGAAACCCATGATACGCCGGCCCCGGCGGCGGCACCGCTGGCCGACGCCAACTTCGAACGCAAACGGGTGGAGTCGCTGAGTGCCACGGCGGTGGCCGACCTGGAACCACTGATCAACGACCTGAGCCAGTTGCAACGCGACCAGCTGGTCGACGAAGACTTCTTGGACGCACAGGGCAAGAAAGTCGGCGCCAGTTCCATCAGCCGTCTGGGCCGGGTTATGCAGATGCTGGCCGACCCCGGCACCGCCAGCCGGCTCGGCTACAAGTGGCGCGACGATACTTACCCGGAAAACGAGGAGCGGGTGGTCTTCTACCGGGTGTTTGGCTTCTTCGCCGAACCACTACCCAGCCGACGCCAGGACGAGCGGCCCGCCGAAGACTTTCTGGTCGAGGGCATGATCAATGCATTGCCGCCACAGCACCGCCGCTGGTCGCGCCACCAGTTGCTCAAGGCGCTGGCTTCACAGTTCGGCGACGACCTGCCCCTCACCCACGCCACCCGGCGCAGCCCGCTGTCAGGCGTGAATGCCGAGGCGCTGGACAAGCTGGAAGATCACGAGCGTTACTTCGGCGTCTCCAGCATCGCCATTGCCGACCGCGGCGCCCCGCTGGACCCGCTGAGCCCACCGCAGTTGCCGGCCCCGGAGGAGACGCCGCCACTGCGCGACAACTGGCTGCCGGAAACGCCGCCGACCGCCCGCCGCGAAGTGATTGTCGATATCCGCAAGAGTCGCGTCGGTGGGCTGCTGGCCGCCGGCAAGCGAGCGCCGGCCTCTGCGCCCGGTGCCGTTTACCGGCAACTGAACAAGGCTAACGCCGAGGGCTTCCACCTGCCGCTGGTGCTGGCGCTGAACAGCGATGACGGTACCCAGCCCCCGGACCCGGAGCCCGGCAGCGGCTTCGTCGCCGATCGCCAGGCCGGCCCCGAGGCCATCCGCTACTTCATCGCCGAGCAGGACCGCTTTGGCCGCTGGTCGAACTGGGCGCGCCGCGAGCACCGCAAAGGCGAGCGGCCGCTGCCACCGCGGCCCGAGTTCCAGGCCTACTACCGCCAGCCGGCCATCGAGGACGCCGCCACCCAGGGCGGCAGTGTGCTGGTCAAGGTCATGGTGCCGGATGCCGAGTCGCTGGCACCGGGCAGCCACCTGCTGCAGACCCTGCGCGTGTTCCGCGTCGACGAGGTCGACGGCAGCCTGGCCCCGCTGGACGCCGCCGAGGCCGACAAGCAGGTGCATCCGGACGACGAAGGTGCCGACGAGCAACGCTTCCTGCTCGACCTGCGCTGGACCGGTCCGATCCTCGCCGCCACCGAGCAGCGCACCCTGCGGCTGACGGCGCGCTGGATCGATACCCAGGGCCGCCAGTCCGAGGCGTCGACGCCGACCACCCTGCGGCTGGTCGATCCGCGCCCGCCCGCGCCCGTGCCGGTCCCCGACGCACTGCAATACGCCGCTCGGCCGGACGTGACCGGCCTGTGCTGGGTGGAATACCGCTGGAGCCCGCAGCCGGGCCAGCACCATTTCGGCGTCTACTACAGCGACGAAAACCGGCTGCGCAGCCACCTCGACGAGCTCAACCGCCAGGACCTGCTCGACGACCTGGATGCCGCCGACAACGCCGCCGCCCGCGCCACCATCTTTCGCACCAACGAGGCGCTGTTCCCCGACTTCCTGTTCGAGCGCCTGCGTGAGGTCAACGTGGCCTTCAACTCCGGCGAGCGGGGCTTTCGTCATGCGGTTTCCGGCAGCCTGCGGGTTCTCAACTTCTACAAGGTCACGGCCGAGGCCGAAAGCGGCGCCAAGCCGGTGCTCAGCGACGTGCCGATGATCGTCTACGGCGTGCCCAATGCCGACCCGCCGCCGCGGCCCACCGTGCAGGTCACACCGGTGGCCGCCGAGGCCGGCGAAAACCCGCTGGTGGCCGAGGTGAAGATCAAGCTGCTGACCGGCACCACCCAGGGGCTGAACTGGCGATTGCGCCGCAGCTCGGTCAGCACTCAGACGCTGGCCAGTGTGCCCATCGTCGCCACCGGGGCCATGGGCAAGGTCGACGAGGCCAGCGGCCGCCAGCAGGCGACCTACCGCGACGACGGGCCGGTGCAGATCGCAGCCCACGCCCAGCTGCGCCCCTGGGTGCGCTATAGCTGGATCGCCGAGGTTCAGGGCGCACCGGAATCCGGCTCCGAAGCCGCCGGCCAGGCCGTTCCGGGCCTGTGGAGCCGGCCTTCGGACCCGTTCAGCCTGGTACTGCTGCCGGAACAGCCACCGGCGCCGCCCAGCATCGATGATGTGCAGGGCCAACCCTCCGGCAGCGACCGCCGCCGGGTGCAGATCACCTTCAGCCATCCGGATGAGCTCTCCGGCGGCAGCGTCGGCAGTTACCGGCTACGGCTGTCGCGACGCCTGACAAGCGGCGCCCCCCTGGAACTGCTACGCGATGAGACTATCAGCGGCAGCGGGCCCTTCGTCATCCACGATGAAGCCAGCGACAGCACGCCGGTGCCGGAGGGTACCGAATACCGGATCGAACTGATCGACCCCTTGGGTCGCACCAGCGATCCCAGCCTGGCGGTCGTCACCTAGGAGCCTTGTCATGGTCGATCTCGTCCCCGCCCCCGATACACTCGGCCTTTCTTCCCCGGCCCTGGGCCCCTGGTTCGGGCACAGCGACACCAACGTCACCCTGCCGACGCTGCCACTGCCCGATGCCAACCTGTCGCTATCACTGTCGCTGGGCACCGATATGCAATGGCGCACCCCGGCGGTTGCCACCCGTTCCTACCTGTTTGCCAGCGACCCACGGCCGCCGGCCCTGCGCGGTCTGCGCCAGGAAGACGGCAGCCAAGCCTTCACCGAGGGCAATCTGGTGGTGCTGCTGACGCTGTTGCCGGAAGCCGAACTGCGGCTGTGGTCGCTCAGCCAGATCATCTCGTCGCCCGATGGCAGCCCCGCGCCGCCGGCCAACCAGCCGGCACGCCCAAGGGTGCGCTGGCTGGCCATGGAAGTGCCTGCTGCCAGCGCCGGCAGCATGGCCGATATCGAGAACCTGCGTGAAGCTGACCTGCCGACCGATCTCAGCAGCGACGCCGACAAGGCGGCCTTTCTCGGCCTCGACAGCAGCGCCGGCCTGGCCAATGCCAAAGAGCCCGTGCACGAGCTGCGCCAACCGGAGACGCCCAGCGCCGTGGTACTGCAGAACCGCAGCGGCACCGTGCTGAACGTCAAGCTGTGGTGCTTCGACTACCGCGGCCGAGCACTGGACCCCGGCGCGGTGGCCAACTGGTGGACCTTCATGGCCCAACCCGGTAACTGGGACAACCTCTGGGCCGACGATGAAGAGACCGCCCCACTCACCGCGGCGGTCGCGGCCGGGCGCGTGGTGCACCTCACCAATGCCCACGAAGGCCCCATCGACCCGCCGCTGCTCAATCGCCTGAACCTTGGCGACCTCAACCAGACCGCCGGCTCCACGGCGCTTTACCAGGCCGCCGCCAACCCGGCCATCACCCTGACCCCGGCGGCCAATGCCGACACCGACAGCGCCTCAGCGCGGCGCGCAACACCGCCGCCAACCCCGTGCTGGCCACCAGCGACGCCGTCACCGGTCAGATCATGACCACGCTCGACGCCGCCGCCAACGGCATCGCCATGGCACCGGTCATAGACCGGCTGTGGGGCCAGACCAACCCGCCGGCGGACTTCGGCACCGACGACCTGCCGGACACGCTCGACTTCAGCGTGCGCGCCCTGGCCGGCGAGGGTCAGGCCTCCGCCGGTGGCTCGGTCGCCGAGCAGCGCGTGGCCGTGCACTTCGAGGGCTCGCTGCCCCCGGGTGGCTGGGTGCGCCTGTGGACCCACGGGCTGGATACACAAAGCGGCCGCCGCTTCCGCCAGCACGGCGGCGCCGCGCTGGCTGATGCCAATGGCGATGCCTGGCTGGTAGTGACCCTGCCGGACGGGGCCGCGGCCCCCACTGACCCGGATGCCGACCCGGTGCCGCTTTCCTGCGATGCGCTGGTCATTGCCGATGGCCAGAGCCGCTACTACCCCGAGCTGCGCTTCGATCGTCCGGCCACCATCGACGGCAGCCAGCTTAGCCTGGCCGCCCCGCCCGACATCCCCGCCGGCATCACGCTGTGGCTGTGCGAACAGGGCGCGGCCATGAACCGTGGCACCGGCCAGTACGCCAGTGGCCAGACCCTGCTGGCCATCCCCGACGATGCCAACGCCGCCCCGCAACGGGTCGACCTGGCCAGCCTCGACGCCAGCGACCTGGCCGCCAACACCCTGCCCAATGCCGCCAGCGCCGGCGATACGCTGGTCGTCACCGAGCCCGCCTTTGGCCAGACACCGGACGGCGACCTCGAAGCGGCCGACAGCGCGGCCACTCTGGTCAAGCGCGAGCGCAATGGTCTGAGCGAAGTGGCGACCATGGGCCGTCCGGCTCCCTCCCAGGAGCGCCGCGAACTGGCCGCCTACGATGCCGAGGGGGCCAGCGGCGTCATCGGTGCCACACCGGGGCGCGCCGCCTACCACGAGTCACCGCCCATGCAGCTCGGCCACCCCGGCGTACCCGCCGCCGCGGAAATCCACGGCCCCGGCGCAGCCCTGGCCGGCCCCGCCGCCGATGCCCTGCGTCAGCCCATGGCGGAGCGACGCGCCGACAACCTGCTCGACTTCGTCACCCAAACCAGCGCACCGCTCACCGCCACCCCGGACCCGGGCGGCACCACCACCTGGGCGGCCGTGCTGGAAACCGGCACCTACGGCGTGGCCGGCGATGCCGCCATTCGCGCACTCCTGGCCAACAACCCCGGCTTTCAGCCCGGCCAGAGCTGGCTGAATCTCAAGAGCCAGATCGAGGCCGCCGTGCAGAACCAGACCGGCCAGCCGGTCGACCTGGATACCATCATCGACACGAACACTTTCGACGATGACGCCCTGGCCGCCGCCCTAGACCGCATAATCCTCAACACCCGCGACGGCAGCGCCCACTTCGCCACTGCCCTGCAGGCCGCCATCGAACGCGCCGAGGACTTCCTCTACCTGGAGACCCCGGCCATCGACGCCCTGACGGCCAACCCCGGCAGTATTGACCTGCTTGGCGCCATCCAGGCGCGCTGGACCGAGCGGCCCGAACTGCGCGTGCTGCTGTGCGTACCGGAAAAATACCTGCCGGACCAGACCGCCAAGCTGGAGGATGTGCGCAGCGCCGGTGTGCGCGCCGCCCTGAGTGCCCTGCGCACGGCGGGTAGCGACCGCGTGCAGCTGTTTTCCCCCGTGGCCGGCCCCGGCCGGCCCGGCTACCTGGCCAGCACCAGCGTGATCGTCGACGACGCCCTGATGCTCACCGGCAGCACCCACCTGTGGCGCCGCGGCCTGACCTTCGACAGCTCACTGGCCGTCGGCCTGTTCGACGAAAACGTCGCCGTCGGCCGCCCCGCGGCAGTGCGCGCCGCCCGGCAACAACTGCTCGCCAATGCCCTCGGCCTGCCGCTGAACTTCCTGCCCGACGACCCGGAAGACTGCCTCGACGCCATCACCCAACTCAACGCCAGCGGCGGCCTCGGCCGCGTCGATCCCGGCGCCTACCTCACCGGCGGCGACAACGCCCCGAGCAGCACCGACATGGACATCTGGAACCCCAACGGCCGCCCCAACGGCACCTCGGACTGGCTGACCTTCTTCGCCGCACTAACCGGCGACGCCTCCACCGAACTCAACAACGCCATTCGGTAGCCGAGAGACTCAGCGGGATGGCAATTGGCGAACATTGGGGCGCAAGCAACCTTCCAAATGACCGACGCTTGCTGGAATCCATTTCCGAGTTGGAGGAACGATAGGGAGGAGAAGAGTAGCGAGGTGAGTCCTATCTTCCACTGCCAATACGCTTACACTTTGACTGAGTACTTGAGGTCGCGCGCCTCGTCGCCAGTCATGCCCCTGAATCCCCAACAATGGGCAGGTTGCTCCTTGATGGTCACCTCGACATCTACGGGTGATATGCCAAGCACGGATTCAATTTGACAAAAAATCTCCCTGATCAGGGCTTTTTGAGTCTCGGGAGCTCGCCCCTGCATCATGTTTATCTCGATGGCGGTGTAGGCAGGGGTTCTGCCACCCGGATAATAGAAATCCTCGGCATCCATCGGTATGAAACGATGGGCTCGTTTGTCTTCAGGCATACCGAGTACAGACTGCATACATCCGTGAATGACTTCAGAAAGCTGAGCCTTGATCGGATTAAGATGCTCCTTTATTCCATAAATGACTATCACGCTGCCTCCTGCAATGTGTAACGCCACTAAGTGGCAGGACACTCACCACTCAACGTTCTGCTTGGCGTACCGACCTGCTCGCCAGGAACCGCGAATGCTTGCTTGAACGTGAAAGCCTCCGCGGTTGAGCCATGTTCTCTCAAGGTTTCCAGCTTGTGCGCCGCCTCTTCGATTGACGGAATGTGGCCGGCGGGCACCCACCAAAGCACCATATATGCCTCCCCCATTTTGTGAAACCACTCCTTCTTGCGGCGCATTATCTCAACATGGGCAGAGCGATAAACGTAATCATGCAACGTTTCGATTGATTCCCAGAGCGAAAGATTCACGATCTTATCGGAGCCAAAATAATCAATTCCAGTGGCATCGCCTTCCTCGGTTTGCAAGCGCCAGACAAACCCCGGAGAACCTTCCGCCAACGCATTAATACGATCGAGATTCGCGACGAAATCTGAAAGCTGCGGCGAATCTATCGGTGCCAATAACGTGGCTATGTTAAGTTGTGCAATATGATACATGGTTACAGCTTCCTCCTTGAAAGCGCTTAATGTTGCCTGCACACGCTTATCGCATGCATGGCAATGTTATGCGATGCTCCCCCATTGCTCCGAGTTCAACCGGTATAAGCTCGGCGGTCTCAATGACTATTCCCGCTATTATTCCACCACTTCTCTCACCTTGTTGGCATCGAAGGCTACACGGCCGGCGATTTCCTGCATCTCGTCGATGGGGTTTTCGTAGCTCCAGGCGATATCGGGGAGGTCGGGCAGCGAGTAGTAGGTGCTGTCGCCCTTGAAGGGGCAGTGGGTCACAGTAGTGGAGACGGTGAGCTTAGACATATCCACATCGGGTTGCGGCAGATATTGCCGTTGTGGATAGCCTTTTTCGCGGAGCTCAAGGGCGTCGCATGTATCGGCGAGCAGGGTGTCGCCATGGTAGATACACACCCTGCGAGTGTGCGGGTGCAAGGTGATGCGGGGCGCGGCGTGATTGGCCATCGGCAGGTCCCCTGCGAGTTGGCTTGTAAACTAGCTTAGAACTCCAACGTATTGTCTGCGAGTTTTTTCAAGGCCCGTTGATTCACCCGCGCCATGGGGTCTCTTACTCGTGTTGCAGGATGTTGACCAATTTGCCGAATGGGTCGCGCACGTAGAAGCGCCGCACTCCCCAGGGTTCGCTGACGGGGCCGTATTCGATGGGCACCTGCGCTTGCTCGAAGCGAGTCAGTGCTGCATCGAGATCGTCGACTTCGATGGAGAGGTCAGGCACGTCGGTGCCCGAGCCGCCCTCGGCACCAAAGCTGACCTGAACGCGCATGCGTTCATCCGAGCCGTAGGTGCGGAACCAGCCGTGATCCATCAGGAGTTCCAGGCCGAGTATGCCGCCGTAGAAGGCTTCTGCCTTATCGAGATCTTGCGTGGCGGTGTTGGCCATGATGCGCTTGACCTTCATTCGTCACCTCGTCATTTTTCAAGCAGCGCTCAACGGCTTGATCCGGTCCACCTCTTTCTGGACCGACTGGGCTGCCGCCCACAAATCAACGGCACGTTGTGCATTTAGCCAAAACTCCGGGGTGTTACCGAACAGTCGGGCTAGCCTGAGCGCCATTTCAGGGCTGACAGCACGGCGCTCACGCAATAGCTCATTGATGGACTGGCGAGACACCCCGAGAGATTCAGCCAGCCCAGCAACCGTCAGATCGTAATCCGGCATGAAATCCTCTTTCAGCATCTCACCCGGATGGGTCGGCTTGCGCTGCAAACCGGTGGTGTTGAGAATGCTCATCGTCATTACCTCTCTCAGTGGTAGTCACATATTTCGACGTCGTACGCATCACCATCTTCAAAGCGAAAACAGATGCGCCACTGATCATTTATCGAGATCGCATGCTGTCCCTGCCGTTTACCAGACAGTGGATGCAAGCGATTGCCGGGCGGCACTTTCAAGTCCTCCAGTTGCGTGGCCAGGTTCACGTACTCCAGTTTCCTGGCGGCTCGCGAAGCGACATCCGAGGGAAGCTTTTTTGACTCTCCCTTGGAATAAAGCTCCTGAGTGCGCTTGTCCGCAAAGGATTGGATCATCCCTGAAATGTAACTTGCCACGTGACAGGCGTCAAAGTGGTAACGAACGATATCCCCTTGGTGGATACTCGGCCAGAGGAAAGATCTTCGGACACACCCAGCTGACGCGCTAGGCTGGTGGAGTAGACGGACATCTCGACGCATTCAAGGAGGTACCATGCCCGCCACCCGCACGACGTCGCCTGCCATGGAGCGGGTCCACCTGGTGTGGGACCTGTTCATCCTCGTGCTGGTGGTCGCCAATCTGGCGCTGTTGCTGTTCGACAGCCTCTTTCTCCTGCCACCCTTGAACAGTGTCTTTGCGTCCGTGGCGCCGGGCCTGCACGGGGCCTATGAACAGCACATTCATGCCAACTTCCTGCGCATTGATCTGGCCTTCGTGGCGGTCTTCCTGCTCGATGTGCTGCTGGGTTGGGCCGTGGCCATCGCCGAGCGGCACTATCATCGCTGGTTCTTCTACCCCTTCGTGCACTGGTACGACGTGCTGGGTTGCATCCCGCTGAGCGGCTTCCGGCTGCTGCGTGTCCTGCGCGTCATCTCGTTGCTGCACCGCCTGCAGCGCATGGGGCTGATCGATGTGCGCCAGTGGTATCTGTATCGGGTGGCCGCCAAGTATGTCGATATCCTGATGGAGGAGCTCACCGACCGCATCGCCATCCGCATGCTCGATAACGTGCAACAGGAGCTGCGCAACGGCGACGGCCTCTCGGGGCCACTGATCGAGCGAGTGGTGGAGCCGCGCAAGCAGGCGCTGATCCGCGAGGTGAGCCAGCGTTTGGAGGCCATGGCAGGCGATGCCTACTCCAAAAATCGCGACGATACCCTGCGCTATGTGCGCGGGCTGATCAGCCGTACTTTGGCGGAGAGCCCCGAGATCAAGCGGCTCTCGCGCCTGCCGATGGGCAGCCAGTTGAGTCGCAGTCTGGAGGGGTCCCTATCCGACCTGGCCTGCCACCTGATCGACGAGGCCCTGGCCGGGTTGCGTTCGGCGGAGTTCTCATCGCTGGTGGAACATCTGGCCGAGAGCGGCTTCGATGCCTGGCTGCATACCGACCAGCAGACCGAGCAGATTACCGAGCAGGTGCTGGTGGACATGCTGGAGCTGCTCAAGGATCAGATAGCGGTGAAGAGCTGGCAGAACAAGTACGAGTGAGGGCGTCGTCGGCTCTATACGAAATCGTCGTCTGTTCCCGATGAGCCATGCTGGGTCTTGATACCCTTCAGTTGCTCGAGCAGTTGGGCGATGTTGTCCTGGATAATGCTCCACACTGTATCGTCGTCGATCCCCAGATAGGCATGGATAAGGCGATTTCGAGTCGCGATGATCATCCGCCAGGGAATTTCCGAATACTGGTGACGGACAACATCTGGAATTTGGGTCGCCGCTTCGCCGATCAGCTCCAGGTTACGCAGCGTGGCATCATAGGTGAGAGCATGAGCGAGAAAGCTGTCCAGATCGAGACCTTCCGTGTAGCACAAAACCTTCTCGGCAAAGCCGATCATGTCCTCGATATACAAGCGCCATTCGCGCTGATGGATAGACTCAGACACGCAGCGCCTCACACTCGATATAGGGCCTGAGCTCGGAACGAAGGGCCTTGTCGGTCACCAGATCCACGGGATGGCCCAGCAGATCCTCAAGGTAGAACTGCACCCCGAAATAGCGGGCCGAAGTGGCGGGGCCATCGAAACTCACCAGGATATCCACGTCACTGTCGTCTCGCGCTTCATCGCGCGACATGGAGCCGAAGAGCGCCAATGACATAACCCCGTATTCACTGGCCAGGGTCGGCATGTGATCTCGAAGCAGTTGCAGGACCTGGATTGTGTTCATCTTCCGCGATCTCCCACCTACATCACGCCTACAGGGCATTGATCCCCTTGGCCTTGTATCGATCAGCCTAGCATGGTGTAGAGGCAATCCCCAGCCAGCCTTGCCTACCTACCACCGCGAAACCGTCCCCCCCATCGCAAGCTACTGCGAGACCATGCCGATCGTCGCGTGCAGGAATGCGTTACGCTCGCAGCGGGTTGAGGGATGAACGCGGCGCTGTGATGTGTGCTGCGCCTGAGTGGATCGCGAAGCAAGTAAGGCGGCGCATCCGGAATCAGCTCAGGTGCCACTCGCTGCGCACGTCGGTCCCCCGCTTGAGCGTTTGCATCACCACACAGCAGGCTTCGGCGCTGCCGGCCAGCGCCTTCAAGCTGGCGGCATCATTGCCCCCGGAGACCACCCGCCCGGTCACGCTGACATGCATGCGCTGAAAACCGACTGGAACGGAGGCGTCCACCCGCAGCGAACCGCGCACATCGGCTTCCGCGCTGACATCCACCGTGAGGTCGGCCAGTTCCATCTCGAGCCACTGCGAGACCATACCGGTCGTCGAGTGCAGGCAGGCGGCAAGGGCTGACGTCAGCAAGTCACCGGGGTTGGGGGCGTCGTGATCACCACCGACTGCTCGGTGAATGCCATAGGCCCAGCAGTGTCCGGCATTGTTGGCCGGTTCGACCTCGCCGTGGAAAGGGTCTGAAGTGTCGCCTGGAACCGTCCGCGCGTGATCGCGGATCCATGCCTCGTCAGGCGCTTGCCGATACTGTTGGTGCAGAATCCTCTGGCGCGTTGGTACCACTCGCTCGCTCAACATGTTCATGATGCATCCCCCTGTGGAATTTCGGTGTGCCCGAGTCCAGTTTGGGAGATGCCCGGCATGACGGCATAAGGCAGATGTCCCGAATGGCCGGGAAAATTCGACAAAACATGGGGCTGGAGTCCCGAAATACGGCTCAGCTCGTGCCGAACCCCGATTCCCGGTCCACAGGCCGATGGCGTCTCGTTGGGAGAGTCGTTTCCCATGCGCAACCGATAACTAAATGACCCGCGCTCGCCTGGGGCGGGCGCGGGTCATGTGCATCCATGATCAACAGCGGCGAGTCGGCCAGGATACTGGCCGGCCGCACACTGTCAGGCCAGTTGCTTCAACAGAGCCTGAGCCACCGCTTCCGAGCTGAAGGGGTTCTGGCCGGTAATCAGGCGGCCATCTTCCACGACGTACGCCGCCCAGTCGTCGCCCTTCTCGTATCGCGCTCCCAGGCGGGTGAACTCGTCCTCGATGAGAAACGGCACCACCTCGGTCAGCCCCACAGCGGCTTCCTCGCCGTTGGTGAAGCCGGTGATCCGGCGGTCCTTGATCAGTGCCTCGCCGTCCTGGCCCTTGACGTGACGCAGTACGCCCGGTGCATGACAGACAAAGCTGATCGGCTTGCCGGCCTGGTTGAAATCCTGGATCAACGCGATCGAGGTCCGCGACTCGGCCAGGTCCCAGAGCGGGCCATGGCCACCCGGATAGAACACCGCATCGAAGTCGGCAGCAGAGACCTCGTCCAGCTTGAGCGTATTGGCCAGCACCTTCTGCGCCTGCTCATCCTGTTTGAAGCGTTCCGTTGCCGGCGTCTGGGCATCCGGCTGATCGCTGTTCGGGTCCAGGGGTGGCTGGCCGCCCGCTGGCGAGGCCAGCACCAACTCGGCCCCGGCGTCCAGGAAAGTGTAATAGGGAGACGCGAACTCCTCGAGCCAGAAGCCTGTCTTGTGACCGGTGTCACCCAGTTGGTCGTGCGATGTCAGGACCATCAGGATTTTCATCTACTACCTCCGTCTTTGCGTATGACCCAGTATGAGGGCACGACGGATCATCGGGTCAACCACTGTACGGAGTGGATCACCAGGAAGACCGCGCTGTAGTGTTATAGCGCTGGGACCTGCACCAACCTTTCTCACTCCACCCTCTCCGTTACCTTGTCGGCATCGAAGGCCAGATATCCGGCGATGGCGTCCATGTCGTCGTTGGGATGGTCATAGCTCCAGGCGATATCGGCTAGGTCGGGCAGCGAGTAGTAGGTGCTGTCGCCCTTGAACGGGCAATGCGTCACCGTCGCGGAGACGCTGAGTTTTGACATCTCGACATCCGCTGTCGGGATGTAGTGGCGGGGTGGATAGCCCTTCTCGCGGAGTTCGATGGCGGCGCCTGTATCGGCGAGCAGGGTATCGCCGTGGTAGACCCTCACTCTGTTGCTGTGTGGATGCAGGCTGATGGAATGAGTGACGTTGTTGTCAGCGTTTTCATCCGCCGTTTGCTCAGCGTCGTCCTGCGGGTCCTCGGGGTCTTCCAGCGGCTCGCCTTCCTCGTTCTGCAGCTGGTGATCGTAGGCGGCCTGCAGGCCGGTGTCTTCCTCGACGATTTCTTCATCGCCCACCTGGTAGATGTGGCCCGGGTAGAACGGCGAGAGAATGGCCACCAGGATGCCCAGTGAGGCGAAGATGGAGAAGGCATCGGCGTAGTCGAAGGCATTCACCAGGGCGCCTACGACCGGCGATCCAGTGGCCTGGCCGAGCGATACGGCCATGAAAGGCAGCACCGGCCCTACCGAGAGGCGTCCGGGCAGCAGGCGGATGCCGGTCATCAGGTAGAGGCCGGTCAGACTCATGTAGGCCAGGCCGAACACCAGTGCCGAAAAGGTGGCGAGGACCGTCTGCGCGGGGCTGGCGGCCAGCAGCACCAGGCTGGCGGCGAGCATCATCAGCATCAGCGCATGAGTGATGGGCGGGTTGTTGCGGTCGGCCAGGTCGGCTGCCACGGCGCCACCCAGCCCGGCGATGCCCACGGCGAGCCACAGCCACCCGGTGGAGGCCGAGGACAGACCGCCCAGGGTGACCACCAGATCGGGCGCGAAGATCCAGTAGGCGGAGGACACGAAGCCCATCACGAAGGCGAAGATGGTCAGCCGGATCAGGCGTGACCAGGGCAGCTCGCGCAGGGGGGCCGGGGGCGCCGCGTTGGCCGGCGTGATCTGCGATACCGAAGGCAGGAAGAGCCAGGCGGCCATGACCCCGAGGGCGGCGCAGATGGCGAAGGAGAGATAGGCCAGCCGCCAGGCGCCGACCATGAAGAGTACCGTCGGCACGGCGACAATCAGGCCGATGCTGGTGCCGGCGTTCATCACCGAGCTGACGCGGCCGTGCATGGAGCGTTTGACGATGGCCTGCATGCCGGCGGTCAGCGCAGGCATCATCAGCCCCGTGCTGATGCCGCAGGAGAATACTCCGGAGCCGAGCATCATGGCATCGCCGGCCCGGCTGATCAGCATCAGGCCCGCCACGCCGAACAGGCCGGAGAGTACCGCCGTATAGCGGGCGCCGAGGCGGTTGGTGATCAGTGGTGCGACGGCAGTGGCCAGCAGGAAGCTGATCAACGGCAAGGAACCGATGATGCCGATCACATAGGTCGAGAGTGCCAGCTCGTCGCGTATCTGCGGTACGAAAAGGCCGAAGGCGAAGCGCGCCAGACCGTAGGTGATGGCGATCAAAGCCGCGCCGAAGATCGCGAATCCTGTGCTCGATAGAGACTTCATGGCACCCCCGCCTGATGCGTCCCGAAAGTGGCCGGTCCAGCACGCTTCCGGGCCTGCCCGGGTGGCGATGGACGCTCGTTGTAGCTCGAAAACCAGGAGGCCCTGACTAGCCCACCCCCTTGCAACGCGACCGCCAGGGCCATCGCGGCGCGTGGCGAGCAGGAGCTCAGATACCATGCCCTGATCGAGACCACGCAAGCATGCCGCAGAGCGCGGGTATCAGCAAACGTTCAATGGGGGGGAAGCGGGCGGCGTCAACCTAACCTCCCAAGCAATGGGGCACCAATCCGGCAGCGCGAGGTGACGCGCCGCCTCGAGGGCGGCAATGCGCTGACCATCCTGCGACATCCAGCGCTCGAGGTCGGTGGCGTGGGTCATTCGCGGCTCAGTCGGCCGATCTGCTGAATGTCGTGCAGATAGCCATCGAGCTTGGCGGCGCCCCAGGCCAGCAGCGCCGAGACGTAGACCAGCGCCGTCAGCACACCCAGGTGATTGGCCCAGGCAAGTCCCGCTCCCTGCAGCGGGTAGCCCAGCGTGAACACGCTCATGCCACCCCAGAACAACGCCAGCAGGCTGCAGAGGATGAGACAGGTGAGTATCAGCCCGCGGGGATAGCGAGCCGGAGGCCGCGTCTTCCAGAACGGTAGGTGGGCGATGATCAGGCCGTCACGGTTTTCCACCCGGCGGCGCCGGCGCAGCAAGGGCTCGAGACATCCGGTATGCACCGCCGTCAGCACCAACCGGGCACTCACCACCTGCCCGAACAGGCGCCTGACCTCCGCCTCGAAGTCGGGTGACGGCCCACCCGACACGCCTGACCCGGCCGCCTCGACCAGGGTTTTCATGTCCCGGTTGACCTGCTCGGGCCGCTCTGCCTCGTCATCGAAATTGAGGGTGTAGTGCACGCTGTACACCTGATAGAGCGCAAACGTCACCCCGACGAAGATCAGCAAAAACGCCACATAGATCATCATGTTCATCACTCTAATAGGGTCCTGGGTGTAAGCCTTGTCGGCGCTCACCACGCTATCGCTCCGACAGTATGCCACGTCTCCTGGCGACTGACGGAGGCGTCTTATGCATTACGCTGCTTCAACACACCCCCGAGCGCCATCAACGAGAGCAGGATGACGTAGCCGCCGAGGCCGTAGACGGTCGACTCCAGCCCGAACTGCTGGGTGGCGAAGCCCGCCGCCAGGGCAGGCAGGCTGGCGGAGAGATAGCTCACTACATACAGCACGGCCATCAAGGCGGCGCGCCCACCATCCGGGGCCAGCGGCATGATGGCACGCATGGCGCCCATGAAGCCGCCCCCGAAGCCCGGTCCGGCAACGGTAAAACCGATCAGTAGGGCCAGGATGCTATGAGTCGCCACCCCCATCAGCACGATGCTCACCCCCAGTGGCAGCAGGATGCTGGATAACAGCAGGATGTTGCGCGTCTGCTGCCGACGCAGGCTCCATACACCGACGGCGCCCATCATCGAGAGCAGGCTGACCAAGGCGCCGCCGATCATGGCGGTCTCCATGCCGGAGACCTGCTTGGCCAGCACCGGCCCCAGCGACAGGCTGAAACCGCCCAGCGACCAGGAGGCAATGCAGGCGGGAATCACGCGCAGAAAGGTCGGCCGCACCGGCGCTGGAATGCGAGCCGTCGGTCGCAGCGAGGACAGGGCTCCAGAGCGTGGCGAGACGCTCTCCCGCGTGCCCCGCAGGCCGAACAGTTGCCAGATGAAGAGCCCTGTCATCACGATGAAGCCCAGGCGCATGGGATAGGGCGCCAGGTCGACCATCAGCCCGGAACCCAGGGCACCAAGCCCCATGCCGACGAACGGCGCGACACTGGCCAGGATGGGACCGCGTCGGGGATCGGTATCGATGATGGCAGCACCCAGTGCGCTGGTGGCAATACCGGTCGCCAGTCCCTGGAGAGCACGTGCCATCAGCAAAACATTGAGGTCGTTCGCGACCAGGAAACACAGCATGGAGGCAATCTCGATCACCAGCCCAAGCAGAATGACCGGTCGACGCCCCAGATACTCGGAGAGCTTGCCGGTGGTCAGCAGCGCCAGCAGCAAGGCGAACATGTAGAGTGCGAACGCCAACGTCAGCATCGGCGTGGAGAAGTGCCAACTGGCCTGATAGATCGGGTACAGCGGCGTCGGCACGCCGGAGGCAGCCAGGAAGGCGACCGTCACCAGCGTGTAGAAAACGAGTTGTCGCGGCGCGGCAGTGTTCTCCACCACCGTGTCGACTGTCGTGGCCATGTAGGCTCCTTAAAGCAAATAATGTGCGATATACTGGGAGCCTAGAGATAAAAACGCTTTAAAGCAAATATTTTGCGTTAGAGGAATTATGGTCGAGAAACCAGCGGTGAGACCGGGCGGACGCAGCGCCCGGGTACAGCGCGCCGTGCATGAGGCGGTGATAACACTGGACAAGGAAGTGCCACGGGACAGGCTGTCCGTTCCGTTGATAGCCGAACGAGCTGGCGTGACGCCCTCCACGATTTATCGTCGCTGGGGCAACCTGAAAGAACTGCTGGCCGACGTGGCCGCCGAACGGCTCCAGCCTGATACCCCGGTGGCGGACACCGGTTCTCTGGAAGGCGATCTAATAGCCTGGGCCGGGGAGTACATGGAGGAAATGACCTCCACCCCCGGTCAACAGATGCTGGCGGATACCCTGGGCAGCACCAGCCTGGAGCAGCGCCAGCGTTGTCTACAGGCTCAGCGGCACCAACTGCAGTTGATATTGTCCCGCGCCGAGGCTCGGGGAGAGACGCCACTGCCTACGGTCGAGCGCTTGCTGGACGGCGTCATGGCACCACTGACCTACCGCCTCTCCTACGCACCACAATCACTCTCCAAAGACAATCTGGCGCAATGGATCGCCGCAACGCTGCGCTGATCGCGATGGCATCATCGAACGCCCTGCCCCGGCTTCGCCACCCAACACAGGGCAGCGTCTCGACACAGCCCTGCAACGGCACGGCATGGAAAGCCGCCTGGCTTATTTCATGTCGAAGCCGCGCTTGAGCAGGAAGTCGCGCATGTGCGGACGGACCTTGGTGCTGAACAGCGGCGTCAGGTTGTGCGACCAGTCGGTGTCCTTGTTGGTGCTGCTGCGGCCCCGGTAATAGAGCTTCATGTTGCTGTCGAAGGTGGCGACATGCTGCGCGTCTTCGGTGTAGGTGTCTTCCTTGAGGACGGCCTCGACCGGCAAGCGCGGCTTGACCTCAGGCAGCTTGTCCGGGTCCGGGTAGCCCAGGCACAGGCCGAAGACCGGGAAGACGTGGTCGGGCAGTTGCAGCATCTCGCTGATCGGCTGGGGGTTGTTGCGGATCCCGCCGATGTAGCAGATCCCCAGACCCTCGGATTCCGCGGCGACGACGACATTCTGTGCCATCAGCGCGGTATCGACGCTGGCCACCAGGAACTGCTCGGTCATGCCGCGTGTCACCTCGGCGCCGGTGCGCGCGGAGGCCTCGGTGGGCCGCTTCATGTCGGCGCAGAAGACCAGAAAGTCGGAGCAGCTGGCGATGTAGGGCTGGCCGCCCGCCAGCTCGGCGATCTGTTCGCGGTTGGCCGGATTCGTCACATGGATGACGCTGTAGGCCTGGACGTGGCTGGAGGTGGCCGCGCTCTGGCCGGCACGAATCAGCTCGAGCAGCGTCTCGCGGGGAATCTTCTGGTCGAGGAACTTGCGCACCGAGCGGTGGGACTTCAGCAATTCGATGGTGGGGTTCATGTGGCCTCGTGTCGGGACAATCGGATGTTGCAGACATCGCCAAGATACTTAACCCGCTTACGTTTTTCCATCCCGGTGGCGGCGAACGGCCGGCGTCACCAGTAAAGCGGGTCGTCGAAGGCCTTGACGCAGAAGCAGTCGCCCGGCACCTCGGGCACGCTCTCCTCGGTGAGCGACAGCCCCAGCCAGCCTTCCGGAAACGAAAGGTCGTGCGGGGCGGCCAGCGTGGTTTGCGGCAATGGCTGAAAGCCCAGCCGGCGGTAATAGGCAGGATCGCCATAGGTGGTAACGATCGATACCCCCTCCTGCCGCAGTTGTTCGAGCGCATGCGCGACCAATGACTGCCCCAGGCCCGTGCGCTGGTGTGCCGTCGCGACCGCCAGCGGCGAGAGCATGAAGATGTCCGGCCGCTCGCCGACCCGCAATCGGCTGAAGAAGACTAGCCCGGCGGGACTCTCGTCATCGACGGCCACCCAGCCCTGCATGTCATGATCGGGTGTGTCACTGATCAGCTGACGCACCAGCTTGCTGACCATGCGCCCTTCCGCCGCGTTCTCCGATTCGGAGAAGACCGAGTAACACAGGGCTTCCAGTTCACTGGCCGCACACTGCCGGTAATCCACTATCTGCATGCCGTTGCCTCGCGTTGCCTGATGATGCCCCGACGTTACGTGACCCAGACAAAACGGTCGACGGTGAGCGGCTCGCCAGCCTCGAAGCGGTAGGCGCAGAGCTTTCCGCCGCCACTGCCGGCAACGCTGTAATCCAGGCAGACGACCTGCTCGCTGAGCGGCGCCGGATCACCGGTCAGCCAGTAGTGGCCGATGAAGATCGGCTTGCGACCATCCTGCTCGGGCAGGGTATCGGCCGCGACCTCCTGTTGCGGCAGTTCGGCGCGCTGCGACTCCGGCACCATGGCCAGGTCGCGATAGGCCCGCGAGTCGCTGCGCCACCAGCGAATCCGCACATTCGAACGCGGCGTACCATCCTTGTCGTGGAAGCACATGCCCTCGGGCAAGGGGATCTCGAGCCCCTTGACCAGGGTTTCGATGCTCTCATAGGCGACACTGCCCTTGCGGCTGGTGGTTTCCCAGGCCTCGGGCAGCAGGGCAGCCCGCTCGTCGAGATAAGGCGCGATGGCCGCCAGGCTGGCCGGATGCCAACAGGCATGCACCACGCGCAGGTCGTCGAGCTCCAGATAGACCGGCAGAGTCTTGAACCACTCGATCATGGCACGATGCTGCGGACTGCCCTCGCCGACCTGATCGAGAAACACCTGGTGCTGCTGACGGTTCTTGGCAGTATGCGGGCGCAGATATTCGCCGGGATGCTGCGGGTCCGGCGTCGCCCAGGCCACGGCATTGAATTCATGGTTGCCGAGCACCGCCAGGGCGTGGCCACCCTCGACCATGGCGCGGGCGATATTCACGGTCTCGACCTGCTGCGGGCCGCGATCGACGAAGTCACCGAGGAAGATGACGCGCCGCTCGGGATGTTGCCAGACGCCGGCCCGTTTTTCGTAGCCCAGCTTGTCGAGCAGGGCCTCGAGCTCGGCCGCATAGCCGTGAATATCGCCGATCAGGTCGAACATGAAAAGTCCTTACATGGCGTGTTTGATGCCTCGTGTGACCAAAGCCCAATTTGCAGGATACGAGGTAATGAAGCCGACCAGCATGGCGATTTGCATCATGAACCAGAACACTGGGGAAGATGCATGCATCGTACCATCCAGAAACACCGATAGAGCTATCAACATCCACAGGTACATGCCCATCTGGAAGGCGATCAGAGATAATGTATCGGCCTTGACGGCATTGATCAGTGCCTGGCGCACAGAGAGTTGGCTCATGGCGCGAATCGGCAGGTACTGGAATAACACGCCGAAGGCATAGGCGAACAGGAAGGTAAGCAGGAAGTGTCCGCCAACATGCGAGCCGAACAACGTCAGGCCACTCCATGTGGCTAGCGGAGCCGCGACAAAATCACCCAGAGTGCAGCCACCACCGCAGTGAGTCGCCGAGACGAATACTCCCTGCCACTTTGGCTTGTCAGCATGATGGTGCTGGTGTTCAGGATGATCATGAGCGACGTGATGATCGTCGTGATGCGGCACTGGCAGCGCCGCACGGCCCAGAGACCGATAGACCCACCAACCGAAGACCGGCATGTAGAGACCCGTGATTGGCCAGGTGACGTTCATCACCGCCATGTGCTGCGGCCGCTGGCGAATATCCAGAGCAATAGCGAAGCAGGTCATGACACCCAGCAAGAGACCGATCAGAGACACGATGGTCAACATGGAAAACTCCCCCGAGAACGGCGTGAAGAGAGGCAATCTGTACCAGCTGGTTGGAGTCTACCAGTCATGACAAGATCACCGGCCCGCAGGACACGAGCCGGTGACATCTAGCCGGAAAGATATTAGCGAGACTCGACCGAAAATCAGCGGGGCCTGGAAAGCCCCCGCGGGGATGGGATATCAGTTCGTTTTATCGCCGGCGGCCAGCCACTTATCGATGATGTCGCGGTGGTTATCGATCCATTGCTGGGCACCTTCCTCGGGATCACCGACTTCCTCGATAGTCGCCATCAGACCGCCCAGGGTATCGTCATCCATCTTCCAGGCGTTCAGCACCTCGGTCAGCCAGGGGTCGTCGTTGGAGAAGTCGCCGCGCGAAAACCAATAGATGGTTTCATTCACACCATATACGCCCTTGGGATCCTCCAGGTACTTGAGGTCGTACTCGGCGAAGGCCCAGTGCGGGCTCCACAGGGTCACGACGATGGGCTCCTCGTTGACGTAGGCACCGTCGAGCGCCGCCATCATGGCGGGGCCTGAGCTGTTGACCTGTGACAGCGGCAAAGCGTACTGCTCGATGGCATCGTCGGTCAGGCCGGCGATCGCGGAGCCACTGTCGATACCCAAGATCGAAGGGCTGCCCTGATACTCGTACTGGTCCGCGTTCTCCTTGAGCTCGGGGATGGTGTCAATCTCGACATAGCTGGGCACGACCAGTCCCAGTCCAGTGCCCTCATACCAGGCGTCGTGCACCTGAAGCTCGTCCTTGTAGGGCTCGAGGAAGGGCTTATCGGTAACCGGCAGCCAGATTTCCATGGAAATGTCGATGTCGCCCTGGGACATGGCCGCGTAGAGCGCATTCTTGCTGACATTGGAGAGTTCAATATCGTAGCCGTACTCGTCCTCCAGCAGAATCTTCCACATGTTGGCGACGGCGATATTTTCGGCCCAGTTGTTGGTACCGATGACCAGTTCCTTGTCCTGGGCCATGAGGCCTTGGCTCGCCGGAATAAGGGCACAGGCCAGTAGTGCGGATGAGACGGTCTTCATATGAAACTTCATTTGAATTTTCTCTCCGTTATTGCGTGATTCTGTCGATGCTTCGCATGTTTATGGATAGTGGCTTATGGGGTTTCGATAGTAACAAGGTCTCCCCCATTTCCCGCCCTTGGATTGAGAATGCCTGCCATGAGAAAAGGGAATGCCGCCGACCCGACGACCGACCCTGGGTCGAGCTAGCCGATCAACCGGGCATCGAAGGGATAATCCGAGAGCAGTTCGACGCGACCGTCGTCGCGCACGTAGAGCTGCTCCTCGAGCTTGACGCCCTCGCCACCATTTTCATGGCCGATGAAACTTTCCACGCAGAGCGTCATGCCCGGCGCGATGATGCCGTCGTAGCCCTTGTCGTCGATGTCCTCGCGGTGAACGATGTAGGGGTATTCGCCATTCATGCCTACACCGTGCGCCAGGGCAAAATAGCGTCGTGCCCGGTAGGCGGGAGGTATTTGCCAGGCACGTTCGGCATATTCCTTGAAGCTGACGCCGGGTTTGAGGTTTTCCATGTTGGTGCGGATCTGCTCATAGGCCAGCTTGTAGAGATCGCGCTGTGCCGGGCTGGCCTCGCCATCACCGCACAGAAAGGTACGCGAGAAATCGGCATAGTAGCCGTATCGACCCACCACGTCGGTGTCCAGGGCGACCAGTTCGCCGTCGCGAATGATCCGGTCGGAGCATTCCTGGAACCAGGGGTTGGTCCGTGGCCCGGAGTTCATCAGGCGCGTTTCGACGAAGTCGGCGTCGGTAGCGATGATGTGCTCATGCAGCTTGGCCCAGGCCGCGTTCTCGCTGACACCCGGCGCAATACTGGCCTCCAGTTTGCGCACGCCGTCTTCCACGGCACGCAGTGACGAGCGCACCATCTTGATTTCGTTGGGTACCTTGTAGGCACGCGCTATCTCCAGAGGCTCCTGGGCATCCAGTACCCGGTAACCGCGACGTTGCAACTCGAAGGCCGCCTGCGGCGTGGCACTCTCGATGGCGATGCGCTCGCCGCCACCACAGTGGCGCGCCAGCTCGCTGATCTCGTCGGCCCAGGCACGAGTGACCGCCTCGGTGTTCTTCTCGTTGAAGTAGTAGGAAATGGCCTTGGCCGGGCGGATCTCATCCACTGTGGGCAGGTGGCTGGCCAGGTGTTCGCAGCCGGAAAACTCGAACAGCACCACCGGGCCTTCGGCGGGTACGAAGGCGTAGCGGGCGGGGTTACGCGAGCTGTAGACCTGCATGTTGCGCGAGCCGGTGGCATAGCGCACATGGGCGGGATCGAACAGCACCGCGGCGGTGATATCGCGCCTGGCCAGCTCGGCACGAACGCGCCCTAGCCGGTCCAGCAGGATGCGCGGAATCTCGTCGGCGGCGGGTTCGCAGTCAGCCGGGTCCTGTGTGGGCGGCAGGATCCCCAGGGACGCCAGGTCCATTTTCATCGCTTTCTCCTCGTTGGGATATCGTCATGCCGGGCCATGCTGGCCCGCTGGTCAGTCGATCAGGCCGTCGGTGCGCTTCTCGCGGCGTTCCTCGGCCAGCATGTGCTGCTCCGAGACCCGTCCGTAGAGCTGGCGAGTACGCTCCAGTCGACCCACGACATCGGGCGCCTGGGAGTAGGCGAAGATCGCTGTCAGGCGTGGCGTGTCGCCCTGCACACGGGTCACGCGGTGCAGGCTGAAGCGCCCCTTGAACAGCTGTAGATCGCCCGGGCGCAGGTCGAGCCGCTGAACGCGTTCGGTCTCTTCCCCGCGAATCACCGCCCCCACGCCGTCATAATTCTCGTCCCGGGGGTTGCGAATATTGGGGCAGTACTCGAAGACGCCGCCGTCCTCGGGCTGCTGAGTCATCATGGTGACGATGAATTCGTTGGTATCGTAATGCCACGGCTGCTCGGTGCCGTCCGGCAGTACATTGAGCACCAGGCCGGCGTAGGGATCGGCATACTCATAGATGCGCGACTCGCCCAGGCAACGCTGCACCAGCGACTTCATGGCACTGGAAACATAGAGCCGATGCATCAGGGTATCGGCGGTAATCATGTCGCGGGTCACGAAACCGCTGGTACGCGTCATGAACAGCCGACGCGGGTCACTCTCGGGTAGTTCGGGGTCGTCGGCGGTGAAGTAGGCGTTGACCTCGCGAGTGTTATAGAAGCTTGTCTCGGCCATCCGCGCGCTTTCTTCACGGACGCGCTCGAGACGATCTTCTCGCAGGAAGCCGCGCAGCACGACGCAGCCCTCGCGGTCCAGATGGGCGCGGGCCGTCTCGATGGTCTCGAGCAGCCCCGGGTCATCGGGCCGGTGCAAGGGATATCGTTCGGTGTCGACGATATCGGAAAGGTCCAGGGCCGCGGCATTGGCCAGGCCATGGTCGGTGGCATTCATCGGGAGCCCTCCTGAGGTGTTGGTATCGGTAACCCTTGGATAGGCTTATGCTGGACGCTCCACAGCCATTCGAAAAACGAGTCATTCCGATGGATTCAATCGGCGATTCCGATCGATCGCGCCTGCCGGCCCTCGACAGCGATCTGCTGCTGGCTTTCGTCACGGTGGCCGACAGCGGCGGCTTCACGGCGGCCGCGCGCTATCTGCACAAGACACAGTCGACCATCAGCCTGCGGGTCAGCACCCTGGAGGAGCGCCTGGGTACCCGGCTGCTGAATCGCACCAGCCGACACCTGGCATTGACGGCGGACGGCCAGACCTTCCTGGTCTATGCGCGCCGCTTGTTGCAGCTGCAGCGCGAGGCACTGGGAGCCCTGAGCGTGTCGAGCGAGCCGATCACCCTGCGTTTCGGGATTCCCGAGGACTATGCCGATACCTGGCTGCCCGCCCTGCTCGAGCGATTTTCGGCGGCGCACCCGGAAGTGCGAGTGCATATCCACTGCCGCATGTCCACCGAACTGCTCGAACAGCTCGATGACGGCTCACTGGATCTGGTACTGGCGGTACGCCATGCCGCCGGCAGTGGCGGCGAGGTGGTGGGCGAGGAAAGCGTGGTCTGGGCCGCGCATCGCGACTTCCATCTCGATCTGCAACACCCGCTGCCGCTCGCGGTGTTTCCCGAACAGTGCATCTATCGGCGGCGCGCCCTGCAGGCCCTGACCGAGCGCGGCCTGGCCTGGCAGGTCGACTCCACCAGCCAGAGCCCCAGTGGCCTGCGCGTCATCATCGACCGCGCCCGGGCGCTAACGCCCTGCGAGCTGCGCTCGATACCCGCGCACTGGCGGGTCCTCGGGGAACAGGAGGGGTTGCCGCCCCTGCCCGCTGCCGAGCTGGAGATCCATCGCTCGCCCAGCCTGACGCATCCGGCCTTTCAGACCTTCGTCAACCAGCTGCACGACGTGATGGCGGAGGCCGCTGGCGTGACATCCTGACCGCCCCGCATTAGTGGCCGTCGCTGGACACGGCGCCCTGCAGCCAATCACGTAGCAGTGTCAGCATCGGCGCCTCGCCCTGCCCCGGTCGAGTGACGAACCAATAGGATTGATGGCCCGGCATCGACGCCGCCAGCGGCTGAACCAGCGCCCCCTTGGCGAGTTCCCGGGCGACCATGGCACGGTCGGCGATGGTGATGCCCAGCCCCTCCAGGGCAGCGCGGATCGCCAGGTCCAGCAGGTCGAATTCCAGCCCCTCCTCGGTATCGACGCCTTCGATACCCGCCGCATCCAGCCAGTGCTGCCAGGTCGGAAATCGATCCTCGGCAGTGCGCATCACATGCAGCAGTGTCTGTTCGCGCAGATCCAACGGTTGACCACCACGCAGCAGGCGCGGTGAACAGACCGCGATATGGGTTTCCTGCATCAGGAAATGCGGTTCGACATCGGACCAGTCGCCGTCACCGAAGCGAATGGCGGCATCCAGAGTGCTGTCGGCGGTCAGGTCATCCGCCTCGCGTGTCGTCAGGGTCAGCGACAGGGACGGATAGCGTCGGCGCAGGTCTTCCAGACGCGGTACCAGCCAGCGACTGGCCAGGGTCGGCGGCACATTGAGGCGCAGGCGGGTGAGATCCGTCGGCGAGGCCAGGTCACGCACCGTCAGGGCAATACGGTCGAAGGAGGTACTCAGCGCCGGCAGCAGGCGCCGCCCCGCCTCGGTCAGTCGCAACTGTCCGGGCCGGCGCTCGAACAGAATCACGCCGAGCTGCTCTTCCAGATGCCTCACCTGGCGGCTGATCGCACTCTGGGTCACGTGCAAGCGTTGCGCCGCCTGGGTGAAGTTCTGGCACTGCGCGGCAGCCTCGAAGGCCTTGAGGGCATTGAGTGGTGGCAGATGACGACTCATGGGCAACGGTTCTCATGCGTTTTGATCGGGATATGACACCCCACCACGCAGGGTGAAACGGCATGCCATGCGTTTTACTCATGACAAAGGTACCAAATCCTCGTTTGTCGCCCTATCCAACGCTGCCCAGACTGGCCATCGAAATCCATTCTTCAGCTCTGGAACCGCTCATCATGGCCGACGACACCACGATACTGACGCCCCGCACACGCGACCTGGCAGGCTGGCGTGAGCTGGCCACACGGCTGCCGCTGCCCCGCCAGGCCTACCTGGGCGGCGAGTGCCAGGACGCTGCCTCCGGCCGCACCTTCACCGCCCGCAACCCGGCCATCGGAGAGCCTCTGGTCGAGGTGGCGGCCTGCGACGCCGCCGATGTCGAGCGGGCCGTGACGGTCGCGCGCCGCACCTTCGAAGACGCTGAATGGCGCGACCTGCCACCGGCCGAGCGCAAGGCATGCATGCTCGCCTGGGCCGATGCCATCACCGCCCACGCCGACGAGATCGCCCTGCTCGAGACCCTGGAGACCGGCAAGCCGATCGGCCAGACCACCAGCGTGGATGTGCCCGGGCTGGTAGGCGGGCTGCGCTGGTACGCCGAGGCGCTCGACAAGCTGTACGGCGAGACTGCGCCCAATGGCGCCTCCAGCGTGTGCCTGATCGATCGCGAACCGGTCGGCGTGGTCGCCGCGGTGGTGCCCTGGAATTATCCGCTGATCATCGCCGGCTGGAAGCTCGGCCCGGCTCTCGGCGCCGGTAACTCGGTGATCCTCAAGCCCGCCGAGCAGTCGACGCTGGCCACCCTGCGTGTCGCCGAACTGGCGCGGCACGCCGGCATCCCCGCCGGCGCCCTGCAGGTGATCACCGGCCTGGGCCACGAGGCAGGCCAGGCGCTGGGGCTTCATCCCGACATCGACGCCATCGGCTTCACCGGCTCCACCGAGATCGGCAAGAAGTTCCTGGAGTATTCCGCACACTCCAACATGAAGCGCATCGGCCTGGAATGCGGCGGCAAGAGCCCGCACATCGTCACCCGCGACGTCGACGACCTCGACCGCATCGCCATGTATGTCGCCTACGGCGTCTGGTACAACCAGGGCGAAACCTGCCACGCCGGTACCCGGCTGATCGTTGATCGCAGCATCAAGGACGACCTGCTGGCCCGGGTGCGCCAGTGGGCCGACAGGCTCCAGCCCGGCGATCCCCTCGACCCCGACACCCAGATGGGCGCGATGATCGAGCCCGAGCATGCCCAAAAGGTCATGGACTATCTCCAACTAGGCCGCGACGAGGGCGCCCGTCTGCTGTTCGGCGGCGAGCGCGTGCGCCGGGGCAGCGGCGGCGACTTCATCACGCCGGCGATCTTCGACGATGTCACCAATGACATGCGCATCGCCCGCGAGGAAATCTTCGGGCCCGTGCTGGTAGTGATCCCGGTCGATGGTCTCGACGAGGCACTCGAAGTCGCCAACGACACCGACTACGGCCTCGGCGCGGCGATCTGGACCAACCGCCTCAACGACGGTCATCGCGCTGCCCGTGCGCTGCGCGCCGGCACCGTCTGGGTCAACTGCTACGACCACACCTCCATCAACGCCCCCTTCGGCGGCTTCAAGCAATCCGGCCAGGGCCGCGACAAGTCGCTGCACGCCTTCGACAAATACACCGAACTCAAGACCACCTGGATCGAGCTGGATGACTGACATGTCGATGAACTTCACCACCGGCCGACAGGTGCCTCTGATAGCCGGCGCCGGCATGCTGTCGCGGCTGCCCGAACTGTGCCAGGCCCATGGCGCCAGCAGCGCCCTGATCGTCACCGATGCCGGCATCGACGCCACCGACCTGGTCGATCGGCTGGTCTCGCTGCTGGACGATACGCTGCCGGTAAGGCGCTACATCGCGCCCGCCGGCGAGCCGACCCTGGCCACGGTCGACGCCGGCGCCGAGGCCGCCCGCCAGCTCGCTTCCCCGCTGGTGATCGGGCTGGGCGGCGGCACGGCGCTGGACATCGCCAAGCTGGTCGCCGCCCTGGCGACGAGCCCCGGCACCATGGCCGATTACCTGCTCGCCCGCACCCCCTGGGCGAGTCGCGCGCCTGCGGTGATGATCCCCACCACTTCGGGTACCGGCTCGGAGGTCACTCGCACCTCGATCGTCGCCGACGACCACGGCCGCAAGCAGTGGGCCTGGGGCGACGAGCTGCTGCCCGATGCGGTGCTACTCGACCCCGAACTGACGCGCACCCTGCCGGCGCCGCTGACCGCCGCCACCGGCCTGGACGCCTTCGTGCACGCTCTCGAGGCGACCAGCGGCCAGGGCCGCCACGTCTTCATCGAGGCCAGCGCGCTGCAGGCGATGCGCCTGATCGGGCAGGCACTGCCGCGTGCGGTGACCACCCCCGACGACCTGGAGGCACGCCAGCAGATGCAGGTTGCCGCCTGCCTCGCCGGCCAGGCCATCGACAACGGCGGCACGGGCCTGGGGCACAACATCGGCCATGCCCTCGGCTCGCTCTATCATCTGCCGCATGGCGTCGCCGTGACGCTCGGCGTAGAGGCCACCCTGGCCTGGACGATAGCGGGACGCGAGGCCGTCTTCGCCCCGGCGGCCGCGGCCCTGGCGAGTGGCGACGCGGCCAGTGAGCTGCCTGACCGCTTCAGCACCCTGGTCGATGCCGCCCGCTTCGACGCGGCGCTGGCACCCTTTTCCGATCTCGAGATGGATGCCGAGGCTCTGGCCGCGACCATGCAGGCCGAAGAGAACGCCCCCATGGCCAACAACGCCGCCCGGCAGCCGGGCCGCGACGACTGGCGCAGTCTCGCCGAAGCCACGGTGGCAGTGTTCGAACACCGCCTGGCCCGCCTTGCCATCGCCCAGGAGCAATCCGCATGAGTATCATCGAACGCATCGACATCAGCCACCATCAGCAACCCCTCGAGCCGCCCTTCCCGGCGGCCTGGGACAGCCAGCCGCGTCAGTTGTTTCCGGCGACCCTGGTGCGAGTGACCGACAGCGAGGGACGCGAAGGCATCGGCTCCGGCGATGTCATGTACGGCTTCGAGGACTTTCGTGCGCTGTTCATCGGCCGCGATCCGCTGGACCTGGAACGCCACAGTGGGGTGATCGACAACATCGGTTTTCACGCCGGCCGCTGCTGGCCGCTGGAGGTCGCGCTCTGGGACCTCGTCGGCAAGATCCGCGGCGAGCCGGTCTGGCGCATGCTCGGCGGCACCTCGAATCGCCTGCGCGCCTATGCCTCCAGCGGCACCCACCGCCCCCTCGAGCAACTGGTAGCCCTCGCCGAGCAGGTGCGCGACGCCGGCTTTCCGGCCATGAAGCTGCGCTTCGGGCGTCCTCGCATCGAAGACGACCTGGCGGCCCTGGCTGCGGTACGCCGTACGCTCGGCGAGTCCTTCACCCTGATGGTCGACTGCAACCAGGGCTGGCGCATGCCCTGGGACGTGCAGGCGCCCTGGGATCTGGCCAAGGCCAGTGAGGTAGCCGAAGAGCTGATCCGCCATGACGTGCTGTGGATGGAAGAGCCGCTCTACCGGGGCGACTATCCCGGCATGGCAGCGCTCAACGCGCATACCGGCGACCAATTGAAGATCGCCGGCGGCGAAATGACCCGCGAGCCCTACGAGTTCCACGAAATGCTGCGCCGCGACTGCCTGGACGTCTACCAGCCCGACGCCGTCTGCTCGATCGGCATGCTGGGGCTGTCACGGCTGGCGCAGGACGTCACCGCACAGGGCAAGTGGTTCACCCCGCATACCTGGGGCAACGGTATCGGCCTGATCGCCAACCTGCACCTGACCGCCGGCAGCGTGGGTCCCGCAGGCTGCCCCTACCTCGAATTCCCTTTCGATCCGCCGGAGTGGACACCCGAGGCACGCGACTTCCCGCTCGCCACACCGCTGATGACCGACGGGGCAGGCTGGCTGACCCTCTCCGACGAACCGGGGCTGGGCATCACACTCGAGGAACAGCGCCTGAACGACACCCGGGCCGACCGGGCGACCTATAACTGAGCATCAGCCGCCTGAAGACCGCCACCTCGATTTTGTTGATGTGATTTGCACACTTTGTACAAATTTCCAATAATAGTTAGTGCAGAAACAAATAGGTTGTTTCTTGCAAGTCTAAAAGGAGCTTTACGTGCCCAAGGATGCCTCTTCACCTCGATCCGGTGGTGTTTTCACCAAAATTGTCGGGGCCCTCGTCTTGTTGGTCGGCCTGGCCCTGGCGGGCGGCGGCCTCTATCTCGCCACACTGGGCGGCTCATGGTATTACCTGATCGCCGGCCTGGTCTCACTGGTTTCCGGCGTACAGCTGCTGCGAGGCAAGGCATCCGGTGCCTGGCTATTTGCGCTGGTGTTTATCGGCACCTTTCTCTGGGCCGCCTGGGAGTCAGGTCTCAACTACTGGCGCTGGATTCCTCGCCTCGATGTCGTATTGATCCTGGCCATTCTAGTGGCGCTGGCCATGCCGGGCCTGCAAGGCGGCCCGTCAAGCAAGGCCAGCTTTTCCACCGCGGGTGTATTGTTCCTGGGACTGGTAGTGGCCGGCGCGCTGGCCTTCCTGCCGGGACGGGGTTACCAGCACCTCCAGGATGTGCCCGAGGTTGCCAGCAACTCTCGTACCACCGACGTGGGGGACGCTCTGCGCGCCGATAACCCGGCACAAGGCGACTGGGCAGCCTATGGTCGGGATTCGGCGGCCACGCGTTTCTCCCCCCTCGACCAGATCACCCCGGAGAACGTCGGTGACCTTGAAGTGGCCTGGCAGTATCGAACCGGCGATATGCTGGAGCATCGCTGGGGCGCCGAGACCACGCCACTGAAAGTCGGCGATGATGTGTTCCTGTGTACGTCTCGCAATATCGTGATTTCCCTGGACGCCGCGACCGGTGAAGAAAACTGGCGCTTCGACCCGAGCGTTTCCAAGGACGCGATTCCCTATACCGCCGCCTGTCGAGGGGTCACCTACTACGAGGTGCCCGAAGATCGACTCGACGACCTGAGCACCACGGACAACGCTGAACAGACGTCTACCACGCAGGATGTCGATGCCGGCACCCCGGCAGACAGTGAATCAGAGCCGACCTCTTCTGATATCGCCGCCGGCTCACAGGACATGGCCTGCCGCAAGCGCATCATCTCCGGCACCCTCGATGGCCGCCTCATTCAGGTCGATGCCGAAACCGGCAAGCCCTGCACCAGCTTCGGCGACAATGGCCAGGTCGATATCAAGAAGAACATGGGCGTGACGCCCAGTGGCTATGTATCCATCAACTCGGCGCCGGTGGTCGTGCGTGACCGCATTATCACGGGTCACCAGGTACTCGATGGTCAGCGGCGCTATCCGCCTTCCGGCGTCATCAAGGCCTTCGATGCCGTGACCGGCGAGATTGAATGGGCCTGGGACGCCGCGAAACCGAACCAGAGCGAACCGCTGACAGGCGATGCCATCTATACACGGGGTTCGCCGAACATGTGGACCACGGCCGTGGGTGATAACAAGCTCGGCATGATCTACCTGCCCATGGCTAATGCCGCGGCAGACTACTGGAGTAGCTCGCGGACACCGGCCGAGAACAAATGGTCCAGCGCCATGGTTGCACTGAACGTCGAAACCGGCCTGCCGGAGTGGCGCTTCCAGACGGCTCACAAGGATGTCTGGGATTATGATCCCGGTTCTCAACCGACGTTGGTCGACTTCCCCTCCGATGACGGCGAAGTCCCGGCACTGGTGATGCCGACCAAGCAGGGCGATATCTACGTCTTCAACCGTGAGACCGGTGAGCTGCTGGGCGGTGGCGCCGAAGAGCGTCCGGTGCCACAGGGCGGTGCCGAACCGGAGCAGCGCGCCGAGACTCAGCCGTTCTCCCTCTATGCCACCCTGCGCCAGCCTGACATCACCGAGAAGGACATGTGGGGTATGTCGCCTTTCGATCAGCTGTTCTGCCGCATTCAGTATCAACAGGCCAGTTGGAAAGGCATGTATACGCCGCCCACTGCTGACCAGCCCTGGGTCCAGTACACGGGCTACAACGGCGGCTCGGACTGGGGCAGTGTGTCCATCGACCCACAGCGCGGCGTGATCATCGCCAACTACAACGACATGCCCAACTACAACAAGCTCGTACCGCGCAAAATCGCCGACAAGCGTGGTTGGGTGCCTCGCGAAATGCAGGAAGAAGACAGCGGTGGCGCTGAAGGGGCCGGGGATCCACAGGCCGGCACGCCCTATGCCATCGACGTCAACGCCGGCTGGCGTGTGCCGTATACAGGCCTGCTGTGCAAACAGCCGCCCTATGGCCACATTCGCGCCATCGACCTGGCCAGCGGCAACACGCTATGGGACCGCCCGCTGGGCACGGCCCGCGCCAACGGCCCCTGGGGCATTCGTTCGGGACTGCCCATCGATATCGGCACACCCAACAACGGTGGCTCCGCTGTCACGGCGGGCGGCCTGATCTTCATCGCCGCAGCCACCGATGACCTGATCCGTGCGATCGACATCGAGACCGGCGAAACCGTCTGGCAGGACGCCCTGCCCGCTGGTGGACAGGCCAACCCGATGGTCTATGAGGCCAATGGCCGTCAGTATCTGGTCATCGTGGCCACCGGGCACCACTTCATGGAAACGCCGAGTGGCGATTACGTCATCGCTTACGCGCTTCCTGAAGGATCCTGAACCCGAAGACTAACCTGACGCTACGGTCATTCTTGACGCGCCCCGGTCCTCGACCGGGGCTTTTTTGTGGTTGGTGCACCGTGCTGCGGGGGCATGAATTTGTCTGCTGCGGTCGGCAAACCGGGGGGCGGGGGCCTATGCTGGGGCTTGTGATATTGAGCAGGAGAACTGAATATGTCGTCCCTGAGTTTCAAGCCTCGCCCGCGCGGTGGTCGCTGGCCGGTCATGTTCGCCTGGCTGGGCGTGTTGCTGCTGGTGGTAGCGCTGATCATGATGGCCGTGGCGGGGCCGGCCTACCGTCTGGAGTGGCTGTCGCTCGGGGACGCCTTCAATCTGCTGCGCAAGGGCGCTCACCTGGCCGTGGGCGCTGGTGTATTAGGGCTGCTGGCCTTCATGGTGGCTGGGTTGTGTCGCCGCTGGCGACCGGCACTGGTGGGCATGTTGGTCATCCTGGCAGTGGCCGCCGCTGTCGCCCTGCCCGCGCAAAAGATGCAGATGGCACGCAGCGTGCCGCCGATCCATGACATCACCACCGACATGACCGACCCGCCGGCCTTCAGGGCCCTGGCCGAGGCGCGGCGTGAGGCGCCCAATGCGCTGGCGTATCCGGGCGAAGCCACCGCCGACCAGCAACGCGCCGCCTACCCGGAGCTCGCGCCGCTGCTGCTCGATGCCTCCGTCAGCCAGGTCATGAGCGCCGTGGAAGCCGCCGCCAGGGAGCAGGGTTGGGAAATCGCCGACGCCACGGCAACCCGCCTGGAGGCCACCGCCACCACCCGCTGGTTCGGCTTCGAGGATGACATCGTGGTGCGGCTGAGCGAGACCCCGGAGGGGGTTCGCATCGACATGCGCTCCGCGTCACGCCTAGGCCGCAGCGACCTCGGCACCAATGCCGCTCGCATTCAGGCCTTTCTCGAGTCGATTCAGGGGCGGATACCTGCCTCGAACTGATACCTGCATGTCATGGCCGGATTCGCTATCATCATGAGCCTGTTAACCACTCACGCGGGCAGGGATGATTCAAGGAGCCGGTCATGAGCCTCGACACCGTACGTCTTTTTCTCGCCGAGCACGCCCCCGACATCGAGATCCTGGAACTCGAGACCAGCACGGCCACCGTGGCCGAGGCGGCCGAGGCACATGGCGTGGCCCCGGGGCAGATCGCCAAGACCCTGGCCTTCCGCATTGGCGAGCGGCAGGTGCTGATCGTCGCCGGTGGCGATGCACGCTTCGATAACCGCAAGATGCGCGACACCTTTCAGGGCAAGGCCAAGATGCTGGATGCCGAGACGGTGCTGGCCCTGACCGGACATCCCGTGGGTGGCGTCTGCCCGTTCGGTCTAGCCACGCCCATGCCCGTGTATTGCGATGCCTCGCTGCGGGCCCATGATGAGGTGCTGCCGGCCGCCGGGGCGCTCAACAGTGCCGTGCGCCTGGCTCCGAGCCGGCTCGCCGAACTCGTCGGTGCTGAGTGGATAGATGTCTGCAAGACGCCGGAAGTCGCCTGAGCCATGGCCGATCTCGAATGGTACCAGCTCGCCCTCATTGGCTTGATCTTCACCTGGAGCGGCTTCGTCCGTACGAGCCTTGGCTTCGGTGGCGCAGTGTTGTCCCTGCCCTTCCTGCTGCTGGTGCTCGATGAGCCGGTGGTCTTCCTGCCGATCATCGCCATTCAGTTGCTGATCTTCTCGAGCTGGATCGCCTGGCGCGGCCATCGTCAGGCGCACACTGGCACGAACGATGAACAGCAGGCTGATGGAAATATCGACTGGCGCTATCTGTTCCGGGCACTGAAGGTCATGATCGTGCCCAAGCTGATCGGCGTGGTGGGGCTCTTGACGCTGCCGGGCGACATCATGTCGATCATCATCTTCGCCATCGTGCTCGTCTACGGCACCAGCTATCTGCTCAACAAGCCGTTCCGTAGCCGGGGCAAGGTCGTCGACTGCACCTTGCTGGGACTGGGTGGCTATGTCAGCGGCACCTCCTTGATCGGGGCGCCGCTGATCGTCGCGGTGTTCGCCAGCCACGTGGCGAAACACCAACTGCGCGATACGCTGTTCGTGCTGTGGTTCATTCTGGTGGCGATCAAGATGGTCTCGTTCCTGATCGCCGGTGTCGACCTGCAACTGATCCATCAACTCTGGCTGCTGCCTTGTGCCCTTGTCGGCCACCTGATCGGCGAAAGCGCCCACCGTTACATGCTGTCGGCCGGCGGTGATGTCTTCTTCCGGGTACTCGGCGGGGTGCTGATTGTGGTCAGCATATTGGGGCTGATCGTGGGCGCCGGATGAGAGGGTGTTTACAAACTACTGCGCTCGCCCATGCGACGTTGAAATCAGCCTCAAAATGCTCATTTACCAGCTCGTAAACTCCGCTTTCTGACTCGTGACATCCTTGTCACTCGCTCTTCGAGCAGCAAAGCTGCCCAAATCGTCAATCTTGACGATTTGTCGGCTGATTTCGCCTGGTCTGGCCGTCGCTCGTGACTTTTGTAAACGCCCTCTAAGGCGGGCATTCAGGCGCGAGCCGCCAGGGCACGCTGGTATTCGGCGCGATAGGCTTCGGCCTGGAGCGCCGGGTCGACGGGAAGTCGCCCCAGCTCGGCGGCCAGTTCGAAGAAGCCGGCGGCCGGCAACCCCTCGCCACGCTGACTGATTACTAGTGCCGCCACCATGGGCCGGCCATTGGCCACATCGTCGCGCATCAGTACTTCCAATGCATCCGTCAGACGCTGAATGGTGCGCGGCGGGGTCAGCCCCAGCACCTCGGTCATCTGGCGATAGGTCAGCGGTAGAGCGGATTCGCTCGTCTGTTCCAGCACCTGGCGCACTCGTCCGGCGAGGACTCGCGTGGCCTGCTGCGATGCGCTCGATGCTGTCACGTCAACGCCTCGCTGATAGCGCGCTGGCCATCGAGCAGGGTGAACTCGACATCCACCAGTGAGCGGGTCTGAACCACGTGCAGCAGCGCGTGCGCTACATTGGCGCGGGAAATGCCGTTCTCGCCATTGGCCTCCTCGAGCGAGGTGGCCACCTTGCCGGTCGCGGCCTCGTCCGTCAGGCGGCCCGGCTTGAGGATGAGATGCGGCACGCTAACGTGGCGCAGATGCGCATCGGCGGCAAACTTGGCGGCCATGTAGGGGCGCAGTTTCTCCGGCGCGGTCAAGGGGTCCTCGGCACGCATGGCGCTGACCATCAGATAACGCGACAGGCCCAGCTCGCTGGCCAGGTCGGCCGACCGGATCGCGCCGTACAGATCGATCAACAGCGTCTTGTCGGGGCCGGTATGCGGACCGGAGCCGGCGGTGAAGACCACCTGGTCGCAGCCCGCGAAGGCATGGCGGAAGTCGCCCTCCAGATCGCCGATCACGCTGTCGATGCCGTGCTCGTCGAACCAGGCCTGCTGCTCCTCACTACGCACCATGGCCTTGATGGGCTCGCCGGCCTCTTGAGCCAACTCGCAGAACTGGCGGCCGATCTGCCCGTTGGCGCCGATTACCAATGTCGTCATGTTGCCTCCTTGGATGGGAATGCTCTTCCGTCAGTGCGGGCCACCGGGCCACTATTCAAGGTCGGGCGGATCATGACGCGACGTGACTCGACCGCCGTCTTCTCGCAAGATGTCAGGATCATCATGCAAGGAGCCCACCCGTGAATCCCGAGGACCTGGAACGACTGCTGACCCTGAAGATGCCGTTCGGCAAGTATGAGGGCACATTCATCGCCGACCTGCCCGGCCCCTACCTCAACTGGTTTGCCCGGGAAGGCTTCCCCTCCGGGGAGATCGGCCGGCTGCTGCACCTCATGCATGAAATCGATCATAATGGTCTCGGCCATCTGCTCGAGCCCCTTCGACAGTCATCGCCAACATGAGCGCACTTTCAAGGCCCCTATGCTACGCATTTCCAATACGGTCGAGCTGACCGAACAGGAGCTCGAGATCACCCAGATTCGCGCCCAGGGCGCGGGCGGCCAGAACGTCAACAAGGTGGCGTCGGCGGTTCATCTGCGGTTTGACATCCCACATTCGACGCTCCCTGCCTTCTACAAGGAGCGCTGGATGACGCTGCACGATCAGCGCATCAGCAAGGACGGCGTGGTCGTCATCAAGGCTCAGAACCATCGCACCCTGGAACTCAACAGGCAGGATGCCCTGGAGCGGCTGCGTCAGCTGATCCAGAACGCCGTCAAGCAGCGCAAGACCCGCAAGCCAACCAAACCGACCAAGGGCTCGCAGCGCCGCCGGGTCGACAAGAAGGTCAACAAGGGCAAAACCAAGGCGTTGCGCGGCAAGGTGAAGTTGTAAGGCCAACACAGCCCGGCCAGGCCCCTACGCCCCGGGTGACGGTGCCTATCCCGGGCAGTTCAATCGCCTCTATATTAGATAATAATTATACATTATTTTACATTTGTTGCTTTGTCATAATCTGTGCCGCCGACTCAGACTGAAACTGGTCGTTCGTCCCAGCGACCCAAGACTCTTCCACGTCGAGAGAGCTTTGATCGACGCAATGTCTTGGAGGGACATGGACATGGAAAGATATATCGCCGAGTTCTTCGGCACGCTCTGTCTGGTCTTGTTCGGTTGCGGCAGCATAGTGCTCAGCGCGAGTTATCCATCGCTGGGCATAGGTCTCCTGGGTATCGCCCTGGCCTTTGGTCTGACCATGCTGACCATGGCATTGGCCATCGGCCACATCTCCGGCTGCCACCTCAATCCCGCCGTTTCCGTCGGCCTATGGGCGGGTGGCCGCTTCCCGGGCAATGAACTGCCCTACTACATCGCCTCCCAGCTCATGGGGGCCCTGATTGCCGCCGGCATGCTGTACCTCATCGCCTCCGGCAAGCCCGGCTTCGATTTCTCGCAGGGGTTCGGTGCCAATGGTTATGGCGAGCATTCCCCGGGTGGCTACGATGTCGTCTCCGCCCTGCTGACCGAGACGCTCATGACCATGATCTACGTCTTCGTCATGCTGGGCGCCACCGACAAGCGTGCCCCCGCGAGGGTCGCGCCCTTCGCCGCCGGCCTGTGCCTGACGATGATCTACCTGATCAGCGTGCCGATCACCAATGGCTCGATCAATCCGGCACGCAGCACCAGCACGGCGATGTTTGTCGGAGACTGGGCCATGGACCAGCTGTGGCTGTTCTGGATCGCCCCCATGATCGGCGCCTTGCTGGGCGCCGTGGTGTACCGAATGATCAGTGGTGCCTGGGCAGAGGAAGATGCCGAAGAAGCCGCTCCCGAAACCGAGAAGGACCCGGGCCGCATCGTCTGACGCCGGGCTGCCCGAGCCGCTCCGCCAGCCACTTCCTCGCACGTTCCGGCTCCATGCCCCACCCTCGCGGCATGGGGTATAGTGGCAGGATCGGGAATGGCCATGATGACGACATTGCGATGGATGCCCTGATCGCGGCTGCGGGACGTGCGCTCGCGAAGGGTGAGCCGCTCGACGCACTGAACCGAATCGCCTTGCGCGAGGACGCGTCGGCCCTCGCCCTGAGAGGCATTGCCCTGGCGCAGCTCGGCGATCTCGCGCTGGCCCGGGAACGCCTGCGTGATGCCACACGCGCCTTCGGCTCGCGGGCGGCTGTGGCCCGAGCGCGATGCGTCGTCGCCGAGGCCGAGATCGCGCTCGTCTCGCGTGATCTCGGCTGGTCCGCGCCAGCCCTCGGCGACGCCCGTACCACCCTCGAGGCACACGGCGATCTCGTGAATGCCTCGCATGCCCGCCACCTCGAGGCCCGCCACCTGCTGCTGCGCGGTCGCCTCGACGCTGCCGACGAGATGCTCGCCGCCATCAATCCCGCTGCCCTGCCACCTGCCTTGCGGGCCGCCCACGAGCTCGTGCTGGCGGGGGTCGCGACAGGACGTCTCAAGACCGGCCGGGTCCATGCCGCACTCGCCAGGGCCGAGCAGGCCGCTCGTGCCGCTGGCATTCCGGCCCTGCTGGCGGAGATCGAAGCCGCTACCCGGGTGCTGCACACCCCCGCGGCGCGCCAGATGACGCGTGGCAACGAGCGTCCGCTCCTGCTTGCGGATGTCGAGGCTCTCCTGGCATCACAGGCCTTCGTGGTGGATGCGTGTCGTCATGTCGTGCGCCACACCGACACCCTGGTCTCGCTGACCCGGCGGCCGGTGCTGTTCGCGCTCGTGCGTATCCTGGGCGAGGCGTGGCCCGTCGACGTACCGCGGGAGACCCTTATCAAGCGCGCCTTCCGCACGCGCTACGTCGATGAAACGCATCGCGCGCGATTGCGGGTCGAGATCGGTCGGCTGCGCACGGCGCTACGCTCGCTGGCCTCGGTGAACGCGACGCGCCGCGGCTTCTCGCTGGTACCCGATGACGCTCACGAAGTCGTCGTGCTGGTGCCTCCCGACGATACCCCGCATGCCGATGTGCTGGCACTGCTCGCCGACGGCGAGGCCTGGTCGAGTTCGGCCCTGGCATTCGCTCTGGGAGTCAGCCAACGCACCGCTCAGCGCTCGCTCGATGCGCTGGCGACGACCGGTAAGGTACAGGCGTATGGCCGCGGCCGGGCGCGACGCTGGATGGCAGGCACCATCCCCGGATTCACGACAACCTTGTTACTCCCCGGTCCACTGCCGAGCGGCTAGCCTTGGTCAGGTAACCGACAACCCAGGAGAAGACAATGCAACGACATTCAGCCGAAGTGATACGCGAGTACGGCCCCTTCCCCGGCATCGACTGCGTGCATGGCGTGTCATTCGATGGCCGCTCCATCTGGCTGGCGACCGGCGAGACGCTGACCACCCTCGATCCGGACAGCGGCCACACAGGGCGTTCGGTGGATGCCGCCGCAACCGCCGGCACGGCCTTCGATGGCCAGCACCTGTTCCAGATCGCCGGCAAACGCATCCAGCGAATCGACCCGGAAACGGGGGACGTGCTCGCGACGATCCCCTCGCCCAACGGTGAGGATGACTCGGGACTGGCCTGGGCCGAAGGCACCCTCTGGGTGGGGCAGCACCATGGGCGCAAGATTATTCAGGTCGACCCCAGCACCGGCGAGGTGCTGCGCACCCTCGAATCCAACCGCATGGTCACCGGAGTCACCTGGGTCGACGGCGAACTCTGGCACGGCACCTGGGAAAACGGCGAAAGCGATGTGCGGCGGATCGACCCGCATACGGGCGAGGTCCAGCAGAGCCTCGACCTGCCGGGCGACACGGGCGTCTCGGGCCTCGAGTCCGACGGGGCCGACCGCTTCTGCTGCGGCGGCGGACCCACCGGCCGGCTGAGGACCATCCGCCGCCCGCAGCGGGATATGTGACCTTTCCCGCCCCTCGGCCATGGTGTCCCCAGCCACCATGGCCCGGGATGCCGCTTCACGGTAGGACGGCGCGCCAACCAGGCATGATCTTCGCCAGGCTGCGGCTTTGGGTGGAACATGGTCAGACGCCGACGCCCATTCGGGATGTCCTGGCTTCAGTCGAAGAAACGACAGGGTCCCCGGCGATCACAGACACCCCGAACGAAAGCTCGCATCTCTTCCGGATCACCCAGGACCACCGTCAGGTCAGGCAGATCCTACTTCGACAAGCGGCAGACGGACAGCCTTCAGCGATCCGAAAGCGCCAGTTGAACCCCTAGGTTTTGTACGAAAAGTCCGCTCGCAGGCAACGGTCTATGCAAGCCAGGCATACCATGGCGGCAAAGCTACTAACGAGCTTGTCATATCGCGTGGCTATGCGCCGTAGCTCCTTGAGCCAGCCGAAGCCGCGTTCGATGACGTTTCGCTCCCGGTACTTAGGCTTGTCGAAACCACGAGGTAGTCCAGGCCGCGGTCGCCGCTTCATCTTGCGCTGCGCAATGACTGGCTTCATGCGTTGCCGGTAACAGTAACGGCGTAATGCATCGCTGTCGTAACCCTTGTCTGCCACGATATGGCGACAGCGCTTCCGGGGCCGACCTACTTGTCCCGGCAGGTGGATCGACTCCATCGTGGGCATGAAATGCTGGGTGTCGCCATCCTGACCCGGCGACAGTGTGAAAGTCAGCGGCCAGCCATGCCGGTCGCAGACCATGTGGATCTTAGTGGTCAGACCGCCTCGGCTCCGTCCCAGCCCATGATCTATGGGTTCTTTCGATCCCCCTTTTTACCGCCGCCAGAGGCGGCGCGGGTGGCCCGGATCGACGTGGAATCAATCATCCAAGTGTCCAGATCCATCAACCCGTCTTCACGCAGCTTGAGATGGAGCCGATCCAGAACAGCCTCGAAGGTGCCATCATCGCGCCATTGACGGAAGCGCTCATACACCGTGGTCCAGGGGCCATAGCGCTCAGGCAAGTCGCGCCATTTGGCCCCCGAACATAGCACCCAGAAGATGCCATTCAATACCTGGCGGTCATCCCGTCTCGGCCGCCCCATCGTCTGGGGCGGCGAGACGATGTCTTCGATCAGTGACCAGCTGTTCTCGGATAGCTCGTAGCGCCCTGTCATACGTCACCTATGCAGCCTTGGCATGGGCAAAAGTAGCAAAACTCACTTTTCGTACAAAACCTAGCCCCGCGAAGGCACCGGAAAAGCTGCGCCTCAACCAGGCCTGTACCCTGGGCGACTCGACGACGCCCCGGCGGAAAGCGTGCGCCAGACAACCGTATCCGACGAAGACGACAAGGGTCATCGACATGAAAACGGCACTGAGCCACAACAGCTGCAGCATCCCTGGCGCCGCGCCGGGCACCACAAACTGCGGCAAAAACGCCATGAAGAAGATGGTCAACTTGGGATTCAGGCTGTTGATCAACATCGCCTTGGTGATGAGGCTCAGCGCGCTGGATCGAGTGACGCTCTCGTCCAGCGAAAAGGCCGAACGATCCCGCCAGGTTGCATAGGCCAGATAGAGCAGATAGACGACCCCGGCAAACTTGAGTACCTGGAAAGCGACCGCGCTGGTATGCAGGATGGCTGCCAGGCCGAGCACCGTGGCCAGCAGATGGGGCACGATACCGGCCGTGCAACCCAGGGCTGTGTAGAGGCTTGCGACACGCCCCTGAGTCAGCCCTGCCGCCACCGTGCACACCACGCCGGCGCCGGGCACCAGAACCACGATCAGAGACGTGACCAGAAACTCGATGGATACCATGTCAGCCTACCTTCGACAGTTCGAATGAAAATGAGCGGACTTCGAGTCTAGATCATCCTGGACAGACCGACGAACACGCATATGCTTCGTTCTGCGCGGCGCTGAAGCTCGGGACGATGCATTCATTTCGAGCGTTCGACACATTCAGCACGCGCAATCACTCGCTCGCGCGGCCAGCGCACCTTCTTTAGCCCGGCGAGCCAGTCGGTTTCCGTGTCACGATAACCGAGCATCACCACCACGGCACTGCGCAGCCCCCGGGCCGGAAGCTCCAAAACCTCATCGAGGGCCGCCGGATCGAAGCCCTCCATGGGCGTGGCATCGACTCGCTCCATGGCGGCGGCCGTCAACACCATGCCCATCGCCAGGTAGGCCTGCCGGGCGGCCCACTGGTGCCGCGCCTGTGATGTCGACAAGCGACCGACCGCACCCGCCACGGTCTGGCGATAACCGTCCAGGGATGCCAGCTCCACCCCGCGTTCCTCGGCAGTCAGTGTCATCAACTGGTCGACCTCGGCCTCGCCGATGCTCTCCCAGGTAGCAAACACCAGCAGATGGGATCCCTCGACGATCTGGGGCTGGTGGAACATCGCCGGCTGACAGCGCTCGCGCAGTTCCGGCGTATCGACCACCACCACCGAGTACGGCTGCAAACCATAGGACGAGGGCGCCAGATGTGCTGTATCCAGGATACGCTCCACCGTTATCTCGGGAACGCGACGGCCATTCATTCGCTTGGCGGCATAGCGCCAGTTCAACGCCGTATCCAACATTTCAAGACTCCTTGGGTTGATGCGCAGCAGAGCGCGTCGAGGATTGTGCGGCACGCCAGGCCGCATACTGGAAAACCAGGGTGCCGGCAATGACCAGGCCACCGGCGACCGCCAGATTGGGCGGCGCCGACTCCCCCAGGAAGAGCACGGCGATAGCGGTACCCATGACGGCAGCGACGGTACCGATCTGACTCAGGTAGACCGGGCCGGCCAACCGCTGAAGAATGAAGAAGAACAGGTACAGGACCGTGAAGATTCCCGTCTCGACCAACAGCAGGCCGACTGCCGCAGGTGAGGCGAATAGCGCTCCGATATGCGCCGATTCGGTACTGATCGCGACCGGCAGCAATCCGAGGGCAGCGCCCGCCAGCACCAGTCCGGTGAGATAGGCGAGCGGCACACCCTCCGGCCAGCGCCATGTCCGATAGATATTGCCCATGGCCAGCGTCAGGGGCAGCAGCAAGATCAGCAATGACCAGCCCAATTGGCCACCACCGACGCTGGCCTTGGACAAGGCCAGCACGACGCCACCGGTCAGCCCCAGCAACACGCCGCCCAACCGGTCCCAACGCAGAGATTCCATTCGCAGGAGCACCGCCAGCAACCAGGTCACCAATATCGGGAAAGCGAAGCTCAACGAGACGAATCCCGCTCCGACATGGCGCACCGCTAGAAAGCCAAGTGCATTGGGCATGGCCATCAGAATCCCGGAAACCAGTGCGTACTCGATGATGCGGCGGTCGACCCGCCAGCGCGCCCGTTTCGGCAACGACAGCAACAGCAAGGCAGCACTGGCGCCGGCCATGGCCACCATCAGGAAGGTGAGTCGCGGCAATGCCATCGCGTCGGCGAACTTGGCAACGCTCAGCGACAGGGCCAGCAGAGTGCCCACCAGCAACAGGCAGCCCAGCGCCTTGATGACATCGGTCTTGTGTCCCGTGGGTGTATTCGCCATTCTGTGCTCCTCTATCTCATCGTCGTGTATCACGACAAAAAGAATCTTAGTATCAAGATAAATGGATGGCAAGTCCTATGGACCGAGTCAGTGTCGCAATCGACCAGTGGCGCCGGGAATGCCCCGAGCTCGAGCTGCTTCCCATGGAGCTGACCGCCCGGCTGGGGGCCGTCAGTCGGCATATCACCCAGGATTACCTGGAGCCCTTCTTCAACGAACGCGGCGTGCAACCGAGAGAGTTCGACGTGCTCGCGACCTTGCGTCGCGCCGGCGAACCCTACGCCCTGACACCGACCCAGTTGTTCAAGGTGCTGATGTTTTCCTCGGGCGGCATGACCAACCAGCTCGACCGCCTGGAAAAGGCCGGTTTGATCGCGCGTCGCCCCAACCCGGACGACCGCCGCAGCATGCTGGTGACGCTGACGGCAGCAGGGCTCGAGCTCGTGGACAGTACCCTCGCGCCGCACGTGGACAACGAAGCCCGGGCGCTCTCGCCGCTTAGCGATGAGGAGCAGCGCACACTGAATGCGCTGCTGGCCAAGCTGATGAAGGGGTTGGAAGCGGATGTTTGACGGTGCGGACCATCGTCCGTCACCGACACTGCCGGCATGTCCATGCGGGTGGCCGACACGCAGTTACAGCCAGCGCTTGCGTCGGAACAGATACAGCATGCCGGCCACCAGTGCCAGCATGACGCCAAGCAGCAGGAAGTAGCCATAGCGCCACCCAAGCTCGGGCATGTGGGCGAAGTTCATGCCATACAGCCCGGCCAGGAAGCTCAGCGGCACGAAGATGGCGGTAATCACCGTCAGGATGCGCATGGTGCTGTTGAGCTGGTGGGAGGACAGCGAGAGATAGCCGTCCACCAGATCGCCGCAGATGTCGTAGTACATCTGGGTCAGTGTCAGCAGACGATCGAAACGCTCATGCACATCATTGATGGCGTGCAGCGTTTCCTCCTTGGACCGCGACAGATGCTGGTAATCCGAGCCGAGCAGTTCCTGGGTAATGCCAACGTGATAGTTGAAGATACGGCGCATCTTCACCAGCCGCGAACGATAGGCGATCACGCGGCGCATCAGGGCATCGCTGCCGTCATTGACCAGCGCGTCCTCGATACCGCTGAGCTGGGTGTCGAACTCCAGCAGGCTATCCAGATAGAAGCCGGCCGAGGTGTACATGACGCGCAGCGCCACATACTCCGGTGAGCGCTCGAGCAGACGAGCGCCCTCGCGCTCGAACAAGCGGTCGATGCTCATGGCCCTCCCCGGATGCAGACTGATCAGGAAGCGCTCACCGAGCACGAACACCATCTGCTGGGGCACATAATCCAGCTCGCTGTCGAAGGCCGAAATGCCGCGGTAGAGAATCAGCGTGTGGTGGTCGAATTCCTCGATCTTGGGCGGGTGCAGATCGCGCAGGGCATCGTCGACGGCCATCGGATGGCAATCGAAGGCTTCGAGCAGCGCACGTTTGCTGTCGGCATCCTCGCCCTGCAGGTCGATCCAGATGCGGCTCTCGGGCGAGTCGCGCCAGGTCGCGATCTGTTCTTCGCCGCCGGGCGTCGCCTGGCCTTGCGTATCGAGCAGCAGGGTTCGAATCATCGTCTTGTCATCTCTCGGTGATAATCTGATATGCCAAGATACGCCATGGCCTGCGGGCCGGACCATACCTCATGGGCTCTGCCGAAGCCTGGCCTGGCCGCCATCCATCGCACTGCACGGGTTGCCCCTCATCATGACACCATCGCCTGAAAGCCGCCCTGCCAGGGAAGTGTTTCGCGCCTTTCTGTTGCTCGGACTGACCGCCTTCGGCGGTCCGGTGGCCCACCTGGGCTATTTCCGCGAGGCATTCGTCAAGCGTCGCCAATGGCTCGATGAACATGCCTACGCGGATCTGGTGGCGCTGTGTCAGTTCCTGCCCGGCCCGGCGAGCAGCCAGGTGGGATTCGCCCTCGGGATGATGCGGGCAGGCCCGCTGGGCGGCCTGGCGGCCTGGACGGCTTTCACCCTGCCCTCGGCGCTGCTGCTGATGCTGTTCGCACTGGGGGCCGGCAGCCTCGACGGTGTGGTCGGCAACGGCCTGCTGCAGGGCCTCAAGGTGGTGGCCGTGGCCATCGTCGCCCATGCGGTCTGGGGCATGGCACGCAATCTCTGCCCGGACAGTCAACGGGCCGGTATTGCCGTCGCCGCCACCCTGCTGGTCACGGCGCTGGGGGGCACCTTGGGTCAGGTCGTGACCATCGTGCTCGGCGGACTGGCCGGCCTGCTGTTCTGCCGTGACAGCACCGAGGCACGGCCACCGGTGCCGGGCATCGGCATTTCCCGCCGCGGCGGCCTGCTCTGCCTGGGCCTGTTCCTGGCCCTGCTGCTGGGTCTACCGATGCTGGCGGCGACGGGGTCGGGCCTGGCCCTGTTCGATGCCTTCTACCGCGCCGGCGCCCTGGTATTCGGTGGAGGGCATGTGGTGTTGCCACTGCTGGAAGCCGCCGTCGTGCAGCCCGGCTGGGTGAGTGCCGACGACTTCCTGGCCGGCTATGGGGCGGCCCAGGCGGTGCCCGGCCCGCTCTTCACCTTCTCGGCCTATCTGGGCATGGCGGCCGATACGGTGCCCGGGGGCCTGATCGGGGCGGGACTGGCCCTGGTGGCCATCTTCCTGCCGGGCATGCTGTTGTTGATGGCGGCGCTGCCGTTCTGGAACAGCCTGCGCGAGCGCACCACCATCCAGGCGCTGATGCGCGGCGCCAATGCCGCCGTGGTGGGGCTGCTGGTGGCCACGCTGTATCAGCCGGTGTGGACCAGCGCGATCCTCGGGCCCCGCGAATTCGCGCTGGCGCTAGTCGGCTTCACGCTGCTGGCCGTCTGGCGACAGCCGGCCTGGATGGCCGTGCTGGTATGCGGCCTGGGTGGTGTGGTGCTGAACCTGGTGCCTGCCTGACACGGCGCCAGCCGCATCATCGTCAGGCGCCTGGCGAGAAGCGGCAGGTACGAAAAGTCCTTACCAGCTCGCCTCGTGGTCGGCCTTCAGTCGATAGAATTCATCGACGATGTCATCCATGGCGCCGGCGTCATAGTCACACAGGCCGCTGACGACCAGCTTCTTGGCGCCACTGCCGATCTCCTCGCCACCGGCGACGATGCGGAAGTCCAGCTTCACGTCGCCGCGCTTGCCGGCCACGTCCAGTGACGACGCCAGCAGCTCCAGGCCGGGGTCGTCCCCATCCAGGCGGTTCAGCGAGAATCCCATGCTGTCGTAGATCACCAGCGGACGGCGCGGATTGAACATGACGCCATGATCTTCCATCAACGGCTTGAGGTAATGCGGAAAGTTCTTGCCGGAAAACGCCACATAGCAGCGCGTGAAGGCCTCCACCACGGCTTCGTCGTGAGTGACCTCGCCATCACGACACACCTCGAGATAACACTTGTCGGCATCGTCCAGCACCCGGATCACACCGTCCTCGCCCTCGCTGAAGGTCAGCGGCACACTGTCGCCGACCATGCTCAGGAAACGGAAGGTCATGTTCTGTGACAGCCCGAAGTGCGCCAGTACCAGCGCGAACAAGAGGTCTCCCGGGACGCAGAAACGCCGCGCATCCGCATTGTGGATAGGGTTGTAGTCACCGGCCACACGTTTGGCGAAGCGGCTCGCTTGATCGGCGGTTATGTGAATGCGCGAGCCCGTGCGCGAGTGATAATCGTCGAGAAACATGCGTCGAAGTCTGCCTGTGTCATTGGCGTTGCTGAACTCATCCGGCATCCCGGCCGGCACCTGCAAATGATGCCATAAAAATCCCCTCGCGGGGCGCCCTTCTGGGCCCCGGGGCATCTCCCGGCATGTTGCGCCGACTGTCAAGCATATCGTTATCTCCTACCAAAGGGGCAGGCCAAACCACCATGTCAACGCTTACAAAATGGTAAGATTTGCGGGATTTTCCGCCCTTTTTCGGCCATTTAACAAACAGGTTAATAATGATGCTGCAAAGTTTCTGTCGCCCCGCACACAGATCACGACGTGGCCCCCTTCTCACGCCCCGGCTGATGCTGGCCTGCATCGCCTTGCTGACCCTGTTCCCGACGCTACCGGCCTTTGCCGCCACTGGCGGGCTCGACCTCACCACCTCCTTCGTCGGTTTCCTCGCGGTCGCCGTCTTCGTCCTGGCTTATGCGCTGGTCATGGCCGAAGAAAAGCTGCACATGCGCAAGTCCAAGCCGGTACTGGTCGCGGCCGGCATCATCTGGGGCCTGATCGGCTGGGTGTACGTCAAGGCCGGCATGCCCAGCGAGTCGGAGCACGCCTTTCGCGAAACCCTGCTCGAATTCAGTGAGCTCATGCTTTTCCTGCTGGTGGCGATGACTTATATCAACGCCATGGAAGAGCGCAATGTGTTCGATGCGCTGCGCTCCTGGATGGTCCGCAAGGGCTTCAGCTATCGCATGCTGTTCTGGCTCACCGGGGTGCTGGCCTTCGTCATCTCGCCGATCGCCGACAACCTGACAACCGCCCTGCTGATGTGTGCCGTGATCACCAAGGTTGCCGAAGGCGACAAGCGTTTCATCAACCTGGCCTGCGTGAACATCGTGGTAGCGGCCAATGCCGGCGGCGCCTTCAGTCCGTTCGGTGACATCACTACCCTGATGGTCTGGCAGGCGGGTCTGGTGCACTTCCAGGAGTTCTTCGCGCTGCTGGTGCCGTCACTGGTCAACTTCCTGATCCCCGCCCTGGTGATGAGCTGCTTCATCCAGAACCGCAAGCCTGCCGGGGTCGAGGAAGATATCTGGCTCAAGCGCGGGGCGCGGCGCATCATCTGCCTGTTCTTCCTGACCGTGGCCACCGCCGTGGCCTGCCACACCCTGCTTCACCTGCCCCCGGTACTCGGCATGATGACCGGCCTGGGCTATCTGCAGTTCTTCGGCTATTACCTGCGCCAGAGCCTGCCGCGCTCTCTGGAACGCAAGCGCAGCCGCTACACCCAGCGTGGTGACTGGAAGAAGCTCGAACAGCTGGGCAGTGTGGTGCCCTTCGATGTCTTCAACCGCGTGGCACGCGCCGAGTGGGATACGCTGCTGTTCTTCTATGGCGTGGTCATGTGCGTCGGCGGCCTGGGCTTCATGGGCTACCTGGGGCTGCTTTCCGATGTGCTCTATACCCAGTGGCATGCCACCTGGGCCAATGTCGCCCTGGGCGTGGTCTCGGCGGTGGTTGATAACATTCCGGTGATGTTCGCCGTTATCTCCATGGAGCCCGAAATGTCCCATGGCCACTGGCTGTTGATCACCCTGACGGCCGGGGTCGGCGGCAGCCTGCTGTCCATTGGTTCGGCTGCCGGCGTGGCGTTGATGGGCCAGGCACGCGGCAACTATACCTTCATGGGCCACTTGCGCTGGACCCCGGTGATCGCCCTGGGCTACATCGCCAGCGTCATGGCCCACCTGTGGATCAACGCCGATACCTTTACGGTCTTCGGCTGATGCCACTACTCGCCCGGTGCACCACTCCGGGCGGGGCTTTCCACCTTGACCGGTAGCCTCACCAGTGACTTAGATCGGGCCCGGGGTAGAGTCGTTCCGGCCAGTCCAGCAGCATGATGGCCAGGACATTGCGGTGTTCGCCCTGGACAGGGTCGAGACCACCCTGTTCGGCAGGCACCATGCGCGCCTCGGGGCTGTACCTGGCCAGCAACGCCTCACGCAAGCGACGAACCGTGGGGTCGCCCTCACGTCCCGCCAGCAGGAAGCTGATACCGACTTCGGTAAAGATATCGGCCTTGGTATCCCGCAGGATCCGCTCCAGATCGGCGGCGAATTCCTCCAGTATCCAACCGAACTCGTCGGCCGACACCGGCCGCTGATAGTAGTCGCTGGCCGCGATCACGAAGTGCGTCATGCCGTAGATCTTGTTGCGATAGGAAGGCCGGGGCAGACCGGCATCGCGCTCGGCAGGATAGTGGGCACGAAAGGCCTGGATCGAGGCCTGGCGCAGATCGGCCACGCCCAGCTCATCCAGGTAATAGACCAGGTTGGCCACCTGGGCGGCATAGACTTCCAGCGGTCCCGGCGCCGTCACAAAGGCGCGAAAGTCGAGGCTGCGCAGATAGTCCAGTGCCTGACGATAGCCCGGCAGGTCCGTTTCGTTGAGCAGCCCGTGGTAGCTGGCCTGGGTGAGCCGGAAGGCCAGCCCCTTGGCATAGGCGATATCGCCCCACTCGGCCAGCATCTGCTTGCGGCGGCGCTGCTTGGCAGTACGCTCCGGGTAGCCATGGCGCGCGTCCGCGGCGCGTTGCGCCACCACGGCCGGCTGACTCAGCCCCGGGATCTCCGCGCGCAGTTCCTCGACCAGTTGCTCGCCATAGGCGCGATTGAGCGGCAGGTAGCGTGCCTCGCCGGTCATGCGATATAGGCGTTGTGCATAGTGACGCCGATCACTCATCGGCAGCTCCGGCAGGATGGCCTCGTAATGCTGACGGATCTCAGTGGCCACCCGGGTGTAATCTGCCTCGTCGTGATGCACATCGGCGGCACAGCCACCGAGCCACAGCAGCAGGAGCAGCCAGGCCAGGCGCGGCCGGGCGATATGCCATGACGGCAACGCTATCATGCCCGATCCTTGCGGCGCGCCGCGCGTTCGGGCGGCAGCAGCTTGACGCGCGCCTTGGGCCGACGACGCGGCGCCGGGGCTTCGCCTTCCCTGGTAGGCGGTGCCGGGCGCTCGACCTCGACCCAGGCAAAGACCGGCAGAGCCAACCGCCAACGAATCGCCGCCAGGCGCAGGCCCAGGGTAATGGCCAGGCCGCCGCCCATGGCAGCCAACAGGGTCGTACCGAGGGCCTGCAGGCCGACGAAGGTCATGCCACCGGCGATGGAGGCCGTGGCATAGATTTCCTGGCGCAGCACCATGGGTACCCGCCGCGCCAGCACATCACGCATCATGCCGCCGGCCACCCCTGTCAGCAGCCCCATCAGCACCGCCACGACGCCCGAGGTCTCGAGCAGCAGCGCCTTGTGGGCGCCGAGCACCGTGAACAGTGCCAGGCCGCAGGCATCCGCCACCGGCAGGAAGACCCGCGACAGGCGATGAATGTAATGGAAGCCCAGGATGGACAGCCCGACCGTGGCCAGGATGACCCACAGATAGGCCGGATCCTCGACCCAGAACACCGGCCGCACCCCGAGTACCAGGTCACGCAGGGTGCCACCGCCAATGCCCGTCATGGCGGCCAGCACCAGCATGCCGAAGGGATCCATGCGCGACCGGCAGGCGAGTATCACCCCCGATAGCGCGAAGACGATCACCCCCATCATGTCCAACCAGTAGACCACACCCGTCACTTGCTACCTCCCTGCTTCAACACCCCGAAACTTCCCCCGGCGACCCTGAACGGATCCATGTTGCTTCCCATCAACTGGCAAGGCACTCGCCAGAAGCCGGATCATCGACCGCAGGCAAACTACGCTGTTCGAGTCGATGACAAGCGTCTTGCTGTGCTCGCATCATAGCAGGATGGCAGTGCATGATCGGGCCTGCTCGCTGAGTCGCGATGGCGCGCAACGGCTCAGAGGCCGAAGCGCGCCAGTTGCATCTCGCGCAGGCGACTCAGGGTGCGCCGGAACGGGAAGGCCAGGTGTCCAGCGGGATAGAGTGCCTCCATGGCCACCCGGGCCTCGATATACAGCGGGATGCCGCGGTCGTAGCATTCGTCTACCAGGGCGATGAAGCGCCGCACGCCGTCGTCCTGGCGCGAGAGTGGCGGCAGTTCGCGGTCGCCGGCCGCAACGTGCTGCCCGGCGTCCTCGGTGCCGCGCGCGATCCGTGCGGCCTCGGGCGTGCCGGCCAGACAGGGCACCTCCCCCAGCACGATCCGGCGAAAGCGGTCGCACAGGGCGATGAAGTCCAGCGCCGATAGCGGCCGCTCGCAAAGCGCGGCATAGTCACACCACAGGGTGTCATCGCCACGGGCACGCACCCGGATGGCGCGATGCCCCAGGCTGATCGCCTCGTCGCTGGCGGGCCGGCCGTAATTCAATCGCTCGAACACGGCCGGTAGCACGCTGGGCTCGGCCTCGCCGCGAACCCAGTAGCGAGGCTCCGGCGCCCCGGGATGGCGCCGATGATCCTGTTCCCCCTCCAGGTGCACCACCCGCGTGCTGCGTTCAATGGCCTCGATAGCGGGCAGGAAACGCTCGCGGTTGAAGCCATCGGCATACAGCTCGGCCGGCGCCTGATTGGAGGTGGTGACCAGCGTTACCCCCTGCTCGAAAAGCTCGGTCAGCAAGCGCCCCAGCAGCATGGCATCGGCGATATCGTTGACGAACAGCTCATCGAGGCACAACACACGGGCCTCACCGACCAGCTCGGCGGCCAGCCGCGCCAGCGGATCCGCCGTGCCGGTCAACTGGAACTGACGACGATGCACCCAGCGCATGAAGTGATGGAAATGCTGGCGGATGACCGGCTCGCTCAGGCTGCGCTGAAAGGCATCCATCAACCAGGTCTTGCCACGCCCCACGGTGCCCCAGAGATAGACCCCGGGCACGCGGGGTTCGCCCCGGGCCAGCGACTGGTGCGTCTCCTCCAGCACCCTCACGGCCTGCCATTGAGCCTCATCGGCGACAAAGCCCGCCTCCAGCGCGGCCTGATAAGCCAGAACTGGTGAGCTCATGCCTCAGCCGAGCTGGAAGGGATAGACATTGCCGAGCCCGAGGAGTCGCGACAGTTCGTCGAGGGCGACACGGCATTCCTCGGCGAGCTGCGGGTCGGCGAGGTCCGCCGGACTCAGGCGGTCGCGGTAGTGGCGCTGAACCCAGGTCGTCAGCTCGCCATGCAGGGCGTCGTCGAGCAGCACACGGCCGGAAATCGCCGCGCGCTCGCGGGCCGAGAGCGCCACGCGCAGGCGCAGACAGGCGGGGCCACCGCCATTGCGCATGCTCTGCTTGACGTCCTTGACCACGACCTCGCTGATCGGGTTGTTACCGGCCAGCAGGTGATCCTGGATGCAGCGCCATACCGCTTCGCGCTCCTGACACTCGCCGGGCACCACCAGAGTCATGCTGCCGTCGGGGTTGCTGAGCAACTGGGAATTGAACAGGTAGGAGGCCACGGCGTCCTCGAGACTGACCGCCTCGCTGGGCACGCGCACCGGGATCAGCGGCTCGGGCATCTTCGACCGCAGGGCGTCCAGGGTGGCTTCCTCGTCCCGGAAGGCCATGTCGTGGTAGAGCAGCACGGGACCATTGCCCACGGCGATGACATCGTTGTGGAAGACGCCGGCGTCGATGGCGTCCGGATGCTGCTGGGCGAAGACGCTCTGCGCCTCGCTCAGGCCGTGCTGACGGGCCACGGCCTGACTGGCTTCGAGAGTCTGCCGAGCCGGGAAACGAGCGGGCTCGACACCATCGCCACCGAAGGCCTGACGCCCATAGACGAACAGATGCACGCCGGCTTCACCATGCTCGGCACACAGCCGGGTATGGTTGGCCGCGCCCTCATCGGAGAAGGCCGGGGTGGCCGGCAGCGCCGGATGATGGGCGAAGTGCGCAGAGTCGGAGAAGATCGACGCCAGTACCCGCCCGGTGGTCGGCGGCTCCAGGTAGCGATGGAAGCTCGACTGCAGGTTGGCCGGCGTGAAGTGCACGCGACCATCGGCGGCATCCAGGCCGGGCGTGACCGTGGCCGCATTGGCGGTCCACATGCTGGACGCCGAGCACACCGCGCGCAGCACCTGAGGCGCCTCGTCGGCCGCCCGGGCCAGCACCTGCGCATCGCTGCCGGTGAAGCCCAGTTCGCGCAGCGCCCCGATGTCCGGCCGCTGCTGAGGTGGCAGCACGCCCTGGGCGTAACCGGCCTCCATCAGCGACTTCATCTTTTCCAGGCCCTGCAGCGCGGCCTCGCGGGGATTGGCAATCAGCCCCTGATGGGTCATCGAGGCCATGTTGCCATGGGCCAGCCCGGAGTAGTTGTGCGTCAGGCCGACCAGGCCATCGAAGTTGACCTCGCGCACATCCTGAGTCATCTCGGTCATAGCGTGATCCCCGGCGGCAGTTGGTCCGGCAGATGCAGGTCCTGGCTTTCCATGGACGCCACCGGATAGGCGCAGTAGTCGGCGGCATAGTAGGCGCTCGGCCGATGGTTGCCGCTGTCGCCCACCCCGCCGAAGGGCGCATCACCCGAGGCACCGGTGGTCTGACGGTTCCAGTTGACGATGCCGGCGCGGATGCGCAGCAGGAAGTCATCCCAGTCGGCCTGCTCGCCGCCGATCAACCCGGCGGACAGGCCGTAGCGGGTATCGTTGGCCATGGCGATCGCTTCGTCCCAGTCGGCGCTGCGATAGACCTTGAGCAAGGGGCCAAAGTGCTCTTCGTCGGGCACCTCGACGCCGGTGACATCGATCAGCGCCGGTGAAAGCAGGCTGGTGCCCTCCTCCAGACGTGCCATGCGCGACAGCACGCGGCCGCCTCGCGCTTCGAGATCGGCTTGCGCTTCCAGCAGACCATCCGCGGCCTCCAGGGTGGCCAGGCCGCCATAGAAGCCCGACGGTTCGGCGAACTGGCTGGCCACGCGCAGCTTGCCGATGGCCACGGCGAGGGCCTCCAGCAACATGTCGCCAGCGTTGCCGCGCGGCACGATCAGGCGTCGGGCGCAGGTACAGCGCTGCCCGCCGGAGGCGAAGGCCGACTGCAGAATGGTCAGCACGGCCGCATCCTGATCCGGCACGTCCTTGACCACCAGCGGGTTGTTGCCGCCGAGCTCCAGCGCCAGGATCTTGCCCAGCTGATCGGCAAACTGACGCTGCAACAGGCCTCCGACCTTGGCGCTGCCGGTAAACAGCAGACCGTCGATGCCCGGATGCTGCGACAATGCCTGCCCCACCGGTGCCGCGCCCTGAACCAGGTTGATGACACCGTCCGGCAGACCGGCCTCGCGCCAGCACTGCAGGGTCAGGTCGGCGGTCAGCGGCGTCTGCTCGCTGGGCTTGAAGACCACGCTGTTGCCGGCCAGCAGCGCCGGCACGATGTGGCCGTTGGGCAGGTGCCCGGGGAAATTGTAGGGGCCGAAGACCGCCATCACGCCATGCGGACGATGACGCAACACGGCACGCGCATCACCCAGATCGCGTTCGCGCTCGCCGGCGCGTTCCTGCTGGGCGCGAATCGAGATCGCCACCTTGCCGATCATGGCGCCCACCTCGGTGCGCGCCTCCCACAGCGGTTTGCCGGTCTCATGGGCAATGGCCATGGCCAGGTCTTCGCGATGGGTTTCCAGCACTTCGCGGAAGCGCTCGACCAGCGCCTTGCGCTCTTCCAGCGGCGTACGCGCCCAGTCGGGCATGGCGGAACGGGCGGCCTCCACGGCAGCGCCCACCTGGGCCTCGCTGGCAGCGCCGCCGGACCACAACGACTCGCCGCTCACGGAATCATGCTTGACGAATGTCGCGGCCTCGCCGTTTTGCCAGTGGCCGCCGATCAATAGCTGTTGCGTCGCCTTCATCATGCCTCCTCGTCGGTATCCAGAATGCGCAGGGTGTCGCCGGCGCTGACTTCCAGCCGCTCGGCCTCGGCCTCGCTCAAGGTCAATACGCCCTCAGCGTCCGGACCACGCCCTACCCAGGCCGCACGGAAGTCGGCCATGGTGGTGTTGGCGGCCAGCCAACGCGGGCGCGGCGTCTGCTCCAGCTCACCGGCCTTGATCTCGACCCGGCACGGCCGCGACAGGCGAACCCCGCGTACATCATCGATATACGCCTCCACGGTCGGTCCACCATCGAAGATGTCGATGAAGCCTTCCCAGCGCAGCCCTTCCTTCTTGAGCATCGCCAGTGCGGGGCGGGTATCGTCGTGGACCTGGCCGATGCAGGCGCGGGCTTCCTCGGAGAGGAAAGGCGTATAGATCGGGAACTTGGGCATCAGCTCGCCGATGAAGCTCTTCTGCCCCAGGCCGGTCAGGCGATCGGCCTCGCTGAAATCCAGGGGAAAGAAGTGACTGCCCAGGCATTCCCAGAAGGGGCTGCGGCCGTCGGCGTCGAACAGACCGCGCATCTCGGCCAGCACCTTGTCGGGAAAGGTCTGACGGAACTCGGCCATGAACAGCCAGCGCATCATCGACAGCAGGGCGCCGTTGCGCTCATGGCGCCGGTCGCCCCCCCGATATTCGGCACGCAGGAACAGCGAGGCCACCTCGGCATCCCCGGTATGGTCGGAGCTCAAAAAGAGCGTATCGATGGTGCGGTGCAGATCGAGCTGTACCGAAGAGTGCGCCAGGGTGCCCACGCGATAATGGTAGAAGGGAATCTCGCGCCCCACCTGGCTCTCGATGGCGCAGCAACCGGCCAGTTTGCCCTCGACTTCGTCCTCGAGGACGAAGAAGTACAGCCGGCTTTCCTCCGGCGTCTCGCCATTGAAGGCGCTCACCGCCGTGGCGATCTTGGCCGCCAGGAATTCGGTGTTATCCGGCAAGGAGGTGAAGCCGACGCCGGTTTCCCGGGCCAGCACGCGCAGTCCCTCGAGATCGGACTCGGCAATCGGTCGAATGCGCATTACAGCTCTCCTTCGTCGTAACCCGGATCATGCTCGGTACCCGCCAGGGCCAGTGGCGCAGCCAGCACGGCACGGCCCTCCTCGACGCCCAGCAGCTCGGCATGCTCCGGCGACAGCATGAGCTGGCCGGTCGGCGACAGGGCATAACGCGCCACCACACAGCGAAAATCGCCGAGACGCTGATTGGCCACCATGGCCGGTTCGGCATCGGGCAGCGAGTGGGCCGGACGCACGCGCACCGGGTGCCAGGCCGCCTGACGAAAGCTCTCCAGACGCGAGCGCTCGCCCTTGACCACCGGGCCGGCATCGAAGATGTCGACATGCCGCGAACGCAGGAAACCCTCGGCCAGCATTTCGCCCACGGCGGACTCATAGGCCGGGTGCTCACGACCCACGGCGGCCCGCGCCTGAGGCGAGAGCAGGGCCAGATAGAGCGGAAACTGCGGCATTACCTCGGCGATGAAGCTCTTCGAGCGCACGCCGGCGATATAGTTGATCTCCTGGAAGTCGCGCACGAAGAAGTGGCGACCCACGCTGTTCCAGAACGGCGACTGCTGCTCGCTGTCCAGGTAGCCGGGGAAGGCCATGGCCAGCACCTCGGCGAAGCGCTCCGGATACTGGGCGATGAACATCAGCCGTGCGCGGCGCAGCAGGCTCTCGGCACTGGTGCCGCGATAATGCGGATCCAGTGAATAGGCGCACAGCAGGCTGGCTTCCGACACCTCATGGGACAACGACAGGGTCGGCACCTCGCGGCGTACATCGAGTTGCTGCGAGGCGTGGATCAGCGTCTCCTGGCGATAGGTGTAATAGGCCTCCTGGGCACCGGCCTGGGCGCGAATGGTGGCGGTGCCTACCGCCTCGCCCCGCTCCAGGTCCTCCAGCACGAAGGTGTAATGCTCGTCGCCGGGAAACTCGACTTCGGCGTCGAAGGCGCGCTGGGAGCGCGCGATGCGCTCCTCCAGACGGTCACGATGCGCCGGCAGGTTGGTCAGGCGCGGCGTCGCGCTGCCCGCCAGGCGCTCCAGGGCCGGCAGATCCGCCGGCCGGGCAGGACGTACCACCAACATGGCATGACCTCCTCGGGTGTCGACTTGCGGCATGGCGGAAGCGCGGCTCACTGCTCGCCCACCAGACGCGCGATGGCGCGCTCGAGACGCGCCATGCCCTCGGCGATGTCGGCCTCGGGAATCACCAGCGAGGGCGCCATGCGCAGCACATTGGGGCCGGCGATCAGCGCCATCAGCCCTTCCTCGATGGCGAGAGGCAGGATTTCCTTGGCGCGCCCCTCGTATTCAGGACGCATCTCGGCGCCGATGAGCAGCCCCATGCCACGGATTTCCTTGAACACCTGGTACTTGCGATTGATCGTTTCCAGGTGCTCGCGGAACAGCTCATGCTTGCGCGCCACGCCCTCGAGCACCTCGGGCGTGTCGATGTGCTGCAGCGCCGCCAGGGCCACCGCCGAGGCCAGCGCATTGCCGCCATAGGTAGAACCGTGGGTGCCCAGCGTCAGCGCCGGGGCGATGCGGTCGGTGGTCAGCATGGCACCCACCGGAAAGCCGCCACCCAGCGCCTTGGCGCTGGTCAGGATGTCGGGGGTCACGCCGTATTGCATGTAGGCGAACAGCGAGCCGGTACGGCCCACGCCGGTCTGCACCTCATCGAAGATCAGCAGCGCATCATGGGCGTCGCAGAGTTCACGCAGCCCCTCAAGGAAGGCCGGGTCGGCGGGAATGATGCCACCCTCGCCCTGCATCGGCTCGACCATCACCGCACAGGTATCGTCATCGATCAGGTGACGCACGCTGTCCAGGTCGTTGAACTCGCCATGTTCGATGCCGCCGGGCACCGGGCCGAAGCCCTGGGAATACTTGGGCTGACCGCCGACGCTGACGGTAAACAGCGTGCGGCCGTGGAAGGACTTGCCGAAGGAGACGATGCGACTCTTGTGCTCGCCATGCTGGTCATGGGCCCAGCGACGCGCCAGCTTGAGCGCGGCCTCGTTGGCCTCGCCGCCGGAGCTGCACAGATAGACCTTGTCGGCGAAGGTGCGCTCGACCAGATTGCGCGCCAGCTCGAGAGCCGGCTCATTGGTATAGATATTGGCCAGATGCCAGAGCTTGTCGGCCTGCGTCTTGAGCGCATCGACCAGCACCGGATGGCAGTGGCCCAACGCGTTCACCGCGATGCCACCGGCGAAATCAATGTACTCCTTGCCCTGCTGATCCCACAGACGGCTGCCCTCGCCACGCACCGGAATGGTTTGCTGCGGCGCATAGTTGGGCACCATGTACTGGTCGAAGTCGCTGCGGGTCGGGGTCTGAGTCATGTCACGCTCCTTTTGCTCGAGAAGGCTCGGAAGGATGAAGCATCGCTCCTTCGAGTCATGGATCATTCGAGTATAAGGAGCCCGGCGCCGGGTGGCTTTCAGCAATGGGACGACGAATTGTGAAAGAAGGCAGGCCGGTACTCGCCCCTTGAGGCTCGGCTTGCCCCCTTGTGCCGCATAATCCAGGCCTTCGGGACACTGCTACCGAGCCGGTCGCGGGGGCACCAGGGTGAACCATACACCGACCACGACCACCACGGCCCCCAGGAGCTCGGTGGCCAGGATCGGGTCACCCAGCCACCAGAAGGCGCCGAACATGGTGAATACCGGCAGCAGATTCAGGTAGACCGCCGCGCCCGTGGGACCGAGGGTGGCGAGCGCATGATTGTAGAGCAGCAGCGCCACCACGGAGGGGAAGATCCCCAGATAGAGAAGCCCCAGTGCCTGGTCGCCGGCAAGCTGGGGCAATACCTGCCAGGCGCCCTCGAGCAAGGCCACCGGCGCCAGCGCCAGGTTGGCAATGACCAGCATCACCAGCAGGCCGCCATAGCGCGGAAACAGTGCCATGTAGCGCTTGACGAGCATCGAGTAGCCGACCCAGATCATCACCGACAGAAGCATGATCAGATCCCCCGGGTTGAGCCCACCCGCCATGGCCACGCTGGCCTTGCCCGACATGATCACCAGCACGGCACCGACAAAGGACAGCCCCACGCCACCCCATTGCAGCCAGCGAAAGCGCTCGCCGAACACGATGGCACTGAACAGCAGGGTCGCCACCGGAATCAGGCTCTCGAGAATTGCCACATTGGTCGGCGAGGTGAACTTCAGGGAGGCATAGATCAGTGCATTGAAAAAGGCCACGCCGGTGAGCGCCAGACCGAGCAGGGGCCGCCAGTGTCGGCGAAAGACCGGCATGGCGCGACGCGCCTGATGAAAGCCGAGCGGCAGCACCACCAGCAGGGCGATGAAGACGCGCCCCAGCGAAATGGTAAACGGCGGCAGCTCGGTCAGTGCCTTGCCCACCAGGATATTGCCGGAAAAGATCGCCACCACCAACAACAGGAAAAGATGAGGTCGCAGTGCATGCATCCCGGATCTCCGCTTAGGCCATGGTCGCCCCGCCCTGGGGTGCGGTCAGGTCAACCGCTCTTCGCGCGGCGTCATGCCAAAGTGGTTGCGATAGGCGGTGGAGAAGTGCGCCGCCGAGGAAAAGCCGGTCTGCAGGGCGATGTCACCGGCCGGTCGATCGCTGTCGCGCAACAACCGCCGAGCCTTCTGCAGACGCAGGTTGAGGTAATAGCGGCTCGGCACCGCCTGCAGGTACTTCTTGAACAACCGCTCCAGCTGGCGTCGCGATATCCCCAGGTGCTCGGCCAGCTCATGGGTCGTCAGCGGCTCCTCGATGTTGGATTCCATCAGCGAGACGGCGTCCACCAGGCTCTGCGGCGCGTGGCCCAGGCGGGTGCGCAGTGGCACCTGCTGAGGCTCGTCGCCCATGCGAATGCGCTCGAGCACGAAGTGCTCGGAGATGCGCTCGGCCAGTTCGTTGCCATGATGGTGGCCGACCAGGGTCATCATCATGTCCATGGCCGCGGTACCGCCACCGCAGGTCAGCCGGTCGCGGTCGATCTCGAAGAGCTGCTGAGACAGCCGGACCCGCGGATAGTCCCGGGCGAAGGCCTCGAAGCGCGGCCAGGGCAAGGTGGCGCGATAACCGTCCAGTACGCCGGTGCGTGCCAGCACTTCCGTGCCACCCCCAACGCCCCCCAATACCACGCGGGCCGCGGCCAGGCGTTGCAGCCAATCGAGCAGGTGGGCGGGCACACTGCCGGCCAGCGGCCCGGGCGCACAGACCAGCAACAGGTCGAGGGGCGCGGCGGAACCGCCGACAGCCGACTGGGGCAGCAGGGTCTGGCCGGAGCCGCTGGCCACCGGCCGCTCGTCGACGGCGAAGGTCGACAGCCGATAGAGCGTCCGCCCGGCCAGCCGGTTGGCGATATCCAGCGGCTCGCTGGCACAGGCCTGGGCCAGCATCGAGAAGCCGGGCAGCACCACCATCCCCACGTGTCGCGTCAGGGCATTGGCAAAGGGAGACCCGGCCTCCTCAACGCCCATCATCGATATCGTGCAGCGTCTCGATGAACGCATTGGAACGCGAGATGGCCGCCTGCATGCGCTCACGCAATGCCGCCACTTCACGCTCCAGTCCATCGACTTCGCCACGCAAGGCGCCGATCGCCCGGGCATTGAGGTTGTGCTTGAGCAGCAGGACGTTATCGCGCATCGCGAGCAACACCGGCTGCATGCTGTCGGCGGCATCCTGCATGGCATCGCGCATCTGCGTATAGCGCTGGCGGGTCTGGTGCAGGCGCTGCTCGGAGAGGCGGCGATACTCGGCGCTCTGATAGAGGTCTAGCTCGTCTTCCCATTCCTCGAACAGCGCCGCGGCCACGGACTCGATGTCATCGATGCGTTCTTCGACCCGATCGGCAGCGGCGTCGCTTCGTTCATAGGCCTCATCGAGGCGTTCATAGGTCTCTGACAGCTCACTGTCCGGCACACGCACCACGGCGCGGAACTGCTCCAGCGCCGAGGCAAACTGCTGCTCGGCCTCGACCTGGGCATCACGCCCGTCCTCGACGCGATCCACCATCAGCTCACGCTTGTGAATGCCGACCTTTTCCAGGGCACCGTAATAGGCACTCTGGCACCCGATCAGCAGCAGCACGGCGACCAGCGGCAGCAGCCATGCAGCACAGGACCTCAGCGGAATACGGGGCATCATCCTGGCCTCTCTCGAATGATCAGAGCTCGACGACGTCGAAGGAGCGCACCGGGTCGACATCGGCGTCATAGTCGACATCGTCACGTTCGAAGCCGAAGAGCTTCAGGAAGTCATGCTTGTAGCCCGCGTAATCGGTGATCTCGAACAGGTTGTCGGTGGTGACCTCGGCCCATAGCGCCTTGCAGGCCTGCTGGACGTCGTCGCGCAGTTCCCAGTCGTCCAGGCGCAGGCGGCCGGCCTCATCGGTCGCCGCCTCGCCGCCATACAGGCGCTCAGCGAACAGGCGATTGAGCTGGTCGATGGTGCCCTCGTGCAGGCCCTGCTCCTTCATCACCTTGTAGACCATGGCGATGTACAGCGGCATCACCGGAATCGCCGCGCTGGCCTGGGTCACCACGGATTTCAGCACCGCCACGTTGGCGCCACCGTCCTGCTCGCCGAGGCGCTTGTCGATCTCGCCGGCGGCACGATCCAGGTCTTCCTTGGCCTTGCCCAGGGCACCGTGCCAGTAGATCGGCCAGGTGATCTCGGTGCCGATGTAACTGAAGGCCACCGACCGGGCACCCGGCGCCAGCACGCCCGCCTTGTCCAGCGCATCGATCCACAGCTCCCAGTCTTCACCGCCCATCACCGCCTGGGTATCGGCGATTTCCTGCTCGGTGGCCGGCTCGACTTCTGCCTCGATGATGGCGTCCTTGTTGGTATCGATGGCGGTGGCGCGGTAGGTCTCGCCGATCGGCTTGAGGCTCGAACGCTTGAGCTCGCCGCTGTCCGGCAGCTTGCGCACCGGCGAGGCCAGCGAGTAGACCACCAGATCGACCTGGCCGAGGTCCTGCTTGATCAGCTCGATGGCCTTGTCGCGCGCTTCGTGGGAAAAGGCATCGCCGTTGATGGCCTTGCTGTAGAGGCCTTCCTGCTTGGCGAACTTGTCGAAGGCCGCGGCGTTGTACCAGCCCGCGGTGCCCGGCTTTTTCTCGGTGCCCGGCTTCTCGAAGAACACGCCCAGGGTATCCGCGCCATAGCCGAACGCAGCGGTGATACGTGCCGCCAGCCCGTAACCACTGGACGCGCCGATGACCAGGACCTTCTTCGGGCCATCCTGCTTGTCCAGACCGCGCGCACGCGTCGCCTCGATTTGCTCGCGTACGTTCTGCTCGCAGCCGACGGGGTGAGTGGTGGTGCAAATGAAACCGCGTACCTTGGGCTTGATGATCACGTCAGACCTCTAACTTTGCATGCTGTGTTGGATGGATACCGCGCCATGCGCGTTCCAGCGTTGAATGCTCGATCACGCCATTCTAGCGCCACTGGGCCGCAGTGTCCGCCCTCATCCGCGTACCTGGTCAAACGATCCGGGCAACGCCGGTTGAGTCGGCCCGCCGGCTGGGGCAGCATGCAGGTCCTGAAGCGATACTTCATCACCCTCGCAGGAGACCGCCATGGATGCCCAGACCCTCGTCGACGAACGTGGCGAATTATGGCTGGCCCTGGCGCCGCTGTGGCTGGAGCGCGAGCCCAGGGAGAGCGACTACGCGCGCATGATCGAGGTCATCGAACGCCATGACCTCAGTACCCAGGAGCTGGAGTGGGTGTTTCGACTGGAGCTCGCGCCGGTGCTGACCCGTCAGCAGATGTCGGTGGCCAGTGAATGGCGCAACTTCGACGACCACAAGCTGATGCGCCTGCTGGTGGCACACAACCTGCGACTCAAGGGCTGGCGGCGCAAGAGCTGGGCCTTGTTCTCGGGCCTGACGACCCTGATGACCCGCCATCGCTGGAACGAGTTGATGGAGCGCCTGATGATCGCCCGCGGCGAAGTACCCAAGGAGTAAGCCTTGTTCGCGGTCTCTTCGTGTACATGAACAATACACCAGTGTACACTTGCCGGCTGATCCAGAGCGCGGCTGCAGGGCTCTTGTGGCCACGCTCTCCACTTGCGAACGCGCCAGGCCCCTTCGATGCCCGATACCGACCAGCGTCCCACCAAATGGAAAGGCTCACGCGAGGCCTGGCTGAATGCCGCCTTCGAACTGCTGCTCGAGTCTGGTGTGGACAGCGTCAAGATTCTCCCGCTGGCCAAGCGCCTCGGGCTCTCGCGCACCAGCTTCTACTGGTTCTTCACGGACCGGGAAGCGCTGCTGCAGGCCCTTATCGAGCGCTGGCGGGAGACGAATACCCGGGGGCTGGTCGGCCAGACAGAAGCCTACGCCGAGACCATTACCGAGGCCGCGCTCAACGTCTTCGACTGCTGGCTGAACCCTGAACTCTTCGACTCGCAACTGGAATTCGCCATCCGCAGCTGGGCCCTGCAGTCCCCGGGCGTCACGCAAGACATTGAAGCCGCCGATGAAGTACGTATCGAAGCCCTGAAACAGATGTTCGAACGCTTCGCTTACACGCCCCAGGAGGCCAATGTCCGGAGCCGCAGCATCTACCTGACCCAGATCGGCTACATCTCCATGAACTGCCAGGAGTCCATGGCATTACGCATGCAACGCGTGCCCTACTACGTCGAGATTTTCACCGGTCACCATCCCGAAGCCCACGACCTGCGACGCTTTCACGCACGGCATGCCTATACACCGGAAGAGGCATGACGGATCAAACCGGCGTTGACCCGATACAAGCAAGCCGGTAACTACCCCGCCGTTACCGGCTGCTGCTGTGGCGCCTACAGCTTTTCTTCCAGCTCCGGCACAACCTCGAACAGGTCACCGACCAGACCAGTGACCATCGAGAGCGCGACCTGGAAGATCCCGATCGTCC
>NZ_BJOC01000017.1 GCF_006540005.1 Halomonas halmophila | reverse complement strand
AGTTGCTCGCCTCGTCGAGATGGCGCGTATATTACTCACGCCTTCGGGATCCGTCAACCCTTTCCGCATCTCATTGATAATCCAGCTCGTCTTGGCGATGCTGAGAAACGCACGGGGACAAAACGGGAACATCGAGCGGCTAGACTGTCATACAGGGTGCAGGCCAGACGAGGAGAACGCCCATGCGCAAGAAGATCGAGAAGACGGATGCCGAGTGGCGCGAGCAGCTCACCGACGAGCAGTATCGCGTGACTCGCGAGAAGGGAACCGAGCGACCCTTCACCGGTGACTACCGGGTGACGGAAGAGCATGGCATCTACCACTGCGTGTGCTGCCATGCGGCACTGTTCGAGAACGAGCACAAGTTCGATGCCGGCTGTGGCTGGCCGAGCTTCGACCGCCCCCTCTCCTCCGAGTGCGTGGCGGAAAATACCGACAACAGCCACGGCATGCGGCGCATCGAAGTCACCTGTGCCCGATGCAATGCCCATCTGGGCCATGTATTCCCCGATGGTCCGCCGGAGACCACCGGCCAACGCTTCTGCATCAACTCGGTGGCCTTGAACTTCCACGCCGGCGAGTAAGTCTCCGCCCCCTGCGACGGCCGGCCATCTGCTATGATGGTCGGCCGTTTCTTTTTCACGTCGCGATCAGACATCGCACGACACAAGCAGGAGGGGTCGATGCTCGGCTGGTACCCGGGACACATGAACAAGGCGCGCCGCCAGATTCTCGAGGCGCTGCCGGAAATAGACGTGGTGATCGAAGTGCTCGACGCCCGCCTTCCCTACTCCAGCGCCAACCCCATGCTGGCCGAGCTGACCCGCCACAAGCCGGTGCTCAAGGTGCTGTCCCGCGCCGACCTGGCCGATCCGCATGAGACCCGCGAGTGGACGCGCCATTTCGATGCCCAGCCCGCTACCCGGGCCCTGGCGGTCACCACCACCCAGGCGCGTGATCTCAAGCGGGTGCCCAAACTGTGCCACGAACTGGCCGGCCAGGTACGCGCCGACCGGGATGTGCGGGTCATGGTCATGGGCATTCCCAATGTGGGCAAGTCGACCCTGATCAATGGCCTGGCCGGACGCAGCATTGCCAGAACCGGCAACGAACCGGCCGTGACCAAGCGGCAACAGAAGGTGCGGATCAACGGCCAGGTCGCGCTGATCGACACGCCCGGGGTGCTGTGGCCGAAGATCGAGGATCAGGCCAGTGCCTATCGTCTGGCCGCCAGTGGCGCCATTCGCGATACCGCCATCGACTATGTGGATGTGGCCATCGTCACCGCCGCCGAACTGGCCAAACGCTATCCGGAGGCGCTCTCGACACGCTACAAGCTCAAGGAGCTGCCGCCCTTCCAGCCCAACCCGGAGGCCGAGCGCACCGAGGCGGATGGCGACCCGGGGCCGGATCTTCTCGCCCGAGCCGGTTTCGACGGCCAGGCCATTGTGTCGACCATCGCCGGCAAGCGTGGCGGTCTGCGCGCCGGTGGCGAGATCGACCTGCACCGCGGCGCCGAGGTGCTGCTTCACGAGTTGCGGGATGGCAAGCTGGGGCGGCTGACGCTGGAAACCCCGGCCGACATTCCCGGGACCGAGGACGAGGCTGTCGCGGAAGCCTCTTCGGCAGACGCAGCTCCCCGGGCCAGTGACGACTGAGGCCTGGCTGCCACACTTCGACACCGACTCTTGACTATCTCTGGAAGCGAGACATGGACACAGCCCCACTCGAAAAATCGCACAAGCTGGAAAGCGTCTGCTACGACATCCGCGGCCCGGTGCTCGAACACGCCAAGCGCCTGGAGGACGAGGGACAACGTATCCTCAAGCTCAATATCGGCAACCCGGCGCCGTTCGGCTTCGAGGCCCCGGAGGAAATCCTTCAGGACGTCATGCGCAACCTGTCCACCGCTCAGGGGTACTGTGATTCCAAGGGGCTGTACTCGGCGCGCAAGGCCATCATGCAGGAGTGTCAGCGCAAGCGGATCCCCGGCGTCGGCATCGAGGACATCTACATCGGCAACGGGGTTTCCGAGCTGATCGTGATGGCCCTGCAGGCCCTGCTCAACGACGGTGACGAACTGCTCATCCCGGCACCGGATTACCCGCTGTGGACGGCGGCCGCCAACCTCTCCGGCGGCCGGGCGGTGCATTACATGTGCGACGAACAGGCCGACTGGGCCCCGGACATGGCCGACCTGCGGGCCAAGATCACCAGCCACACCCGGGCCATGGTCATCATCAACCCCAACAATCCGACCGGGGCCGTCTACCCGCCGGAAGTGCTCGAGGAAATGCTGGCCATCGCCCGCGAGCACAACCTGGTGGTGTTCTCCGACGAGATCTACGACAAGATCCTCTACGACGGCACCGAGCATGTCGCCACGGGGTCCCTGGCCTCGGAAGAGCAGCTCGTGGTGACGCTCAACGGCCTCTCCAAGAGCTATCGCTGCGCCGGCTTTCGCAGTGGCTGGATGACACTCTCCGGCACCGTGGCCAAGAAGCGTGCCAGCGACTTCATTCAGGGGCTGACCATGCTCGCCTCGATGCGACTGTGCGCCAATGTGCCGGCCCAGCATGCCATCCAGACGGCGCTGGGCGGCTATCAGTCGATCAATGATCTGGTCCTGCCCGGCGGCCGACTGCTGGCCCAGCGCGACATCACCCACGAGAAGCTCAACGCCATCCCCGGCGTCAGTTGCACCAAACCCAAGGGCGCGCTCTACGCTTTTCCGAAACTGGATCCCAAGGTCTACAACATCCGCGACGACCAGCAACTGGTCCTCGACCTGCTGCTCGAGGAGAAGATCCTCCTGGTCCAGGGCACCGCCTTCAACTGGCCGGAGCCAGACCACGTGCGCATCGTCACCCTGCCCTGGGCCGACCAGCTGGATGACGCCCTGGATCGCTTCGCACGCTTCCTGTCACGCTATCGACAATAAGCTGACTCAGCCGCTGTTTAGGGAAATGGTGAATAAATCGCCGAGCATAGTGAAGGCTAGGCCCGCTCCCGGCGGGCCATCGCATTTCCCACCTCCTTGTGGGTCACGCAAGGCGCACGGAGCAAAGAAAGCGAGACATAACAAGTAGTTAGGCGAGCTTTCGACCGGGCTGGCGCACCAGCACCGCGCACAAATTCGCCAGGAGCGAATTTGAACCGTCTTTAGACGGGCCCGTAGGGTAGCCGCCACGGATGGCGGCTATAACGAAGCGATTTGCATGCGCAGGCATTTAAGCTGTGTTTCCTTAGCTTGAAACTTGTCACCACAGGCCGTATCTAACAATTCAGCCTCTGGAGGGCGCCACGCCCCGCTCAATCGGTGCAGGCGTCCCAGCCTTACCGCACTCGACACCCTGCCGGGTGCGCATTTGATGGAGATATTCGGCAATGATGAGAGTCCTGCTCTTCCTGGGCACCAACCTGGCGGTCATCCTGGCGGCCAGTATCACCCTGCGACTGCTGGGGGTGGAGTCCTATCTGTCGGCCAACGGCATGAACATGACCGGCCTGCTGATCTTCTGCTTCATCTTCGGCATGGCCGGCTCACTGGTCTCGCTGTTCATCTCCAAGTGGATGGCCAAGCGTTCCACCGGCACGGTGGTCATCGAGTCGCCCTCCAATGCCACCGAGCAGTGGCTGGTCGACACCGTGGCCGAACTGGCCCGCGATGCCGGCATCAAGACGCCGCAGGTGGGCATCTTCCCGGCCCAGCAGTCCAACGCCTTTGCCACCGGCTGGAAGAAGGACGATGCCCTGGTGGCGGTCTCGGCCGGCCTGCTCAACCGCATGCAGTCGGAGGAAGTCCGCGCCGTCCTGGCCCACGAGATCGGCCACGTGGCCAACGGCGACATGGTCACCCTGGCGCTGATCCAGGGCGTGCTCAACACCTTCGTGATGTTCTTCGCCCGCATTGTCGCCCAGCTGGTCGACAGTTTCCTGCGCAAGGATGACGGCGACGGCCTGGGCTTTTTCGGCTACTTTGCGGTGGTGATCGTCGCCGAGATCGTCTTCGGCCTGATCGCCTCGGCCATCGTCGCCTGGTTCTCGCGCTTCCGCGAATACCGCGCCGACACCGCCGGCGCCCGACTCGCCGGCAGCAGCGCCATGGTCAGCGCCCTGGCACGGCTCAAGGCCGAGACCGAAATGCCCGACCAGATGCCCGACACCATGACCGCCTTCGCCATCACCACCGGCCAGTCACGGCGCCTGATGGAAAAGCTCTTCGCCAGCCACCCCCCGCTGGACGAACGCATCCGCGCCCTCAAGGAAGCGGAATATCGGAACTGAGCAGCGGCGGAGGCCGCTGCAGAAATGAAGAAGGAAGTACGCGGCTAACGCCGCTCGAAGAGGGAAGCAACTTCTGACCCCAGGTCATCACGCTCCCCTCTTCCCTCTTCCCTCTTCACGCTTCGGCCTTCCGGCTAACCCCAAACCCCGCTGCCGCGAGAGGCGTGGCGAGGTGTGCCGCTGCGCCGGTAAGCTCGACCGTCAGGCTCGCGAACTCGCGGCGCAGGGGGTAGTCGGCGCGGCAGGCGTCGAAGCCGGTGGCCATGCCTTGTTGGCGGGCTCTCAGGCGCAGGGCGTCATGGTCGCGTCGCGGGTCATGCACCGCACGCATGCACAGGCGCAGGGCTTCCTCGACCTCGAGTCCGGTGTCGAGCACCAACCGCGGGACGGGCGGCGGCGGCAGCAGATCGGCTACGTCGAGTCGCGCCGGCAGGCCGACATGATGTGCCAGGGCACGATAGATGCGATGGGTGCCGCGCAGCTTGCCGTCCAGGCTGTACCCGGCCACATGCGGCGTGGCGATGGCCGTCAGGTCACTCAGGGCGGCATCGATATCCGGCTCGTCTTCCCAGACATCCAGCACTGCACTGATATCCCCGCGCCCCGCCAGACGCGAGCGCAGCGCCCTGCCATCGACACAGTCGCCGCGCCCGGCATTGACGACCAGGGTGCCCGGCGCCAGTTCAGCGATGCGTCGCGCATCGAGCAGATGCCGGGTGGCATGCGGGCCCTGCGTGACCAGTGGCGTATGCAGACACAGCACGTCGCAGTGGTCGATCAGGGTGTCCAGCGACTCGAAGCCTGCGCTCCCCTCGGCGTCGGCACGCGGCGGGTCGCAGGCCAGGCACGCTATCTTCATGGCCTGCAGACGCCCCAGCAGGCGGCGGCCGACATTCCCCACACCGACAATGCCCACCCGACACTCGCCGAGGGTGAAGCCCTGGCGCTCGGCCTGTGTCGCCAGGCTGGCCAGCACATGGTCGACCACCGCCTCGGCATTGCATCCCGGAGCACTGGCAAAGCCGATACCTCGGGCCGCCAGGGCGCGAGTATCGACATGGTCGGTGCCGATGGTGCAGGTACCCACGAAACGCAGCCGCGACCCGGCCAGCAGCGTTTCATCGACCCGCGTGACGGAGCGCACCACCAGCGCATCGGCGTCGCGCAGCGCCCTGGCATCGATCTCGCGGCCGGGCACGCGCGTGACCTCGCCCAGCTCACCGAAACAGCGCTGGGCCTGGGGCACATTGGCATCGACGACAATCTTCATGCGGGGCTTCTCCTCTCGATCCACGGCCCTGCCACCCGGCAGCGAGCGCTTTGAGCAACGAGCACGAGGCCTTACAATATCAGGCCTGTGCGAGGCGTGGGACGATGCACGCCGACAGCCCCCTGCCAAAACCGGAGCCACCTTGATCGTTCGCTGGGAAACCGACCATGACTATGTGCTGATCCATGTCCATCAGGACATGTTCGGAGACTGGATATTCAGCCGTGCCTGGGGACAGATCGGTACCCAGTACGGGGGCCTCAAGCACCAGCTGGCGGATGACCACGCCCAGGCGATGATGTGGCTGGAAGATGAGGCCACCATTCAGCACTCGCGTGGCTTCGAGAAGATCCTGGAAGCCGACGACCACAGCCCGGAAGGCCAGGATGCCGTCAAGCAGCTCTCGCTGCTCGACAGTGCCTAGTCCCCGGTGGCGATGGGCCGCGCCGGATCGCGAATCCATTCGCTCCACGAGCCGACATAGAGCCGCGGTAACGGCAAGCCGGCAACGGCATGCGCCAGGATGTTGTGGCAGGCGGTGACGCCGGAGCCGCAGTAGCTGATGGTGTCCGTCGCTTCGGGCAGGATGGCCCGGAGTTCGTCGACCGGCTTGAAGTACCCCTGCGCATCCAGATTGCCGGCGCTCGGGTGACAGCGTGCGCCGGGGATATGCCCGGCCAGGGCATCCATGGGTTCCACCTCGCCGCGAAAGCGCTCCCGGGAGCGCGCATCCAGCTTCAGTGCCCGACTGGAAAACACTTCGTCGGCCTCGACCCAGGCGGTGTCATCGAAGCTCGGCGACCAGTCGCTGGGGTCAGGCTCGATACTGCCGGCTTCCGCCTCCAGGGACCCGCCCGCGGCCTGCCAGGCCGGCAGGCCGCCATCCAGGACTCTCACCGCGGGATGCCCGGCCCACTGCGCGAGCATCCACCAGGCCCGCGCCGCCGCCAGTTGGCCGCCCATGTCATCATGGACCACCACCGGACGTTGTGGCGTGGCACCCAGGCGCCGCAGGGTCGCGGCAAAGGTGTCGTGAGCTGGCAGAGGATGCCGGCCGCGTACGCCGGGCGACGACGCCAGGTCCCGTTCCAGGTCGAGATGCCGAGCGCTCGGCAGATGACCTTCACGCCACAGGCCGAGCCCGGCGTCAGGGTCCGCCAGGCGCGCGCGGCAGTCGAGCACGAGTGGCGATGGCTGCGCCGGGTTCTCCAGCCAGCGACGCAGCGTTTCGGCCCCGATCAAGACATCCCTCATGCCTGTTCTCCTTCCAGCAATTCGATGGGCGCACGGCTGGCGATCAGTCGACGACGCCCGGCCTGCACGAAGCGGACTTCGAGCACCGGGTTGGCCGGATCACCGTCGACTTCGCTGATCTCGCCCCGGCCGAATACGGCATGATGGAGCTGCTGCCCCACCTGATAGTCGCGCGGCGCCTCGGCCACTCCGGGCGTCTCGCTGGCCTGGATGGCCAGTGCCGTCATCGCCTGAGGCGCGGCGGCAGCCAGGTAACTGCGCACCAGATCCGGCCGGGTCACCGCCAGCGGACTGGTCAGGTCCGTGGCCGCCAGGCGTTCGGCGACCCGCTGACCATCCTGCCAGGCGGTCTCGCCCAGAAACCGGCTGGGGCGATGATCGCCGCCGTCGTGCAACATCACCAGCCGTTCTCGCGCCCGCGTGATGGCCACATAGAAGAGGCGACGCTCTTCCTCGAGGCGCGATGGGCTCAGCGGGTTATCGCGAGTGTAGTGCGGAAAATCTTCCTCGTTGGCGCCGGCCAGCACCACCAGGGGCCATTCCAGCCCCTTGGCGCCGTGCACGGTATTGATCAGGACGCCATCCTCGCGATTCTCCACCGGCCGTCGCAACAGCTCGGTGAAGGCCGCCAGGTCGCTGACCTCATTGGCCTGCTCGATCAACACATCCAGCAGGCGTACGTCCTCTTCGCCCTTGTCGCGCCGGGCGGCGGCACGTTTAAGGACCTTCTCGGCCTCGACGGCCTCGATCACATGCTGCAAAAGCCGCGCCGGTGGCCAGGCGGAGAGCCGTGGCAGCTCGCAGAGCAGTTCCCAGCGGCGCTTGAGGGTGCGCCGCTGATGGGGCTTGATGCCCTCGAGCAGCGGGTCCTGACGCGGCGGCCAGCGCTGCGTCTCGGCCAGGCGCGTTCCCAGCGCGGCCAGACGCTCGCGGGGCACGAAGGGCGTGGGCTGGGAGAGCAGTGTCTGCAGATGGGCGGGATCGCGCAGCAGGGCGGCATCCTGGGCCAGCATCAGGTAGCCCGCCAGCGCTTCGACCAGCGGCAAACGGAACACGAAGCGATCCTCGCGGGCCAGTCGAAACGGGATACCGGCCCGCAGCAACGCCAGCTGCAACGGCACAGACAGCGCCCAGCTGCGCACCAGCAGGCAGGCGTCGGCAAGCTCGCGCCCCTGGCGTCGCCAGTCGGCCAGCTCGTCCAGCAAGGCCTGGCTGCCCTGATTGACCGAGAGTCGCGTGTCAGGGTTGGCCGGCGCCGCCAGGCAGATCTGATCCGGGCGACGACGGTTGGCATCGATGGCGTGATTGGCGACCAGCGCCAGGGCGTGGCCATGCCGAAAGGTGGTCGACAGCGGGTAGTCGCGGGCCGTGCCGAAGGTCGCGATAAAGTTCTCGAGCATGGTGTCCGGGTGGGCCCCGCGCCACTCATAGATGCACTGATTGGCATCGCCGACCGCCATCACCTCCGCCTCGCTGCCCGCCAGGACCGCCAGCAGGCGTTGCTGAGCCACATTGATGTCCTGGTACTCGTCGATGATGACGTGATCCAGAAAGCCCTGGACGCGCCGGCGCAGGTCGGCGTCGGCTTCCAGGGCCTTCAGCGGGCGATAGATCAGGTCGGCATAGGTCATGACCCCATGCTCGGCCAGCAGCGTCTCGGCCTGCTCGAAGGCCTCGACGAAGTGCTCGGTGTTCTCGCCGAAGTCGAGACGCTGATAGAGCTCGGCGGGCGAACTCATCTCGGCCTTGACCAGGCCGCAGAAGTGCGCGAGCGCCTCGAGCTTGTCGGCCTCAAGGGCGGTCTCGCGGCTGACATGGGCGCTGTCCAGGGCGTTCAGCGAGGCCTGGCGCAGCAGGCGTTCGACCTGCCAGTCGGCGGTCAGCAACTGACGCGAGGCCAGCACGCCCCAGCGCGTCAGGCTCTGGCTGAGGCGATGCCCCAGCGAATGAAAGGTGCGCACATCCGGCAGACGCTGGTCCGGCGCGGCCATCTCGGCGAGCCGTGACTGAAAATCCTCGCGCGCCGAGCGGTTGAACATCAGCACCAGCAGGCGCGTGGGGTCACAGCCCCGCTCCAGCAGTTCGAGCACCCGCGCCACCATGGTAGTGGTCTTGCCGGCCCCGGCAACCGCCGCCACTCGGGCATGCCCCTGGGCGTGCGTCACCACGGCGCGCTGCTCCGGCGTCAGGTGCATGGCGCTTCGCCATCCACACGTCCCAGGGGTTGGGTGACACCACCACTGGTCAAGGCGAGCCACTCCACGCCCTGCTCATCGGTAAAGGGCTCGGCCTGCTCGACCAGTCGGTAGAAGAGGTTGCGCCCCAGGCGCGCGGCCAGGCCGAAGCGAATCGGCACCTCGGGTACCCATTCGCCACGCGGTGTTGGCGTCACGCTCAGCCGATGGGCGGCATCGAGCCGGACCCAATCGCCGAGCTGGGTGACGAGCTGCCAGTCGCCGCTGTCATCCTGCTCGGCATCCACGGCAATGAAGACCCGATCCTCGACGCGGATACGCAGCTTCTCGACCGGGGTGACCAGGAAGTATTCGCCATCCGGGTCGCGGCGCAGAATGGTCGACAACAGGCGCACCAGCCGAGCACGCTGAATGACGCCGCCTTCATGGATCCAGCGGCCGTCGGCGGCGATCAGCAGATCCATCTCGCCGACATGCTCGGGGTGCCACTGATCCACCGGCGGAATGCCGCGCGAGGTGTCGATATCGGTCAGCAATGAATCCAGATGCATGCTTGGACTCCTTCAGGCCTTCGCCTGACAGCGTTGGCCGGCCATGCGCTACGGGAACGCAGGCCGGCGCGTCACGGGAGACAGGCCTTGCCTGTCTAGGTCAGGCCCGCCTGACTAAGCGATGCCTTCATCTCTCCCGAGACCTCGGATTTGGCCCCCTTGAAGAGGCGATAAAAGTTCGCGGCGGTCTGCATGGCCACCTCGTCGACACTGATACCGCGCTCCTCGGCGATGCACTCGGCGACTTCCACCACCCAGGCCGGCTCATTGGGCTTGCCACGGTGCGGCACCGGGGCCAGATAGGGACTGTCGGTCTCGATCAGCATGCGGTCCAGCGGCAATTGGCTCGCCAACCCGCGCACGGCGGTGGCGTTGCGAAAGGTGACGATGCCCGACAGCGAGATCTGAAAGCCCATGCCGACGGCCTCGCGGGCCATGTCCAGGTCCTCGGTGAAACAGTGCAGCACCCCACCGACCTCGGGATCGACATGCTCGCGAATCAGCGCCAGGGTATCCTCGCGTGCCTCGCGGGTGTGAATGATCACCGGCAGCGCGAGCTGGCGGGCCGCAATGAGATGGCGACGAAAGCGTTCATGCTGAACCTCCCGCGGCACGGCCGTGTAGTGATAGTCGAGGCCGGTCTCGCCGATGCCCACGGCGCCATGTTCATCGGCGCTGTGCATGATGGCCTCGACGCTGGGCTCCTCGGGCACTTCGTGCAAGGGATGAACACCGGCGGAAATCGCCACGTCGTCATGTTCACGGGCGATGGCCGCGAGGCCGGGCACACCTTCGAGGGTCGTGGCAATGGCCAGAAACTGGCTGACATGGCGCTGCCGCGCCGCGGCCAGGGCGGCTCCCACATCACCGCCATGGGTACGGGAGTCGAGACGATCGAGATGGCAGTGTGAATCGACAAACATGCGAAAACGTCACCGGTTGAAATCAGAATGAAAGAGCGCGGCCGAGGCGTCCTTCTCAGGACCTCAAGAGCGCCGCCCAGCGGACCAGCCAGGCTTCCAGCACGAGCTGCGGGTTGGGGTTGTTGCCTTCCGTCAGCAGGCGGCGCTGCTCGCGGGCATAATCCAGCAGGCGGAACCAGTCGCGCACCCGGGCATTCTTGACGGCCTGACGATACAGCGGCAGCAGGTCGGGATTACGCAACTCATCGGACAGCCCGGACAGGCCGAGTCGAATCAGATCCTCCAGCCAGGTAATACCGTACCACAGGATGGTGTCGATGGACTGGCGGTCCAGACGGGCCGCCTCGGCCACCGGCTCGGCGCCACGCACCAGGGCGTCGAAGGTCTCGTGGAGTTGCTGCCGCAGGGCCCGCGCCTCCGGTTCGGCCAGCGCCAGGGCGCGCAACGGCAGCCCGCCCGAGGCACGCCACCAGAAGCGGGCATCCTCGTCACCGCCCAGCTGGTCGTTGAGCCAGCCGAGACTCTGGACCTCATCGGCCTGGGTCAGGCTCCATTGCTGGCAGCGCGAGCGGATGGTCGGCAGCAGGTGCGAGGGAATATCGGAGAGCAGCACGAACAGGGTCCGACCGCCGGGCTCCTCCAGGCTCTTGAGCAACGCATTGGAAGCGGCCACGTTCATGGCCTCGGCCGGCGCGATGACGATGACCCGATAGCCGCCCTGCTGGGCCGTCTGCGACACGAAGGCGTTGATATCGCGTATCGGCCCGATGCGGATCTGGCGCTTGCCCTCTTCCGGGGCGACACGCATCAGGTCCGGGTGGTAGCCGGCGGCGAGCATTCGGCAGCTGTGGCACTCGCCGCAGGCGAACTCGCCCGGTGCCGCGCAGAGGGTACGAGCGATCAGGGCCTCGGCCAGTGACTGCTTGCCGATACCGCTGGGACCGGCGAACAACAGGGCATGCGGCAGGCGGCCGGCATCGGCCAGGCGCGTGATGTCCTGCCAGCGGTTCGCCAGCCAGGGGTAGGGACGCACCAGCTCGCTCATGCCCATGCCTCCAGACGGCGTTCGAGTACTGTACGCAGATCCCGGCGCACGGCATCCAGCGACTGATCGGCATTGATCACCTGCACCCGCTCCGGGGCCGCCGCCGCGCGTTCCAGGTAGGCGTCACGCACCGCCTCGAAGAAGTCGCCGCGCTCCTGCTCGAAACGGTCACGCTGGCCACCGTCGCGATCCAGGCGCCCTTCCAGCCGCCGCCGGGATACCGCCATGGGCATGTCCAGCAGCAGGGTCAGGTCCGGGGTCAGGCCCTGCTGGACAAAGGCCTCCAGCTCGCCGATGCGTGTCTTGTCGAGACCACGCCCGCCGCCCTGATAGGCGAAGGTGGCATCGGTAAAGCGATCACAGACCACCCAGGCGCCGCGCTCGAGGGCCGGGCGCACCACCCGGGCCAGATGCTGGGCACGGGCGGCGAAGACCAGCAACAGCTCGGCGTCATCATCCAGCGGCTCCTGGCTGGTCGGATCGAGCAGCAGCTCGCGAATGGCCTCGGCACGCGGGGTGCCCCCGGGCTCCCGGGTGCGTACCACCTCGAAACCGCAGGATTCCAGGTACTCGGCCACCATGACGAGGTTGGTCGACTTGCCTACCCCTTCGCCACCTTCCAGAGTGATGAAGCGTCCTCGGTGTTGCATGGCAGCGCCTCCTGGCACTCGGTGGGTGTCGACCAACGACGGCGCTCGCCTGGCCTGGCGGTCGTTCGTGACGTTGGTCCACACCGCTTTCAGCGGTTGCGGATATAACGGTTGACGGCGTTGTTGTGCTCGCGCAGCGTGCGCGAGAAGTGGTGCGTGCCATCGCCCTTGGCGACGAAGTACAGGGCATCCCCTTCGGCAGGATCAACCGCGGCCTCCAGCGATGCCCGACCGGGCAGGGCAATCGGCGTGGGCGGCATGCCCTCGATGACATAGGTATTGTAGGGCGTGGCCTCGCGCAGATCGGCGTGGGTGATGTTGCCGTCGTAGTCAGCGCCCATGCCGTAGATGACAGTCGGATCGGTCTGCAGGCGCATGCCCTTCTCCAGACGGCGTACGAAGACACCCGCGATGCGTGGGCGCTCCTTCGGCGCCCCGGTTTCGCTCTCGACCAGCGAGGCCATGATCAGGGCTTCATAGGGCGTGTCGTAGGGCAGTCCATCGGCACGCGCGGCCCAAACCTCGGCCAGCACCTCGTCCATGCGCGTCATCGCCTGGCGCAGAATCTCCAGGTCACTGATGCCCTTGCGATAGCGATAGGTGTCCGGAAAGAAGCGCCCCTCGGGATGCTCGCCGGGCCGACCCAGTCGCTTCATGACGGCTGCATCACTCAGCCCTTTGGTCACGTGCTGCAGCTTCTCGGCAGCGTCGAGGGCACTACGCATCTGGGCGAAGGTCCAGCCTTCGGGAATGGTCACATTGTAGGTGACCATCTCGTGGCGACGCAGCCGTTCGAGCATATCCTCGCCCGTCATGTCGGGCGTCAGGCGATACTCACCGGGTCTCAGCGACGGCACCACATCCGGGTCGAGCCGAGTCAGCAGGCGAAAGGCCCAGGCATCGGCGATGATGCCGCGCTCGCCGAGCTCGGCGACCACCCGATGAAAACCGGCGCCTTCCGGTACCTCGTAGATGACCGGTTCGTCGATCGTCAGCGGGGCCGTGAGGCGGGTTTCCCAATAGCGATAGCCGACCCCGGCGATCAACGCCACCACGATGATCAGCAGCGGCAAGGCTTTCACGAAGCGTTTCATGTCGGGATATCTCCGTCCTGCTGGCAATTGTCGTCAGCGGGTGGCGAATCGCCGGGAACCGGATAGCCCAGCAAGGCATGGGCCTCGGCCTGCAGGGCGCGATGTCGTTCTTCCAGCCGCCAGTGCATCCGGGCGTTGCCATGTACGTCATCGAGCCGTCTGACCGGCCAGATGCCCTGGACGCTGTTGCCCAGCCAGACCGCCTCGGCCTGCTCGAGCACCTCAGGATGGGCATCCACTTCATGCACTTCGAGGCGTTGGCACAAGGCATCGCGCAGGGTTCCCGCCACACCACAGCGTGACAGACGCGGTGTTTCCAACTGCCCCTGGCGTTGCCAGAAAAGGTTCATGCAGGTCGCCTCGACGAGGCGGCCCTGGGCATCGCAGAGCAGGCCTTCGGCGATATCCGGATCCTGCCATTCGGCCCGGGCCATGACGTTTTCGAGGCGATTGAGATGCTTGAGCCCGGCCAGCTGAGGCTGAATGCCCAACGCCAGCCGGCAGTGGCGGACCCGCACGCCTTGTGCCCAACGCTCGGCGGCGGGCGCAAAGGGGGCGGCATGCCAGCGCAGGCGCGGTTCGGGAGTATCGGGCAGACGGTAGCCGCGCCCACCGCTGCCCCGTGTCAGGGTGAGCTTGAGCACCCGCAGGCCGTCGCCCGCCTGGCCCGGCAGAGCGTCCAGCAGTTCGCGTGGTGCCGGGGCAATGCCAAGGCGCTCGCAGCCCCTCGCCAGCCGAGCCATATGGGCTTCCCAAAGCATGGGCCGAGCGTCGCGTACCAGTATGGTCTCGAACAGGCCGTCCCCGTAGGACAAGCCCCGATCATCGAAGGGTACGCCTTCATCGGCAACGATATGCTCGGCTTGCCAGCTCACCCTGTTGCCCTCACCTGTCACTTGCAAAGCGTCTCAGAAGCCCGTTGGCGGCCCTGTCGGTCACACCTTCGAGAACAGCAGCGTGCCATTGGTGCCGCCGAAGCCGAAGGAATTCGACAGGCTGACATCGATCTTCATCTCGCGGGCCTGATGCGGCACATAGTCCAGCTCGCAGCCCTCCTGGATATTGTCCAGGTTGATGGTCGGCGGCGCGACCTGGTCACGAATCGCCAGCACACTGAAGACGGCCTCGACGGCCCCGGCCGCCCCCAGCAGATGGCCGATCATCGATTTGGTGGAGCTGACCGCCACCCCTTTCGAGGCTTCCCCCATGACCTGCTGGACGGCGCGGCTCTCGGCCAGATCACCAGCCTGGGTGGAAGTGCCGTGGGCATTGATGTAATCGATCGTGGCGGGGGCGATGCCGGCATCATGAATGGCGTTGCTCATGGACAAGGCGGCACCGCTGCCGTCTTCCGGGGGCGCCGTCATGTGGTGAGCATCATCGCTCATGCCGAAGCCGCTGAGCTCGGCATAGATGGTCGCGCCCCGGGCCACGGCATGCTCGTACTCTTCCAGCACCATGACGCCGGCTCCGTCCGAGAGCACGAAGCCGTCACGCTCACGATCCCAGGGACGGCTCGCCGCTGCGGGGTCATCATTGCGTGTCGACAGTGCCCGGGCAGCCGAGAAACCGCCCAGACCCAGCGGCGTGGTTGCCATTTCAGCACCGCCGCAGACCATGACATCGGCATCGCCGTAGGCAATGGTCCGTGCGCTGTAACCGATGTTGTGGGTGCCCGTGGTGCAGGCCGTGGTGATGGCGATATTGGGGCCACGGAAGCCATGCTGAATGGCCAGATTGCCGGAAATCATGTTGATGATCGAACCCGGCACGAAGAATGGCGAGATACGCCGCGCCCCACCCTTCTGCATGGCATTGTGATTGTGTTCGATCATCGGCAGGCCGCCAATGCCCGAACCGATGGCCACGCCGATGCGATGGGCATTGCTGTCGTTGCATTCGATGCCGGCATCACTGATGGCCTGACCGCCCGCGGCCACCCCGTACTGGATGAACAGGTCCATCTTCCTGGCATCCTTGGGGTTGAGGTAGGGACTGATATCGAAGTCCTTGATCGAACCACCGAAACGCGTATTGAAGGCGCTGGCATCGAAGTGCTCGATCGGGGCAATACCGCTCTTGCCGGCCACGATGTTCCGCCAGCTCTCGTCGACGGTGTTACCCACTGGCGTGACCAAGCCAAGACCAGTCACCACAACCCTTCTACGAGCCATCAGCTTTCCTCCAGACATCTCAAGATAGTGCAGCCCATCCAGGGGCATTCATTGTCGGCATTATACCCGACTCGTGGCGTGCTGTGCGCCCTCTACGGCCATGGATGAAGGACGCCGGGCATCCGCGCCTGACACGCGGTACGCTCGGGGCTCCGCCGGACACCACTCCATAAACACAAGAGCCGCCCTGCCTGGCAGGACGGCTCTCTCCGGGCATGGACACCCGGACCTTTCAGCAAGCGGGATCGGCTGCGCCCTTACTGGTGGGCGTTGACGTAGTCGATGGCTTCCTGAACGGTGGTGATCTTCTCGGCTTCCTCGTCGGGAATCTCGGTATCGAATTCCTCTTCGAGCGCCATCACCAGCTCGACGGTATCCAGAGAATCAGCGCCGAGATCTTCGGTGAAGGAAGACGAGCTCTGGATGTCTTCTTCCTTGACGTTCAGGCGCTCGGCCACAACCTTCTTCACGCGCTCTTCGATGGTGCTCATTATGACGTACTCCAGTCGTTCACGTTAGGCGTTTTGATGACCAGCAGGTTCAAATCCGCAAGCATAAGCTGCGGGGTAGTTTATAGACCGCTCGGGGTCGACGCAACCGCCGCATGTCGCGGTATTACCGCATGTTCATGCCGCCGTTCACATGCAGGGTTTCCCCTGTAATGTAGCTGGCTGACTCACCGGTCAGAAAGCCGACTGCCGCGGCGATCTCCTCGGGGCGACCCAGCCGTGACAACGGAATCTGGCCAAGCAGCGCCTCCTGCTGCGCTTCCGGCAGCGACTCGGTCATGTCGGTGGCGATAAACCCCGGGGCCACCGCATTGACCGTGATGTTACGCGCTGCCGCCTCGCGCGCCAGGGCACGGGTAAAGCCTTCCATGCCGGCCTTGGCCGCCGCATAATTGGCCTGGCCCGCATTGCCCATGGTGGCCACCACCGAACTGATCGACACGATACGTCCGAAGCGCGCCCGGCTCATGCCTCGCAGGCATGCCTTGCTGACACGATAGACGGATTTGAGATTGGCATCCATCACCGCATCCCAGTCATCTTCCTTCATGCGCATCAGCAGGTTATCCCGGGTGATGCCGGCATTGTTGACCAGGATTGTCGGTGCCCCGAATTCGTCACCGATGGCCTTGAGCAACGCCTCGACGCTCTGCTGATCGGTGACGTCGAGACGGCGCCCCGCGCCCTCGATACCGTGTTCCTTGAGATCGGCATCGATACGCTCGGCCCCAGAATCGCTGGTGGCCGTGCCGATGACGATGCGTCCCTGGCGTCCCAGCTCGTGGGCGATGGCGCGGCCGATGCCGCGGCTGGCCCCGGTGATCAGGGCGACTCTACGCTCGGTTGTCATGCGCTCTTCCATTCTCTTGCGGAGAGGGAGTCAGCCGTTGGCCGACGTTGACTGGCCAGCGGCTTCGCGGGCCAGCTCCAGGGCGGTCGCCAGGCTGTCCGGGTCATTGACCGACAGCCCCTTGCTGCCCCGGGCGATTCGCTTGTTGAGGCCGGTCAGGACCTTGCCGGGCCCGCATTCGATGAAGACCTCGGCCCCCAGGCCCGACAGTGTCTCGATGCAGGACGTCCAGCGCACCGGCTGATGGAGCTGCTCGACCAGGCGCGTGCGCAGCGTTTCCACATCGGCATGCGACCGGGCATCGACATTCTGCACCACGGTGTAGCGGGGAGAACGCAGCTCGATGTCGTTCAGCGCCGTGGACAGGCGCTCGGCCGCCGGCCGCATCAGGTCACAGTGCGAGGGCACGGAAACCGGCAACGGCATGGCCCGCTTGGCACCCGCCTCCTGGCAGGCCGCCACGGCGCGGTCGACGGCGGCCTTGCTGCCGGCGATGACCACCTGACCCGGCGCATTATAGTTGACCGCCGACACCACGTCGCCTTCGGCCGCCCTGGCACAAGCGGCTTCGACCGCCTCATCATCCAGCCCCAGCACGGCCGCCATGGCGCCCTGCCCCTGGGGCACGGCATCCTGCATGGCCTCACCACGCAGCTTCACCAGGCGCACCCCTTCCGCGAACGGCAGGACTCCGGCACACACCATGGCGCTGTATTCCCCCAGGCTGTGGCCGGCCATGGCCGCCGGGCGCGGCCCTTCGAGCTCCTGCCAGATCCGCCAGATCGAAACACTCGCGGTCAACAATGCCGGCTGAGTACAGGCCGTGGCGTTCAACTCCTCGGCAGGGCCTTCCTGCACGACCTGCCACAGATCGTAGCCCAGCGCATCGGAGGCCTCCTCAAAGGTCGTGCCCACCACGCTGTAGCGCTCGGCCAGCTCGCGCAGCATGCCGATCTGCTGGGAGCCCTGCCCGGGGAAGATGAGGGCAAGGGGTTGGGTCATGTCGATCACCTTTGCTCTTGTTGACTGGCTTCGCCGAACGTCACGTTCGTGACCCGGCGGGTGTCCTGCAACCACTCGCGTCTCGACCGTGGTTCACGATGGAGACGCCAGCAGACAAGACGCTAGTGTGCCGGACGCTAGCCGACGGATCCACGCCTGCCCAGCTCCTGCGCCAGACACGCCGGCAGATCATGCGTCACTTCGCGGGCGGCACGCGCCACCGCGTAATGAAAACCGGCCGTGTCCGCACTGCCATGACTCTTGATGACAATACCATCCAGCCCCAGCAGGCTGGCACCATTGTAGCGTACCGGATCCAGCTCGCCACGCAGCCTGGCGAGCGCCGGCCGCGCCAGCCAGCCGACCAGGCGACTGGACCAGTGGGCCTCGAAGGTCGCCTGAACCCGTCGCACCAGCATGCGCGCCAGGCCTTCACTGGCCTTGAGCACGGCGTTGCCGACGAAGCCATCGCAGACGACCACGTCCACGTCACCGGAGAAGATGGCGTCCCCCTCGACAAAGCCGAGGTACTCCAGCGCGGTTTCCTGCCTGAGCAACTCATCGGCGTGCTGGACGCTGAACGTGCCCTTGGTGCCCTCGACACCGACATTGAGCAGACCGACGCGCGGCCTTTCCTGCCCATCGATGCGACGCGCCATGACCTCGCCCATCAGGGCGAAGTCGCGCAGACGCTGCGCTTCGACCTCGACATTGGCGCCCAGGTCCAGCAGATAGCAGCGTCCTTCGCGACGCGTGGGGATCGCCGTGCTGATGGCCGGGCGCGACATCCCGGCCACCATGCCGAGGGCCCGCCGCGCCAGCGCCATCAGGGCGCCGGTATTGCCGGCGCTGACACCGGCCTGGGCCTCGCCCCGCGCCAGGCACGCCAGCATGCCGGACATGCTGGTGGTCTGTTCGCCGCGCAGCACCTGAGCGGGGCGCTGATCCTGGCGGACGACGCCCGGAGCATCGATGACGTCCATAGACGACGCCGCCGCGACCAGGGGCCGCGGCAGCCGGGAAATCTCGTCATCGAGCTGTCCAGCCGGGCCGAACAGCAGGATATCGAGATCGGGGTCGGCCATGACCGCGCTTGCGGCACCGGCTACCGCGGCACGGGGACCGAGGTCTCCGCCCATGGCATCAACGGCGATTCGCATGTCAGCGTGCAGACATCATGGCCGGTATCGGCGTCGTTACGCGTCGACGACCTTGCGTCCACGATAGTAGCCGTCCGGGGCCACATGGTGACGCAGATGGGTCGTGCCGGTTTCCTTGTCCTGGGACAGGGTCTTGCCGGTCAGGCCATCGTGGCTACGACGCATGCCGCGCTTGGAACGGGTCTTGCGGTTCTGTTGAACTGCCATGAGATATCACTCCAGAGTGAATCAGTGAATAATCAGTGTTTGCCCTTGAGGTGCTTGAGCACGTCGAAGGGGCTCTCGGCGGGAGACTCCGACTCGACGGCTCCCGCCCCGCTGCTCAGCTGGTCGCGCGAGACCTGGCATTCGGCCTCATCGTGGTAAACCACCTGGGGCAGGCTGAGAATGAGTTCATCCTCCACGACCCCCAGAAGGTTCAGCTGTTCGTTTTCCACCAGTACCGGCTCGTGGGTACTCGGCAGCTCGGCTGCCAGCGAATCACTGGTGACCAGCCCCAGCAGGAAGTCACTCTCGACTTCGCTCGCCATTGGCACCAGGCAGCGCCGACACGGCAACTGCATCTCGGCTTCGACATGGCCTTCTATGCCCCGGCGCCCCTGGGCGTCGATGGTAAAGTCCAGCCACACCTGCGCCTCGCCGCTCTGCGCGCCGACGGCCTCGGCCAGCCGTGGCATGTCGGCAAGCGACACCAGGCCTTCGAGGCGTTCGCCATGGGCCGCGAGCTTGTAAGGCTCGACCCGGATCGGTAGTCGTGAGGTCAACATAGGCGCGCAATGATAGGCACTCCCCTAGCCCCTGTCAAAGCCACCGTGGTCTCGGGTTAGAATGGCCGACACACCCCATCGCCCCGTTTCGACTGGAGCTTGCATGTCACGACTGGTCCTCGCCTCCGGCTCCCGCTTTCGCCGCCAACTGCTCGACCGGCTGGACATGCCCTATGCCTGGGCCAGTCCGGATATCGACGAGGCGCCTCACCCGGGCGAGTCCCCGCAAAGCCTGGTACACCGCCTTTCCCTGGCCAAGGCACAACGCCTGGCCGACGACTGGCCGGAACATCTGATCATCGGCTCCGACCAGGTCGCGGTCTTCGCTGGCCGGACGCTCGGCAAACCGGCCGATGAGGCCGCCGCCCGCGCCCAGCTCGCCGCCTTTTCCGGCCATCGCGTCAGCTTTTTGACCGGGCTGGCGCTGATCGACACCCGTCACGCCCGCCACCGTGTCTGCCATGAAGGCTACGACGTCATCTTCCGCCGGCTCGAGGACCGCGAAATCGCCCGCTACGTCGAACGCGAACGCCCGCTGGACAGCGCCGGCAGCTTTCGCATGGAAGGCCTCGGCATCACGCTGTTCGAACGCCTGGAAGGCGACGACCCCAACACCCTGATCGGCCTGCCGCTGATCCGCCTGTGCCAGTGGCTGAGAGAAGCCGGGGAGGATCCGCTGGGCTAACCCAAAGAAGGAAGAACGCGGCTACGCCGCTGAAAGAATGAAGAGCGGCGCTCCGCGCCTGGAAGTGGGAAAAAACCTGTCTTGCCGCGGGCTTAACCTGGCTTCTTCCCTCTTCCTTCCTCCCTCTTCCTTCTTCTTTCTTCCTTCTTACCTCTTACTACTTCAACGCAGTTGATACCTCACCGGCGTTTCAGCACTCGAGAGCCCCAGCACCGAGGCCATGACATTGCCGAAGCGGCGGGAGAGGCGTTCGAAGGGGTCGAGGCGCGGGGTGTAGTTGTGCAGGTTGACCTCGTCCAGCAGGCGCCGGGCTTCACCGTCCAGGCTGCCGAGACGGTCCACCAGCCCCAGCTCGACGCCTTGCTCGCCGGTCCAGATCAGGCCGCTGAACAGGCGTTCGTCATCGCTCAGCCGATCGCCCCGGCCGGCCTTGACGTCCTCGATGAACTGCTGGTGAGTGGTGGCCAGGACCTCCTGCCAGAACCGGCGCTGCTCCGGCTCGACGGCCGAGAAGGGGTCGAGAAAATCCTTGTTCTCGCCTGCCGTGAAGACGCGACGCTCGATGCCCAGGCGCTCGATGGCCTGCTGGAAGCCGAAGCCGGCATGAATCACGCCAATGGAGCCGACCAGACTGGCCGGCGCGGCGACGATGTCGTCGGCGGCCGCGGCAATATAGTAGGCACCGCTGGCCCCGATATCCTCGATCACGGCAATGATCGGCTTGTCGCCGCTTTTCCGCAGACGCATGATTTCATTGTAGATGCGCTGCGACTGCACCGGACTGCCGCCGGGACTGTCGATATGCAGCATGACGGCCTTGGCCCCTGGAGCATTCCAGGCGCGCTGTACGCCGTCAATCACGCGCTCGGCGCTGGCGGGGGACTCGCGGTCGATCACGCCCTCGACCTCCACCACTCCCAGGTGTGGCCCCTCGGCCTGACCGACATCCTGCGTCATGAACAGGCCCGCGAAGGTAATGCTCAGCGACGCCAGGACCAGCAGCGCCAGGACGAACCGGAAGAACAGCTTCCAGCGCCGACTGCGACGCTGTTCGGCAAGCACGCCATCGATCCAGCGATCGAGCATGGCCTGCTCGGCCAACCGGCGTCGCTCGCGCAGCGCCTCGGCACTTTCCTCGACGCCCTCCCCGGGCACTTCCGGCCCGGCCTCCTCGCCAGCACGCGATCGCGCCTCGCGGCGCCGCCGCGCCTCTTCGGCCGAGAGTTCCGGCCCGTCGGTCCAGTCGTCGTCGCGTTCGCTCATCCTGACGTCATCTCCAGAGACTGCCTCATGTTGTCAGCCATTCCATCAGGCCAGGAAAGCTGTGGGCGGTAAACACCGGGGTGCTGGCGGCCAGGCGCTCGGGGCTGTGCACGCCGTAGGTGACCGCGGCACGGTCCATGCCCAGGGCACGGGCCATTTCCATGTCATATTCGGTATCGCCGACCATCAGCGCCTCCTCGACAGGCACCTCCAGCTCGGCGAGCAGTTCCTCGAGCATGCGGGGATGCGGCTTGGAGCGCGTCTCGTCGGCGGTGCGGCTGGCATGAAACCATGCCCCGGTGCCGCTTTCGCGAAATGCGCGGTCGAGTCCACGACGACTCTTGCCGGTGGCCACGGCCAGGCGCAGTTGCCCATCGCGGCGCAACTGCTGCATGCCGTGACTGACACCGGGGTAGAACGCCATCGGCGGCTGATCACACTCGACGAAGTAGTGGGCGTAGCGTTGCTTGAGCGCCTCGGCGCGTTCCGCCTCGATGCCCGGGCACAGCCTGGCAATGGCCTCGGGCAGCCCCAGCCCGATGATGTCACGCACCTGGTCGCTGGTCAGCTCCCAGCCGATATCCCGACCGGCCGCCTGCATGCAGGCCACGATGCGCCCCAGCGAGTCCATCAGGGTGCCATCCCAGTCGAAGATCAACAGTCGATAACGCATCTCGTCTCTCGCTTCGCTTGGCCAGTCAGTTGCCACGCCGGGCACGCGTCAGCACTGCATCCAGGGTATCGTCGAGGGGGGCGCGAATCTGCACCGGCTTGCCGCTGGTCGGCTCCGGAAAGGTCAGCGATGAGGCGTGCAGGAAGAGCCGCGACAGCTCCCACTGGCTGGCCGTGCGCCGGGACTCGCGGGAACCATACTTGTCATCGCCGAGCAGCGGATGGCCGGCATGGGCGGCATGCACGCGGATCTGGTGGGTGCGCCCGGTGACCGGCTCGGCTTCCATCAGGGTGGCCCCGGCAAAGGCCTCGCGCACCGCGAAACGCGTGCGCGCCACCTTGCCGCCGGCGTCGACCCGTACCCGTCGCTCGCCATTGCCGGCATCGAAGCGGTCCAGGCGCGCGCTGACGAAGTCGCGACGCGCCGGCCAGCGGCCGGCCACCAGGGCCAGGTAGCGCTTGTTCATGTGATGCTGCTTGAGCGCCGTATTGAGCGTGAGCAGCGCATTGCGCGACTTGGCCAGCAGCAGACACCCCGAGGTGTCACGATCCAGCCGATGCACCAGCTCGAGAAAGTCGAGGTCCTCGCGCACCTGACGCAAGGCCTCGATCAGGCCGATCTTGACGCCGCTGCCACCATGCACCGCCAGGCCGGACGGCTTGTTGATCACCAGCCAGTCCCGGCCCTCCAGCAGCACGCTGCCGGCCAGCAGGTTGCGCAGATTGTCGCTGACATCGCGCACCGCCTCGCGTGGCGCCAGCTTGAGCGGCGGGATACGCACCACATCGCCCACGGCGAGTCGTGAGTCGGCCTTGACGCGCTTCTTGTTGACCCTCACCTCGCCCTTGCGCACGATGCGGTAGACCAGCGAGCGCGGCGCCCCCTTCAAACGCGTCATCAGAAAATTGTCGACCCGCTGGCCAGCCTGGCCCTCGGTCACTTCCACCCATTGTACGTCGCGGCCTTCGGCCATTCCGGCTCACTCCACAGGAGACTGCAATTCAGCGGGTATTCTACCGCAGTCCGGGCCTTCCTGCGCCAATTGCTGGCCACCCCCCATTACTGTTATATTGCCAAAGCGCTCCAATGGGTTGATAAAGCCGAGTTGTGCTCAACCCAGCACAGCGCCTGCACGACTCACACGCAGGCCGGAGCGAAAAAATCAGGCCGCGACGACTCTCGACAATCCGAAGTCCCGCCGCCGAAGTAAAGTGACACGAAGCCAAGCGATACAACGCCACGCCCGCCCGATCGCGTTCGCACTCGAGACAAGCCTCGATACGGCGCGAGAGGACATCACGGGATACGTACAACATCGTGCCGAGGGCGGCGTTGGCGAATCGATGAATGCCAGGTGTTGGCGGTGACTGCAAGGACCGGCTGGGCGACGACCCGCCGAGACATGTCCTGCCTCCGCCGAGTACTCAACATGATCACGCCGTGCCGGCAGGGCCCACAGCGCCACCGACACGGCCGGGCGCAGTTCCGCATCCGCGACATGCGCTGAGCACAAGCACGCAGCACCCAGCGGTTCGCCTTCGTCGAGCAAGGAAGCCCACGGGCTTGATAGTCGTCGCGAGAGGCATGGGGTTCGAGACGTGGTGAGCGATGCATGACGGCACGGCCGACCAGGCCGTTCCCGGAATGCCCTCACCCGGCCGCAACACCCGCCTGTCGCAGCGCGACGTCAGCCCCCTGGCGCTTTCCGGGCGCCCCCGGCATGTCCATACTGCGAGACACCATGAAACGGATGCTCATCAATGCGACCCAGCCCGAAGAGCTGCGTGTCGCCCTGGTCGATGGACAACGCCTCTACGACCTGGACATCGAATCCGGTGCCCGGGAACAGAAAAAAGCCAATATCTACCGCGGCAAGATCACCCGCGTCGAACCCTCCCTGGAAGCGGCCTTCGTCGACTTCGGTGCCGAACGCCACGGCTTTCTGCCGCTCAAGGAAGTCTCCCGCGACTACTTCGTCAAGGAGCCTTCCGGCCGTCCCAGCATCAAGGAAGTCCTCAAGGAAGGCCAGGAAGTCATTGTCCAGGTCGACAAGGAAGAGCGTGGCAACAAGGGCGCAGCCCTGACCACCTTCATCAGCCTGGCGGGTCGCTTCCTGGTACTGATGCCCAACAACCCGCGTGCCGGCGGCATCTCGCGTCGCATCGAGGGCGACGAGCGTGCCCAGCTCAAGGAGGCCATGGCCGACCTGACCGTGCCCGACAAGATGGGCCTGATCGTGCGCACCGCGGGGATCGGCCGCTCCTCCGAGGAACTGCAGTGGGACCTGGACTACCTGGTTCAGGTCTGGGAGTCGATCACCGGTGAGGCCGGCAAGCGCCCGGCCCCCTTCCTGATCTACCGCGAGTCCAACGTCATCATTCGCGCCATGCGCGACTATTTGCGTCCGGATATCGGCGAAGTACTGATCGACAGCGAGAAGGTCCATGAAGAAGCCCTGACCTTCATTCGCCAGGTCATGCCCTCTTATCAGCAGAAGATCAAGCGTTACGCGGACGAGGTCCCCCTGTTCTCGCGCTTCCAGATCGAATCGCAGATCGAGACCGCCTACGAACGCGAGGTCAAGCTGCCCTCCGGCGGCTCCATCGTCATCGACCACACCGAAGCGCTGGTGTCCATCGACATCAACTCGGCACGCGCCACCCGGGGCAGCGACATCGAGGAAACCGCGCTGCAGACCAACCTCGAGGCCTCCGACGAGATTGCCCGCCAGCTGCGCCTGCGCGACATCGGCGGACTGGTGGTCATCGATTTCATCGACATGAGCCCGGCGCGCAACCAGCGCGAGGTCGAGAACCGGGTACGCGACGCGCTCAAGATCGACCGCGCCCGGGTGCAGATCGGGCGTATCTCGCGCTTCGGCCTGATGGAAATGTCGCGTCAGCGCCTGCGCCCCTCACTGGGCGAAACCAGCGGCGTGGTCTGTCCGCGTTGCGACGGCCAGGGCACGATCCGCGATGTTCGCTCGATCTCGCTGTCAATCATGCGCCTGATCGAAGAAGAAGCCATGAAGGAACGCAGCGCCCAGATTCGCGCCATCCTGCCGGTTCCCGTGGCGACCTACCTGCTCAACGAAAAGCGCGGCATGCTCGCCGACATCGAACAGCGCCAGCAGGTGCGTGTAGTGCTGTTGCCGCACCCCGACATGGATACGCCGCACTACGACGTGCAGCGGCTGCGCGACGACCATGTCGATGAAGAAGGCGGCGTGCAATCCAGCTTCGAGATCTCCATGGACACCGAGGTGGGTCGCGAACCCGAAGCGGCCTTCGGCAAGCCCGTCAAGCGCGACGAGGCGGCCGTGACCACCGTGGAGCACAACGCACCAGCACCGGCGTCCCTGCAGCAGGACACCGCCAGCCAGCCGGCTCAGGAGACGGCCAAGGCCGCCTCCCGGCCAGCGCCCGCCCCGAAGGTTCCCGCTCAGCGCGACGGCGTGATGGGCCGCCTGATCAAGGGCTTTGCCCGCCTGATCAACGGCGAGGCGGATACCTCGCAGGCCTCCAGCACCGACACCAGCTCCTCCGGCCAGCAGCCCCAGGCTCGCGATAGCGGCGACCAACGCCAGGGCGATGGCAACCAGAACCGTTCCGGTGGTGGACGCCAGCGCAATCGTCGTGGCGGCTCCTCTTCCGGCCGCAGTGACAGCAATCGCCAGGACGAACGTCAGGACAACCGTCAGGACAATCGCCCGAACAATCGCGGCAACAATGCCGGCAAGAGCGCTGCGCGCAACGATGACAGCGCCTCCGACAACCAGAGCCGCCAGCAGCGCAGCAGCCGGGGACGTCGTCAGGACGACAACCGTGGCAAGCCGAATGCCGCGGCCCAGGAGTCGCCGAAGTCGGCTGACAACCGCGACAAGACCGAGGCCAAGAACCAGGGCGGCAAGCCCCAGGACAAGTCCGGCAAGCCAGACAACCGTGGCAAGTCCGAGGGCAAGGGCCAGAGCGGCAAGGGCCAGGGCAACAAGGAGCAATCCGGCAAGCCTCAGGAGCCACAGGCCAAAGCATCGGACAATCGCCAGTCCGGTGAGGCCGGCAAGCCGGCCGCCGAGTCGGCCAAGGCCGAGAACAAGGGCCAGGATGGCAAGCCCGCGGCGGATGCCGGAAAGCCCAAGCGCACGCGCAACAATCCGCGGCAGCGCAGTCGTCAGCGCGCCCTGAACGCCAAGGCCGAAACCGAGCAGAAGCGTCTCCAGGAAGAAGCCGCCCAGCAGGAAGCAGCGCCCGGTGAGGCCGAAACCGCGCAGGGCGACCAGGCCGAGGCGTCGCAGCCGTCCCAGGCAGTGTCTGCACCAACGGCCACTGCCGAGGCCGGGTCTGCGGAAACCCAGCAGCCGAAGGCCGAGAAAGCGAAGTCCGACAAGCGCCGCAAGGACAACGCCCGGACCGACGACAAGGCCGATGCCCAGTCCACGACGGCGGCTGACAAGTCCCAGGCTGAGACCGGTGCTAGCCAGGCAGCGTCCAAGGCTGATGCACCACAGGCCACGCAGGAAAAGGCGACACCCGCGGCCAAGCAGACCGACGACACAGCAAGCGACGCGTCTGCTGCCGATACCCGGAAACCGGCGAAGGCCGCTGGCAAGTCACCGAAGACCGAGTCCAGCGCATCGAAATCCGGGGCGGAGACGGCCCAGGGCGAGTCCGAGGCGCCGAAGGCGAAAGCAGAGACTGCCAAGGCCGAATCCGATGCGCCGAAGGCGGAAGCGGCAGCTGACAAGGCCGAATCCGAGGCGCCGAAGGCGGAAGCGGAAACTGCCCAGTCCGAATCCGAGGCACCGAAGGCGGAAGCGGAAACTGCCCAGTCCGAATCCGAGGCGCCGAAGGCGGAAGTAGCAGCTGCCAATGCCGAATCCGAGGCACCGAAGGCGGAAGCAGCAACTGCCAGGGCCGAATCCGAGGCACCGAAGGCGGAAGCAACAGCTGACAAGGCCGAATCCGAGGCACCGAAGGCGGAAGCGGCAGCTGACAAGGCCGAATCCGAGGCGCCGAAGGCGGAAGCGGCAGTTGACAAGGCCGAATCCGAGGCACCGAAGGCGAAAGCGGCAGCTGACAGGGCCGAGTCCGAGACGCCGAAGGCGGAAGCGACAGCTGAAAAGGCCGAATCCGAGGCACCGAAGGCGAAAGCGACAGCTGAAAAGGCCAAGTCCGAGGCACCGAAGGCGAAAGCGGCAGCTGACAAGGCCAAGTCCGAGGCACCGAAGGCGGAAGCGAAAACTGCCAAGCCCGAATCCGAGGCACCGAAGGCGGAAGCGGCAGCTGACAAGCCCGAATCCGAGGCGCCGAAGGCGGAAACCGCAACTGCCAAGGCCGAGTCAGAAACGGCCGGGAAGGCGGCTCAGCCCGCAGCCGAGGACAAGCCCGCCGAGCCCAAGCGTCGCCGCCGGGCCCACAACGACCCCCGCGAGCGCCGCAAGCGTGAGCAGGAAGGTGGTCAGGGCTGAAGCTGGACGGCCCTGCCCTGACGTAAAAAGCGCCCGCGGCCAATTGGCCGCGGGCGCTTGCTTTTCGGGCAGCGGCGAATCTGGCGCGCCTGCCTGCCGGCCTGAGTAAGCGTCCCTTACCTGTCGCCACCGACCCGCAGCGGCTCGCGCTCCAGGCGCACGCCGAAGCGCTGCTGCACCTGCCCGGCCACTTCCGCGGCCAGTTCCAGCAGTTCCACGGCACTGCCGCCGCCATGATGCACCAGGACCAGCGCCTGACGCTCATGCACGCCAAAATGGCCGCGCCGCCAGCCTTTCAGGCCGCATTGATCGATCAGCCAGCCGGCGGCCAGCTTGACGCCCGCCGCCTGGGGGAATTGCGGCATCCCGGGATGCGCTTCGCGCAGGGCAGCGGCTTGCTCGCGGGACACCAGCGGGTTCTTGAAGAAACTCCCGGCATTGCCGAGCACCGCCGGATCCGGCAACTTCTCGCGGCGCGTGGCACACACGGCTTCGGCCACCTCCAGGGCTGACGGCCGTGCCGGGACCCGCTGCGCCAGGTCACCATAATCGAGACGCGGAGCGGCCCGACGGGACAACCGCAGAATCAACCCGGTAATCGCCACCTGGCCCGCCATCTCCCGCTTGAAGATGCTGTCGCGATAGCCGAAGGCACACGCCTCGGCGTCCATCAGCGACTCCCGGCCGTCATGCAGCGATACCACGCGCACGGCCTCCACCACATCGGCCAGCTCGACGCCATAGGCGCCGATGTTCTGGATGGGGGCGGCACCGCAATGCCCGGGAATCAGGGCCAGGTTCTCGATGCCCCAGATGCCGCGAGCGGCCAGGGCCATGACCAGGTCATGCCAGACCACGCCGGCATCGACCTCGAGCCGCGGACACTCGCCCTCCTCGAGCCACCGCCAGTCGGCCATGGCCGGCTGGATGACCAGCCGAGGCAGGCGCGGCGGCAGGATGACATTGCTGCCGCCGCCCAACAGCAAGGGCTCGAGGTTCTGCTCATCGGCTAGCGTCAGGGCGGCGGCCAGTTGTCCGGCGGAAGTCGGCGCCACGAAACGCTCGGCACGACACGGCAGCCCCAGGGTGTTGAAACGCGAGAGGTCATGCTCGGCCCGCACATCGAGGCTCAAGACGACGCCTCCAGGCGCTGCTCGAGACTCGCCACCAACCCCTCGCAGGCACTCTCGAGCAGATCCATCATCTCCTCGAAACCACGCTCGCCGCCGAAATAGGGGTCGGGCACGGGCGTGTCGGCCAGCCCGGCGTATGCCAGGAAGAGGCCGACATGCGCCCGGCAGTCGGCGGGTCGTTGCTTCTCCAGGGTCGCGAGGTTGTCGTGATCCATGGCCAGCAGGTAGTCGAAGCGCGAAAAGTCCGCCGCCACCAGCTGACGCCCACGCAGATCGCCGATGTCCAGACCACGCCTGGCCGCCGCCTTGCGTGCCCGGGCATCCGGAGGCTCGCCCACATGCCAGGGGCCGACACCACAGGAGTCGATCTCGACCCGGTCGGCCAGTCCCGCCTCGCGGATCCGGCGACGCAGCATGCCCTCGGCGGTCGGCGAACGACAGATATTGCCCAGACAGACGAAAAGCACCCGTATCATGTGCCTGCTCCCTGATCCTGCATCCATTGGCGCACCCGCTCGAGGTCATCGGCGGTGTCGACACCGGCCGGGTTGGGCTCCCGGGCGAGGCCGACCTGGATGGCATGACCATGATGCAGGGCGCGCAGTTGTTCCAGTTGCTCCAGCTGCTCGAGCGGCGACGCCGCCCAGCCGAGGTACTCGGCGAGGAAGCTCGCGCGATAGGCATAGATGCCGATATGACGCAGCCAGGCATCGGTCTCGAGCTGCTCGGGGCGTTGTGCGAAGGCCTGCCGATCCCAGGGAATCGGCGCCCGCGAGAAGTAGAGCGCCCTCCCCGAGGCCTGGCGGACCACCTTCACCGCATTGGGATTGAACAGCGAATCGACATCGGTGATGGGCTCGGCCAGGGTGGCAATGGAGGCCCCGGTGTCATCGAACAGGCGCTGTGCGACCTGATCGATGAGCGCCGGGGGAATCAGCGGCTCATCCCCCTGGACATTGACCAGCACGGCGTCGTCGGGCAAGTCCAGGATGGCGGCGACCTCCGCCAGACGGTCCGTGCCGGAGGGATGATCGGGCCGCGTCATCACCACTTCCGCTTCCAGTCCGGCGAAGGCGTCACGAATCCGTTCGTCATCGGTGGCAATCACCACCCGGGTGGCCGCGCTTTCACAGGCCCGGCGCCAGACATGCTTGACCATGGGCTCACCGGCAATCTCCAGCAGGGGTTTGCCCGGCAGGCGTGTCGAGGCGAAGCGCGACGGTATCACGACGATGAAATCCTGCATCTCGGCCCCCTCAGGCGTCATCCCGGCGTCCGTCAGACGGCGGCAGCTTTTCGTCGACATCCATGGCACGTGCCTCATCGGGCAGCATGACCGGAATGCCGTCGCGCACCGGATAGGCCAGGCCGTCATACCGGCACAGCAGCTCGTCGGCCTCGCGGTCGTATTTCAGTTTGCCCTTGCACTGCGGGCACACCAGCATTGCCAGTAGTTCCTTGTCCATCGCGTCGCCTCCAGAGCAATTGCGGCCATTCTCGGGGATGGCACGGGGTTGGGTAACAGATTCAGCGCCTTGCCAGGCGAGCATTCAGCCAGGCGACGAAGGCCGTGTCGGGCTCGGCCTCCACGTCCAGACTCCAGGCATCCGTCGCCAGTTCGCGGCACTTGACCGCGTCCTTGGCCGTCATCACCAGGGGCCGCTGATCCGCGAAGGCCAGGTCACCGGCCGTGAATCGGTGGTGATCGGCGAAGGCATGGGCCGAGAAGTCGACCCCCAGCGCCTCCAGAGTGGCGAAGAAGCGCGCCGGCCGGCCGATGCCCGCCAGGGCATGCACCGGCCCGGTGAACGGCAAGGGCTGCAGGGGCCGCCGCTGACCATCTGCCAGGGACCGCCAGGCCACAGGCCTGAGCGGCATGCTATGGCTCGCCACCGGCAATGGCTGGCGTGTCTCACCGGTGACCAGCACCGCATCCACGCTGTCCAGGCGTTCGACGGGCTCGCGCAGCGGGCCGGCCGGCAGGCAACGACCATTGCCCAGGCCGCGCTGCCCATCGACCACGACGATTTCCAGGTCCCGCCCCAGGGCCAGGTGCTGCAGGCCGTCATCACTGAGCAGGATATCGCAACCCGCCTCCAGCAGGCGCCGGCCGCCGCGGGGGCGTTGCGGATCGACCACCACCGGGCAGCCGGTCTGGTCGGCCAGCATGCGCGGCTCGTCGCCGCTCTCGGTCACCCGAGTCTCGGGGGTCAGCAGCAGCGGATAATGCGCCGCCTGACCGCCATACCCGCGGGACAGGATGCCCGGCGTCCAGCCCGCCTCCTTGAGGTGCCGCGCCAGCCAGGCCACCAGGGGCGACTTGCCGGTGCCGCCCAGGGTGATATTGCCCACCACGATCACTGGCACCGGCGCCCGCCATGTCTCGCGACGGCCGTGTCGATAGGCCTGCGCCCGCTGCTGCACGACCCGCCGATACAGCCACTCCAGCGGACGCAGCAGCGCCAACCAGGCCTCGCCCCCGTAGGCGGCCTGCAGCCAGCGCTCGGCCAATCGGTTCATGCCGGCGCGGCCTCACGGAACTGCAGCCGATGCAGGGCCGCATAGGCGCCGTCCCGAGCCATCAGCTCGGCATGACTGCCCTGCTCGACGATTTCGCCGGCTTCCATGACCAGGATACGGTCGGCCCGCTCGATGGTCGACAAACGATGGGCAATGACAAAGGTGGTCCGACCACGGCAGACCTCTTCCAGCGCCGCCTGGATATAGCGCTCGGATTCGGTATCCAGTGCCGAGGTCGCCTCGTCCAGCACCAGCAGCGGTGAGTCCTTGTAGATGGCCCGCGCGATGGCCAGGCGCTGACGCTGTCCGCCGGACAGCATCACGCCGTTTTCGCCGACCACGGTGTCATAGCCATCGGCCAGTTTGGCGATGAACTCGTGCGCATGGGCGGCGCGTGCGGCCACCTCGATGGCGGCCGGGTCGGCCTCGTCCATCCCGTAGGCGATATTGTCGGCGATACTGGCGTTGAACAGCGTGACCTGCTGCGACACCAGGGCGATACAGCGTCGCAAGGGGGCCAGTTGATAGCTCTCCAGAGGCACCTCATCGAACAGGATGCGCCCCCGGGTGGGATAATAGAAGCGCGGCAGGAGCCCCATCAGGGTCGACTTGCCACTGCCCGAGCGACCAACGATGGCAACCATTTCACCGGCGGCGACCTCGAGATCGATGCCCTTGAGCACCTCAGGCTGATCCTCGCCGTAGGCGAAGTGCACTCCTTCGAAGCGCACACGCCCTTCGAGGCGTCCGGGCAGCCGTTCGCCGTCATCCTTCTCGGCGGGCTCCTCGAGCAGGCCAAACAGCTCGCCCGCCGCGGCAATGCCCTTTTGCACGGTGGCATTGACCTCGGTCAGCTGACGCACTGGCTTGGCCATCAAGGAGGCCGCCGTGATGAAGGCCACGAATTCACCCGGCGTCATCTCGGCCATCAGGGCCGGTGACATGGCAAGCCAAACCAGACCGGCCAGGGCCAGCGCCACCAGCAGTTGGATGACCGGCGTGCTGGTGGCCTTGGTCAGGGCCTCCTTCATGCTCTGCAGGCGATTGGCTTCGCTGGCCTCGGCAAAGCGCGCCTTTTCAAAGGGCTCCGCGCCATGCGTTCGCACCACGCGATAGCCGGACAGTGCCTCGGAGGCCACATGGGTGACATCGCCCATGGAGCGCTGAATGCGCTGGGAAATCCGCCGAAAACGCTTGCTGGCATAACTGACCACGCCACCGATCAGCGGTGTGACCGCCAGAAACAGCAGGGTCAGCATCCAGTTGGTCCACATCAGGTAGGCCACCAGGCCAATGACGAAGAAGCCTTCCCGCAACAGGATGGTGATCGCCTTGGTGGCCGCTCCGGTCACCTGCTCCACGTGGTAGGTGACCCGCGAGATCAGGTGCCCGGAAGAATGAGCGTCGAAGAAGCGTCCCGGCAGATGCAGCATGTGGTTGAAAACATCACAGCGCAGGGCATGGACCAGGTTGCGCGCCACATTGGTCATGTAATAGGTGCCGAGAAAGGTACCCAGGCCGCGAAAGGCGAACATGCCGACAACGAACAGCGGCAACCACATGCGGAACGCCGCATCGGGGTTCTGGATACCATCGATCAGGCGCTTCATCATTTCGGCCAGTGCCGTGCTGGAAGCCGCATACAGGATGTAGCCGACGACCGCCAGGGAGAAGGCCCGCCAGTGCGGCCTGACATAGCCCATCAGACGCTTGTAGAGAGTCCAGCCGGAGTATTCGATCACGGTGTCTCCGCTCGGGTGGATAGGGGCACGGATAAAGCCGGCGTCACTGGAGTGGATTCTAACGCAAGGCAGTCGTGCCCGACACCGCTGCGCCACCGGGGCCAGGCCATGGCAGGCCCGGGCGCACGCGGCGAACCGCGGGCGGCAGCGATACGGGGCGGCCCGGATCCCCCCAGTTCGAGCGTCAGGGCGCCATCCTGAGCCGTGTTCCACTGACAGCTGCCGACGCGCCGGAAACGCCGTACCACGGACCCCGCCGGATGCTCGAAACGCCCATCCAGAGCCGCACTGTAGACCACGATCTCGGGCCGCAACGCCTCGACCAGGGCCGGCCCCGAGCTGGTACGGCTGCCGTGATGGCCCGCCACCAGCACGGCGATACCCCCTTCCAGCTGACGCAGGAAGCTGCGCTCCACGCGGCGGCCGACATCCCCGGGTATCAACAGCCGATGAGACCCGACGCTGACCAGCAGCACGCAGGAGCGATCATTCTTCGACATGCCGCGCAAGTTGGCCGGCGGCCACAGCAGGCGAAACTCGACGCCATCGCGTCGCCAGGCCTGTCCAGCATGGCATGCCCGAAAGCGTACCGGCAGATCGGCCTCGGCGGGGGCCAGATAGCGTGCGACCGCATGGTCTTTCTCGAGAGCCTGCAGGCCGCCGGCGTGATCCCGGTCGCCGTGGCTGACCAGCACATCATCGACATGCTGGCCGGGCGGCCAGAGCGTCTCGAGGGGCATGAAGCCGGAGCCGAAACGTGGCCCGGTGTCCACCAGCAGGCGGTAGCCCGCGGTGCGCAATTCCACCAGTTGCCCCTGGCCGACATCATGCACACGCACCCAGAGCCGCTCGGGGGGCAAGCGGTGCTCCTCGGGCCAGACGATGCCGAGACACAGCAGCGCACTCGCCAGGGTTCGCCAGCGCCGGTCCACACCGGGCAAGGCCCAGACCAGGCCGATGAGCCCCAGCCCCAGGGCCAGTGGCCAACGCTGCGACGCCGACGGCTCATGCACCGGCATAATCGCAGCACTCGCTTCCAGCAGACCAGCTAGCGCCTCGCTGAGCACCGCGAACCCCGCCCAGCAGGCCGCCGAGAGCGGCGGCGCCCAGGCCAGCAACCAGCCAGCCAGACCCAACGGAACCATCAGGCTGCTGACCAGGGGGACCGCTACCAGGTTGATCAAGGGAGCGGCCGGGGCCAGCCGACCGAAGGCCAGCAGGACGGCCGCGGCCATGACCGGCGCCAGCAGCCACTGGGTACGCAACAGGGCCAGGCACCAGCCCTTCACCCCGCGCGGCCTGGCCCGCCCCTGCCAGATCAGGATCAACAGCGCCACGGCCACGAAGGAAAGCCAGAGTCCGGGGCGCCAGGCGGCCAGCGGATCGAGCAGTACGACGATCGCTAGCGCCAGCCACCAGGCCTGCCAGGGGCCCGGTGCATGGCGGCCACTGGCGACCCACAGGCCGATCAGGGACATGATCAGCGCCCGCAGGGCGGGAGCTTCGAGGCCGGCCAGCAGCGCATAGCCAGTCGCCGCCACACCGGCCGACCACCATGGCCAGATCGCCATGCGCCAATGGCCTGGGCTCAGCCCACGCGCCAGTCCGCGGGACAGAATCAACGCGAAGGTCGCCACCAGGCCGATATGCAGGCCGGAAATGACCACCAGGTGCGTGGTACCGGTGGCATTGAGCAGTTCCCAGTCGGCCCGGGTCAACTGGCGTTCGGCGCCCAGCGTCAGGGCCGCCAGCCAGCGCGCCGGGCGGGCTTCCAGGTCAGCTTCCGCCAGACGCGCCAGGGCCAGCCTGTGCAGTGAGAAAGGGGCCGCAGCCAGCCGCCTGGGCCCCGGCGCCGAGCGCAGATAGCCCGTGGCCTGAAAGCCTTCCCGCCACAGCCAGCCGCGATAATCGAAGCTGCCGGGGTTGGCGAACCCCGAGGGGGGCCGCAACCTCGCCGTGAGTCGCCAGCGCTCCCCGACCTCGAACGTCGGACCGCGATAGACGCTCAGGCGCAGACGCGACAGTTGTTCGCAGGACGGCAGGCCCTCGCTCAAGGGTCGACAATCCGCGACCCTCAAGTCCAGGCGTGCCATCCCCGCCTGACGCGAGACCGCGGTCACCTCGACCTCGAGCCGGACATCCTGGCGACTCAGCCCCGGCGCCAGTTCTCCGCCGATCAGCGACAGGACTCGCACCGCGACCACCAGCACCAGTCCGGCCAGCAACGCCGCGCGCCAGCGGCGCTGCACCAGGCACCCCAATCCGAGGCCAGCGACCAGCTGCAGCACGCTCGCACTGGCCAGGGCGCCACTCAGAATGCCCGCCAGCGTCGCCAGCGCCACGGGCATGGCCCACCCCTGTCGCATTCCATCATCCATGACACGCGTGATCCCGATGCCTCGTGCCGCCCGCGGGACGCCATGGCGAGGCATACGCCTTGTATGGATAATAGACGTTGTTTCGAATCCGCGAGCCTACCGACATGCCGCGCCGACTCCTGCAGCGCTATCTACCCCACCCCGAGACGCTAAGGCGGCAACGCTCACTGCGCTTCATGAGTCACTGGATCGGCAACCCGGCCCTCTGGGTGCTTTCGCGACGCAGCGTGGCCAATGCCTTTCTGGTGGGCCTTTTCTGCGCCCTGCTGCCGATCCCCTTCCAGATGGCCTCGGCCGCCCTGGGCGCCTGGGCACTGCGCGCCAATCTGCCGTTATCGGTCGCCCTGGTATGGATCACCAACCCATTGACCATGCCGCTCATCTTCTATGCCAATTATCGGCTGGGGGCCTGGCTACTGGAGGCGCCGGCGCGACAGGCCCCTGACGGCCTGTCGACGCGCTGGATCGCCGATCAGATGTTGGACATACTGCCGGCACTGGCGCTCGGCTCCCTGGTCGCGGCGGTCGCCTGCGGGCTGACCGGCAGTCTGGTCATCCGGCTGCTGTGGCGCTGGCAGGTAGTCAGAAGCTGGAGGCGCCGCGCCGCCCGGCGGCGGCACAAGCGTCGCGGAGGCCCGCCGGAGGTTGGCGAGCCCTGAGAGAGGTGTGTCAGTCGCCGACCGCCTGATCGGTCAAGCGTCCGCCATCAAGACGCAGGACGCGGTCCTGGTGCGCGGCGAGGCCGGGGTCATGGGTGACGATGATGAAGGCGCAGGCCGCCGAAGCAGACAGTTCGTCCATCAGCGCCAGAATGCTGGCCGCCGTGGTCTGGTCGAGATTGCCGGTCGGCTCGTCCATCAGCACCAGGCTCGGATCGGTTACCAGCGCGCGGGCGATGGCCACGCGCTGACGCTCGCCCCCGGACAATTCCCCCGGCTTATGGTCGGCCCGTTCACGCATGCCGACGCCCTCGAGAATCTGCATGGCACGCTGTTCGGCGTCACGTTTGCGTTGGCCGCGCACGATCAGCGGCAAGGCGGCGTTCTCGATGGCCGTGAATTCGGCCAGCAGATGATGAAACTGGTAGACGAAGCCGATGTGCTGATTGCGAAAGCGCCCCAGGGCGGCATCGCCCATGCGGTGCAGCACCTCGCCGGCAACCCGCACCTCGCCGTGACTGGGGCGGTCCAGTCCTCCCAGCAGGTTGAGCAGGGTCGTCTTGCCGGAACCCGAGCTGCCGACTACCGCCACCCGCTCGCCGGCCCGCACGCTGAGCGCCAGCGAGTCGAGCACCGTCAGATCATGAGGACCTTCACGGTAAGTGCGCGTCAGCTCTCGGCACTCGAGCATCACCTCGCCCGCTGCTGCAGCGGACTTGCTCGCTGGATCATTCATAGCGCAGTACCTCCGCGGGTTGAACCTTGGCGGCACGCCAGGCCGGGTATAGCGTCGACAGGAAGGTCAGCACGAAGGCCGCCAGCACGATAGTGCCCACATCGGACCACAGCAGCTGGGACGGCAGGTCACTGATGAAGTAGACGCCGGCATCCAGGAAGTGAATCCCCAGGGTCGATTCGACGAAGGCGATGATGTCCGACACCGTCAACGCCAGCAGCACACCGAGCCCGACCCCGATGAGAATCCCCATGATGCCGATGGTCAGCCCCTGGACCATGAAGATTCCCATGATGGAGCGCGGCGTGGCGCCGATGGTGCGCAGTATGGCGATGTCGGCGTGCTTGTCGGTGACTACCATGACAAGGGTCGAGACGATATTGAAGGCTGCCACCGCCACGATCACGGTCAACAGCAGGCCGATCATGCGCTTCTCCATCTGGATGGCCTGAAAGAGATTGCCGCGGGAGTAGGTCCAGTCCAGGCCCCGATAGCCGGCCCCCAGTTCATCGACGATGGACTGGGTCACGCTGCCGGCCTTGAACAGGTTGTCCAGTTCCAGACGCAGGCCGCCCACGGCATCTCCCATGCGCGCCAGGGTCTGCATGTCCTCGATATGCGCGTAAGCCAGATTGGCATCCAGATCGGCACCGACACTGAAGAGCCCACTGACGGTGAAACGCTTGAGCCGCGGGAAGACACCGGCCGGTGTGATCGATGCCTCGGGCACCAGCAGGGTCACGCTATCGCCCACGCCGACCCCCAGCTGACGGGCCAGCGCCGAACCCAGCACGATATTCCACTCGCCGGGTTTCAGGTCATCGAGGCTGCCCTGCGTCATGTGGTCATCGACGATGGACACCCGGCGTTCCCAGTCGGGCTTGATGCCGTTGACCATGGCGCCCTGGTTGCGGCCATCCACGGCAAACATGCCCTGCTGCTGGATATAGGGAGCTGCCCCGACGACATGCTCGCGCTCGGTCAGGCGCTCGGCCAGGGACTGCCACTCGGTCATGCCGGCGGGTTTCTCGATCTGGGTATGCGGGACCATGCCCAGAATGCGGGTTCGCAGCTCGCGGTCGAAGCCGTTCATCACCGAGAGCACCAGGATCAGCACCGCCACGCCCAGCGTCAGGCCCAGCATGGAGGTCAGAGAGATGAAGGAAATGAAGTGGTTGCGTCGCTTGGCACGCACATAACGCAACCCGAGCAATAGTGGCAGACGATCCAGCATATCAGCGTTCCTTGTCGGCGGACGCTCATGGTAAGACGTTTCGGGGCTGGCTGCATCGCCCGCCCCGAACATTTGCGCTTTCCTTGCATGATCGGCCGCCCGGGCCGTGCGGCCTAGCGCCAGAAGTCGCGGATGGAGGCGATGCCCTGGGCGCCCACGGCACGCGCATGGTTGGCATCATGGCGTGTCATGCCCCCGAGGGCGAAGACCGGCATGCCGGCATGCTCGACGAGACGTTGGAAGTCGTGCCAACCGATCGGCGCCACCTCGGGGTGCGAGGGAGTCGTGCGCAACGGCGACAGGGTGACGAAGTCACAGCCGATGCGCTGGGCCTGCACCAGCTGCCCATGGTCATGCGTCGAGGCCGCCAGCCACTTGTCGTCACCCACGGGACGACGCTCCAGGCTCATCAAGCGCTGGCTGGTCAGGTGAATGCCATCGGCGTCGACCCGCTCCAGCAAATGTGGCTCGCCATTGAGCATCAGCCGCGCCTCGTAGCGCCGACACAGGGCCAGGGCCTTTTCGGCACGGCGGACATAGGCATCGTCATCCAGGTTCTTGGCGCGCAGCTGAACCAGGCGCACGCTGTCCTCGCGCATGGCGCGTTCCAGACGCTCCAGGAAGACGTCGTCATCGTCCTCGTCGGCACTGATCAGATACTCGCTCGGCAGCATGACGGCGCGCAGGATCGGCAGGTTGGCCGCCGGGAACGGATAGCCATGCAGTTCCTGCATGGGCACCCAGCGCACCGCCTGACCTTCACGCCCGAAGGGCTCGCCGGCAAAGTCATGTACCTGCCAGACATCCAGCAGCACGTGCTTGTCGGCGTACTCGTGATGGATACGAATCAGCGGCTGAGCACGACGAATCTCCACGCCCAGTTCTTCGTGCAGTTCACGCTTCAGGGCCTCGAGGCCGGTCTCGTAAGGTGCCAGCTTGCCGCCGGGAAACTCCCAGAGACCGCCCTGATCCACATTGGAGGGACGCCGGGCCAGCAGCACTTGACGACCATCGGCGCTGATGATGGCGGCAGCCGCCACATGCACCCTTCTTTTCACCATTGCGTTCATTCACCTATCCAACGTTGCCACCTGGCTCGGTGGGGATTGCTATGGGGCTTTCGACTATCAGCCGGCCCGGCGTGCATGCGCCCGGGTCACTCAGGTGCGATAGTCGGCGTTGATGGCGACGTACTCGCGAGTCAGGTCCGTGGTCCACACAGTGGCCCCGCGCTGACCGCGAGCCAGGTCGATACGGATCCCGACCTCTTCCTGGGCCATCACCTCACTGCCGGCTTCCTCGGTGTAACCCGGCGCACGCCCGCCCTGCTCGACCAGTCGGACACTGCCCAGGTCGATGGTCACCCGCGAGACATCGAAGTCTGCCACCGGAGCACGGCCCACGGCGGCGAGAATGCGACCCCAGTTGGCGTCGCTGGCCGCCAGGGCCGTCTTGACCAGCGGCGAATGCGCCACCGTGAAGGCTACATCCAGTGCTTCGTCACGGCTAACGGCGCCGTCCACCTGCAGCGTGACGAACTTGGTCGCGCCTTCGCCATCCCGCACGATGGCCTGGGCAAGTTCGTTCATGACGCGCTGCAATCCCTCGCGGAAGACAGCCAGACGCTGTGTATCGCGGACTGCCGCGCCACGTCCCGTGGCAATCAGCATGCAGGCATCATTGGTGGAGGTATCACCATCCACGGTAATGCAGTTGAACGAGTGGTCCGCGGCCTCGCGCAGCACCTCGTCGAGTACCGCCGGCGCAATATCGGCGTCCGTGGCCACGAAGCCGAGCATGGTAGCCATGTTCGGCTTGATCATTCCCGAGCCCTTGCTGATGCCATTGATGGTGACCGTTTCGTCGCCCATCGGCAGCGTCACGCTGGCCCCCTTGGCCCGGGTGTCAGTGGTCAGGATACCTTCGCCGGCCGCCTGCCAGCCCCGGGGGCCATCGTCCAGGCCACGCAGTGCCTCGGGCAGACCGGCCAGCAGGCGGCCCATGGGCAGAGCTTCGCCGATCACACCGGTGGAAAACGGCAACACCGAGGTCTCATCGACGTCCACCAGGCCGGCCAGCTCGGCACAGGTGGCGCGGGCATCGCGCATCCCGACATCGCCTGTGCCGGCATTGGCGTTACCGGTGTTGATCACCAGGTAGCGCGGCGCGCTACCCCGGGTGGCACATGCCTGCAGATGCTCCCTGGCGACCGTCACCGGCGCCGCGCAGAAGGCATTCTGCGTGAAGGTGCCGGCCACCGCGCCGCCTTCGGGAACCTCGATTACCACCAGGTCCCGCCGGTTGGCGGTCTTGATGCCCGACATCGCCGTGCCGAGCCGAAGCCCCTCGATACGGGGCATGTCCGGGAAATACGCCTCCCCCACTGCCATGCTCAGGCCTCCTCATGTTCTGGTCAGCTGCGCGTTGCGAGCTACGGGCTTCGAGTTGCGAGCTACGGGCTTCGAGCTTCGAGCTTCGAGCTTCGAGCTTCGAGTGTCGACAATGGTATCTCGCCTCTCGCCTCTCGCCTCTCGCCTCTCGCCTCTCGCCTCTCGCCTCTCGCCTCTCGCGAAAGTTAACTCAACTTGCCACAGCACTGCTTGAACTTCTTACCCGACCCGCAGGGGCAGGGGTCATTGCGGCCGACCTTGGGCCCCTCGCGACGTGCCGGACGCGCGTCTTCGGCCGTCTCGGAGCCTGCAGTGGCGGTTTCCTCGGTGTCGTCCGCCTCGTCACGCCGGCTGGCGGACGCGGCCTGCTCACGCTCCAGGGCCTCGCGACGCTGGCGCTCCAGCTCCTCGACTTCCTCGGGCTGGCGCACCTTGACGTGGCTGAGAATCCGCGTGACGTCGGACTTGATGTTGGTGAGCAGCAACTGGAAGAGCTCGAAGGCCTCGCGCTTGTACTCCTGCTTGGGGTTCTTCTGCGCATAGCCACGCAGGTGAATGCCCCGCCGCAGGTGGTCCATGGACTGCAGGTGTTCCTTCCAGCGCGTGTCCAGCACCTGCAGCATGACCTGCTTCTCGAAGCGCCGCATCAGCTCGGGGCCGGCCACCTCGATCTTCTCCTCATAGGCCTCGCGATGCATGGTATGCAGACGCTCGCGAAGCTGCTCCTCGTTGAGCCGCTCGTCGTTGTCCGACCACTCGACGACCGGTGCATCCAGATTGAACTCGTTCTTGAGATGGTCCTGGAGTCCGGGGAGGTCCCACTGCTCCGGCAGACTCTGGGGCGGCACGAAGCTGCTGATGGCCTCTTCCAGCACCTCCTCGCGAATGCCCGTGACATTGTCGGAAACATCATCCGACCCGAGAATGTCGTTACGCTGTTCGTAGATCACGCTGCGCTGGTCGTTGGCCACATCGTCGTACTCGAGCAGCTGCTTGCGGACATCGAAGTTGCGCCCCTCGACCTTTTTCTGGGCCCTTTCGACGGCGTTGGACACCATCTTGTGTTCGATGGCCTCGCCCTTCTCCAGACCCATGGCCTGCATCATGCGTTGTACCCGATCCGACCCGAAGAGGCGCATGAGGTTGTCTTCCAGCGACAGGAAGAAGCGCGTTGAACCCGGGTCACCCTGGCGCCCCGAACGGCCACGCAGCTGGTTGTCGATGCGCCGCGATTCGTGGCGCTCGGAGCCGATGACGTGCAACCCGCCGGCTTCCAGGACGGCATCATGGCGTTGCTGCCATTCGGCCTTGAGACGCTCGATCTGCGACGCGTCGGGAGCTTCCAGCTTGGCCGCCTCGGCTTCCCAGTTGCCGCCGAGCACGATATCGGTACCACGCCCCGCCATGTTGGTGGCGATGGTGATGGCCCCCGGGCGACCCGCCTGGGCGATCACCTCGGCCTCGCTCTGGTGCTGCTTGGCGTTGAGTACATTGAAGTCGAGCTGCGCCCGGGTCATCAGTTCGGCCAGGTACTCGGAGGTGTCGATGGAGGCGGTACCCACCAGCACCGGGCGGCCATGAGCGGTCTGCTCCTTGACGTCCTCGATGATGGCGTCGAACTTTTCCTCGGCACTCAGGTAGACCAGGTCATTGTGATCCTTGCGGATCAGCGGACGATTGGTGGGTATGACCACGACATCGAGGCCGTAGATCTGGCGAAACTCGAACGCCTCGGTGTCCGCCGTCCCGGTCATGCCGGATAGCTTGTCGTAGAGGCGGAAATAGTTCTGGAAGGTGGTCGAGGCCAGTGTCTGGCTCTCGCGCTGCACCGTGACACCTTCCTTGGCTTCCACCGCCTGGTGAAGCCCTTCCGACCAGCGCCGACCGGGCATGCTGCGGCCGGTGTGCTCGTCGACGATCACCACTTGGCCGTCATCGATGATGTAATCGACATCGCGGTGGTACAGATGGCGGGCCCGCAGTGCCGAATGCATGTGCTGCAGCAGATTGAGGTTCTGCGCGGCATAGAGCGAGTCCTCGGCCCCCAACAGGCCCTCCTCGCGCATCACTTCCTCGACCCGATTGTGACCCCATTCGGTCAGTTCCACCTGCTTCTGCTTCTCGTCCAGTGTGAAGTCACCGCTGTCCGGATCCTCCTCGTCGCTACAGGGCGTCAGGCTGGTGGCCAGCCGATCGACCACCCGGTAGAGCTCGGTATTCTCGTCCACGGCACCGGAGATGATAAGCGGTGTGCGCGCCTCGTCGATCAGGATCGAGTCGACCTCGTCGACAATCGCGAAGTGCAGATCGCGCTGCACCTTGTCCTCCAGCGAGAAGGCCATGTTGTCGCGCAGGTAATCGAAGCCGAACTCGTTGTTGGTGCCGTAGGTGATATCGCAGCCGTAGGCATGGCGCTTCTGTTCCGGGCTCTGGCCGGCATAGATGGTGCCCACGCTGAGTCCCATGGCCTCGTAGAGCGGACGCATCCAGTCGGCATCACGGCAGGCCAGATAATCGTTGACGGTAACGACATGCACGCCCCGCGCCGGCAGCGCATTGAGATAGACGGCCAGGGTAGCCACCAGTGTTTTGCCCTCACCGGTCTTCATCTCGGCGATGTGGCCATTGTGCAGGGTGATACCACCGACCATCTGTACATCGAAATGGCGCATGCCCATGAACCGCTTGCTCGCCTCGCGAACCGTGGCGAAGGCCTCGGGAAGCAAGGCGTCGAGTGTCTCGCCATTGTCCAGGCGTTCACGGAAGCTTGCAGTGCGCGCCTTGAGGGTCGCGTCATCGAGCCCCTCGTATTCCGTCTCCAGCGCAGTGATGCGCGTCACCACACGGTTCATGCGCTTGACTTCGCGGTCGTTCTTGGAGCCGACGACCTTGCGTAGCAAATTATTGATCATGAAGGGTCCTGTCACAACATATGGCATTCGGCCGCCGTTCGGGGGCGACCGCTGAATCACTCAGGAAGGTGACAGTGCTGGTGGGCCACGCCGGGTCAGGACATCATGCGCCGCCACGGCACGCAGCGGCAGACAGCGTCTTGTCGGCAAGGGCCGCGCGGTGTCGCGGCGGCGTTTCAGCTGCCGGGATGGCCAGCGGCAACGCGAGCGACGCCGCGCCTGAAGTTGGGAACTGGCCCGTATCAGTGCCGGCGCCAGGATGCACATCTGCACGACGCGCTCGACAGACCGCCATTCTGCCTGGGCCAGCCCGGCGGGAAGCAGGCAGCCCACCAGCAGGCCGGCCAGCCACCATCGCGCCGGCGCCCCGCGCGAACGCCGCGATGACACTGTTGGGCTCTGGCTATCGACTCCAAGCGTCGCCATGCTGTCGAGGAACTCCCGTGCGTGCTAGGCTCAGGCCTGTCAATTGAGCGCCGACAAGCGGCGCGGCGATCATCCACCCCGTACAGGGTTTGTCCCGAGAATCAAGCTGATGAGTATAAAGGTTAAGCGGTTCCGAGCCCAGCCCATGTCGAGGCTCCTGGAAGGGAAAGGTGAGCTGGGCACGCTGATGCGCACCGCACGACTCATCGAGCAGGCCCAGGAGCACCTGAGAAACCAGTTATCCGGCGAACTGGGCGAGCACCTGTTCGTCGGCGGCTTCGAGAACGGCCGCCTGACGCTGATCACCGATAGTGCCGCCTGGCTGACCCGCCTGCGTTACGAGCAGCCCCGCTTGTTGAAACGCCTTCACGAACTGCAGGGCTTCGAGGCGGTGACCGGCTTCGATCTCAAGGTACGCCCGGTGCGCCCGCCCAAGGCGCCGCTGCGCCAGACACGCCAGCTGCCCGCCAGCGCCGCCGACGAAATCTCCAGTTGCGCCGAAGAGGTCGACAACCCGCGCCTCAGGCAGGCGCTGGAACGCCTCGCCTCCCACGCCGAGCGCAAGCCGTGAGGCGTGAGGCGTGAGGCGTGAGGCGTGAGGCGTGAGGCGTGAGGCAGCCTGCCATTGATTCCGTACCCTACAATCTGAAGAAGGCCCGCCAGAAATGGCGGGCCTTCTTCTTAAAGCTTATGGCTCACAGCTCCCGGCGCAGCCGGGTTCAGGCCATGGCCGGGGCGGCATAGGAGATCGGCGCCGCTTGCGCCTCATCCTCGAAGGTCACCAGCTCCCAGGCCTGGGGGTTGTCGATCAGGGCGCGGCACAGCTGGTTGTTGAGGGCATGCCCGGATTTTACCCCGCGGAACTCGCCGATCAGGCTGTGCCCCAGCTGGTAGAGATCGCCGATGGCATCCAGCACCTTGTGCTTGACGAATTCATCATTATAGCGGAGCCCGCCTTCGTTCACGATGCGGTAGTCATCGACCACGATGGCATTGTCCAGGCTGCCGCCCAGTGCCAGGTTGTTCGAACGCAGGTACTCCAGGTCACGCATGAAGCCGAAGGTTCTGGCGCGCGAGACTTCCTTGACGAAGGAGGTGGTCGAGAAATCGACCGATGCCGTCTGCTTTTGATCCTCGAAGACCGGATGCTCGAAGTCGATGGCGAAGGATACCTTGAACCCCTGGTGCGGGAGGAAGATGGCTTCCTTGTCACCGTCACGCACCACGACCTCGCGCTTGATGCGGATGAACTGCTTGGGCGCCTGCTGCTCGGCAATGCCGGCCGACTGAATGAGGAACACGAAAGGCCCGGCACTGCCGTCCATGATCGGGACTTCGGGGGCACTGACATCGACATAGGCATTGTCGATGCCCAGTCCGGCCAGGGCCGACATCAAGTGCTCGACAGTGGCCACCTTGACACCATCGCGAGACAGGGCAGTACACAGGGTGGTGTCGGTGACGTTTTCGGCACGCGCCGGAATCTGGACTTCCGGCTCCAGGTCGGTGCGCACAAAAATGATGCCGGTGTCGACGGGTGCCGGGCGCAGGGTCAGATAGACCTTTTTACCCGAATGCAGGCCGACGCCGGTGGCGCGAATGACATTCTTGAGCGTTCGTTGTCGGATCATGGGCGTTCGCCAGGCAGTCGTTGATTATCAAACACCGTTCACTATAGCACCGAACGAGCGTTTTAACAAAAATATCACCTCAACCACTGCCTATCATCGGCATTGTGCGGATCAATCAGCCTGACGACGCAAGAAGGCCGGGATATCGAGATAGTCATCGAGCTCCTGGGACTTGCGGTTGTCCGGCTGCGCGCGCTGCGGCTCCTGGGGCTCGGGCTTGGACGCGGCGGCCGTGCGACCCTGCTGACCCTGGGAGCGGCTGGCGGCGGCCTGCTGACGAATGGCGGCCGCATCGTTGCGACGTGCCGTCGGCTTCTCGCGGCTGGTCGTGGTCGCCGAAGGCGCCTGACGCTGACCATCCAGGCCGGCGGCCACGACGGTCACGCGCAACTCGTCGCTCATCTCCATGTCGATCGAGGTACCGACGACGATGGTGGCGTCCTGGGAGGCGAACTCCTGAACGGTGGCACCCACGTCGTTGAACTCGCCGATGGACAGATCCGGGCCAGCCGTGATGTTGACCAGGATGCCGCGCGCACCATGCAGATCGATATCCTCGAGCAATGGACTGCGAATCGCCTTCTCGGCCGCTTCGCGGGCCCGACTCTCGCCGGTCGCCCCGCCGGTTCCCATCATCGCCATGCCCATCTCCGACATCACGGTGCGTACGTCGGCAAAGTCGACGTTGATGATGCCCGGGCTGGTGATCAGTTCGGCGATACCCTGAACGGCTCCCAGCAGCACATCATTGGCCGCGCTGAAGGCCGACAGCAGGCTGGCGCTCTTGCCGAGCACCGAAAGCAGTTTCTCGTTGGGGATGGTAATCAGCGAGTCGACATGCTCGGAAAGCTCCTTCATGCCCTCTTCCGCGGCACGCATCCGCTTGGGCCCCTCGAAGGGGAAGGGTCGCGTGACCACGGCCACGGTCAGGATGCCCAGCTCCTTGGCTACCTGTGCCACGACGGGCGCGCCACCGGTACCGGTACCACCACCCATGCCGGCGGTGATGAAGACCATGTCGGCACCACTCAGCAGCTCGGCGATGCGTTCGCGATCTTCCATGGCCGCATTGCGACCGACTTCCGGGTTGGCGCCAGCCCCCAGTCCCTTGGTGATTTCGCTACCCAACTGAAGGACAGTCTTGGCCGAGACGCTCTTGAGCGCCTGCGCATCGGTATTGGCGCAGATGAACTCGACGCCCTCGATGCTGCTCTCGACCATGTGGTTGACAGCGTTACCACCGCCGCCACCGACACCGACTACCTTGATAACCGCACTACTAGAAGGTGCGCTATCGACAAGTTCGAACATTTGCCCCGTCTCCTGGACCGCTGGAGCGGCCCTGTCAAAAATTTCCTTTGAACCAGCTCTTGAGCTTAACCAGCGCTGAAGTCCCTTCCTCTGGTCCACGCCGGGAGACGTCATTGCGTCTCGGTTGCGCCGATAGGCCGCCATCCTGCTCTTGCGGGCCGAGGCCCTGACGGTTCTCGTTTAAAGCGTAATGTAGCAAACCGACGCCGGTCGAATAAATCGGGTTACGTACCACATCGGCGAGCCCGCGCACATTCTGCGGGCACGCGATCCGCACGGGCATGTGGAAGATCTCTTCGGCCAGTTCAACGACGCCTTCCATGCGCGCGGTTCCACCCGTCAGCACGACACCGGCGGCGACCAGGTCTTCATAGCCGCTCCGCCGTAGTTCGTCACGTACCAGAGTAAAAAGTTCCTCATAGCGCGGCTCGACGACTTCGGCCAGGGACTGCCTGGAGAGGTCACGAGCGGCACGGTCGCCGACGCTCGGCACCTTGATCATTTCATCACCGGAGGCCATCTGGGTCAGCGCACAGGCGTACTTGACCTTGATTTCCTCGGCATGCTGGGTCGGCGTGCGCAGCGCCATGGCGATATCGTTGGTCACCTGGTCACCGGCGATGGGGATCACCGCCGTGTGGCGAATGGCCCCTTCGGTGAACACGGCAATATCGGTGGTACCGCCACCGATGTCGACCACACAGACTCCCAGCTCGCGTTCATCCTCTGTCAGCACCGCATGACTCGATGCCAGCTGCTCGAGGATGATGGCGTCCACGTCGAGCCCACAGCGACGTACGCATTTCTCGATGTTCTGCACGGCATTGAGGGCCGCCGTGACCAGGTGGACCCTGGCCTCGAGGCGTACCCCCGACATGCCCAGGGGCTCGCGAATGCCGCCCTGGGTATCGATGGCAAACTCCTGGGGCAACACATGCAGCACACGCTGCCCCTCGGAGATGGCGCGAGCACGCGCTGAATCGATGACGCGGTCGATATCGGCGGAGGCGACTTCGCGCTCCTTGATCGCCACGACACCGTCGGAATTCATCGAGCTGATATGGCTCCCGGCGATACCGACATACACGGAATGGATATCGCAGCCGGCCATGAGCTCCGCTTCCTCCACGGCACGCTGAATGGATTGCACAGTGGACTCAATATTGATTACCACCCCCTTCTTCATGCCACGAGAGGGGTGAGAGCCGATACCGGCAATTTCGATTCCGCCATCGTCGGTGGGCTGACCCACGATCGCCACGACCTTGGATGTTCCGATATCCAGCCCGACTACCATATTGGACACATTGGAAGGACCTGCCATGAGCCGGGAATTCTCCTCGAGCCTGACCCGCTAGGGTGAGTACATGTTTAGCGCGAAAAATCTGGGCTAATTATAGGAACAACTTGCGGTGTTTCACCAGCCCATCTGCAAAAAACAATCTTTAACGATATGGCTATTTTCACGTTAAAGGAATACCCACAGGCTACGCTAGACGCAAGCTCCACTCAAAAAAACCGCTCAACCTTCCTGCGACGATTCCTCTTCTACCGGTTCGGTTTCGCCGTGCCAGGCAACCGCGACACCGTTCGGGTATCGCAGGTCAATGTAGCGAATATGCGACGCCCAGTCGTTGAGCTCTCTGCTCCAGGCGGCTTCGAACCGCTGCAGGCGACCATTACGATGGGTGCGTCCCAGCATGACCCAGATGCCGTCATCGAGCTGAAAGCGCCAGGCGCCCCTGGCTTCTAGACGCAGCTGACTCACCCCCAGGCCACTGTCAGTGAAGCGCGACACAAGGTCATCATAATACGCCAGCACTTCCGGGCCACTCTCCGGCGGGCCGGAAAGATCGGGCAGGCCTTCGGGCGCCGGCACCGGCCCATGCTTGAACGGCTCGCCCTGGGTATTGAGCAGGCGATCATCATTCCAGCGTGCTACCGGCTGCTGCTCCTCCAGCTCGAAGCGCAGGGCATCGGGCCACTCACGATGGATGCGCACCTCCTTCAGCCAGCCGATTTCCCGCGCACTATGGCGCATGTCATCGATATCCACCGACAACCAGCTCTTTCCCCGAACCAGCGGCGCCAACTGGTTGCGTAGATAGTCCGGACTCACATGGCGCAGGTCACCGCTGATGGAGACGCGCTCGATGGGACGATCCAGCCACACCCACAGCGTGCGCCCCGCGGCGCCCAGCAAGAGGGCCAGTAGCAGTATGCCGAGAAGGGAAGAATGCCGCGTCATCCGTCGCACCGATCGGCCGTGTCGAGAATCCGCATGACCAGGCTGTCGAAATCAATGCCGGCATGCGCCGCGGCCTGGGGCACCAGACTGTGGTCGGTCATGCCCGGCACGGTGTTGACTTCCAGCAACCAGAAACGACCCTGGTCATCGCCCATGACGTCCACTCGTCCCCAGCCCTGGCAGCCGATGGCGGCGAACGCCTCGAGACACAGGTCGGCCAGTTTGCGCTCATCGTCCTCGGACAAGCCACACGGCAGATGATAGCGGGTTTCATCCGAGAGGTACTTGGCTTCATAGTCATAGAAGCCGCCGGGAACTTCAACGCGAATCGCCGGCAAGGCTACGTCGCCCAGAACCGACACCGTGTATTCGGCGCCACGCACGAAGCGCTCGGCCATCACGCGGGCGTCGTAGCGAACCGCATCACGATACGCCGCCGCCAAGGCCGCGGCGCTCTCGACGATGGTGATGCCGAGCGTCGAGCCCTCGTGTACCGGCTTGACGATCAGCGGCAGCCCCAGCTGTTCGACGACGGCGTCCCAATCCGCCTGCTCGGACAGCATCACGCATTCCGGGGTAGGCAGTCCCATGGCCTGCCAGACCAGCTTGGAGCGCTGCTTGTCCATGCCCAACGCCGAAGCCAGGACGCCGCTGCCGGTATAGGGCACGCCCAGCAGCTCGAGGGCCCCCTGCATGGTGCCGTCCTCACCACCACGGCCATGCAGGGCAATGAACACTCGATCCGGGGTCAGCGCCTCCAGTCCGGCCAGACCGCCCTCGGCCGGATCGAACGCAATGGGCGCCACGCCCTGACGCTGCAGCGCCGCCACCACGGCCTCGCCGCTCTTCAGCGAGACTTCGCGCTCGGCGGACTCGCCGCCATACAACACCACTACCCGTCCATGGTCGATCGTCATAGGCTCACCTCATCAAGCACCAGCTGGGCATCACAGAGCTGCTGGGAGATACCCCCAACATCCCCGGCACCCTGGGTGATCAGAATATCTCCCGGTCGCAGCACCTTGTTCAGCAGATCCGGAAGTTCGGCCTTGTCCTGCACGAAGATCGGATCCACTTCGCCGCGCTGGCGGATCGAGCCCGCCAGGGTCCGGCCGTCGGCGCCGGGCAACGGCGACTCGCCGGCGCTGTAGACATCCAGCAGCAACAGGGTATCGACGCCGGCCAGTACCCGCACGAAATCCTCAAACAGCTCGCGGGTGCGCGAATAGCGATGCGGCTGATAGACCATCACCAGACGCCGCTGGGGCCAGCCGTCCCGCACGGCCTTGATGACCATTTCCACTTCCCGGGGATGGTGGCCATAGTCGTCTACCAGCATGACTTCGCCCTCCCCCGCCGGCGCCGGGAAGTGGCCATGTACCTGGAAGCGCCGGCCGACACCGGCGAAACTCGCCAGCCCCTGCAGTATCGCCTCGTCGGCCACGCCGGCGTCACTCGCCACGGCGATCGCCGCCAGGGCGTTGAGGGCATTGTGTTCCCCGGGCATGGCCAGCCGCACCTGAAGCGGCGTCTGATGCCCCGGGCGGCGCACGCTGAAGCGGACCTCGCCGCCTTCCTGGACGAAGTCCTCGAGCCGATAGTCGGCATCCTCGCTGAAGCCATAGGTCACGAACTGGCGATTGATGCGCTCGAGCAGTCCCCGCACATTGGCGTCGTCGATGCACAATACCGCCAGCCCGTAGAACGGCAGGTTGTGCAGGAACTCGACAAAGGTCGACTTGAGGCGTTCGAAGTCACCACCATAGGTCGCCATGTGATCGGCATCGATATTGGTGACAATGGCCAGCAAAGGCTGAAGATGCAGGAAGGAAGCATCCGACTCGTCGGCCTCGGCCACCAGGTACTCGCCCTCGCCGAGGCGCGCGTTGACGCCGGCACTGGTCAGACGCCCGCCGATCACGAAGGTCGGATCGAGCCCGCCCTCGCCCAGCAGGGTGGCTGTCAGGCTGGTGGTAGTGGTCTTGCCGTGCGTGCCGGCCACGGCGATGCCATGACGAAAGCGCATCAGTTCGGCGAGCATCTCCGCGCGCCGCACCACCGGCACGCGATGCTCGTGGGCCCAGCGGATCTCCGGGTTGGTCTCGTCGACGGCGGTGGAGACCACGACGACATCGGCCCCCTGCATATTGGCCTCGTCATGGCCGATGGCCACCTCGATACCGCACTCGCGCAGGCGGCTGACGACCGGCGACACCTTGAGGTCACTGCCGCTGACGACATAACCCTCGTTGGACAGCACCTCGGCGATACCGCACATGCCGGCACCACCGATGCCGACGAAGTGGATGCGCCGGATACGCCGCATGCCCATGCCGCGCCCTCGCCGTGGGGGATGAGACTGACCGTGAATCGGTCCCTGACTGTCGTCACTCAAAACCTGTCTCCATGCAGCCTGCCGCCAGACGCTCCATGGCATCGAGACGCGCACAGCGCCGCGCCCGGGAGGCCATGGCGGCCAATGAATCGGGATCCAGCAGCGTCGCCAATCGTTCGCACAACACCGCGGCACTCATCTCGTCCTGGGGCATCAGCGAGGCTGCGCCTTCTTCCACCAGCGCCGTGGCATTCGCGGTCTGATGGTCATCCACGGCATGCGGAAAGGGGACGAACAGGGCCGGCTTGGCGGCTGCTGCCAGCTCTGCCACTGTCAGCGCGCCGGCGCGGCAGACTACCAGGTCCGCCCAGTCATAGGCGGCCGCCATGTCGTCGATGAAAGCCGAAACACGTGCCTCCACGCCCTGTTCCACATAGCTCGCCCGCGTCGCCTCATCCTTGTCGCGTCCCGCCTGATGGTACACCTCGGGACGCTGGTCGGGCGCCAGGCGGGCTAGCGCCTCGGGCATACGTTGGTTGAGCGCCAGGGCCCCCAGGGAGCCGCCGACCACCAGCAGCCGGAGTGACCGCTGACGCATGCTGCCCGCGGCACGCGGCTGCTCGCCGAGCGCGGCGATTTCGGCGCGTACCGGATTGCCGACCACTTCGGCGCGGCCGGCAAAGGCCTGGGGAAAGGCCGCGAAGGTCCGCCTGGCCAGGCGCGCCAGCACCCGGTTGGTCAGGCCTGCCACGGCATTCTGCTCATGAATGACCAGCGGCCGCCGAGTCAGCCAGGCTGCCAGGCCACCCGGACCACTGGCAAAACCGCCGAGACCGACCACCAGCTGGGGGTCGAAGTCACGCACCACCCGATACGCCTCCCAGACCGCCCGGCCCAGCCGCCAGGGCGCCACCAGCCAGCCCGTCACGCCATTGCCGCGCAGCCCATTCACCGCGATGCGATGCAGGGCAAACCCGGCTTGCGGCACCAGCTGATTCTCGATGCCGCGCGGACTGCCCAGCCATTCAACTTCCACGCCGCGCTCAGCCAGGGCACGTGCCAGCGACAGGGCCGGAATCACATGCCCCCCGGTGCCACCGGCCATCACCAGTACACGACGACCTGACTGTGTTGTCATGCGTGGGCCTCCTTGGCTTTGGGGGCCGTGGGTTGCTGTCGACGTACCAGTTGCCGCGTCTCGATATCGGCACGCAGCAGGATACCCACCATGGCGGCACTGATGGCCAGGCTCGAACCGCCATAACTGAGCAGCGGCAGGGTCAGCCCCTTGGTCGGCAACATGCCGGTGCTCACGGCCATATTGATGAAGGCCTGGGCGCCGATCACCAGCGCAATGCCGTAACACAGGTAGGCCGCGAAGGGCCACTGCGCCAGCTCGGCGCGACGCCCCACGGCCATGGCGCGCCACACAAGCAGGGCGAACAGCCCGATCACGGCAATCGCCCCGATCAAACCAAGTTCCTCGGCCAGCACCGCGAACACGAAGTCGGTGTGCGCCTCGGGGAGATAGAATAGCTTCTGCACGCTGTTGCCGAGGCCGGTGCCGAACCATCCGCCGCGACCGAAGGCGATCAGCGCCTGGGTCAGTTGATAACCGCTGGCAAACTGATCCGCCCAGGGATCAATGAAACTGGTCAAACGCTCCATGCGATAAGGCTCGGCCACCGCCAGCAAGCCACCCAGGGCGGCGACCAGCACCATCAGCAACAGAAACCGTCCCCAGGGAGCCCCGGCCATCAGCAGCATGCCCATGACACAGCCGGTCATCACCACCACGGCGCCATAATCGGGTTCGAGAATCAGCAGTACTCCGACGACCGCCATCACCGCCAGCGGCCGCAGAAAGGCCCCCCACTGACGACGCACCTGGGGCAGAAAGCGCTCCAGGTAGCCGGCCAGATAAACGATCAGGCACAGTTTGGCGACTTCCGATGCCTGGACATTGATGGGCACACCAGGGACCGAAAGCCACCGCTTGCTGCCGTTGACCTCACGCCCGACCAGCAGCACCAGGGCCAGCAGTATGAGGCCGCCCAACAACAACAAGGGGCCATTAGCCTTCCACCAGGCCAGCGGGATGCGCAGCACCACCAGGGTGATGCCCACCGCGACCACCACGAACACCCCGTGACGAATACTGAAATACCAGGGATTGCCGGTCAGGCTGGTCGCGACCCCCGTTGATGCCGAAGTGACCATCACCCAGCCGATCAAGACAAGTGACAGCGTCGTTACCAGCAGCCAGCCATCACAGACCTGGTCACGGGTCGAAAGCTGCTCGCGTAGACGAGATAAGCGACTCATGGCGCCTCCTTGCGTATCATCTGCTTCACGGCCTTGCGGAAGGCCTCGCCGCGCGCCTGATAATCGCTGAATTGATCAAGGCTGGCACAGGCCGGCGACAGCAGCACACAATCGCCCGGCCGAGCGGATTCGGCCGCCTGTTGCATGGCGTCACACAGGTTTTCCACGCGCCGTATCGGCAAGCCATGACGAAGGCTCGTAGCCAGCCGCTCGGCATCCTGGCCGAACAATATCGCCTCACGGCCATACTGCTGCAGCGGCGCTACCAGAGGAGAGAAGTCCGCCCCCTTGCCGACCCCGCCCGCCAGCAGGACCAGGCGGCCCTCCAGGGTCGGGCCGATCCCGGCGATGGCCGCCAGGGTGGCCCCCACATTGGTGCCCTTGGAGTCATTGATCCAGCGCACGTCGTCAACATCGGCGACCCACTCGCAACGGTGCGGCAGGCCGATGAAGCGTTCCAGCACGCGCCTCATCTCGGGCATCGGCAACCCCAGGTGCTGCCCCATGGCCAGTGCGGCCAGGGCATTGGCCTGATTGTGACGCCCCTGGAGCCGCATGGCCGCCGTGGGCATCAGAGGGGTGGCGCCATGTACCAGCCAGGTATCCGCACCCTCGCCGTGCTTGGCGATGCCCCACTCGCCGTCAGCCGGGTGTTGCGTGGTAAAGCGCTCGACAGACGGCAACGCCCTGTCCGGCCAGGTCGCCGGTTCCTCGGCATTGACCACGGCATGCTGCGCACCACGAAAGATGGCCTGCTTGGCGTCGCGATAACCATCCATGTCGCCATGCCGATCGAGGTGATCCTCGGAGAGGTTGAGAAAGGCCGCGGTAGTCGCTCCCAGACAGGGGGTCGTCTCGAGCTGGAAGCTCGAAACCTCCAGCACATAAAGCTCGGCATGCGGCTGCTCGGCCAACAGGTCAAGCGCCGCTGTTCCCAGGTTGCCGCCGACGGCCACCTTGCGGCCGGCTGCGTCGGCCATTTCAGCCAGCAGCGTGGTAACCGTGGACTTGGCATTCGACCCGGTGATGGCAGCGATGGGCGCCCGACAGGCGCGGCTGAACAGGGCCATCTCGCCGACCACCAAGGGGTCGCCCGATTCGCTGCAGCAGTCATCCAGAGCGGCGAGCTCGGCGACGCGCGGGTCGACCCCGGGGCTGACGACGACCTCCCGCGCCGCACGCATGTCGACATCGGCCAGGGCACCACAATGTACCTCGACCCCGGGGTGCGCCGCGCGAAAGGCGTCCAGCCCCGGTGGGCGGTCACGCGTATCGGCCACCATGAAGGGACGGCCCAGGCGCTCCAGGTGGCGGCAGATGGCACGCCCCGAGATACCCAGCCCGACCACCAGCGTGACTCCCTCGGGTACCTTGACCATGAACGGCTCCTCGCGTCGTGATCGACCGAAAGCTCCGCGCGGGAGCCTCAACGAATCTTCAGTGTGGCCAGACCGACCAGCACCAGAACCACGGTGATGATCCAGAAACGCACGATGACACGCGGTTCGGGCCAGCCCTTGAGCTCATAATGATGATGCAAGGGAGCCATGCGGAAGATACGCCGCCCGGTCAGCTTGTAGGAGGCAACCTGCAGCATCACCGAGACCGTCTCGAGAACGAAGATACCGCCCATGATGAACAGCACGATTTCCTGGCGCACGATGACTGCTACCACGCCGAGGGCGGCGCCCAGCGCCAGGGCACCGACATCGCCCATGAAGACCTGGGCCGGATAGGTATTGAACCACAGAAACCCCAGACCGGCGCCGGCGATGGTCGCGCAGAACACGGCGAGCTCACCGGCACCGGGGATCATGGGGATCTGCAGGTACTCGGCGAAGACCACATTGCCACTCGCATAGGCGAAGACCGCCAGCCCCATGGCCACCAGCACGGTGGGCATGATGGCCAGGCCATCGAGGCCGTCGGTCAGGTTGACCGCATTGGAGCTGCCGACGATCACCAGATAGGTGAGCACGACATAGAAGACGCCCAGCGGCAACACGAATTCCTTGAACAAGGGCACGATCAGGCTCGTTTCGACGCTCGAGGCGGCCGTGACATACAGGATCACGGCGGCGCCCAGGCCGATCGCCGACTGCCAGAAGTACTTCCAGCGTGCCGGCAGGCCACGCGGGTTCTTCTCCACCACCTTGCGGAAGTCATCGACCCAGCCGATGGCGCCGAAGCCCAGCGTGACCGCCAGCACGACCCAGACGTAGTGGTTGGTCAGGTCGGCCCACAGCAGGGTACTGATGGCGATGGCGATCAAGATCATCGCCCCACCCATGGTCGGTGTGCCGGCCTTGGACAGATGTGACTGGGGGCCATCGTCGCGCACCGCCTGGCCGATCTGGCGTTCCACCAGGCGGCGTATGACCAGTGGACCCAGCCAGAGGCACAGCACCAGGGCCGTCAGGGTGCCGAGAATCATCCTCAGGGTGAGGTATTCGAAGACGTTGAAGGCGCTTTGAAACTGCGCCAGGAAGTCAGCCAGAAAAAGCAGCATGTAATGCGTTACCTTGATGCATCCGAGCGCAGCGCGGCCACCACCTCTTCCATGCCGGTGCTGCGCGAGCCCTTGACCAACACACTGGCCGCCGGCGGCAGATGGTGGAGAACATGGCGCGTCAACGCCTCTCTATCATTGAAATGGTACCCCGCTTCGCCGAAGGCCTGGCTGGCCGGCAAAGCCGCCTCACCCAGGGTACCGAGAAACTCGATGCCGAGCGCGCGAGCATGACGCCCCACCTCGGCGTGCCATGCCGCCGAGGCATCGCCCAGCTCGCCCATGGCGCCCAACAGGCACCATCTCGGTGCCGGCAGGGATGCCAGGGCCTCCAGCGCCGCCTTCACGGCGCCCGGATTGGCATTGTAGGTGTCATCCAGCAGCCGAGCGCCATTGCGGCCAGCCATGATGCCCATCCGCCCGGCTACCGGCTCGACCTCGGCCAGGCCGGCCAGCACATCCGTCGGATCAACGTTCATCGCCAGCGCGGCCCCCGCCGCGGCCAGGGCGTTGGACACATTGTGGCGGCCGATCAACGGCAGCTGAATGCGTCCCAGTTCCCGCCCCTCGAAGGACAGCGTGAAAGCATAGCGCCCCAGCTCATCACAGACCAGTGTCTCGGCTCGCAGACGCCCCCGGCCCTGCAGGCCATAGTCGAGCACCTCGCGGGGCGCGGCCAGACTGGCCCATAGCGGGAAGTAGGCATCATCCCGATTGAGCACCGCCACGCCGGTCGCGGCCAGGCCCGCCAGGATCTCGCCCTTGGCCTGGGCGATGCGACCCATGCCACCGAACTCGCCCACATGTGCGCCGGTGACATTGGTGATCACCGCAACATCAGGCAGCGCCAGGGAAGTGGTCCAGGCAATCTCGCCGAGATGATTGGCACCCAGTTCGACCACGGCCCGACGATGCTCGGCGGTCAGCCCCAGCAGTGTCATGGGCGCCCCGAAATCGTTATTGAGGTTGCCGTGGGTCGCCAGCGTCTCGCCGCCACGCGACAGGATACCGGCCAGCATCTGCTTGACGGTGGTCTTGCCGCTGTTGCCGGTCACCGCCGCCAGCGGACCGGCCCAGGCACGCCGTCTCTCGCGCCCCAGAAGCCCCAACGCCAAGCGGGTGTCGGCCACTTCGATCTGCGCCAGCGGATCGTTTTGACGCGTCTCGACCAGTGCCGCCACGGCCCCCGCCTCTCTGGCTTCGGCAAGGAAGCGATGGGCATCGAAGCGTTCACCGACCAGCGCCACGAACAAGGCACCCGGCTCGAGTCGTCGCGTGTCCGTGACAATGGTCGTCAACGCAGCATCCTGCCGCGGCGGCTCGGCCCCCAGCGCGCGCGCCACGTCGCTGAGATAGTGCAGGCCGACCGCCGTCATGAGGCGCCCTCCGCATGACGCTCGGCCAAGGCGGCCCTGGCCTCTTCCAGATCGGAGAAGGCGTGGCGCACCCCGGCGATTTCCTGATAGGTCTCGTGGCCCTTGCCGGCAATCAGGATGACATCCTCGGCATCGGCTTCCGCAACGACTCGCCGGATGGCCGCCGCTCGGCCGTCGTGAACGCGGGCTCGGGAGCGCGCCTCCGCGCTCAAGCCGGCCAGCATCTGCTCACGTATTGCCGCGGCCGACTCGTTGCGCGGGTTGTCATCGGTTATCACCGGCACATCGGCATGGCGCTCCACGGCGGCGGCCATCAAGGGCCGCTTGCCCGGGTCGCGATCGCCGCCACAGCCGAACAGGCACCACAGGCGCCCGTGGTCGGGGAGATGCAGGCGCAGCGCCTCCAGCGCATTCTCCAGTGCATCCGGGGTGTGGGCATAGTCGATGACCACGCTCGGCCCCCGCGTGTCGCTCAGTACCTGCATACGACCAGGCACCGGGGTCAGCTCGCCCGCCGCGGCAAACAATGCCTCGAGGTCTTCGCCCAGGCCATGCAGCACGGCCATGGCCAACAGCACATTGGTCAGGTTGAAGCTCCCCACCAGGCCGATTTCCAGCACCCGCTCGCCATCCGGCGTGGCAATCACCGCACGCTGCCCCTGGGGCAAGGGCTCGACCCCCACCACGCGCAGGGTCACCGCTTCATCATCACCGACGGCCAGCACCCGCACCCCCTCCGGCAGACCCGCCAGCATCAGGCGTGCCAGGGGGTCATCGCCATTGACGACCGCCAGCCGGAGTTCGGGGCGCTGGAAAAGCCGCGCCTTGGCCGCAGCGTAGGCGCCCATGCCGCCATGATAGTCGAGATGGTCGCGACTCAGGTTGGTGAACACCGCAGCCGCCACTCGGCAACCCGCCAGCCTTTGCTGCTCCAGGGCGTGAGACGAGGCTTCCATGGCCACGCGCCGTACTCCGTCCTGCGCCAGTTCGCCAAGGGCCGCCTGCATCGCTAGCGGGCCGGGGGTGGTCAGCCTGCCTTCCTGCAGCGCTCCGGGTCGTCCGTGCCCGAGGGTGCCGATCATCCCGGCCTCGCGACCCAGCACCTGACTGAGCGCGGCGATATAGTGCGTCACCGAACTCTTGCCGTTGGTCCCGGTGACACCGATAAGCTCGAGGTCTTCGGGTACCTCGAAGAGCTCACGCCCGATGTCACCCAGCCGCTCGGCCAGCCCTTCCAGCCCCAGCACTCGGGCGGATGTTTCGCCCGAGTCGCCGGGCTCGAAATGCGACAGTACCACCCGGGCACCGGACGACAGGGCCTGGTCGATGAAATCACGTCCATCGACCGACACGCCGGGCAAGGCCAGAAAGACATCGCCCTCGCCCAGCTCACGGCTATCCAGACACAGCCGGGTATCGTCACTCGATGCGAAGACCTGTAGGGCTTCGGCCCGCTCCGGCCAGTACCGGCTCAGCACTGCCGTCAGGCGTGCAGCGTTTACTCGCATGCAGACCCCATTGGCCGTGCATGGCGCAGATCATTCATCATCATCGTCCTGGCTCGATCGATCGGGGGGCACATCCAGCATGCGCAGTGCACTGCCGGCCACTCGGGAAAAGACAGGCGCCGCGATGGCACCACCATAGTACTCATCGCCACGCGGGTGATCGATCATCACCACGGTGATGATGCGCGGGTCAGAGACCGGTGCAATCCCCACGAACAGGGCTCGATAGGTGCTTTGCTGGTAGCCGTCACTGCCCACCTTGCGTACCGTGCCGGTTTTGCCCGCCACACGGTAGCCAGGCACCATGCCTCGCCGCGCGCCCGTGCCGGGAGCGACCACCTCGTCCATCATGCCCAGCACCTTGTCGGCAATCGCTGGCTCGATGACCGGCTTCCCCTGAGGTGCCTGATCCAGCCGCAATAGCGAAGGCGGCAGGCGCTTGCCGTGATTGGCAATGGCCGTGTAGGCGCTGGCCAGTTGCAGTGCCGAAACCGACAATCCATAACCATAGGAAAGCGCGGCCCACTGACTGCTCGACCAGACCCGCGGCGATGGCACACTGCCTGTCGCCTCACCCGGGAAACCCGTACCGGGTGCACTACCAAAACCGAGCGCACGATAGCGCCGAGGCACCACGGGCTTATCCAGTTGCAGAGTCAGTTTGGACATGCCGATATTGGAGGACTTGCGCAGGATGCCCGTCAGCGTCAGCTTGCCGTTGTTGGAAACGTCACGAATGGTATAGCCATCGATCACCATCCAGCCGGGTGAGGTATCCACCACCGTATCCGGCGGAAACTTGCCGGTTTCCAGCAAGGCTGACATGGCCAACGGCTTGATCACCGAGCCGGGCTCAAAGGTGTCGACGATCGCCTGATTGCGCAAACCGGCCGGGTCCAGACTGGCTCGGTTATTGGGGTTATAAGAGGGCTGGTTGGCCATGGCAAGCACCTCACCGGTGTCCGCGTCGAGCATCACCAGAGTGCCACCATCGGCGTCGTTTTTTTCCACCGCCGCCTTGAGCTCCCGATAGGCCATGTACTGCAGGCTCTGATCGATGGACAGCGTCAGGTCACCGCCGGGCTCGGCTTCCTTGAGCACTTCGAGGTCCCGCACCAGGCGGCCGCGACGATCCTTCAACACCCGCCGCTTGCCGGGCACCCCGGCCAAATAGGGCTGGTACGCCAGCTCGAGGCCTTCTTGCCCCTTGTCATCGATATTGGTCACGCCAATCAATTGGGCCGCCACTTCCCCTGCAGGATAATACCGTTTGTACTCCTTGCGGGCATGGACACCCGGCACCCGGAGGTCGAGCACTTTCTGCGCCGCTCCCGGGGTCATGCGACGCTCCAGGTACATGAACTCACGCTCCGAATAACGCGCCAAGCGCTTGTTCAATGCATCCAGATCCTGCCCCAACGCCTGAGCCAGCCTCAAACGTTGAATGCCATCCTCCGGTACATCCTGAGGGTTGGCCCAGAGCGTGACCACGGGCGTCGAAATGGCCAGAGGACTGCCGTGACGGTCGGTGATCATGCCGCGGTGAGCGGGGATCTCGTCGACGCGCAGGGTGCGCGCGTCACCCTGGCCCTTGAGAAAGGTACGCTCGAAGACATGCAGATCGACGATGCGACCAGCCAGCAACCCCAGGCCGATCAGCACCAATCCCATCATGACGATATATCGCGCGCGACCCATGGGCTCCATGGGTCGCGGACGGCGCGACGTTACCCCATTGGAAGACGTTCTGCTCATGGTCGGATCACCTCGACCTCATCCACATCGGGCAACCGCATCTCCAGGCGTTGCGAGGCCAGGCGTTCGATGCGTGACGGTGACGACCAGGCGCTCTCTTCGAGCAGTAACCGACCCCACTCGGTCTGCAGTTGCTGCTGCTCGTTCTCGAGCTTCTGCAAGCGTGCATAGCGTTCGCGGACTTCATGGCTGGTGGCGATCACCGCCAGCGCCGAGGCCAGACAAAGCCCCAGCAATACCGCATTGACCAGCAGCAGCATCGACAACCGTGGTCGGACCGCCGGCCAGCCGAAGCCGGTTGACGTCGTCGTGGAGGCATTGCGTCCCTGTGCCATGTCACCACTCCTTCAATAGCGTTTACGCGCCGCCCGCATGACGGCGCTGCGAGCGCGAGGGTTAGCCTCGACTTCTTGCGCACTGGCACGCCACGCCTTGCCGAGCGCCTCCAGGCGACGCTGGATCTGGTCATCGCGCAACGGCACGCCGCGCGGCAGATGCGTGTCACCGCGCACATGATCACGAATGAAGCGCTTGACGCGACGGTCTTCCAGCGAGTGGAAGCTGATGACCACCAGGTGACCGCCGGGCGCCAGCGCCTCCAGGGCCGCATCCAGAGCAGCTTCGAGCTGTTCGAGCTCGCCATTGATATGGATGCGCAGTGCCTGAAAGGCTCGCGTTGCCGGGTGCTTGCCCTTTTCCCAGGCCGGGTGAGCCGTCTTGATGACCTCGGCCAGATCGGCGGTGCGCGTGAAGGGGCGCTCGCGACGCCGGGCCACGATGGCGCGCGCCAGGCGACGTGCAAAGCGCTCCTCGCCCAGCGTCTTGAAGATGCGGGCCATTTCGCCTTCCTCGGCTTTCGCGATCCAGTCCGCCGCACTTTCGCCCTGATCCGGGTCCATGCGCATGTCCAGGGGGCCGTCGCGCAGAAAGCTGAAGCCGCGTTCCGGGTCATCGAGCTGAGGCGACGACACTCCGATGTCGAGCAGGATACCGTCCAGCTTGCCATACAGGTCATGGGCGTCGGCAATGGTGCCCAGGCGGGCGAAGTCGCCCCGCTCGATGGCAAAGCGTGGGTCCTCGATGCGGCCGGCATCCTGGATGGCCTGAGGGTCACGGTCGATGGCCAGCAGGCGACCCTGCGGGGCCAGGCGTTCGAGAATCGCCCGCGAGTGTCCGCCCCGCCCGAAGGTCGCGTCCAGGTAGGCGCCCTCGGCTCGATGCATCAGGGTCTCGACCGCGCCATCGAGCAGCACGCTGGCATGGCGAAATCCGCGCGGGGGTTGTTCAGAAGCGGGTGACGACATGCGGCTCTCGTGGCGGTTCGGGAAGGGCCGTGCGCGTCGGCAACGGCGACAAAAGATGAACAATGGGCAACAATCTGCAAAACCCTGTAAACCGGGTGGGAGTCGGCCGATAAGCCGGGTTCTGTCGAGGACAGTCATTCGTCTAGGAACGCCGTCACCGGCGCTCTCAAGCAACCTACCCGAACCCAGCGCGGGCCACGCCTTGGGGTTCCTATTTGGTCTTGCTCCGAGTGGGGTTTACCGTGCCACGCACTGTTGCCAGGCGCGCGGTGCGCTCTTACCGCACCCTTTCACCCTTACCGGCCTCCCGTAGGAGGCGTAGGCGGTCTGCTCTCTGCTGCACTTTCCATCGGCTCACGCCGCCCAGGCGTTACCTGGCACTCCGCCCTGTGGAGCCCGGACTTTCCTCCCCCGACACGCCAGCGGCGATCGGCGGCGACTGTCTGGCCAACTCCCGGAGCCAAGCATACCAGTGCCGCGACACCCCCTCAATCCCCGTCCTTGAGGCGTTGCGCCCGGGCGTACCAGGTCTTGCGCGCGCCGCCGAGCAGGCGTGCCACGCTGCCGGCCGCCTGTTTGACGCCCACACCCTCGGCCAGCAGGCTGCTCAGCAGTGCGTCGGCCTCGATAGTGACGCTCTCGCTGACGTCCCGCGGCGGCGCCCCTTCGACCATGATGACGAACTCACCACGCGCCTGATCCGGGTCCGCCTCGAGCCTGGCGATCAGGGTATCGGCCGTGCCGGCAAGGAAGGTCTCGAAGGTCTTGGTCAGCTCGCGAGCCAGAACCAGAGGCCGCTCGCCGAAGACTCGGGCCAGGTCAGCCAGGGTGGCATGTATGCGATGGGGTGACTCATAGAACACCAGGCTGGCCTGATGCTCGACCAGGGCCTCGAGGCGGGTCCGCCGCGGGCCGCTCTTGGCCGGCAGAAAACCATTGAACAGAAACTGGTCAGTAGCCAGCCCGGCTGCGGACAGGGCGGCCACCAGTGCACAGGCACCGGGCACCGGCACGATGCAACGCTGTCGGGCACGTAGTTCGCGCACCAGCACGAAGCCGGGGTCACTGATCAAGGGAGTGCCAGCATCGCTGACCAGAGCCACGTCCTCGCCGGCGGCCAGTCGCCGATCGATCTGCTCGACCCGCCCGGCTTCATTATGCTCGTGCAGGGACATCACCGCCGGGGCGACCCCCAGGTGACGCAGCAGCCGCGACGTATGTCGGGTATCCTCGGCGGCGACAAGCGCCACTTCACCCAGAAGACGCGCCGCGCGCGGCGAGAGGTCCTCGAGATTCCCAATCGGCGTGGCGACCACGTACAATGAACCTGCTATCGCGTCTGACATTTCGGCCCCCTGGGATGCTATCCGCCACCATGCGACAAGGAAGGATCGATGAAGATTTCGTCTCGCGGCCCGCTGGCCGCCGTGCTTTTGGCACTACTGATGGTCGGGTGTGCCTCGCAGCAAAGCGTGACGCAACGCCAGCCTGCACATGATCCGGCACAGCTGTTGCAGAGAGCTGACCAACAGGCACCCGCTGCGGCTGCCGCTTCCCGACTCGAGGCCGCGCATATCCTAGCACGTCAGGGGCGTGGCCCCCAGGCACTGGATATCGTCAAGAATCTCGACTCGGACCAGCTATCCATCGAACAGCGTCGTCGCTGGGCGCTGTTGCTTTCCGAGCTGGGCGAATCCCTGGGGGATCCGCGCGCCGTTGTTCAGGCCGGCCAACTGCTCAAGAACGATACACCGCCGCGCGAACAGGCCAACCTGCTGCTGGGTCGCCTGGGCCGGGCACTGGCCGAACTCGACCGGCCGCTGCCGGCCGCCGCCGCCTTCCTGCGTCTTCAGGCGGCCAACGACGACACCAGCCTCAATGACCCGATCTGGAACCAGCTCTCCAACCTGCCCGGGCCTTCGCTGGACAGGCTGCGCAACAGCCAGGAGTCCGATACCCGGGCCTGGCTTGCCCTGACTGACCTGACCCGCGACACCAGTGCCGACATCGAACGACTTTTCCAACGAATTGAGGACTGGCGCAGCCGCTATCCGAATCATCCCGCCGCCCGCCAGCTACCCACCAAACTTCAGGCGTTGCGCGACCTCAGGGGCAGCGAGATTCGTCATATCGCCATCTTCCTGCCCGAATCCGGCCCTCTGGAACGCGTCGCCGACGCCATCGAGCAAGGCATGAACGTCCACCATCTCGAGGTGGTCAACCGAAGCGCCAGCGGCACCCAGCTGAGCTTCATCGATTCCTCAGACGGCAACCTCGAAGCGCTCTATGCCGAGGCCGAAAGCATGGGCGCCCAGGCAGTCATCGGTCCTCTCGACAAGGATCTGGTCACGCGCCTCGAGCAGCGCGACCAGGTTCCGATGCCGACCCTGGCCCTGAACTATGGCACGAGTGAACACAACCAGGCCGAAGGGCTCTTCCAGTATGGCCTGTCCGCCGAAAACGAGGCCCGCCAGGTCGCCCGGCGCGGCCGGATCGACGGCATGCAGAGCGCCTCCTTGCTGATCCCCGACAATGACTGGGGACGCCGGGTCGGCGCCGCCTTCCGCGACACCTGGCAGACCAACAACGGCGACATCGTGCGTACCGTGCGCTACAACCCGGAGCAGTCGGCCACCGAGAGCACGCGTCGGGCCGTGCGCTCTCCACAACCGGACATGCTCTTCCTGCTCGCCTTGCCGGACTACGCCCGCCAGGTACCCCCGACGCTGGAGTATTACAACGCCGCCGACCTACCGGTGTACGCGACGTCCCACCTGTATACGGGCCACCCACAGCCACGACTGGACAGGGATCTCAACGGCGTGCGCTTCGTGGATATTCCGTGGCAAATCCCTGAAGCCGCCGTCGGTGGGGAAAATGCCCTGCCCTATGTGAACAGCTACCGCCAGTTGCGTGAGGAGTCCGAGCCTTCCATGTTTCGCCTGATGGCCATGGGCGTGGATGCCTATGAACTGGCTCGCCGCCTGCCGCAATTCCAGGCGATTCCGGGCAGCGAGCTCTTTGGTGCCACCGGCACCCTGTCGACCACCGAGGATGGCCGTATCCAGCGCCAGCTGCCCTGGGCCCGCTTCAGCGAGGGCATTCCACAGCCAATGATATCACCGGGAAGCCTCAGCGATGCCCTGCCCTGATGCACGCACCCGAGGCGCGCGCATCGAGCGCCTGGCGAGCGACTGGCTGGTGGCGCGCGGCCTCGAGCTGGTCGCCACCAACCAGCACGCCAAGGGCGGCGAACTCGATATCGTCATGCGTGACGGGGACACTCTGGTGTTTGTCGAGGTCCGGCATCGCGCCGACTCGCGCCACGGCCACCCCCTGGAAACCATCACCATGACCAAGCAGCGCCGCTTGATCCAGGCAGCGCGTTTTTATCTGCAGCGCAACGGGCTATCATGTGCTTGCCGCTTCGATGTGCTGGCCGTGACCGGCACGCCTCCCGAGCTCGAGTACGAATGGGTGGCGGGAGCCTTCGAAGCGTTTTGACCCAAGGACCAGGAAGCCAAGATGGATTTCCAGACTCGCATTCTCGGACACTTTAACGCCAGCATCGATACCAAGACCTATGCCAGCGAAGTCCTACCGCCCTTCATCGAGGTCGCCAGTCAGATGATGGTTCAGGCGCTGGTCACGGAAGGCAAGATCCTGGCCTGCGGCAATGGGGGCAGTGCCGGTGACTGCCAGCACTTCTCCTCGGAGCTGCTCAACCGCTTCGAGCGTGAGCGTCCCAGCCTGCCGGCGGTGGCCCTGACCACCGACACCTCGACGCTGACCTCCATCGCCAATGACTACACCTACAACGATGTCTACTCCAAGCAAGTTCGCGCGCTGGGGCAGCCCGGTGACGTCCTGCTGGCCATTTCCACCAGCGGTAACTCGGGCAATGTCATTCAGGCCATCCAGGCGGCCCATGATCGCGAGATGACGGTCGTGGCGCTGACCGGGCGAGATGGCGGCAACATGGCTTCCCTGCTGGGCCAGGACGACTGCGAGATTCGTGTACCAGCCACTTCGACCGCGCGTATTCAGGAAGTCCACCTGCTGGTGATCCACTGCCTGTGCGACCTGATCGACGAACAACTCTTTGGCGCAAGCGAGTAACCGATTATGACCTACAAGACTCTGAGCACCGCCCTGACACTGATCGTACTGATGGCCCTTTCCGGTTGCGCGGCGATGAACGCCGACCCTGTCAATGAAAACTACGGTCAGCGCACCGAGGGAACCAAGGTCGAGGACAACAATATCGAGGACAAGATCGCGCGCAACCTCGGCGCCACCGACGCACGCCTCGACGACGCCCGCATCAATGTGGACGCTTTCAATGGTGTCGTATTGCTCACCGGACAGGTGCCCAGTCAGAAACTCAAGGGCATGGCCGGACAGGTCGCCGAGCAGGTCCGACACGTTCGCAAGGTTCACAATCAGCTGAGTGTTGCCGCCAACCTCCCCAACTCGCAGCGGCTCAACGACACCTGGATCACCACCAAGGTGAGAACCGCGCTGGCAACCAACGAGGCCACCGACGAAAGTCGTCTGCTGGTGGTCACCGAGAACGCGACCGTCTACCTGATGGGCATCGTCAGCCGTGCCGAGGCCGAACGCATCGTCTCGGTGACCTCCAATGCCGGCGGCATGCAGCGCATTGTCAAGGTTTTCGACTATCTCGACTGAACCGCATGACCAAGATAAAACGGCAGGCTACCCGGCCTGCCGTTTTGCTGGTTGCCGGCACGCCCCGCCCAACTCGCTGGCGGGCCGAGGGCCGTCAATCATCCTGCACTCACTTGACGACGCGTAGCGAAGGCCGCGCCTTTTTCGGGGCGTCCTCACCCGAGGTATCGGCGCTGTCTTCACCGCCGGAAGACTCATCACTGTCGTCGACACTTGCCAGGGAGGGCCCGGCGCTGTCGTCCTGGGTCTCATCGTCTGCGGCCGGCTCGGGCATCTCGGGTTCATGACCGAAGACCATGCCGACACCATTCTCCCGGCCATAGATGGCAATCAGCGCCTCCATGGGCACCATCAGCTGGGTCGGCTTGCCGCCGAAGCGCGCCGAAAAGGCAATGGCGTCGTTCTCCATGGAGAGGTCACGAATCGCCGATACGCCCATGTTGAGCACGATCTGGCCATTCTGGACAAACTCCCTAGGCACCTCGACACCTTCCTGTTCGGCATCTACCACGATATAGGGCGTCAGCTCGTTGTCGAGCAGCCATTGGTACAAGGCTCTGGCAATATAGGGACGGCTTGAATGCATCGTCATTCGGCCCTCTTGGGTCGCTACTTCAAAAAAATTCAGGGGCGCATCTCGCGCTCGGCTTCGCTCAACGCCGCCTTGAAACCATCACGCTCGAAGACCCGCTCCATGTACTCCACCAGCGGCTGCACCTGCTTTTCCGGCAACTCGATCCCCAGCGACGGCAGACGCCACAGAATCGGGGCCAGGCAGCAGTCCACCAGGGTGAATTCCTCGCTCATGAAGAACGGCATGTCCTCGAAGATCGGCGAGATGCCCACCAGGCTCTCGCGCAATTCCTTGCGTGCCTTGTCGGCTTCCTTCTTGGGCGCGGTGCGTATGCGTTCGACCAGTGGGCACCACTCGCGTTCAACACGGTGCATCCACAACCGGCTCTGGGCACGCGCCACCGGATAGACGGGCAACAGAGGGGGATGCGGGAAGCGTTCGTCCAGGTACTCCATCATCACCTTGGATTCATACAGCACCAGGTCGCGGTCAAGCAGCGTGGGGACGCTGTTGTACGGATTGAGGTCGGCGAGCTCCTCGGGATGGCTCTCCTCGGTGACCTCGACGACGTCCACGGCGACACCCTTTTCGGCGAGCACAATACGCACGCGATGACTGCAATGATCATCGCCCCCGGAATAGAAGATCATCGATGACCGCTTGGTCACTACACCCATGAAACAACCCTCGCATCAGTTCGTCACGCCATCATAACACGAGCCATCCTCGCCGGGGGTGCCGTGGAATGTCTCAGCGTGGAATCAACGTGACTCAGTGCAGGTCTCGCCAGTATTCGCGTTTCAGCATGTACGCCAGGATGGCGAAGACAAGCAGGAAGATGAGGACCTTGGGTGCCAGCGACCGGGCCTGCAAGCGCGAGGGCTCACCGACATAGACCAGGAAGTTGGTCAGGTCGAACATGGCTTTTTCGAAGACTTCGGGCGACAGCTGGCCCGGCTCGACCAGCTCCAGCTGGCAATCCGAACCGTGACAGACCTGCGCCTGGACCCCCTGCAAGGGCTCCAGCACATTGGGCATGGCCACCGAGGGAAAGACGCTGTTGTTCACGCCGGTCGGCCGCTCGGGGTCGCGATAGAAGCCCAGCAGATACGAATAGACCCAGTCACTGCTGTGCAGGCGGGTAACCAGGGTCAGATCAGGCGGCGATGTGCCGAACCAGGTCGCGCTCTGGGTCGACGCCATGGCGATACGCATCTGATCATTGAAGGCCAGTCCGTCGGCAAAGATCAGGTTGTCCTCGACCAGTCCCCTGGGGATATCGAGGTCCTCGGCGGCCCTGGAGAAACGCTGATACTCCAGTGAATGGCATCCCATGCAGTAGTTGACGAACATCTGCATGCCGTTCTGCAGCGACGCCTTGTCCTGCAAGGCCGGCGTCATGCTGCGCAGCCCGGCACTCTCGCCCCCGGCCGCGATCGCCGTCATCGGCAGCCATACGAGGCACAATACCAACAGTGATTTTCTCATCAGTCAGTCACCCTTTCCGGCACGGGCCTGGTCCCTTCCAGCCTGGTGTAGAGAGGCATCAGCAGAAAATAGGCGAAATACCCCAGGGTGCACACCTGGGCGATGGTCGTGCGGGTCTCGGTCGACGGCAGCACGCCCAGCACCCCAAGGGTCACGAAGCAGATGACGAAAAGCCCCAGCATGGCACGCGACACCCAGCCCTTGTAACGCATGGAACGTACCCGGCTGCGGTCCAGCCAGGGCAGGACAAACAGCAGACCGATGGCCAGCCCCATGGCCATCACTCCGAGGAACTTGGCCTCGAGGCCAAATACCGAGAAGGTAACGCCGCGCAGAATGGCGTAGAAGGGTGTGAAATACCAGACCGGGGCAATGTGGTCCGGCGTCTGCAGTGGATTCGCCGGCTCGAAGTTGGGCTTCTCGATGAAATAGCCGCCGCCTTCGGGGAAATAGAAGACCACCACGCAGAAAACGAACAGAAACACCGCCACACCGACCAGGTCTTTGAGAGTGTAGTACGGGTGAAAGGGTACACCGTCGAGCGGCTTGCCATTGGTATCGAGCTTGTCCTTGATCTCGATACCGTCCGGATTGTTGGAGCCCACCTCATGCAGGGCCACGATATGCAGCACCACCAGCGCCAGAATCACAATGGGCAGTGCCACGACATGCAGGGCGAAGAAGCGGTTGAGGGTGATGCCGGTCACCAGGTAATCACCACGAATCCACTCGGCAAGCCCCGGTCCGATGGCCGGAATGGCGGAGAACAGCGAGGTAATCACCTGGGCTCCCCAATAGGACATTTGTCCCCAGGGCAGCAAGTAGCCCATGAAGGCCTCGGCCATCAGGGCCAGATAAATGGCCATGCCGAATACCCAGACCAGCTCGCGTGGTGCCTTGTAGGAGCCATACAGCAGGCCGCGGAACATGTGCAGATAGATCACCACGAAAAACGCCGATGCCCCCGTGGTGTGCAGGTAGCGGATCAGCCAGCCCCACTCCACGTCACGCATGATGGTTTCGACGGAGGCAAAGGCGTCTTCCGCCGTCGGCGTGTAGGTCATGGTCAACCAGATGCCGGTCAGGATCTGATTGACCAGCACCAGCAGCGCCAGCGAACCGAAGAAATACCAGAAGTTGAAATTGCGTGGGGCATAATACCCCGTCAGATGGTCGCGCAGCATCTGGGTCGCCGGGAAACGGTCATCCACCCAGCGCATCAGGCCACGCTCGGCCTTGGGCTTGTCGGAACGTTCCATCAGCCGACCTCCTCGCCTTCGCCGACGCCCACCACGATGACCGAGTCATTCTCGAAGTGGTAAGGCGGCACTTCCAGGTTGAGTGGCGCCGGCACGTTGCGAAAGACCCGCCCGGCCAGATCGAAGCGCGACCCATGACAGGGACAGAAGAAGCCCCCCGGCCAGTCATCGACGCCGACGCCTTCGGCGTTCGGCTCAGGACGGAACAAGGGTGAACAGCCCAGATGGGTGCAGATGCCCACGTAGACGCCGATCCCGGGACGGATGGAGCGCAGTGGCCCACTGGCGTATTCCGGCTGCTGCGGTTTGCTGGACGCCGGATCGGCGAGGCGTTCCCCGCCCAGCATCTCGGTGCGCTGGATCATTTCGGTGGAACGGTCGAGAATCCACACGGGACGGCCACGCCATTCGACCACCATGCGCTGACCAGGCTGCAGTTTGGATATATCGACCTTGACCGGCGCACCGGCCGCCCGGGCCTCGGCACTCGGCTGCCAGGCCGAGACGAACGGCACGGCCACGGCAGCCACTCCGGCGGCGCCAACGACCGTGGTCGCCGCCACCAGGAAACGGCGCCTCCCCTTGTTCACGCCACCATCTGCCATGTGCAGGTCTCTCCGTCGACTGGCCCGTGCAGCATACAACCATGCAACCTTCCATCCGGCGCCGCTTGCCCACGGACCCTGCCCGATCCGGCTCGGCGGCTCGGGCGCCATCGGTCGTCATGTACTGCAGGGGTGCCCGTTTTTTATCCTGTCGCTACGCCTTGCGGCATCCTGCTGCTAACAACATAGCAACAAAATCCCCGAAGCCACACTCGGGCGTTTCACGCAATCCTGAGTCGAGACTGCCCACGACATAAAAAAAGCGCCCGGGCCGCAGGGCCCGGGCGCTTGTATCGGCAAGCGGAAAAACTTAACGCTTCGAGAACTGCGGACGACGACGCGCCTTGCGCAGACCGATTTTCTTGCGCTCGACTTCACGCGCGTCACGCGTCACGTAGCCCGCGTCACGCAGCGGCTTGCGGAAGTCTTCATTGTACTGCATCAGCGCACGGGTGATGCCGTGACGAATGGCGCCGGCCTGTGCCGAACCACCACCGCCCTTGACGGTGACGTAGACGTCGAACTGACCCAGGGTCTCGGTCAGCTCGAGGGGCTGACGCACGACCATGTGGCCGGTCACGCGGCCGAAGTAATCATTCAGTTCGCGATTGTTGACGGTGATCTTGCCGGTACCCGCCTTGAGAAAGACGCGTGCGGTAGAGGTCTTGCGGCGACCGGTGCCGTAATACTGCTGTGTCATGGCGAAGACTCCCTCAGATGTTCAGTTCTTGCGGCTGCTGGGCGGCGTGGGGATGCTCGGTGCCGGCGTACACCTTAAGCTTCGAGTGCATGGCACGACCCAGCGGACCCTTCGGGAGCATGCCCTTGACCGCGAACTCGATGACCCGCTCAGGCGCATGATCGATCATCTGTTCGAAACTCATGGAGCGCAGGCCACCCGGATAACCGGTATGGCGGTAGTAGTTCTTGTCGGTGGCCTTGTTGCCGGTCACCTTCACCTTCTCGGCATTGATCACGACGATATAATCGCCGGTATCGACATGCGGGGTGTATTCCGGCTTGTGCTTGCCGCGCAGGCGACGAGCGATTTCAGTGGCCAATCGACCAAGCGTCTTGTCCGCCGCGTCTACGACGTACCAGTCGCGCTGGACGGACTGCGGTTTGGCAGTGAACGTCTTCATGGGTGAATCACCAAATTGATGCGTTGAGCCCTGGCGGCGAATCGCGACAGGACCGTCCCTATTTTTCTTGGTTGCCGACCCGCTCCGTGGAGCAGACAACAACGTTCGAGCGAGCGCGCATTCTACACGATGCGCGGCTGGCATGGCAACGACGATGCGTAAGCCGTAAGCCGTAAGCCGTAAGCCGTAAGCAAGCGGATTTCTACCCGCCCCCAAGGGGTCAAGATTTTTCTTACCGCTTAAAGCTTATAGCTTACAGCTCCGGGCGCAGCCCGGGTCAGGGCTTATGCGGCAGTGCGAGGTATTCATGCGACTGCATTTCCTGCAGCCGCGACAGGGTGCGCTGAAACTCGAATTCGAGCCTGCCGCCCTGATACAGCTGCTCGGCCGGTGCTTCGGCGGACATCAACAGCTTGACGCCACGGTCATAGAACTCATCGACCATGTTGATGAAACGCCTTGCCGTATCGTCGGTGGCGCCATTCATGCGGACCACATTGGAGACCAGCACGCTGTGATACTCGCGGGCCAGCTCGATATAGTCATTCTGGCTGCGCGGACCCTCGCACAGCTCGGTGAATTCGAACCATACGACGCCTTCATGCTGGCGCCGCGTCATCAGGCTGCGGTGGTTAATCTCGATGGCCGCGCCCTGCCTGCCCTCGCCACCCGCGAGGGAGTGAAAGCTGCGCTGCAGTTCAGCCTCAGCGGCATCGTCCAGGGGCGAGTGAAAGATCTCGGCCTGCTCCAGGGTACGCAGCCGATAGTCGACCCCCGAGTCGACGTTGACGACCTCGCAATGGCGCTCGAGCAGGTCGATGGCCGGTAGAAAGCGGGCGCGCTGCAGGCCATCCTTGTAGAGTTCGGCCGGCTCGATGTTGGAGGTCGCGACCAGCACCACATCGCGGGCAAACAGGGCCTCCAGCAGGTTGGCCAGGATCATCGCATCGGTGATGTCCTTGACGAAGAATTCGTCGAAGCAGATCACCCTGGCCTCGTCGGCGAAGCGGTCGGCCACCAGCGTCAATGGATTGGAGCTTCCCTTGTAGTGCTCCAGCTCGTTGTGCACCCGCTGCATGAAGCGGTGGAAATGGGTGCGCATCTTCTCGGTAAAGGGCAGCGACTCGTAGAAGGCATCCACCAGATAGGTCTTGCCGCGTCCGACACCGCCCCAGAAGTACAGCCCCGTGACGCGAGGCATCTCGACCTCGGGCGTCGTCTCCTTCCTGCCGAAGAGCCCGGAGACCTTCGCCTTCCACCCCGCGACCACGCCCGCTGTCGCAGTGGACCGGGCCCGCGGCGTTGCCAGCAGGTCGTCATGGAGACGCTGCAGGTGCTCGACAGCCCGTTCCTGGGCAGGATCATGTGCGAAGCCTTCACGCTCGAGGTCCGCACGATAGCGCGCCAGCGGCGAGGTCGCGGGCGACGTTTCGGGCGGCTTGCCGTGATTGCTGTTGGGCATGGTTCACCATCCACTCTGGACTGACATCGAAAGGAAAAGGATTATACGCTTCGCGTCTGGCCCTGACATTGCTGTCGTTGACCGCGGTACTGACGCCCGCCCTATAATGGCAACGGAATTTCCACTGACAGCCACCACCGTCAGGCCGAACGAACGCACAGGGAGACACACGTGGAACAAGGCAATATCAACTGGGTGCTGATCATGGCATGCCTGCTGGCCGGCGCCGGTATCGGGGCATTGGGATACCACCTGCTCAATGGCGGCGCCCGGAGCGCCCAGAAGCTGCGCAAGCGCCTGGCCGAACGCGACCGCGAGCTCACCGAGCTGCGCGGCACGCTGAGCGAGCACTTCGAGCGCGCCGATGGTCTACTGTCGGCCCTGCTGGCCAATGGCCGCAGTCTGCAGCAGGAGATGCACGACACGGCCGCGCACTTCGGCTCGGCACAGCCCAGCCGGCCAGACCTGGGGCAGGCCGATGAGGACAACCAGGGGGTCGATACCCCGCGCGACTATGCCGATGGCAATCGCGGCACCCTGTCGGAGGACTTCGGCCTGAAGTCCGGCGACAACGCCCCCGCACAACCGCCCCGCTACTGACCAATGCGCCAGGCGTGCCCGGCAGGCTCACCGCCGGGCATTACCCTTCTCCCCGATCGGTAACCCCTGCCGCAGGCCCGACAGCGGCGTTGCATGCGGGCCGATGGGGATCAGGCCGGGTTATCGATATCCACGAAACGATGCTCAATGGCAAAACGTTGCGCCAGCCACTCGCCCAGCGCCTGAACGCCATAGCGTTCGGTGGCATGATGACCCGCGGCCAGATAATGAATTCCCATCTCTCGTGCCAGATGCGTCGTGCGTTCGGATATCTCGCCGGAAATGAAGGCATCGGCTCCGGCCTCGGCCGCCTGAGTGATCATGTCCTGGGCACCGCCGGTACACCAGGCGACACGCCGAATCTCGCCGGCCTGTGGTGATTCGATCAACAGGGGCTCGCGGGCCAGCCGCTCGCCAACATGCTGGGCCAGCTCCCCGGGCGTCAGCGGCGCGCTGGGCGAACCATGCCACAACAGCCCCTGCCCGAGCTCACCATCCAGACAGCCGGCCACCTCGAAGCCGAGTCGATCGGCCAGCATGGCATTATTGCCGAGCGTCCCATGGGCATCGAGCGGCAGGTGATAGGCCAGCAGATTGATATCGTGCCCCAGCAGGGTCGCCAGGCGCTGACGCTTCATGCCGACGACATTGACCGGCTCGTTCTTCCAGAAGTAGCCGTGATGCACCAGCACCATGTCGGCCTGCCAGGCCACGGCCTCGTCGAGCAATGCCTGGCACGCCGTGACCCCGCTCAGTATCCGCTGGATCTGCGCCCGGCCGCCCACCTGGAGGCCATTGGCAGTGAAGTCCTTGAAGCTTGACGCGGCCAGCTCCCGCTCGCAGATGGTGACCACTTCATCGCGCGTCGTCATGAACCCTCCGGGCGTGGTAAGAGAGGAAATGTTATCATCAGCACATTGTAACCAGCGCCCAAAGCCCCCGCGACCAGGCATAAGGAACTTCTCCCGCATGCGACGCGCTCTCCCCTATCTCTGGCCCGTTCTGATCGGCGTGCTGGCTGCTGTGGTGTTGCTCAATGCCTTTCCTCAGCTGCTCGGGCGTCAGGCCAGTGAAACAGCTGGCGACAGCGGCGGCCAGCAGGCCCGGACCCCGGAGATTCACCAGGCCGCCCCCTTGTCACGCGATGAAGGCCCGGTCAGCTATGCCCAGGCGGTCAAGCGCGCCGCGCCGGCGGTGGTCAACATCTACTCGTCACGCGTGGTCGAGCGCGACTCCCACCCCCTGATGTCGGACCCCTTCTTTCGGCAATTCTTTGGCGATGATGCCCCCAGCCGGCGGCGCATGCTCTCCAGCCTGGGCTCGGGCGTGATTGTCAGCGAGGAAGGCTATGTGCTCACCAACCATCATGTCATCCAGGGCGCCGATCAGATTCAGGTAGCGCTGCGCGACGGCCGCGAGACCCTGGCGGAAGTGGTCGGCACCGACCCGGAAAGTGACCTGGCGGTGCTGCGCATCGACCTGCCGGACCTGCCGGTCATCGAGCTGAGTGACTCAGAGAAAGTGGCGGTCGGCGACGTCAGCCTGGCCATCGGCAACCCCTTCGGCGTGGGGCAGACCGTGACCATGGGCATCATCAGCGCCACCGGACGCAGCCACCTGGGGCTGAGTGCCTACGAGGACTTCATTCAAACTGATGCTGCCATCAACCCGGGCAATTCCGGCGGGGCCCTGATCAACCCCAAGGGTGCCCTGGTCGGCATCAACACCGCCATCTTCTCGCGTTCGGGCGGCTCCCAGGGCATCGGCTTCGCCATTCCCTCCAACCTGGCCGGCAACATTCTCAAGGAGATCGTCACCAAGGGGCGGGTCATTCGCGGCTGGCTGGGCATCGAAGTCCAGGAGCTCGACGCCGAACTGGCTGCCTCCTTCGGCCTCGAGTCCACCAATGGCGTGGTCATCGCCAATGTCGTGCCCAACGGGCCCGCCGCCAAAGCCGGCCTGCAGCCCGGCGACGTGCTGTTGAAGGTCGACGGCAAGCCCATCCGCGACCCACGCAAGACCATGAGCGATATCGCAGCCGTGAAGCCCGGTAGTCAATTACCGGTGACCATCGTGCGTAACGGCGAAACCCGGCAAATCACGCTCACCGTTGCCGAACGCCCGACCCCGAGCCGCCCTCGTCCAACCAGCCCGCGCGACGCTGACGAGCCGGATGACAGCCAGGAGGCGCCGTCATCGCCGGAGAGTAGCGACGATGACGAGGCCAGCGCCTCGACCAAGGATCGAACCGAAGCCGACGACACGGCGCGGCGAGACAACGCTACCCCGGCGGGCGAGACGCCCTAGCCCACCGCCTGAAAACGACGATGCCCCGCCAGGCGGGGCATCGAGGGGAGGCGGAGCCAGGGACCTCTCAATCGCGAATGCGGTACTCGGCACTGCGCGCATGAGCGGTGAGCGACTCGCCCCGCGCCAGCACCGACGCCGTGGTACCGAGCCGCGAAGCTCCCTGGGGCGAACACTGGATCAACGAGGAACGCTTCTGGAAGTCGTAGACCCCCAGCGGCGACGAGAAGCGTGCCGTGCCCGAGGTCGGCAGCACATGGTTTGGCCCGGCGCAATAATCGCCCAGCGCCTCGGCGGTGTGGCGGCCCATGAAGATGGCACCAGCGTGGCGAACCTGCGGCAGCCAGGCTTGCGGCTCCGCCACCGACAATTCCAGATGTTCGGGGGCGACACGATTGATCAGCGCCAGCGCCTCGTCCTGGTCGCGGCAGTGAATCAGGGCCCCGCGGCTCGCCAGCGAGGCGCGCACGATGTTCTCACGCTCGAGCGTCGGCAACTGACGCGCCATGGCCTCAGCAACCGCTTCCAGGTGCTCGGCATCCCAGCTGATCAGGATCGCCTGGGCATCCTCGTCATGCTCGGCCTGGGAGAACAGGTCCATGGCCAGCCAGTCGGCATCGGTCTGGCCGTCGGAAACCACCAGAATCTCCGAGGGACCGGCGATCATGTCGATGCCCACGCGGCCGAAGACCGCCCGCTTGGCGGTCGCCACATAGATGTTGCCGGGCCCGACGATCTTGTCGACCCGCGGCACCGTCTCGGTTCCGTAGGCCAGTGCCGCCACCGCCTGGGCCCCGCCGATGGTGAAGACATGGTCGACACCGGCGAGATAGGCCGCCGCCAGCACCAGGTCGTTGAGCACGCCATCCGGGGTCGGCACTACCATGACGATCTCGGCAACCCCGGCGACATGGGCCGGAATGGCATTCATCAACACCGAGGAGGGATAGGCCGCCTTGCCGCCGGGCACATAGATGCCGGCGCGATCCAGCGGCGTGACCTGTTGGCCCAGCACGGTACCGTCGGCCTCGGTGTACTGCCAGGAGGTCGGCTTCTGCTGCTCGTGATAGTGGCGAATCCGCTCGGCGGCATGCGCCAATGCCTCGCGCTGCTCGGCCGGCAGGTTGTCATGGGCCTGACGCAGGCGTTCGGCGTCGAGCGTCAGTTCGGCCATGCCGGCCACGGACAGGCGGTCCAAACGGTTGCTGTATTCCACCAGGGCGGCATCGCCGCGCTGTTGAACGGCCGCCAGGATACCGCTGACACGTTGCTGCACCTCGGCATCGGACACCCCTTCCCAGGCCAGCAGGGCCTCGAGTCGTGTGTCGAAGTCGCCATCGCTGGTAGCCAGCCGGTTGATCTCCAGGCTGTTGGCAGACGCTTCACGCATGATGATTCTTCCCCTTGCAACGATTGGTCGCCTCAGGCGTCCTGGGTTTCCCGGCGGCTGGCCACGGCCTCGTTCAAGCGTGCGATCAGCGGCTTGAGGCGGTCGTGCTTCATGGTCATGGCGGCCTTGTTGACCACCAGACGCGTGCTGATCGGCGCGATCAGTTCGCGCGGCTCCATGCCGTTGGCGCGCAGGGTGTTGCCGGTATCGACGATGTCGACGATCTCGTCGGCCAGATTCATCAGGGGAGCCAGTTCCATGGCGCCGTACAACTTGATGACCTCGGCCTGGACGCCCTGCTCTGCATAGTAGCGCCGCGCCACCTCGACGAACTTGGTCGCCACGCGTCGGCGTGCCTGACTCGGCGCGGCCCCCGTCATGCCGGCCGTCATCAGCTTGCAGCGAGCAATCTCCAGGTCCAGCGGCTCATAAAGGCCTTCGGCCCCATGCTCCAGTAGCACGTCCTTGCCGGCCACGCCGACATCCGCGGCCCCCAACTGCACATAGGTCGGCACATCGGTCGCCCGAATCACCACCAGCTTGACATCCGCCAGGTTGGTATCGAACAGCAGCTTGCGGCTCGACGAGAGGTCCTCCACCGGCGTGATGCCGGCATCCGCCAGCAGCGGCAGGGTCTCGTCAAGAATACGCCCCTTGGAAAGGGCCAGGATCAATTGCTTGCTCATGGTATTGCCCGTTGTCGACTTCAGCCCGGCACGCGTCGAATCTTCGCGCCCAGCAGTTGCAGCTTCTCCTCGATGCACTCATAACCACGATCGATGTGATAGATGCGGTCCACCAGTGTCTCGCCGGCCGCCATCATGGCCACGATCACCAGCGAGGCCGAGGCACGTAGGTCTGTCGCCATCACCGGCGCTCCCGACAGGCTCTCCACGCCCGAGATCACTGCGGTATTGCCCTCGAGCGCAATATCGGCGCCCATGCGGTTGAGCTCCTGGACGTGCATGAAACGATTCTCGAATATCGTCTCCACGACGCGCGAGGTGCCCTCGGCCACCGCATTCATTGCCACGAACTGGGCCTGCATGTCGGTGGGAAAGGCCGGATAGGGCGCCGTGCGGATGCTGACCGCCCGGGGCCGCTTGCCCTGCATGTCCAGCGCGATCCAGTCATCGCCATGCGTCACCTTGGCACCGGCCTCCTCGAGCTTGGCGAGCACGGCATCCAGCAGATCGGCCCGGGTATTGCGTACCCGCACCCGACCCCGCGACAACGCCGCCGCCACCAGGAAGGTGCCGGTTTCGATGCGGTCGGGCATGACGTCATGCTCGGCACCATGCAGGCGTTCGACACCGTGAATGGTGATGGTGTCAGAGCCGTGGCCACGAATGTCGGCGCCCATCTTGATCAGACACTCGGCCAGGTCGACCACCTCAGGCTCGCGGGCGGCATTCTCGAGCACGGTGGTGCCCTCGGCCAGGGTCGCGGCCATCAGCAGGTTTTCGGTGCCGGTCACGGTCACCGTATCGAAGAAGATGGTCGCCCCTTTCAGGCGTCCGTCCACCCGGGCGCGAATGTAGCCACTCTCGACGCGGATCTCGGCGCCCATGGCCTCGAGGCCACGCAAGTGCAGGTCCACCGGACGCGAGCCAATGGCGCAACCCCCCGGCAGGGAGACATCCGCCTTGCCGAAGTGCGCCAGCAAGGGGCCCAGCACCAGGATGGAGGCGCGCATCTTCTTGACCAGCTCATAGGGCGCGTGACAGTCCGTGACCTGCCCGCCATCGAGCTGAATGCTCATGCGCTCGCCCATGACCGGCTGCACGCCCATGTGACCGAGCAGCTCGAGGGTCGTGGTGATATCCTGCAGGTGCGGCAGGTTACCGATGGTCACGGGCTCGTCGGCCAGCAGAGTGGCACACAGAATGGGCAGCGCCGCATTCTTGGCGCCGCTCGCCCAGACTTCTCCGTCGACGGGGCCACCCCCGGTGATGATCAGCTTGTCCATGTTTGGGTCGACCCTCAGGCCCCCTTGCTCTCGGCAGCATCCTGCCATTGCTGCGGGGTGTAAGTACGAATGGTGATGGCGTGGAGGGCGCCGGAGGCGATCTCGTCGGACAGTGCGCCATAGACCAGTTGTTGCCGCTTGACGCGCGACAGCCCGTCGAAGGCTTCACCCACGGCGGTCACCTGGAAGTCGCAGCCCTCGCCCTGAATATAAAACTCGCAATCGTCGATACGGCTCTCGAGAAGCGCCTTGACGTCACTGGGATGCATGGAGTCCTCGCGTTTCGCTGTCGTCGGTGGATGCACCGCATAAAAATGTCGGCGTCATTGTCGCCGACATGGTAAAGAAAAGCATGGCGCTTGGCGATGCCGCTGGCATCGTCTCAAGCGCTCGAGGCACAGCTCGGATCAGGCAACAGGCGGTTCAGCTCCGCGACCTCGGTCAGCCGGGCCAGCGGCGCCGAGAGGCGCACTCCGGCGACGTCGAGGCCGCCGTGCTCGGCCGTGCGCAACCATTCGAGCAGCACACTGAGCGCAGCACTGCTGACACGATCGATGCCCTGCAGATCGAAGGTCACGGCGCCGCCCGACGGGCAACCCGCCAGCCACTCACGGCCGGCGGCAGCCAGCGAGGCCGCACTCTCGAAGTCCACGCGACCGATCACGCGCAGCGTGGTGCCCTCACCCTCCAGCCGGTTGGCACCGTCCTCGAGCAGGACACTCACTCACCTTCCTCCAGTTCTTTCACATCGAGCTCGGGCCCCCAACCATCAATCACCGCATCGTAATCGCGGTTGTTGGCCCGCATGGCCTGATCGAACTGGTTGCGGAAGGTCAGTCCCAGATTGATGCCATTGACGATCACATTGACAACCTTCCACTGACCATCATCGAGGCGCATCGTGTAGCTGACCGGATAGACAGTGCCGTCCGTACCGACCACCTCCATGTGGACACTGGCCTGGTCCTCGTAGCGCGACCCTTCCTGGTCATCGAGGACACGAATCTCGCGATAGTCGAAGGTAACCAGCCCCTTCGAGTAGGTGTCGATCAAGGTCTGACGGAAGGTATCGACGAAGCGCGAACGCTGCTGAGGCGTCGCATTACTGAAATAGCGGCCCATCACGCTGGCGGCGATGTAACGCATGTCCGCCACCTTGGCCAGATTGTCCTCGACTACACTCGCCAGTTCGTCTGGATGCTGCGCGAAATAATCCTTGCGTCCCTCGATCTGCGACATCAGGGTATCGACGCTGTCGCGAATCAAGGCTTCCGGGCTCTCGCCTTCCTGCGCCTGAACCGGCAGTACCACCATCGACACAACCAGCAGCAACAGGCCGGCACGCAGCCGGGCCATGGGTATAGTCAGCATATTCATCACTCCGAAGCCATATTGGATACAAACTGCTGGATCAACTCCTCCAGCACCAGGGCGGATTGGGTATCACGAATCCGGTCACCACCTTCCAGGGTCTCGGGCGCGCCTCCCACCGAGAGACCGATGTACTGCTCACCCAGCAATCCCGAAGTCAGAATGGCCGCGGTACTGTCCTCGGGCAACTTGCCTTCCAGCTCCCCATCGATTTCCATCACCACCCGGGCATCATACCACTCGGTGTCCAGCTCGATGCTTTCGACCCGGCCCACGGTGACACCCGCCATGGTGACCCGGGCCCGAGGCTTCAGACCGCCGATATTGGCGAAGTTGGCCTGCAGCTCGAACCGGCTTTCCGGGGTCTGCAGGCTCAGCCCGCTGACTCTCAGACCGAGAAACACCAATCCGATGATGCCGGCCAGCATGAAGAGGCCAACGCCGAGTTCCATTGTCTTGCTACGCTTCATTGCGTGTCTCCGAACATCAGGACAAACCTCCGAACATGACGGCGGTCAACAGGAAATCCAGACCGAGAACCGCCAAGGAGGCATATACCACCGTGCGCGTGGTGGCTCGCGAAATGCCTTCAGAAGTGGGCACCAGGGCATAGCCCTGATACACCGCGATCCAGGTGACCACCAGGGCAAACACCAGGCTCTTGAGCAAACCGTTGCCGACATCCCCGATGAAGTCGACGCTGGCCTGCATATTGCCCCAGTAGGAGCCCTCGAATACGCCCAGCCACTGCACCCCGACCAGCTGTCCGCCCCAGACACCGACCACCCCGAAGCCAATGGTCAGCAGCGGCAGGGCCACGAAACCGGCCCAGAGGCGCGGCGCGACGATGCGGCGCAAGGGGTCGACGCCGATCATTTCCATGCTGGTGAGCTGCTCGGTGGCCTTCATCAGGCCGATTTCCGCGGTCAGTGCCGAACCGGCGCGCCCGGCAAACAGCAGGGCGGCCACCACCGGCGCCAGTTCTCGCAGCAAGGAGAGTGCCACCATCTGCCCCAGCGCATCCTCGGCCCCGAAGTCGACCAAGATGGTATAGCCCTGCAGGGCCAGCACCATGCCAATGAACAACCCCGAGACCAGAACGATCGCCAACGACAGTACACCGACGAAGTGCACCTGACGCAGCCAGAGACGAATGCCCTCGACAGAGGGGATGCCGAACATCGACTGGGCGAGGAAGATTCCGGCGTCGCCAAGGCTCTCCAGGGCCGAGCAACCCCAGCGACCGAGGCGCCTGATGCGTTCGATCATTGCCGGCCTCCCGCATCCATCAGGTCGGCATGGAAGTCCGTGGCAGGATAGTGGAAGGGCACCGGCCCATCCGGCTCGCCATGCACGAACTGGCGCACTCGCGCGTCCTGATCCACATCGAGGCTCTCGGGGGTGCCATGCGCCATGACCTGGCCATCAGCGATGACATAGACATAATCGGCGATGGACAGGGTCTCCTTGATGTCATGTGATACCACCACCGCCGTGAGCCCGAGGGCGTCATTGAGCCGCCGAATCAGTTGCACCAGCACGCCCATGGAAATCGGATCCTGACCGACGAAGGGCTCGTCATACAGGATCAGTTCCGGATCCAGGGCAATGGCCCGCGCCAGCGCCACCCGGCGCGCCATGCCGCCGGAAAGCTCGGCGGGCGACAGCTCACGGGCACCGCGCAACCCCACGGCCTGCAGCTTGAGCAGTACCAGATCGCGAATCATCGACTCCGGCAGGTCGGTATGCACCCGCAGCGGAAAGGCGACGTTCTCGTAGACATTCAGGTCCGAAAAGAGTGCCCCGCTCTGGAAGAGCATGCCCATGCGCCGCCGCAGGCCGAACAGCGACTTGCGCGACAGCCGGTGCACGTCCTCGCCATCGATGCGCACTCGCCCGGCATCCGGGGCCAACTGGCCGCCGACCAGCTTGAGCAGGGTGGTCTTGCCGGTGCCGCTGGGCCCCATGATGGCGGTCACCTGGCCACGCGGAATGACCATGTCGATGCCGCGGAAGATCGCCGTCTCGCCGCGAGCATAGTGCAGGCCTTCCACTTCAACGAAGGGAGAGTCGGTCATCCGTATGCGTTCCTGAAGAGAATTATCGAACATCGTATCCTAACTGGGTCGCGGCGCGCCAGCGCAGACCGGCGGCGCTTGCACCGGCTCGATGGAGCATGTTCAATAGGCCACTTTTCCACCTTGGACATTCTGCCTACCATGCTGATACCCGCCCTGCTTGTCGTCCTCGGTCTTGTCGGCCTGCTCTGGAGTGCCGACCGCTTCGTCGGCGCCGCCGCCGCGACCGCCTACCGCGCCGGCATGAGCACGATGTTGGTCGGCATGACGATCGTGTCGATCGGCACCTCGGCCCCGGAAATCGTGGTCTCGCTCATGGCCACACTGGATGGCGTGCCCAACCTGGCCACCGGCAATGCCCTGGGCTCCAATATCGCCAACATCGGTCTTGTGCTCGGGATCACCGCCCTGGTAGTGCCGATTCCGGTACGTTTTTCCATTGTGCGCAAGGAGTTGCCGCTGTTGCTCGGCGCCACCGGCCTGGCCGGCTATGCGCTGGCCAATGGGCAACTGGACCGCCTGGATGGCCTGCTGCTGGTGATACTGCTGGTATTCAGCCTGTGGTGGCTGTTCCGCGCCGATACACCCGGCGCTTCGGATACCGACACCGAAATTCCCGATATGTCGCTGCTGCGCGCCCTGCTCTGGTTGACCCTGACCCTGGCCATCATGGTGGCAAGCTCGCGCGCTCTGGTCTGGGGCGCCAGCGAAATTGCGCGGGGCTTTGGCATCAGTGAGCTGGTCATCGGCCTGACCATCGTCGCCATCGGCACCAGCCTGCCTGAGCTGTCTGCCTGCATAGCCAGTGCTCTGAAACGCCACCACGACCTGGCCATCGGCAACGTCATCGGCTCCAACCTGTTCAACATGCTCGCCGTGCTGCCAATTCCCGCCCTGCTGCGTCCGGGTGCCACCGATCCTGCTGCCGCCGGTCGCGATTATCCGGTCATGCTGCTGCTGACCCTGGCACTGGGCATGCTGTTACTCTGGCAACGCCACGGATACATCCGGCGGCTGGCCGGCTTCCTGCTGGCCGCCATCTACATTGCCTACCTGATCGTTCTGGGCAGCCAGCACATCACCGCAGGCGCTTGAGCCTTGAGAGAACTCCCGGGACGGGCAACAATCACACCATGACTGACACGACTTCTCCTTCCGATCTGCTGCGCAACAGCGCGATACGCACCCTGACTCTGGAGCAGCAGGCCATCGGCGCCCTGATCGAGCATCTCGATGGCGACTTCGAACATGCCTGCGAGCTCATCCTGGGCTGCTCGGGCCGTGTGGTGGTGACCGGCATGGGCAAGTCCGGCCATATCGGCGGCAAGATTGCCGCCACCCTGGCCAGCACCGGCTCCCCAGCTTTCTTCGTGCATCCCGGCGAGGCCAGCCATGGCGACCTGGGCATGATCACGCCCGGCGATGTGGTCCTGGCCTTGTCGCACTCCGGCGAGACGGCCGAGGTGACCGCCCTGCTGCCCCTGCTCAAGCGCCTGGGCACTCCCCTGATCAGCATGACCGGACGCCCGCATTCGACTCTCGGTCGCCATGCCGACGCCCACCTCTTTGCCGGCGTCGAACGCGAGGCCTGCCCCCTGGATCTGGCGCCCACCTCCTCGACCACCGCCGCCCTGGCCTTGGGGGATGCCCTGGCCGTGGCCCTGCTGGAGGCCCGCGGTTTCACCGAAGAAGACTTTGCCCTGTCCCATCCCGGCGGCAGCCTCGGCAAGCGACTCTTGCTACGCGTATCGGACCTGATGCACCACGGCAGTCGCCTGCCGCGCGTGGCTTCCGGCAGCCCGCTGCGCGATGCCCTGCTGGAAATCACTCGACAGGGGCTTGGCTTCACCTGTGTCGTCGATCCCGGTGATTACCTGGTGGGTGTCTACACCGACGGTGATCTGCGGCGTACCCTGGACCACCATGCCGACCTGAGCCAGTTGACGGTGGACGACGTGATGACCGCTCCCGGCAAGCGCATCTCCCCCGACACCCTCGCGGCCGAGGCCGTGCGCATAATGGAAGACAACCGCATCACCGCGCTGGCCGTGGTGGATCCGGACGGTCACCCGGTCGGTGCCCTGCACATGCATGACCTGCTGGCCAGCGGCGTCATCTGATCACCGGAGTTGTCATGCCTGACACGACCTTCGCCTCACCCCTGCTCGAGCGCATGGCCAGGATTCGACTGCTGGCCCTCGACGTGGACGGCGTGCTGTCCGATGGCCGGCTCTACTTCCAGTCCGACGGCAGTGAAACCAAGGCGTTTCACACTCTGGACGGCCAGGGCATCAAGATGCTGCAGAGCGTCGGCGTGCGCGTGGCCTTGATCACTGGGCGCGATTCCCCCATGGTCGCCGAGCGGGCCATGGCGTTGGGGGTCGCACACCTTCACCAGGGCATCACGCACAAGCTGCCCGTGCTGCGCCGGCTGAGCCACGAGCTCGGGCTCGAGCTCGAAGAGGTGGCCTACTGTGGCGATGACCTGCCCGACCTGGCTTCTATCCACCACGCCGGGATCGGCATCAGTGTGCCTAATGCGCCGCCCTATATCGGCGCCCATGCCGACTGGATCACCGAGCGCCCGGGTGGCCACGGCGCCGTTCGCGAGATCTGCGATGCACTGCTCAAGGCCCGGGGAGACTGGGAGGCCATGCTCGCCCGCCACCTGAAGGATCCGGAGTGACGTCATGCGACTCCCGAGACCCGGTTTTCGGACCTGGCTGTTTCTGCTGTTGCTGGCCATGGGCGGCGGCCTGACACTGCTCGACCAGCGCCAGAGCGGCTCGAGCGGACCGCTGCCACCGAGCCCATCCGGCGAGCCAGATTATTATCTCGAGGACGTCGAGGCGACGCGCTATGACGTCCAGGGACGCCCGCATCAGCGGCTTCAGGCGCCGCGCCTGTCTCACACGCCCGGCGACGATGTCACCCGACTGGAAAGCCCATACCTGCGGCTGCGCGATGACAGCGGACGCCACTGGACGGCACGCGCCGAACAGGGGCGCCTGGAAGGCGGCGGCTCGCCGCTGGTGCTCAGCGGCAATGTACGCCTGGCAGCGCCCGAAGAGCGCTGGCAGCTGACGACCCGGGTCCTGCACTACAATGCCGATACGGCTCATGCCTGGAGCGAGGCACCGGTCACGCTGCGCCAGCCGCCGCAACGCATGCAGGCCGAACGTTTCGATGTCTGGCTCGATGACAGCCGGGCCCGACTGTCCGACAATGTCCGCGGCTACCACCCGCCGGCAACCGACGAGGATCCCGCGCCATGATGCGACCGACCCTGGCCCCGCTGCTGGGCCTGGCAGTGACGCTGCTGCTGACGCCAGTTCCGCAGGCCCTGGCCCTCGAGGGCGATGCCAGTGCCCCCATCCAGGTGGAGGCCGACCGCCTCGTGCTCGATGATCAAGCCGGCACGGCCGTCTATCAGGGGGAGGTGCGCATCCAGCAGGGCAGCATGAAGCTGCAGGGCGAGCGCGTGGAAATTCGCCGCAATGATGCCGGTCAGCTATCGCGTGCCATTGCCACCGGCGGACGGGCCTACATCGAGCAGAAACCGGCGCCTGATGCCGACCTCGTCCAGGGTTGGGCCAGGCGCATCGTCTACCATGTCGCGGAACGCCGCCTCGAACTGGTCGACCAGGCCGAACTGCACAAGGGGGATGACACCTTCAAGGGCGGCTATCTGGAATACTTCCTTGATCGCCGGGTCGTCCAGGCGCGTTCCTCGGCGGAAGGCGTGGAGGGCAAGCAGCGCGTGCGCATGACTCTGGAACCCGAACAGCAGGAAGGCCAATGAAGACGCTGCACGCTCGCCACCTGGCCAAGAGCTACAAGCGCCGCCGGGTCGTCCACGACATCAGTCTGGAAATCGGCCAGGGCCATGTCATCGGCCTGCTCGGCCCCAACGGGGCCGGCAAGACCACTTCCTTCTATATGATCGTGGGACTGGTGCGTGCCGATGCCGGCCGAGTCGCCATCGACGACCATGACCTATCGAGCGCCGCCATGCACGTACGGGCCCGCGCCGGCATCGGCTACTTGCCCCAGGAAGCCTCGATCTTTCGCAAGCTGAGCGTGGCCGACAACATCATGGCGATCCTCGAGACCCGCAAGGACCTCGACCGCAGTGGTCGTCGCCAGCGACTGGAAACCCTGCTCGAGGACTTCCATGTGACGCATATCCGCGACAACGCCGGCATGAGCCTGTCCGGCGGCGAACGTCGCCGCGTGGAGATCGCCCGCGCCCTGGCCACCGAGCCCGACTTCATCCTGCTGGACGAACCCTTCGCCGGGGTGGATCCGATCTCGGTGGGCGAGATCAAGGGCATCATTCGCCAGTTGAAGACCCGCGGCATCGGCGTGCTGATCACCGACCACAATGTGCGCGAGACACTGGATATCTGCGACGGCGCCTATATCGTGGGCGACGGTCAGATCATCGCCGAGGGCGATGCCGAGACGATTCTCGCCAACCAGCGCGTGCGTGACGTCTACCTGGGCCAGGACTTCCGCCTCTGACCCCGCACACCGGAGCTCGGTCACCGATCGCCACCCGACCGTGCAGCACAGCATCGTCAAGAATCATGAACCGAGCCACCGGCCCCGCTCCATTTGGCCCGAGTCTTGCATGAAGAGCCTCGCCGGATTAGGGTAGAAGCCCCAAGACCGTCACCCGGACCTCTCGTCTATGGCCATGAAGGCTTCTCTGCAACTGCGGCTCGGCACCCAGCTGACCATGACGCCTCAGCTGCAACAGGCCATCGCCCTGCTGCAGCTCTCGACACTCGACCTGCGCCAGGAAGTCCAGCAGGCACTGGAATCCAACCCCATGCTGGAGCTCGAGGAAGACTTCGGCGAACAGGCCGTGAGCGACAACCCGGAAGACGACTGGGCCAGTGACATTCCCGATCAACTGACCGTCGACAGTGACTGGTCGGATACCTATCAGGATGCCGGGTTGGGCAGCACGGGCAGTGGCGAGGCGCCGGACTTCGAACGCCAGGCCGCCGGCCAGAGCCTGCAGGGACACCTGACCTGGCAGCTCGCCATGAGCGGCATGCAAGAACCCGACACGCGCGTCGCCGAGAGCCTGATCGACGCCGTGAATGACGATGGCTACCTCGACCAGCCACTGGAAGACATCCGCGAAGGATTGCGCGCCCAGGGCCTGGACGAGCTGACGGACCAGGATGTCGAGCGGGTGCTGCAGCGGCTACAGCAGTTCGAACCGACCGGTGTCCTCGCCCGCGACCTGAGCGAATGCCTGCTGCTGCAGCTCGCCACCCTGCCTCGAGAGACGCCCCACCTGCCCCAGGCCAGGCGCCTGGTCCGCCAGTTCCTCGAGGCCCTGGCCGGCGATGACCGACGCCTGCTGAAGCGCCGCCTGAGCCTGGACGACGCGGCGCTCGATGAGGTCATCACGCTGATTCGAGAGCTCGACCCGCGCCCCGGGAGCGCCTTCACCGCCGGCGGCGATGACTATGTCATTCCCGACCTGATCGCGCGACGCGGCGAGCAGGGCTGGCAGGTCGAACTCAACCCGGACGCCCTGCCCCGCCTGCGCATTCAGCCCGATTACGCGGCGCTCATCCGCCGCGCCGACAAGAGCCAGGACAACCAGTTCCTCAAGGATCACCTGCAGGAAGCCCGCTGGCTGCTCAAGAGTCTGGCCAGCCGCAACGACACCCTGCTGCGGGTCGGCCATGAGGTCATGGCGCGCCAGATCGATTTTCTGGAGCATGGCGAGGAGGCCATGAAACCGCTGATCCTGGCCGATATCGCCCAGGCCGTGGACATGCACGAATCGACGATTTCCCGGGTCACCACCCAGAAATACATTTACACCCCACGCGGCGTCTTCGAGCTCAAGTACTTCTTTTCCAGCCACGTCGGCGATGGTGACGAGGCCCACTCCAGCACCGCCATCCGCGCCCGCATCCGCAAGCTGATCCAGGACGAGACGCCACGCAAGCCGCTGTCCGACAACAAGCTGGTCAGCCTCCTCGCCGAGGAAGGCATCGAGGTGGCACGACGCACCGTGGCCAAGTACCGCGAGTCCATGCACATCCCTTCCTCGAGCCAACGCAAGCGCCTGCGTTGAACGTTGACGACAGTGTACGCAGCCAGCGGGCGACAGGGGGTTTGCACGACTCCAAAAAGGGTTACAATCAAGCCACAACCCATGGAGCAAGGAGCGTGTCATGCAAGTCAACCTCACCGGCCATCATGTGGAATTGACCGACGCCCTGCGGGACTATGTACAAGAGAAGCTCGCGCGTCTCGAACGTCATTACGACAACATCACGACCGTACAAGTGACACTCTCCGTGGAGAAGGAACGCCAGCAAGCCACCTGTACCCTTCACGCCGCTGGCGCCGACCTGCATGCCGAGGCCAAGGACAGCGACATGTACGCCGCCATCGATGCCCTGGCCGACAAGCTCGACAGGCAGCTGGTGAAGCACAAGGAAAAATCCCAGGCCCGCGCCCAGGGCGCCGCCAGCGTGCGCTGACCCATCATGACTCTGGAAACCATCCTGCCCCCCGAGCGCACCCTGTTCGATGTGCCCGGGGGGAGCAAAAAACGGGTGCTGGAATTCTTCAGTACTTTCATCGCCCAGAACACCCCCAGCCTGGACAGCCAGGAGGTTTTCAGCCGCCTGATCGGCCGGGAACGCCTGGGCAGTACCGGGATTGGCCACGGCGTGGCCATTCCGCATTCGCGGAATCCGCACTGCAAGGCGCCCATCGCCGGCTTCCTGAAGCTGGCCGATGCCATCGACTTCGACGCCGTGGATGGCGAGCCAGTCGACCTGGTGTTCGTCCTGCTGGTGCCCGAAGCCGCCGATGATGCCCATCTGGCACTGCTCGGCCAGGTCGCCGCAGTAATGAACGACGCTGAGACACGTCACGCCCTGCGGCGTGCCGACAGTCAGCACACCCTTCACGAATGTCTGGTCGAAGCGATCCGCCGACAGTCTTCCGCCTGACGGCCCCCTATGCGGCCTCGCCCCAAGCCCCTTCCAGGAGACCGCCATGCAGATCGTCATCATTAGTGGCCGCTCAGGCTCGGGGAAATCGATTGCCCTGCAGGCGCTCGAGGACCTCGGCTTCTATGCCATCGACAACCTGCCGGCCATGCTGCTGGGTTCCCTGGTCGACGAACTGCGCAGCGACCAGCTCAACCCCTCGGTGGCCGTGAGCATCGATGCCCGCAACCTGCCGCATGCCCTGCAGCGCTTCCCCAGCCTGCTGCAGGAGCTGCGCCAGCGAGACATTCAGTGCCAGGTCGTCTATCTCACCACGGATGCGCGCATCCTGCTGGAACGCTACTCGGCCACACGCCGACGCCACCCCTTGACCCGCAACAACCGCATGACGCTGGCCGAGGCCATCGATCATGAAGAAAGCGCCCTGACCGAGATTCGCGACCTGGCCGATCTCGTGATCGATACCTCCCGCCTGTCGGTGCACGAACTGCGCAGCCGCATCGCCGACCAGCTCGCCGATCGCGGCTCGGAGGCCCTGGCCCTGACGGTCGAATCCTTCGGCTTCAAGCGCGGCGTGCCCCTGGACGCCGACATCGTCTTCGATGCGCGCTGCCTGCCCAACCCGTACTGGGACCCATCGCTGCGCGAGTCCACCGGGCGCGACCGCAATGTGGTCGACTTCCTCGCCGGCTACACCATGGTCGAGGAAATGCAGACCGACATCCGCGCCTGGGTGGAACGCTGGCTGCCCCGCTATCAGGCCAGTCAGCGCAGCTATCTGACCGTGGCCATCGGCTGCACCGGCGGCCAGCACCGCTCCGTCTACCTGGCCGAGCGCCTGGCCCACGACCTGGCCACGCACTATCCCGGCGTGCGTCTCCGCCACCGGGAACTGGGCATACAACTCAGCCGTCTCTCTCCGGAAACGGCCCCTGCACCGGACGACTGCGAGAAGGAACCCTGAGGACGTGGCCAGCCGCAAGCTCACCCTGACCAACAAGCGCGGCCTGCATGCCCGCGCCGCCACGCGACTGGTGCAATGCTGCCAGGCCTACAACGCCAGCGTAACGGTCTCCAACGGCGCCCAGAGCGCCGACGCCGCCAATGTCATGTCGCTGCTGATGCTCGCCGCGCCCTGCGGCACCGAACTGACCCTGGAAGCCGACGGCAAGGACGGCGACGCGGTGCTCGACGCGCTGGAGCAACTGTTCCACGCACGGTTCGACGAGGAAGCCTGACAGCCGTAAGCCGTAAACCGTAAGCCGTAAGCCGTAA